>NZ_SPLL01000001.1:0-723963 GCF_004959845.1 Neptunomonas sp. XY-337 | reverse complement strand
AGTTGGTTAGAATACCTGCCTGTCACGCAGGGGGTCGCGGGTTCGAGTCCCGTCCATTCCGCCACTTAACTTCGGTTGAGGCTGGTTAACTCAAAGTGCTGAGTTGTATCAGGATAAAAAATAAGCCACTGCATTGTGGGCGTGTAGCTCAGTTGGGAGAGCGTCGCCCTTACAAGGCGAATGTCGGGAGTTCGAACCTCTCCACGCCCACCACAATGCCTTTCCTAAAATACTATCTCCACACTATCCACTTACTCTTCAGATTGTTTTGTCTGCTAAGATGGTGAAATGTTGCCGGAGATCTACCTTTGTTTGCTACTTCCACACCCGAAATACCCATCACTCCTCTGCAGGATTCTTTATTCCGCAAGCGCTGTCTCGATGTCAGAATGGCACGTTTGGATCTAGTGCATCCTGAGGTGAGCGGTAATAAGTGGTTTAAACTGAAGTACAATCTAATTCACGCTCAGCAGCATGGCGTCAACCGAGTAGTCAGCTTTGGTGGGCCGTTTTCAAACCACATTCATGCACTGGCTTGGGCGGGAAGGCGGCTGGGTATCGAGACCGTAGGTGTTATCCGTGGTGAGCCGGTGAGTAACCATACCCTGTCCGATGCTGCCAAGTGGGGCATGCAGTTGGTGTTCGTTAACCGAAAAGAGTATCGAGAGCGTTATTCGGCAGAGTATTGTCAGCGGTTATCAGAGCAGTTTGGAGCGATGGTCATTCCAGAGGGTGGCTCGAATACGCTCGCTGTTCAAGGTGTTGCAGAGGTTGTTCCGACATTAACCATGGATGGACACTCTCCCGATGTAATCTGTGTGGCCACAGGCACCGGGGGAACTATCGCTGGTGTTATTGCCGGGGCAGGACCTTCAGTTCGCGTAGAGGGTTATCCTGTTTTGAAGGGTGCCAGCTTTCTTCGGGATGATATCAAACGGCTATTACCCAGTATCTCAGGTTTATCAAGCTGGGAGTTGGATTTAGAAGCGCATTATGGAGGCTACGGAAAGGTCTCGTTGGAGCACTTGGCTTTATGGCGGGAGTTGGAGGAGCGCTTTGCCACTCCATTAGATCCGATCTACACCTCGAAAATGCTGCGTCGCTTTCTGGAAAGAGCCGAAGCGGGGTGTTACCTCCCGCAGTCAAAAATTTTGTTGTTGCACACGGGTGGCTTACAAGGGGCACGCTCATTTGAGCTAAGTCCTTGAAAAGTTTCATTATCATGCAATGATGTAGTCTCTCGGCATTAAAGAACAAAGACAGGACAGATCATGGATCATTTTCGCAATGTTGGACTTATTGGTCGCTTGGGCAGTAAGGCGGTTATCGACACTTTGAAAACTCTCATCCGCTTTCTGCATGATCGAGACATTCATACGATTCTCGATGAAAGCATCGCCGAGCTGATGCCGGGTCATGGGCAGCAAGTTTGCCGCCAAAAGTCGATGGGTGAAATGTGTGATCTGGTTATCGTTGTGGGTGGAGATGGTAGCTTGCTTGGTGCTGCGCGCTCACTGGCGAAAAATCATGTGCCTGTGCTGGGTGTTAACCGCGGTAACCTAGGTTTCTTAACCGACATCGCACCGCACGAAATTGAAACGCGTGTGGCTGAGGTGCTAGAAGGCAAGTATATGGTGGAAACTCGCTTTCTGCTGGATCTTACGGTGCGCCGTGGTGGCGAGCCACTCGGTGAGGGAACTGCCTTAAATGATTGCGTGCTTCACCCCGGTAAAGCGACTCGTATGATTCAGTTTGAGCTCTATATTGAAGGCCAGTTCGTATACAAACAAAAGTCAGATGGTTTGATCGTATCAACACCAACGGGTTCGACCGCATATGCGCTGTCAGGTGGTGGCCCGATTATGCATCCTAAGCTAGACGCTATTGTTCTGGTGCCAATGTTTCCTCATACGCTTACAAGTCGACCGATCGTGGTAGATGGGAATAGTGAGCTTAAGTTGGTGATATCAGAGGATAACAAGACCTATCCAACCGTATCTTGCGATGGTCAGATCGATTTTAGCTTAGCCCCTGGCGATGTGATCACGATCCATAAGAAACCGCATAAGCTGAAACTTCTCCACCCTCTTGATTATGACTTTTACAGCACTTGTCGAGAGAAATTAGGCTGGGGTACAAAGCTAGGAGAGTAGTGTGATTGTTAGAGAGTCGGTAGAGGGTTACGATCTAATAGGCGATGTGCATGGCTGCGGTGTTAGTCTGCGTATGCTGCTCTCTCGGTTGGGCTACAGTAAGCGTAACGGTGTTTATCAACACCCACGCAGAAAGGTTATCTTTATTGGTGATCTCGTTGATCGCGGGCCCTATGTACGCGAAGTGTTAGAGATGGCTCACGATATGGTTCAAGCGGGATACGCTCATATTGTTATGGGAAATCATGAGTTTAACTTGCTTAGCTACTGTACGCCGAGCCGTAACATTAGCGATGGTAAGTCTTACCTGCGGGCGCACACGCAGCGCCATCGCCGAATCTTGCAAGAATCGCTACAACAGCTCGATCCTTATCCAACTGATAAAAGCGCATACCTTGATTGGATCAAGCAGATGCCGCTATTTCTTGAGTTTGAGCAATTCCGAGTGGTCCATGCGTGTTGGCATCAAGAGCTAATTGACGAGTTCAAAGTGCGCTACGATGACAACCGAATGAATGATGAAATTCTGCATCGCGCTGCCGTGCCAGATTCCTTTGAGTGGGTGTTTATGGATCGGATTTTGCGCGGTACACACCTGCGCTTGCCCAACGATGAGGTCATGATTAGCCGCGATGGCTTTAAGCGTAAGTTTTTCCGCACGAAATTCTGGGCTAATCAGCCGTCGCGTTATATTGATGTCGTTTTCCAGCCCGATCCACTGCCTGAGCATGTAGCCCGTATGCCACTGACGGAACAAAACAAACGTGATCTGATCTATTATGGACGCGGTGAAAAGACGTTATTTATTGGCCACTATTGGTGCGAGGGTGAACCTAAGCCACTTACGCCAAATATCGCTTGTCTCGACTACAGCGCTGTTAAATACGGCAAGCTCGTCGCCTATCGTTATGACTTTGAAGCGCAGTTGAGCGCAGATAAATTTATCTGGGTTGATGTGAGCGCGGAAGTGCGCAGCCCAATCTAGGCTCCATAGGATGTATTTGTGATACGAGTTTTTGAAGCGTCAGGCGCGATTGATCTGACTGACTTTGCAGCATTTTTATGGGATAACGAAATCCCACACCGAATCACTTATGATGGTGAGCGACAGGTGCTCTGGGTGCCTAATGCCAGCCAAGTTGAGCAGGTGCGTTATATATTCGAGCAGTGGCGTCGTGGAGTTGATCTGTCTGAGGTCAAGGTACGTCAGCCGTTAAGGCACCGTATTAACCTTCTCGACTACCCGCTCAGTATCAGCTTGATCGCCCTAAGCGCTCTGATCACACTGGGTATCGACTTTGGCCAGCGTTATGCGTTAATGCACTGGCTTACGATTACAGAGTTTCAAATCACAAGAACCGCCATCTTATTTGCCCCGTTGTCCGAAACTCTGTTTAGCTTGGAGTGGTGGCGGCTTGTTACACCTGCATTCATGCACTTTAATCTGCCTCATATTTTGTTTAACTCATTATGGATATGGGTTGTTGGCAGACGCATCGAGCGGCTCCAAGGCCCTTGGGCACTTGGGTTCATCTTCCTGTTTACTAGCATCATCTCGAACATTGCTCAATTTTGGGTATCTGGGCCGATGTTTGGCGGGATGTCGGGGGTTGTATTTGCGGTATTTGCCTACACATGGTTGTGGGACAAACTCGCCGGAGAACGATATTTTGGCTTTCCTCCTGCGATCATGATTTTTATGGCGTTTTGGTTAGTGCTAGGTTACACGGGGCTGCTTTCGGCAATTGGCTTTGGTTCGATCGCGAATACCGCTCATCTGGTGGGCTTGGTTGCAGGTTTGCTCGCGGTGCCGGTGGTGCGCCGTTTTGCTAAATGGCGTTAGATTCTTCTGTTAGAATGAGCGTCCAGTTTAATTGAGGAGCACAGCTTTGACTTACGAAGAGATGTTAAAAGCGATGACGCCTGAGATGCATCGAGCGTTACGCACAGCAGTGGAACTCGGTAAGTGGCCCAATGGCGAAAAACTGAGCGAAGAGCAGCGTGGTGTCTGCTTACGTGCTGTTATTGCTTATGATCAGCAAAACCTTCCAGAAGCCGAGCGTACCGGTTACATCGATCGCACTCGTCCGGATGGTACCCAGCATGGCCGAGATCCTCTCGAGCCAGACGTTTTAAAAATCATCACTGACAACTAAGGGCAGGTCATGCCAATACTTGGACAGGGTGCGCTGAGTAAAATGTGCACCCAGCTTGATACGCCCGTGCGTTACCAGTTGGAGCTGGGTGGCGCGATTATTGATATGAACACGCTGCTAGAGAAGCGTATCAAGTTAAGCTATCTCGGTGAGATCAACTGCACTCACTGTGGTCGCAAGACAAAGAAGAGCTTCAGCCAGGGTTTCTGTTATCCCTGCTTTAAAAAACTCCCACAATGTGATGTCTGTATCATGAGCCCTGAAAAGTGCCATTTTGCAGCAGGAACGTGTCGTGACTCAGGATGGGGAGAGCAGCACTGCTTTGTGCCTCATGTTGTTTATCTGGCCAACTCTTCCGGTGCCAAAGTTGGCATTACACGTGGCACGCAGGTACCCACGCGTTGGATTGATCAAGGTGCGATTCAAGCACTACCCATCTTCCATGTGGCGACGCGCCGTCAGTCTGGGTTAATCGAGGCGGCTTTGCGTGAGCACATCACTGATCGTACCAATTGGCGCAATATGCTCAAGGGCGCCGTTGAGCCTGTTTTGCTAACCGAGGTGCGTGACCAGCTTTTTGATGCTGCCTCTGATGCACTGCAAGCGGTGCGTAGTGAGTCGGGGGAGGATCAGGTTCAACCACTTAAGGATGGTGAAGTACTGGACATTACTTACCCGGTGGTTCAGTATCCTACTAAAGTCGTAACGCATAATTTAGACAAAACGCCAGTCGCTGAGGGCACATTATTAGGTATCAAGGGGCAGTATCTTATTCTCGATACCGGTGTTATCAATATTCGTAAATTCACCGCCTATCACGTTGAGCTGAGCGCAGATTAAGGGTCGCTTTTCATGTCTACCACTCCATCTGTTATCTATCTAAAAGACTATCAAGTACCACCTTTTTTAATTGAGTCGACACAACTACGTTTCGAGCTAGAAGATGATCGCACGCTAGTTAAAGCTGAGTTGCGCCTGACGCGTAACCCCGAGTGCCAAGTTAAACCACGTGGTTTGTTGATGCACGGTGATGAGTCCCTACGACTTTGTCGTCTTGCGGTTGATGGACAAGTTTTAACGGCAAAAGATTACAGCATCGACGCTGGCGCGTTGACGATTGCGGAAGTTCCTGATCAGTTTATCTTGGAGTCGGTTGTTGAAATTGACCCAGCAAAAAACACTGCGTTAGAAGGGCTATACCTATCGGATGGTGTCTACTGTACGCAATGCGAAGCAGAGGGCTTTCGCCGTATTACCTATTATTTAGACCGCCCGGACGTTATGTCTGTTTTTACAACAACCGTTGTGGCGGATAAAGCACGCTTTCCGGTATTGCTTTCCAACGGCAACCCTGTCGCTGAAGGAGATGATTCAGACGGCCGCCATTGGGTTACGTGGGAGGATCCATTTCCCAAGCCTGCGTATCTGTTTGCCCTCGTCGCGGGTGATCTTAAGCACATTGAAGATACTTTCACGACGGCCAGCGGCAAACAAGTAGCGTTGCGCCTGTTTGCTGAAGAGAAGGACTTAGACAAGCTCGACCATGCGATGACATCGCTGAAAGCGTCAATGCGCTGGGATGAGCAGGTGTATGGCCGTGAATACGACCTTGAGATCTATATGATCGTTGCGGTCGACTTCTTCAACATGGGGGCGATGGAAAACAAGGGGTTGAACGTTTTTAACACCTCCTGTGTTCTAGCGAGTCAGAAAACAACGACCGATGCAGGCTTTCAACGTGTTGAAGCCGTGGTTGCGCATGAGTACTTCCATAACTGGTCAGGTAACCGCGTCACTTGCCGCGATTGGTTTCAGCTCAGTTTAAAAGAGGGCTTTACCGTTTTTCGCGATGCGGAGTTCTCGGCTGATATGAACTCGCGCACGGTTAAGCGCGTCGAAGATGTTCAGCTACTGCGTACTGCACAGTTTTCTGAAGATGCTGGCCCAATGGCCCATCCCGTAAGGCCCGCTTCGTTTATCGAGATATCCAACTTCTATACCATGACAGTTTACGAGAAGGGCGCTGAAGTTGTGCGGATGATACATACCCTGCTGGGCCCTGATCAGTTCCGAGCGGGCAGTGATCTGTATTTTGAGCGTCATGATGGTCAAGCGGTGACAACGGACGATTTTGTAGCGGCGATGGAAGCGGCGTCTGGGCGGGATCTCACGCAGTTCAAGCGCTGGTATAGCCAAGCTGGCACACCGGTTCTCGATATTACTGATGAGTACGATCCAAGCGAATCTGTTTACCGCTTGCGTGTTAAGCAGGCTTGCCCTCCAACGCCAGAAGCAAGTGAGAAGGCTCCTTTCCATATACCACTGCAAGTGGGGTTATTGTCTCCCGAAGGCACAGATATGCCGCTTGAAAACGATGCAACGACCGTGACGCTTGAGCTTACGGAGTCTGAGCAGACTTTCACCTTTACAGGTATTCCCCAAAAGCCAGTACCGTCTCTGTTGCGAGGTTTTTCGGCGCCCGTAAAACTCAATTACGCATATAGCCAAGCGGAGCTTGTGTTTTTAATGCAGCACGATAGCGATGGCTTTAATCGTTGGGAAGCGGCACAAAAGCTTGGCGTGATCATCTTACAGGCGCTAATTGCTGACTATCAGGCAGGAAGAGAGCTCGTCCTATCTGACGCATTAGTTGGGGCTTACCGCGCGGTATTGAACGATACTACGCTTGATCCGGCGATGGTTGCCAAAGTGTTAACTTTGCCATCGCAAGCTTATCTTGGTGAGCTCTCTACGCAGATCGACGTGGATGCTATCCATGCGGCGCGTGAGTTCGCTATGAATGCACTGGCCTGCGCACTAGAAGCGGAGTTTAGCCAAGCGTATAAGCGCTGTCTGATTGATGTCGCTTACCAACCGAGTGCTGAGCAAGTTGCGCAACGGATGCTGAAAAATCTATGCCTGAGCTACCTGCTAAGGGCTGGAAAACCAGAATATTTGGCACTGGCTCAGCAGCAGTTCTCAGATGCTGATAATATGACGGACGAGCAGGCGGCGTTGGCGCTCGTTGTTCATTCTAACTATCAAGACGCTGCGCAAGCGATGTTAAGCCAATTTTACAGCCGTTGGAGCCAAGAATCTTTAGTGGTAAACAGCTGGCTGGCAGTACAGGCAAGCAATCCGTGTCCAGGTGCGCTTAGTCAAGTTGAGGCATTGATGCAGCATGAAGCTTTCAATATGAAAAACCCTAACAAAGTACGCAGTCTGATAGGGGTTTTTTGTGGGCAGAACCCGGTTAATTTTCATGCGAAAGATGGCAGTGGGTATCGCTTCTTGGCCGATCAAGTGGTCGCATTGAATGAACTCAATCCGCAAATTGCGTCTCGCTTAGTGGCTCCACTTACCAAGTGGAAGCGCTATGATGAGACACGCCAGCAGCTGATGCGTGACCAGCTACAACGAATTATGGATAGCGCGGAACTCTCGCGCGATGTATATGAAGTAGTGAGTAAGAGTATTTAGTAAGTTAGAACTTTAACGGCGATCTGTTAGTCTTACAGATCGCTATAAGTGTTTGATCAATAATAATGTTAATTAAAGGTGTGCTGATGGACCGTAAGCTTTCATCTGAAGACAAGTTTAATATCCAGCAAAATTTTCGTCGCTATCTTAAGTTTCAAGATCAGTATGATGGTACGAATGAGGTAGTAAAAGCTGCTAAGTCGAGCCGTGTTTGGATCGTTGGCGTTATCGCGCTATTTTTTGCGCTTGCGTCTGACTTCTTCTTGGGCGCTGCAGCAGCGCTATTTGGTTTGTATTTTTATCGTATCGTTTCGGCGTCTATGAAGTTTGGTAACGCTGAAGAGGGCAAAGAGGATACGCAGCGCTGGTTTGCCACAAAAGGTCTCAAGCTTGAGGGGCGCGTGCTCTATTTCCGCGATGATCAGATGCTAGATAACCCAATCGACCCGTTCGATGACGCGGTATACAAATAAGTATGTCCCCTGAGCCAGCTAATATGCTGGCTCTTTCTTTCTAGGGCGAAAGCTCGCTCCGTTTGTTTGCTTCTTTGATATTGGTACTATGAATTTCTACGTGCGTCTCATGTAAGGTAGGAGGGCGTATTTGTGCCGATAAAAAAAGAGTACCAAGGTCTCACTAAACGCACGCGTATGATGCTTGCGACGGCTGAGGCGGACAATCTCGACTTTAAGCGCGACGCATCTGGCGTTAAGAGTATCGATCTGGTGGCATTTGCGAACGCTGAGCATGGCGGAACGATTCTTATTGGTGTCGATGAGTACACATCAAAAGATGGTTTGCAGCGTGGTAAGGTGGTGGGGTGTTCGGTCGATGATAATGCCCGCTTAATGCTAATCAACAAAGCCACCGATTGCTCCCCTAATATCGATGTCCAAATCTATATCGAGAACCTCAAGGCAAAGCCTATCTTCCGTGTTGAAGTCCCTTCCGGGCGTTTAAAACCCTATGCCTCGCCACGAGGTATGTATTCGATTAGAGCTGACGGCCGTAATCGGGCGCTATTTCCTGAAGAGTTGCTGCTGATCTTTATGGATCGAGAGGGCGACAAATTTCTATCGCGTTTTCGGCATGCCGTCGCAGAGTTGGAGGCACAAGTGGGCGGAATCAACCAGTCCCTGAGCGGCGATATTATGGCAGTCGCAGATCACATACATGATCTGGATGATCAACTCCAGCGTACTCTAGGAAGGTTGCAGGGCCTAACGGATAGCACCAAAAAGCGCTCACGCAATCTGCTGCAAACCCTAAAAGATAGCCAAGACAGTCTCGATAAGCTTGAACGCTTTCTTTTAGAGGACTCGTTTACACATCAGCGTGACGAGCGCCTCACAAGTCTTGAGCATAAAGTCGACCAGTTGTTAACGATAATTCGCGAGAATGCTGAATGAGCCAACCTGATTTTTTACGTCGCTGTAGCCATTGGATCTTTGATCTTGATGGTACGCTGACAAAAGCTGTCCATGATTTTGACCATATTCGTCGTGAGTTAGCGATACCTGATAACGAAGATATTTTGGATTATATCGACGGGTTACCGTCGGCAGAGCGGATCGAAAAGTCCAAGCGCCTAGATGAGTTAGAGCACTTTTATGCGCTGCAAGCGGCACCGGCCGAGGGGTTAGAAGCGCTATTTTCGCGGCTAGCGGGGCGTGATTGTATGTTTGCGATACTCACCCGTAATACGCGTGACTTTGCGTTGATGTCGCTAGATTCTATCGGTATTGGGGATCTCTTTGCGCCAGAAATGGTCTTAGGACGTAATGAGGCTGCGCCAAAACCCAGTCCAGAAGGCATTCAAAAGATATTACAAGCGTGGCGAGTTGGCGCTGGGGATGCGCTCATGGTTGGTGATTTTATCCATGATCTTAACGCTGGGCGAGCAGCCGAATGTAGAACGATTCACGTTGATGCAGATACCAGCCGAAACTGGCCTAAAGTGACAGATTATAGATTTAGGTCACTCCATGAGTTGTCGCTGAGTGTGTAAGCTGTTGTGAAGCTTACGGTGAATGGGGCCCAGCGTAAGTCTGCATTAGCAGGGTAGGTGAATAGGCACCTACCAAAGGTCTTAAAACAGTGCGGAGGCATCGATATGACAGTTATCGACGAGCTACAGCGGGACCACGTCAATCTGGGGCGCTTACTAGAGATATTGGATCGCAAGATCATCAAGCTCAAAAGTGGTCACCACCCTAACTTCAATCTGATGGCTGATGTGGTTGACTACATCGCAAACTACGCAGAAGAACACCACCACCCACGAGAAGACAAGATTTACGCACACTTCAAAGGCCGGGACGAGCAACTTGATCAAGCCTTGCTAGAGTGCGAGGCTCAGCATGTTGAATTAAGAGGTAATGCTGAGAAACTGCTCAGTGTTATTGATGATATTTTAAACGACGCTGTGATTCCGATGGATGAATTTATTGCCCACTTGGAGTTATTTGTTGAAAACGAAAAGTCCCACATGCGTATGGAAGAGATTGCGGTATTTCCGCTGATACGCGACGTGGCCACAGATCCTGATTGGGAGCATACAAGTGCGCTCGCACCTGCGGTTAATGACCCGCTATTCGGCGAACGTTTAGCGGACGAGTATCGAGACCTCTATCAGCAATTGCTGGATGATATTGAGCAAAGCGCTTAATTCGCAGCAGGTAGAGGTTTGCTTTGTGTGCGGTTTCGGCCTGCATGTTTCGCTTGATATAAGGCTTCATCAGCAGTACGCAGCAAAACATGCGCGTGTTGCTGGTGGTCTTTTTGGCTTAGTGTCATGAGCGGCTGGTAGCTGGCGCATCCAATTGAGGCGGTAATACGAAATGGCGCGCCCTCTACGCTGCGTAGGATCTCCTTGGCAAGTTGCGTACGCAGGTTTTCTGCCACCATCATCGCTTGTTCTTCAGCACAGCTGGGTAGCAAGATGGAAAACTCTTCGCCACCATAGCGTGCAACGAAATCCGTTTTTCGTAGCGTTCCTTTTAACAGCTTCCCTAGTGTACGCAGGACTCTGTCACCGGTTTGATGGCCATATACGTCGTTGATCTTCTTAAAATGATCAATATCGATAAATAAACAACTAAGCGGCTCGCCAATTCGGTTGGCGCGGGCAACTTCTCGCAAGATTTCCTTATCAAAGGCTCTGCGATTGTGCACGCTAGTGAGCATATCGATGATGCTGATACGATGCAGGTGCTCGCGTGTCATGCAGTTTTCGATACACACTGCGATAACCGACATCAGGTGAGACAGGTACGTGTAGCGAATATCTGCTGTGTATCTAGCAATATCCTGTGAGCCAAGGTTCAAGCAGCCGATCAAGCAGTTCTGCCGTACCAGCGGCATGCGAGCTGCGCTAAGGATGTAAGGGTGGTCAGGGAAAACAATTTTACGAATATCGTTGTCGACTTCGCCGAAGGCTAGTTGTTCATGTGGATGAAGTTGGCGCAATAAACGTAGGTCGGGCTGAAAGTACACCCGCTTTCGTTCTTGATGCCCTAGCTCGCTGAGTAGGTCTGCCGCAATATGCTCTGGATCGAAGAGAAACAGCGTAACGGACGATAGCCGGAAGGTGTCACGAAACTTATTGAGCAGGATATCGACTAGCTCACAGAGGCGGTTGCAGGCCAGTAGCTCGAGCTCAACCTCAAAAAACTGATTGAGCAGTGTCTCGTTTTGCTCTGCTTGAATCAGGTCAATGCGTCGCTGGCGTTTGAGCTCAGCGTTCTCTAATTCGAGTAGCTTCCTATCCATCATGTTTACCTAGTCGGCTGGCGCAACGGTCATCTGGTTTTGTGATCATCTACTAGATATCCCATTGAAACTGGGTCAAATTGATCTTCCCTCCGTTGAAGGCAACATCTTCTGCTTGAAGGCGAGCATATTGCTCGTGATACTTCGCCGATGCTTTAGGAAAGGATAGTTGTCCCTGTGCATTGATCACGCGGTGCCATGGAATTGTGCTTTTGGCCGGGAGCTGCCTTAATGCTTGACCAACCAATCTTGCGCCTCTGGGAAAACCAGCAAGCTTAGCTATCTGTCCATAAGTGGCTACTTTGCCCTCTGGTATATGGGCTATGGCGGTGTAAATCGCTTCTTGGCGTGTTGGCTCAGTCATTGTGTAAACGTAAGTATGCTGGCTGCTACTGATACCAATATACATGAGATTGATGTGAAGTGTGTGTAGTAACGCTGAGTTATTTGGATCAATAAACCGGTATAAATAAAAAAGACCCCAGAGGGGCCTTAAGAGAGGTTACATATTCGGATAGTTGGGTCCGCCCGTGCCTTCAGGGGTCACCCAAACAATATTCTGTGCTGGGTCTTTGATGTCACAGGTTTTGCAGTGGACGCAGTTCTGAGCATTGATCTGGAAGCTCGGTTGGCCGGCGTCATCCTCTACCACTTCATACACACCCGCTGGGCAGTAACGTTGTGCCGGTTCCGCGTAAGTTGGCAGGTTTTTCGCCAGCGGAACGCTCGGGTCTTTTAGCGTCAAGTGGCATGGTTGGTCCTCTTCGTGGTTGGTATTGGAGAGGAAAACCGAGCTGAGCTTATCAAAGCTCAAAACGCCATCCGGTTTGGGGTACGCGATGGGTGTAAATTCCGATGCCGGACGCATCTGCGCGTAATCTTCGTGGTTATCACGCAAGGTGATCGGTAGCTTGCCGCCAAAGATATTTTGGTCGAAAAAGTTGAACGCACCACCCAAGAACGGCCCAAACTTATGCATCGCCGGTCCAAAGTTACGTGTGCGGTATAGCTCTTCATACAACCACGAGTCTTTGAATGCCGTGTTGAAGCTGTCGAGCTTCTTGCCACCGGTGCAACCGGCTTGCAGCGCGGCAAAGACACTCTCTGCGGCTAACATGCCAGACTTCATCGCGGTGTGCGTCCCTTTGATCTTGGCAAAGTTCAGCGTACCCGCATTACAACCGATCAGCAGACCGCCGGGGAAGACCATCTCAGGTAACGCATTGAAACCGCCTTTCGCGATTGCACGCGCACCGTATGAGACGCGCTTGCCGCCCTCAAGGTGTTGCTTTAGTACCGGGTGATGCTTGAGGCGCTGGAACTCATCAAACGGACTGATGTATGGGTTGGCGTAGTTCAGATCCACAATCAGCCCCACCACCACTTGGTTATCATCGGTATGATAGAGGAAGAAACCACCGCTGGTGCCCCCTGATAGCGGCCAGCCAGAGCCGTGTACCACTAAACCCGGCTTGTGCTTAGCGGGATCGATATCCCATAGCTCTTTAATACCGATGCCATAGTGTTGTGCATCAGCGTCTTTATCCAATTCGAATTGGCTGTATAGCTGTTTGCCCAAGTGGCCACGACAGCCCTCAGCAAATAGGGTGTACTTGGCATGCAGCTCCATGCCGGGCATGTAGCTGTCTTTCTCGCTGCCATCCGCACCAATGCCCATATCACCGGTTGCGATCCCCTTAACGCTGCCATCGTCGTGGTACAGCACTTCCGATGCGGCAAAGCCTGGGAAGATCTCAACCCCCAGCGCTTCAGCCTGCTCACCCAACCAGCGTGTCACATTCCCTAAGCTAACAATATAGTTACTTTCGTTGTGCATGGTTTTGGGGATCAGTGCATTGGGTAGTTTCTTTGCGCTTTCCCCGTCTTTTAGCAGGTAGAGTTCATCTTCGGTGACCGGGGTATTTAGAGGGGCACCGCGCTCTTTCCAATCGGGGAAGAGTTCATCTAGGGCGCGTGATTCAATTACCGCACCCGATAAGATATGTGCGCCCACTTCTGAGCCTTTTTCTACGACACAAACGGTCAGCTCTTGTTCTGCTGCATTAGCTTGTTGCATGAGTCGGCAAGCTGCCGAGAGGCCCGCAGGCCCTGCACCGACGATGACAACATCAAACTCCATCGATTCACGTTCCACAATCAATCTCCCCTTGCTCTTGTCTGTTGCTTTGATATCGTCACTAGTGCGATAGGAAAAGCTGTGACTTTTTGTTATTCGATCAATGACTTGGATTTGATTATAAGTGAATTCCCCTATTTATTGAAATGGGTCTGAGTCAAAATACAACTTTCGGATAGCGCTAAATGCTTGAATATCGAAGCTGAATACGTAATATAAGGGAAATTACTTATTTCTGTGCTCGCGCAGGATTCCAAAATAACGCCGAATAAGAAAGAAAGGTAAACGCAATGAAAGTGCTGGTAACAGTCAAACGCGTCATCGACTACAACGTAAAAGTGCGTGTGAAGTCCGATAACAGCGACGTTGATTTGAGCAACGTTAAAATGGCGATGAACCCGTTCTGTGAGATCGCGGTAGAAGAAGCGGTTCGCCTAAAAGAAGCTGGCGTGGCAACGGAAGTGGTTGCTGTGTCTCTCGGAGCAAAGAACTGCCAAGAGCAGCTCCGCACAGCATTAGCACTGGGTGCCGATCGTGCGATCCACGTGGAATCTGACGAAGTACTTGAGTCTCTCACCGTGGCTAAGCTGCTTAAAAAGGTAGTTGAAGAAGAGCAACCTGACCTCATCGTGATGGGTAAGCAGGCGATCGATACAGATAATAACCAGACTGGCCAGATGCTTGCTGCATTAACAGGTTACGGCCAAGGTACTTTCGCTTCAGAAGTGAAAGTGGAAGGTGGCAAAGCACAGGTAACACGTGAAGTTGATGGCGGTTTGCAGACAGTTGAACTGGCACTGCCAGCGATTGTAACAACAGATTTACGCTTGAATGAGCCGCGTTATGCATCACTGCCTAACATCATGAAAGCGAAGAAGAAACCATTGGATGTTAAGACACCAGCGGATCTCGGCGTTGAAGTTACTTCCCACACGAAAGTGCTGAAAGTAACACCGCCGGCTGAGCGCCAAGCGGGTATTAAAGTAGCGTCTGTTGAAGAGCTGGTCGACAAACTGAAGAACGAAGCGAAGGTGATCTAATGGCTATCTTAGTAATTGCAGAACATGACAATGCATCACTGAAAGGTGCAACGTTAAATACTGTTACAGCAGCGACACAGATGGGTAGCGATATCCACGTCTTAGTTGCAGGTGAAGGTTGCCAAGCAGCAGCGGATCAAGCTTCAAAAGTCGCAGGCGTTGACAAAGTACTGGTTGCCGACAGCGCAGCGTATGCACATCAATTAGCCGAGAACGTTTCTTTGCTAGTTGCTGAGTTGGGCAAGGACTACGGCCATGTAGTTGCACCTGCAACAACGTCGGGTAAGAACTTCATGCCACGTGTTGCTGCACTGTTAGATGTAGCTCAAGTGTCTGATATCACGCGTGTTGAATCTGCAGATACGTTTGATCGTCCAATTTATGCGGGCAACGCTATTGCAACTGTTCAATCTTTAGACGCTACTAAAGTTATCACAGTACGTACGACTGGCTTTGATGCCGCTGCCGCAGAAGGTGGTAGTGCTGCGGTTGAGCCTGTTGGTTCTACGCACGATGCGGGTGTTTCTAGCTTTGTAGGCGAAGAGATGGCTGTATCTGATCGTCCAGAGCTGACCGCTGCTAAAGTCGTTGTCTCTGGTGGCCGTGGTATGGGTAGCGGTGAAAACTTCGCTCTTATTGACGCGGTTGCAGACAAGCTTGGTGCTGCAGTAGGTGCCTCGCGTGCAGCGGTTGACGCAGGTTTTGTACCGAACGATATGCAAGTAGGTCAAACTGGTAAGATCGTTGCACCAGAACTGTATGTTGCGGTAGGTATCTCGGGCGCTATCCAGCACCTTGCGGGTATGAAAGATTCAAAGATCATTGTTGCTATCAACAAGGATGAAGAAGCACCAATCTTCCAAGTTGCTGATTACGGCTTGGTTGCTGATCTGTTTGATGTTCTCCCTGAGTTGGAGAAACAGCTTTAATCGGAATGATCGATTAAAACATGGCTTTTGCCTTTGGTGTGTGATGCACCATTTTCTTGCTTGTAGCCCGGCTTTGCCGGGCTTTTTTTATGGTGCGAATTCGTTAGGATGGTACCTCAACGAACCACCAAGGAGATGTACACGTGATTCTTGACCTTAACGAGATGGATAAAGCCTCGGTCTATCACGCGATGACGCAAACGCTCGTGCCAAGGCCGATTGCGTGGGTGCTATCTGAGTCAGCCCAAGGCGCTTTGAACCTTGCGCCTTTCTCATACTTTACAGCTGTTTGCAGTGATCCACCGCTGATAATGATCTCGGTTGGTAAAAAACCGTCGGGTGAAGAGAAGGATACATTTCTGAACATTATCGAGCAGAAGCAGTTTGTGATTCATATCGCTGATGAGCAGCTTGCTGAAGCGGTTACGCTTAGCTCAAAAACGTTACCGCGGGACCACTCAGAGGTTGACTTATGTGGCTTACAAACAGTGAACGAAGCGGGTTTTGCTTTGCCGCGTCTCGTTGGTCCAAAAATCGCCATGGCTTGCAAACTACATAGCACGCAGACGATGGGGGCGTTGGATCAGAATTTAATTTTTGGTCAGATTGAGTCGATCTGGATTGATGATCACGTTCTTGCAGAAGACGCACAAGGTCGGATGAAGGTTATGGCTGACCAGCTTAAACCGCTGGGCCGCTTGGGTGGCTCTGAATATCAAACGTTTGGCAACACGCTATCGGTTGCGCGCCCTAAATAGGAGTGATTATGGATACTCAGCAATCATGGGCGATCAAGCAAGGGTCTGCGCTGCACCAAGAGATGATCTCGTGGCGGCGAGATATTCATCGACACCCAGAAACAGCTTATGAGGAGGTGAGAACCAGTGAGCGAGTTGCTCAACTATTAACCAGTTTTGGGCTCGAAGTTACCTGTGGTTTGGGTCGGACTGGCGTTGTCGCTGTGCTTCAAGGTGAGCAGGGTGGTGATGAGATGATAGCGTTGCGTGCCGATATGGATGCGCTGGATTTATGTGAGCTAAATGAGTTTGAACATCGCTCTTGTCGTGACGGAAAGATGCATGCGTGTGGTCATGATGGCCATACCGCGATGCTCTTAGGTGCCGCAAAGTACCTTGCTGAAAATCCCGCGTTTGCGGGTAAGGTCTGCTTTATTTTTCAACCTGCTGAAGAGGGCAAGGCTGGCGCCCGTGCCATGATACGCGATGGGCTCTTTGAACGCTTTCCAGCCACCCAAGTGTTTGGAATGCATAACTGGCCTGGTTTGGCAGCAGGTGCTTTCGCGGTGCATAGTGGCGCTGTGATGGCATCAACTGACTCTTTTGATATTGTTATTGAAGGGCAGGGCGGACATGCGGCGATGCCGCATTTAGGGGTTGACCCAGTGGTGGTTGCCGCTCAAGTTATCATTGCGCTTCAAACGGCGGTGTCCCGACAAACCGATCCACTGAAGTCGGCGGTATTAAGTGTAACGACAATGCGCGGCGGCGAAGCGTATAACGTCATTCCTGAATCTGTCACGTTGACGGGCACCTGTCGCTCCTTCTGCCCTGAAGTAAAGCATCAGTTAGAGAGGCTAATTCAGAAACAAGCACATCATATTTGCGAAGCGTTTGGCGCTAAAGCAACGGTGACATATCGGGCCGGTTACCCCGCGACGGTGAACACAGCAAAAGAGGCGACCGTGGCTGAGACCGCGTGCTTAAGCCTCGTTTCGCCAGATCAGGTTTTGACTGATATGCCGTCGAGTATGGGGGCGGAAGACTTTGCGTTTATGCTGCAAGAGCGCCCGGGGGCATACATATGGATTGGCAACGGCGATCAGGAGGGTTTTCGAGGCTTGCATAACCCCTACTATGATTTTAATGACGATGTACTGGCGTTAGGCGCCAGTTACTGGGTTGCGCTGATAGATCAGTTGCTATCACGCTGAGTTGATATTTTATGGGTACAAAAAAGCCCAAGCTATATGGCTTGGGCTTTTTATTTGGCAGCACACATGTGCTGCCGTTTATATGAGGCGCCTTAGGCGATAGCAGCCAGTGCTGCGTTCAACGTCGCGGATGGACGCATTACACGCTTCACTGTTTCACGATTAGCATGATAGTAGCCGTCTAGCTCAGCAGGCTTGCCTTGGCAGTCTGCTAGTTCAGCAACGATCTTCTCTTCGTTGTCAGCCAGAGTCTTCGCAAGGGTTGCAAAGTGGGCTGCAAGCTCTTCGTCTTCTGTTTGAGCTGCAACTTCTTGTGCCCAGTACAGGCCTAGGTAGAAGTGGCTACCACGGTTGTCTAGTTCACCCGTTTTGCGAGAAGGAGACTTGTTGTTTTCCAGCAATTTGCCTGTTGCTGCATCCAAAGTCTTCGCTAGGATTGCGGCCTTCTGGTTGTCTTTTTTGATACCTACATCTTCAAGAGATACCGCCAGAGCAAGGAATTCACCTAAGGAATCCCAACGCAGGTGGTTTTCCTCTTCTACCTGCTGTACGTGTTTCGGAGCAGAGCCGCCTGCGCCAGTTTCGTACATACCGCCGCCTTTCAACATAGGCACGATAGATAGCATTTTCGCTGATGTACCTAGTTCCATGATTGGGAACAGGTCAGTCAGGTAGTCACGCAGAACGTTACCGGTGACAGAAATTGTATCTAGGCCACGGATCTGGCGTTCCATAGAGAAACGGATCGCTTCATTGTATGACATGATGTGGATATCAAGACCGTCAGTATCGTGTTCTTGCAAGCACGCTTCGACTTTCTTTTTCAGTTCCATATCATGCGCACGCTCTGAATCTAACCAGAAAATAGCTGGCGTGTTAGATAGGCGCGAACGAGTCACGGCAAGTTTCACCCAGTCACGGACAGGCTCATCTTTCGTTTGGCAAGCACGCCAGATATCGCCATCAGCCACTTCGTGAGACATCAGAACTGTACCGTCCTGAGCTACAACGCGCATTGTGCCTGCTTTGCACTCGTATGTTTTGTCGTGTGAGCCGTACTCTTCCGCTTTTTTCGCCATCAAACCAACGTTTGGTACAGTACCCATCGTCGTTGGATCGAATGCGCCATTTGTTTTGCAGAAGTTAATCATCTCTTGATAGATGCGAGCGTAAGTTGATTCAGGCATAACAGCTTTAGTATCTGCTGTTTGGCCATTAGCATCCCACATCTTACCGCCGTTACGCATCATCGCTGGCATAGAAGCATCGACGATCACGTCAGAAGGTACGTGCAGGTTCGTGATACCTTTCGCAGAGTCTACCATCGCAAGCTTTGGACGGTGCTCGTAGCAAGCGTGGATATCTTCTTCGATCTCTTCACGCTTAGAACGTGGTAGCGATGCGATTTTGTCGTATACGCTGCCGATACCATTGTTCGGGTTTACACCCAGCTCTTCAAAGAGTTCGCCGTGTTTTTCAAACAGCTCTTTGTAGAAAACAGTGACAGCGTGACCAAATACGATCGGGTGAGAGACTTTCATCATGGTCGCTTTCACGTGTAGGGACCACATAACACCCGTATCTTTTGCGTCTTGCATAGAGGCTTCAAAGAACTCGCGAAGCTCTTTACAGCTCATGCGCATGCTGTCTAGGACTTCACCTTTCTCAAGAGGCAGTTCTTTCTTCACTTCAACGTTGCCTTGTGGGTCAACGTACTCAATGCGAATAGAGCCTGCATCGCTCATGGTGATTGATTGCTCGCTAGAGAAGAAGTCGCCGTTACGCATGTAATCAGCGTGCGTTTGCGATGCTTGGCTCCACTTGCCCATCGAGTGTGGGAACTTGCGAGCGTATGCTTTTACAGCACCCGGCGCACGGCGGTCAGAGTTACCTTCACGTAGAACTGGGTTTACCGCAGAACCTAAGATCTTGGAGTAGCGCGCTTGGATCTCTTTGTCAGCTTCGCTTTGAGGATCTTCTGGGAAGTCAGGGATGTTGTAAC
Organism: Neptunomonas sp. XY-337; assembly: GCF_004959845.1. NCBI lineage: Bacteria > Pseudomonadati > Pseudomonadota > Gammaproteobacteria > Oceanospirillales > Oceanospirillaceae > Neptunomonas > Neptunomonas sp. XY-337. The sequence continues at coordinate 704,344 of NZ_SPLL01000001.1, read as the reverse complement.
CTTGAGATTGCAATTCTGCGATACAAGCCTTCAACTGCGGTACAGATGCACTGATGTTTGGCAGTTTGATGATGTTCGCATCTGGATCCTGAGTTAGGTTACCAAGGAACGCTAGACCGTCTTCAACTTTCTGGTCATCGTTTAGGTTATCGGGGAAGCTGGCAAGGATGCGTCCAGCCAAAGAGATATCAGTGATTTTGATATCGATATCCGCAGCCGATGTGAACGCACGTACGATAGGTAGTAAAGAACAGGTCGCTAGAGATGGCGCTTCATCTGTTAGCGTGTAGTAAATCGTTTGTTTTGTAGTCATTTTTCATCCCCGAAAATTTTTAGCTGTGTCGCCAAAGACTTGATTTTAAGCGGCTTTTAGCTGCCTAACTCCACGATATCAAGCCCTTTCAGTATGTAATGCGGACGAGATTATAGCTGAATCGTGTCTGAGGTTATACGTTTGACCTATCCACTTATGGCTAATAAGCGCAACATTTTGTAAAAAATCTACAATGCTGGTTAGTGTAAAGCTGATGGAATTCTGTTGAATTAAGGTAATTCGCAGTAAAAGCTCTCGTTGGGGTCTGCAAGCGAGGGAAAATACTCTTCCAAAATGATTGAGACTTTACGGAACGTCTCCTGCAGGTCGGAGAATGCGGTTACCACACGCGGATCAAAAAGCGAGCCGCTTCCTTGCACTATGATGTTGGCCGCTGCTTCATGTGACATGGCATGTTTATAGGGGCGCCTTGAGATGATGGCATCGTAAACATCGGCAACCGCCATGAGTCTGGCAACCACCGGTATCTCATCACCGGCGATACCTTGCGGGTAGCCGGAGCCATCCCAGCGTTCGTGATGACTCAGCGTCACTTGTTGTGCATAGCGCAGGAAGCTACAAGCACTATTGCGTGCCTCATGAGGGAGTAATTTTTGGGCCGAATGAATGGCGTCGAAGCCGAAGCAGGTGTGCTTCTTCATGATCTCGTATTCATCTGGCGTTAGCTCTCCCTCTTTCTGCAGAATAGCGTCAGGTATCGCGACTTTGCCGATATCGTGAAGAGACGCTGTTTTATAAAACAGTTCGATCGTCGCATTGTTGTCGAGGTCTGCTTGGTAGTCAGGGTGGTAACGTAGATATTCGGCGAGTGCTTTCACATAATGTTGGGTACGCAAAATATGGTTACCGGTGGCGTGATCACGAATACGGGCCACGGATGCTAGGCATAAAATAGCGGCCTCTTGGGCGGCATTGAGTTGTTCGCGGTCTGATAACTGGGGTGTGTTATTAATATCACCATTGAAAGAGCCTTGAACAATTTCCGCAATATGTACGTGGGTATTGATCTTCGCCATGACAGTCGAGGTGTGCCAAGGCTGAACTAGGTAGTCTGTGGCAATGTCCGCGACGGTTGGGTATTGGGTTTCATGTTGGCACAGAACAATGATCGGTAGGTTAGTGCGCTGAAGCTGTGCCAGTTGCGTTGGTGCATCGGCGGCGATTGCAGCATCAATCAGTATTGCGCGCAGGGGTGAGTCGGCATGAAAACGCTCGAGTTGGCTGTTTTTAATCAGGTAGTCGTGGCTGAGAATATCCGTAAGTGGTTGAACCTGTGGAAACTCAGAGCTGATGATCGCGATCGATTTCATAATAGCCTAGTGGTGTTGTTCCATTAACCAGCAGTTAGAAATGGCGCGGCGACTCTATCATTTTTGATCATGCTGCGCTTTCGTTGCGAAACAAGACGAACAATACCTTGATCTTATCCCCATTTTTACAAGATTAAATCATCCAATACGTAAAAAAATCCTGATTGGGTTATAATCGCCACGTTAAAAAAACACGACAAGAACGCTGGATGGTGGAGCAACCTATGACAAGTATCACGATTATAAAACCTGATGATTGGCACCTGCACTTTCGCGATGGTGACATGCTGAGGGAGACAGTTCCAGCAACGGCTCGTTGTTTTGAACGCGCTATCGTGATGCCAAATTTGGTACCTCCTGTCGTTAACGCCAAGATGGCGCTGGAGTACAAAGCTCGTATTCTTGATGCAGTGCCTGCTGGACGCTCTTTTGATCCACTGATGACCTTATACCTCACTAACGACACAACAGAGCAGGATATAGTGGATGCCAAAGCTGCGGGTATTCCTGCTGCCAAGCTTTACCCTGCGGGTGCGACTACAAACTCCTCTGCTGCGGTAAAAGAGTTGGAAGCGATGTATCCCGTCTTTGAAAAGATGGCTCAGGAGGGGATGCTGTTATTGGTACATGGTGAAGTCACCGACCACCATGTCGATATTTTTGATCGCGAAAAAGTTTTCATCGATCAAAAACTTACGGCTATCGTGTCCCGCTTCCCGGAACTGAAAGTCGTGTTTGAACATATCACCACCGGCGATGCTGCCGCGTTTGTGACAGAAGCCTCAGATAATGTTGCTGCTACGATCACGCCGCAGCACCTCATGCTTAACCGCAATGATCTGCTGGTTGGGGGCGTACGGCCACATAACTTCTGCTTGCCGGTGCTGAAGCGTAACACTCACCAAGAGGCACTGCGCCAAGCCGTTAAAAGTGGCTCGCCCAAGTTTTTCTTAGGTACTGATTCTGCACCTCATGCAAAAGAAGCAAAAGAGAATGCCTGCGGCTGTGCTGGGTGTTACAGCGCGTGGGGAGCGATTGAGTTGTATGCGCAGGTATTTGAAGAACTCGATGCACTGGACAAATTAGAGGGTTTTGCGAGCACTCACGGACCTGACTTCTATGGGCTTGCGCGTAATAAAGATACGATTACGTTAGTGCGTGAAGAGTGGACGATTCCGGATGAGATTATCTTGCCAGATGGCCGCCCAATTGTGCCATTCCATGCTGGGCATGTCGTGCACTGGAAACTAGCTAACTAAAACAAAAAAGGCTCTGTGAAAACAGAGCCTTTTTTCTAGCGATCGAATTACATTTGCGATTGCTGGTAGTTCTGCAAGCCAATCTTTTTGATCAGCCCCAGTTGTTGCTCCAACCAGTGAGCATGATCAACTTCTGTGTCTTCTAGAAGCTGCTGCAAGATAGCGCGTGATTGGTAATCCTGCTCCTCTTCACAGATGGCAATCACTTCTTTCAAACGCTTGCCTACGGTGTACTCGATGTCTAGGTCGCTTTGTAGCATCTCTGGCACATCTTTACCGATATTAAGCCCTTCACGTGTGACCATATCTGGAGTGCCTTCCAAGAACAGAATGCGTTCGATCAGGGCGGCTGCATGGCCTTTTTCATCGTCAAATTCATGATCGATGCGCTCAAACAGCTTGCTGAAGCCCCAATCGTCATACATGCGCGAATGGATAAAGTACTGGTCCATTGCTGTGAGCTCGAGCGCAAGAAGGGAGTTTAGACCTTCGATAACGCGTTGATTGCCTTTCATGTTCAATCTCCCTTTTACATTTGTGACTGTAGGTAATTTTCGATGCTGGTCTGCTCAATCAAGTACTGCTGTGCTTCAATCCAGTCCACATACTCTTCTTCATACTCAAGAATATCGACAAGAATATCGCGGCTGACGTAGTCACCTACTTTTTCGCAGGTGGCGATAGCATCACGCAACACAGGTAGTTGAGCAAGTTCAAAATCTAGATCGCTTTGCAGCATCTCTTCAGTGTGCTCACCGATACGCAGGCGGTCTAGGTGTTGGAGGTTAGGTAGCCCTTCTAGGAAAAGCACACGCTCGATAAGTACATCTGCCTGTTTCATGTCTTTGATCGACTTTTTATAGGCTTTTTCATTGAGCTTGCTGAGGCCCCAGTTTTTATACATTCGCGCGTGCAAAAAGAACTGGTTAATCGATGTTAACTCAGCTGTTAGCACTTTATTTAGCGCAACTATAACTTGCTTTTCCCCTTGCATGTGAAGGTCCCCTTAGTTAACGAGTTCATGGCGATACTTGAGATGCGGTATTTAAGCATAGTTTTATCGAGTTGAAAAAAAGGCATTTGAAACAAGGATGTAGCAAGTGTAGATAATGTTTATGATAACTGTTATCATTAGCATCAAATATCTTAACTAGGTCTTCCAATATGTTTGTATGTATCTGTAATGGCATTACTGATGGTGATATTCGTCAAGCGCTATCCGAAGGTGCTACAAGTGTACGAGACCTGCATCGTGAGTTAGGTGTTGGTAACTGTTGCGGTAAGTGCACAAGAACGGCTCGTGATGTTTTGCGAGAGCATCAGAGTTTGTCAGAGGGTGCCTATCAACTCGCGTACGAAGCCTGTTAGCGCTATTAAAATAATTCACGCATATATCGTGTTCCCATAAAAAACGCAGCACCCGCTGTGTTTTTTTTGATCTATACTCAGGCAAGAGCGCAAAAATTACTGGTTGATGTCACCACTGTGGTATCACGGTTCGAGTATCTCCGTTTCCCATCATGGGATCTTAGCCGAAATCATTTCGGCCCTCTCGGAGTGGCCCTAGGGCCACTCCGGTTCAACTTTGATAAATCTCCCTTTTGATCCATTACAGGCTACAATTAAGTATAAGGTGCGTCGAAGCTATCCGCGCGCTCAGCTTACCGGGTGAGAGATATGGCAAAAGGTAGAGATAAGCATCAAGAGAGACATCACGGCCTATCGCTTTATGGGAAGGACTTAGTGCGCCGTTGTGCTGCACATTGTGAGCTTTGTAATAGTAGTGGGAGGCCGCTCGAGATCTTTGAAGTGCCACCGGTTCCTGTAGATCCTGATTTTTCACATTGTCTTATGATTTGCGCTGAATGTAAGGGTCAGATTGACAAACCAAAACGTCTAAATGCTGACCATTGGCGTTGTTTAAATCAAACCATGTGGAGTGAAGTAGAGGCTGCGAAAGTAACCGCCATTGTGCTGCTAAAGCAACTGGAGCAGACGGAGAGCTGGGCGCAGGAACTCCTAGAAATAGCATACCTTTCCCCGAGTGAAGAGGAGTGGGTAAATGCGTGGAAGCTTATTTAGTGATTGTTTTTGTTAGTCGCTTTATGGGTTTCTTCTTTGGCCTTCGAATAATTGATTGTTTATCTCTCTTCCACGCATAGGCCTTAAATACTGAATTTAAGACGCATTAAATACTGTGTTTAATTAACTACCCCTTTCTTGATTAGCCTTTAGGCGAAAATTGTCACTAATTCTAGTTGCTCTCCGTGCGTTTATAAAAACCTAGACTAGACTTTAGAGCGAGACTTGGGCGTTTCTCTATCAAATGTTCGGCGTTGTAAACCTTTGCAAATCAAAGCAATGACACTTGCAGCGGAACATTGAGAGCAGACGCCCTTATATGCCTTGGAAAGCGCATACAAGGCTCATTGAAGTCATTTGTCCGCGAACTTTTGTAAGCCTGTAGACCGTGGAGGCGGTGTAATAACTATGTCTAAGCTATCTCTGAAGAATAAGATTCTTCTGCTCACGATCACCCCGTTGCTGGTGGCAACAGCCATTATCATGCTTATTGTGAACAGCCGCCTAGAAGCGTTGGGGCAAGCGGAGCTCGAGAACACACGAGATCAGATGTTTCGTGCTAAGCAGGAAACGTTAAAAAGCTATATGCAGATGGTACTCACAACGGTACAGCCAGTTGTAGAGCAAACTGCTGCTGACGACTCTGCGGGGGTCGCTCGCGTGGCTGACTTGCTGCGTTCCGTCAAATATGGCGAAAAGGGCGATGGTTACGTGTTCGTGTATGACTATAGCGGCACTGCAGTTGCCATGCGCCCGAAGCCTAGCCTAGAAGGCAAAAATATGGCTGGCCTTCAAGATTCCAATGGTGTTCGTATTATTGCCGACCTGATTGCGGAAGCTAAGCGCGGTGGTGGTTATGTTCAGTATCGTTGGAGTAAACCGTCAAAAGATGCAGAAGTGGATAAGCTCAGCTACGCGCTCGCCATCCCTAAATATGGCTGGATGATTGGAACCGGTTTTTACATCGACGATATTGATGATGCGGTGGCATCTGCTGAACAGCGAGTAGCCGAGCAACTCGCGGAAACTCAGCTATCGATTGCTGGCGCAGGTCTGATTCTAATCGCTATCTGTGCCACCATAGCATCGCTGGTGACTTCACGTGTGACGCGTCCATTGGCCAACACAGCTGTTGCGCTTACTGATATCAGCCAAGGTGATGGTGATTTAACCCGTCGTTTAAGTGTTGAGTCGAGCGATGAAGTGGGCCAAGTCTCGCGTGGTTTTAATGACTTTGCCGACAAGATCCAGCGCCTTGTTATGGAGCTTAAGACCGGTGTCGAAGATTTGTCGACATCAACCGGTCAAATGGCCCGTGTTGTATCTGAAACACATGGCGACGTACAGCAACAGCGCCAAGAAACGGAGCAGGCGGCTGCCGCGATTCAGCAGATGGCCTCAGCCGCTCAAGAGGTATCAAGAAGTGCTGCCGGCGCTGCGAGCGCGGCGCGTGAAGCAGACGTGGAGTCTAAGTCTGGGCAGAAGATTGTTGAAGAGACGATTATTGCAATTGAAGGTTTATCGAATGAGGTCAACCGAGCATCTGATGTGATCGCAGCGCTTGATAGTGATGCAGATAAAATCGGCTCTGTTATCAATGTCATCAAAGACATTGCGGAACAGACAAACCTCCTTGCGTTAAATGCCGCGATTGAGGCTGCTCGTGCCGGTGAGTATGGCCGAGGGTTTGCGGTTGTTGCTGATGAGGTGCGCACGTTGGCGAATCGGACGCAACATAGCACGGAAGAGATTCAGAATATGATTCTGCGTCTACAGAACGGAGCACGTGAAGCGGTAGGTGTTATGGAAGCCAGCCGAGTGCAAGGCTCGGAAGCGGTTGCTAGAACCGGACAAGCGAGCGAATCGTTAAGCCGAATCACGCAAGCGGTGGGTACGATTTCCGAGATGAATACCTCAATTGCGAGCGCAGCAGAAGAGCAGACCTTTGTCGCTGAAGAGATAAGTAAGAGCGTGCACCAAGTGGCAGAGATTGCTGAAAGTGCATCGCGCAATGCAGATGGCTTATCTGCAACGACTGAGGGTATGTCGTCACTTGAATCTCGTTTGATGGCGTTAGTTAAGCAGTTCAGAGTATAAGTTTGCTCAAAACAAACCTAGCCGGTGCTCTTTACAGTACCGGCTTTTTTTTACCAGTCTGTACAGACCTCCAAACTCACAAGGTAGTGCTTTGATGGATATGCAGTGGGACACTTTATTATCCCCCAAACGACATGGTCACGATGAGATGCAAACGCGTACTTCTGGCCGTAGCCACTTTCACAAGGATCATGATCGTATTGTTTTCTCTAGCGCGTTTCGACGACTTGGGCGCAAAACGCAAGTGCACCCGCTTGCGCTGAATGACCATATCCACACACGCTTAACTCACTCCATCGAAGTGGGCTCCGTGGGGAGGAGTTTGGGTATCCGCGTGGGGGAGTGGCTTCAAGATGAATTGCCGCAGTGGGTTACACCCGGAGACATCGGAATGATCGTGCAAGCGGCCTGTCTCGCTCATGATATTGGGAATCCACCGTTTGGGCACGCAGGTGAATACGCAATTCGAGATTGGTTTAAGCAACCCGCTAATAGGCATTTCTTGGAGCCGCTGACAGCACAAGAGCGTCTAGATTTAGAGACCTTTGAGGGTAATGCTCAAGGCTTTAGGGTGGTTACCTGCATTGAGAACAATCTTTATGACGGTGGACTTAGATTGACCTATCCAACGTTGGGTAGCTTGCTGAAATACCCATGGACAGCTGAACATGCAACCGCAAAGGGTAAGTTTAGTTGCTATCAAACCGAGCGCGATATGTTAGATCGTTTGGGGGAGGAGCTGGGTTTGATAAAGCAGAGTGATAGCCGCTGGTGCCGGCATCCTTTGGCTTATCTTGTAGAAGCTGCAGATGACATTTGCTATGCGATCTTAGATCTTGAGGATGCGATTGAGCTAAATATTTTGACCTTCGACGATATCAAACCCATTTTGTTGCGCATTGGTGGAGATACTCCGGACGAGGAACAGATATTGAATTCGGCTGCATCCGCACGACGCAAGATATCGGCCCTTAGAGGGCGTGCGATTGAGAGCATGGTGAGTGCTGCATTCGACACCTTCAAGCAGCACTATGCATCGATCATGACAGGTCAGTATCAAGGGGAGCTGCTACAAGATGGCGATAACGATGTCGCACGCGGGATTTGTGCAGCAAAACAGCTGGCTAAGGATCAAGTCTTCCCTGATACTCGCAAAACAGAGTTAGAAGTGGGGGCTTATAGTTGCTTGGGTACTTTGCTAGAAGCGTTTTGCCAAGCGGTTTATGAGCACCAAAGCGCGACAGCGTGCCGAGAAATGAGCTACCGCAGTGAGAAAATCATCAGTTTAATGGGAATTCATGCCCCAGATGCTGGCTGGCCGCTTTACCAAGCCTATATGAGGGCATTAGACTTCGTTAGCGGAATGACAGATAACTACGCCACTTATCTTGCAAGACAGATCAGTGGACTCTCATTTGAGTATCGGACACATTAAATGGCATCACTACAAGACCAACTTAGCAAACTTGTTTATTCAACGGAGTCGGGTGACCAATGCCCAGGTTGTCGCCGAGCAAAGGATGCATGTGAGTGCGCAGAACTTGAAGATCAAGCTCGTTTAAGCGCATTAGATGGTGTCGTGAGAATTCGTCGCGAGGTCTCTGGCCGAAAGGGCAAAGGCGTTACAACGGTCAGTGGTGTCCCTGTCACAGCGGCGGAGCTAAAAACATTGGCCAAGCAGCTCAAACAGCAGTGTGGTACTGGTGGAGCACTAAAGGATGGGGTGATCGAAATACAGGGTGATCACCGTGCTAAAATTAAAGATGTACTTGAAGCAAAAGGGTTTCAAGTCAAGTTAGCAGGAGGCTAGACAACCTTATGGCTAAGAAATGTGCGATGTGTCAGCGCATTCGTGTTGTTGCTATTTTTGTGACGATGGTGGCAGTGTTGCTTCTCACCATGATTGGGCAGTCGCGAGCGGAGGTTTATACCTATATTGATGATCGTGGCAAGAAAGTCTTTGTGGGTAACTTAGGCCAAGTACCACAAAAGTACCGCGATCGGGCAGTGGCTAGAACACCATCGGGTGAGGTGAGTAATGTCTCGTCGTTTTCATCGTCTAACGAGAAAGCAGCGAACCGTATCCGAGAGGAATATGGCCTCACGCGTTTGCGTTCGCAGATTAGCAAGCTAGAAACGCGTGTTGAGTTGGCGAACAACCAGATCGTTGTACCCGTTGAGGTGATGCACAACGGTGGCCGCAAAACACTGCGCATGATTCTAGATACAGGGGCGACACGCTCGGTTTACTACACATCGGCTCTCGCTGGTCTCGCTTATCAGCCCAAAGCTTCGGGGGCTTCTCAAGTCGCCGGCGGCGGTGTGGTAAAAACACAAATTGCATCACTGGATACGGTTAAAGTTGGCCCTTATACCATCAAAGGCGCTGATGCCGTTATCATGGAGGATAAGAACTACGTCTCCTACGATGGCTTGCTCGGGATGGATTTTTTGCAGCGCGTAACCTACGAAATTGATAAAGAGCGTAGCTTACTAATCTGGAATCCTAAAGAGCACAAGTCTTTGAAAGAACAGTTGAAAAAGAAAACTGAACCGGATGAGGCTCCGCAGGCTGCAGCGGGACAGTTAGACGAGTAGCAAGATTCAGACATAAAAAAGTGAGCTTTAGCTCACTTTTTTATTGCCTACTTCAATCTGGTTTACCTTAGATGGCCTCAACCGCTTCTTCGGCAAGTCGCAGATCCATTGTTGCTTTGAGCAGTTTGAACAAACGTACTGCGGCGTCAATCTCCTCTTTCCGGTTGGTCAGGCTTTCGATATTAAGGCCAAGCGGAACACCAAGATGAATACATGCATCGAGAATTTGCTCTAAGCTGTTGCGGCAAACTCGAATCGACTCACCTAGTGGACTGCTTGCGTCCAAAATGCGATAGCGGGTAGCTTCTGGAACAGAAATCCCCAACCATTCCATAAACTCAAGTGTTTTCGCGCTGCCGCATGGAGCAAAGGTGAGAATAATACGTTTTGGCTTGACGTCTTGAGTGCGGCACTCCCGTGCGTATCGGCTGATAAGGTCGATGGTCGCTTGGGGGTTATAAACCGCTTGCGAAATAAAGTAAGAGCAGCCTTGCGCCGTTTTCTGCATGAGCCGCTGGTGCTCATCTGCTTTTTTAGCATGACGCTCAGCAATCGTGACGCCGCCAAGGTGAAAATCCCGCGGATGTTCTGCCAACGCGTCGTAAGCTTTAGCTAAGGGTAACGCCACATCTTTTGCTGAAGAGGGGCTACCGACAAGCACGATATCCTTCACGCCATATACGTCCTGTGCTTGTGTGAGCCATTCGTCAAACTCTGCTTTGCCTCGTTGTGAAACACTTTTGTAAGTGATCACTGGGTGCTTTGACTTCTCAGAGAGTAATTTCGAATACGCTCTCGGGTCGTGCGTCTGCATGAATGGGAAAGGGCGCGGAGTCGAGATACGGCTGCTCTCGTCTTGGATGTCATAGACGATCAGACCGTCGTAGTCGATGGCGCTTAAGCGTTCGAGCAGTTTATCGGCGATCTCGCTAACCTGCTCCATATCCGTGCTGTCCTTTGGTGGAGTCGTACCAACAAAGTAGACACCACGTGATGGGTCTGCGAAACGGTCTTTTAATAACGTGCTCATGATTAGGGTCTGCGTCTAGTTGTTTAAGATGGAATAATTCTAACAGTGAAATATTTTCAAGTAATTAGTTATAAAAGTGAAAGTTTTCGAACTTAAGTTGAGTTTATTTAATGAAGGCGATACAACGTTAACTAGCGATAAGGAGAAACCCTATGTCATCACCTCAAGTCACGTTTGATTTTGCAGAGATTAGCCGCCAGATTGGCGATGCCACAGAGACGGGTGCACCGCCGGTTGATCGGTGGAATCCTAAGTTTTGTGGCGATATTGATATGCAAATTAAACGCGATGGGCGCTGGTTCTACTGTGGCACGCCGATTGGTCGCCATGCGATGGTTAAGCTTTTCTCGAGTGTGCTCTGGCGTGAGGGCGAGCACTACTTTCTGAAAACGCCGGTTGAGAAGATTGGTATCCAAGTGGAAGATGCCCCGTTTCACGTTAACCATTTAGATGTGATCACGAGAGATGGCAAACCCCACTTGCAGTTCGTCACGACAACGGAAGATGTGGTTATCGCAGGTGATAAGCACCCCATCAGAGTGGTGTCTGATCCAGAAACCGGTGAGCCGTCCCCGTACATCATGATTCGTTTTGGTATGGAGGCTCTGATCAGCCGTAACGTGTTTTATCAGTTGGTGGAGCAGGCGAGCGAAATGCTATTTGAAGGCCAGCCTGCTTTTGTAGTGCATAGTGGCGACGCTACTTTTTCATTGGGTACTAGCGCTTAACTTGAGCTAATAGGCGGTCTAGTTGGTTCGCAAAACTCTGGCGGTCTTGCTGGGAGAGTGGTTTGGGCCCATCGGTGGCGACGCCGCTGCTACGTAGTGTCTCCATAAAGTCCCGCATTGATAAGCGCTGCCTGATATTCTCTTTTGTATAGAGTTCGCCGCGAGGGTTCAGCGCTAACGCATGGTTATCGATCGTCTCCGCTGCTAAAGGGATATCAGCTGTAATAACTAAATCGTTCGCACACAAGTGTTGCACGATATAGTTGTCAGCGACATCGAAGCCTGCTGGAACTCTAATACTCTTGATAAAAGGCGACGGTGGCGTAGTAATCAGTTGGTTAGCGACTAGCGTTACCTGCGTTTTGGTACGCGTTGCGGCTTTGAAAATAATCTCTTTTATGACGCGAGGGCAAGCATCTGCATCAACCCAAATTTGCATGAAGTGTGTCCTAAATTGATGGTACGAGCATACCTGACTGAACCGCCGGTAGTGTCTCCATTTGCTGCATCCAGCGCCAGACGTTGGCAAAGTCCTCAGGCTCGATATTTTGATACGCGTGGCGCTTGGCCCATGGGTAGATGGCAAAATCGGCAATCGATAGTTCATCTACAACAAAGCTGCGTTCAGATAAACGTGTATCCAGCACTCCCCAGAGGCGCTGGGCCTCTTTATTGTATCGCGATACGGCATAGGGTACGACCTCAGGAGCAAAGCGGTTGAAGTGGTGCGCTTGGCCTAAAAACGGTCCGAAACCACCCATCTGCCACATCAACCATTCATGCACTTCATAACGGTTACGCGGAGAAGGTGGCATAAATTTACCATATTTCTCAGCGAGGTAGATCAGAATCGCACCGGTTTCAAACAGTGATATCGGCGCGCCATCTGCGTAGTCATGGTCGACGATGGCAGGAATCTTATTGTTTGGGCTGATGGCTAAAAAGTGACTTTGGAACTGGGCTTGTTGAGTGATATCAACGGGAATCACGCGATATTCAGCACCAACCGCTTCCAGCATGATAGAGACTTTCCAGCCATTTGGGGTTGCCCATGTGTAGAGGTCAATCATGTTAGTCTCGTTGGGTTTGGAAGTGCTCGTAAATCTGCATTAGCTCTTGCTCCGTAAAGGTAACGATAATGAGCTGCTGGCCAGGTTTAATGAGATTGGGGTTCTGCCCAATTAAGCCTTGCTCGTAGTTGTAGATATAGGTTGTTTGCGCCTTATCATGAAGTAGCTTACCCAGATATGAGCTGCTTCTGTTGTTGAGGACTTCGTCCGCCTCGTCTGGGATATAGGCTTTTAGTGTCTTGTCGTTGCTTGATACTTTGATACCGGCTGCAAATGTTTCGGTGAGCCCCGATTGCAGAATACCCCATAGCCCTTGTTCATCATCAGGGTTCACTGCGTGAATATAGAATATCCGCTTTTCGGCGCTGTCAGACTGGTCGATCAGCTCTTTTAACTGCACTTGATTGGCGAGGCTAAGAGCGCGCACGTTCTCTGCGGCGAGTGTGGTTTGTGCAGATGGCTGTGTCCCATTAGCGGATGAGGGGTTGAAAGTGGAGACAGCCACCCCAAATGATTGAGCGCTACCGTCATCTACTGCCACGTTGCTTGAACCATCCGCAGATACTTGCTCAAGCACTGCCGAGTGCTGCTGAGCCTTCAGCTCGGGCAAGTTAATAAGCTGCGATTCGGTAACGAAGTGGCGCGCTTCTCGGGCATCAATTGCCGTGGAGGGAGTTTCGGTCAGTTTGGCAATATGCGCTTCGGCCTGCTGACTGAGCTCAGTTTTTAACTGCGGGGCACTTTCGACAGGCGGTTGTGTCTCAGGGTTAGAGGGTAGAGCAGAGGACTTAGACGGTGTTTCGCTATCTGAAGGGTCAGGAATAGCAAAATAGAGCACACCAATCGCGATCAAAATTGCGACGAGTACGAGTGTTCTTAACATCAGTAGAGCTCCTTGTCTGCCTATCCAATACCCCTTGACTCTAAAGGAGTTTCTTCTGCGAATAAAGCACTGCGCACCAACGAATTATAAGTAAGGAGCCGTTCCAATGGATAACCATGATGCAGACTTTTCACAACTGATGTCAGCGGAGGGTGTTGTACCGCTTAGCCAAGAGAAGAAACCTGTGAAGAGCTCCGGTACTGCAGATGAACAAGCACTAGAAGCCAGACGAATGGCTGCTGTGGCCGGACAAGATGAGGGGCTCACAACGGGGCCTCTTAACTGGCTAAACCCTCTAGACCCAATCGAGTGGTGCCATGATGGTGTTCAAGCTGGTGTTTATCGTAACCTTCGTCTCGGTAAGTACAACGTTGATGCACGCCTTGATCTGCGGGGCAGTAGTGCCCAGGCAGCGCTGTCTGAGCTGCTTAGTTTTGTGAAAGAGTGTATGAATTACGGTATCCGAACTATCATGATCAATATAGGTAAAGGCGATACCGTGCGCTCTAAAGGGAACCAGTTGAAAAGTTATCTTAATCTTTGGTTACCCCAGTTGCCCGAAGTTATGGCGTTTCACACGGCTAAACCGCAGCACGGTGGAAGGGCGGGCGTGTATGTGTTGCTACGTAAAAGCGACGAAGCGCGACGTGATAATCTAGAACGCCACCAAAAAAGGCGTTAGCCGCAACGGCATTGGTCTGAGTAAGTAGGTGTTGCATATGCGTGAGCAGATAGACGAAGTACTTCAATTTTGGTTTGGCGATCTACAGGATGGCTTTCCTGTTGCCGACCGTAGCGCGCTTTGGTGGGGCGGCGGCGAAGCGCTCGACCAACAGGTTGAGGCGCTGTTTGGGCCGCAAGTTCGTCGTGCGCTGGCAGGTGGCTTAGCCGATTGGGAAGAGACGCCGCGAGGGCGCTTAGCGCTGGTTATATTGCTTGATCAGTTCACACGTAATATCTACCGCGGCAGTGCCGAGGCTTTTAGCGGTGACGAGCAGGCTTGTGCGTTGGTGAAGCGCAGCCTCGAACGCGACTATGATCTTGCCTTAGAGGTGAGCGAGCGCCTCTTTTTCTACATGCCCCTTGAGCACTCAGAGTCGATGGCGGACCAAAACCTATGTGTTAGTAAGATGGAAGCACTCTATACCTGTGTGGATGATGCTAATCGGGACAAAGTCGTTAATGCGGTAAATTTCGCCAAAGAGCACCGCGACGTGATCGAGCAGTTCGGTCGGTTTCCTCACCGGAATCAAGCGCTTAATAGAGAGTCCACGGAAAAAGAGCTGGCTTATCTTCATCAAGGCCAGAAAGGCTGGGGACAGTAGGGTAAGGAGGCTGACTAATTTCATTTCCCTTAGGCTGGGTTAAGCTTTGAGCTAATAAACTGCGCTATACTAACTGCTTTTATCGCTGGAGGATGGTTCATTGCGTGCTGGCTTTGAGAAGAAAATTACGGTTTTAATGGCGGCAGCGGCGCCCTGTGTACTTTTGGGCACGGTGCTGTTGATGGTGCTTGCCGAAGTGCCGTATCAAACCGTTATGATATTGCTGCTCGCCAGCGGGCTAATGTCTCTATTGGTGTTTGGTAACATCGTTCGCTATGTGAACCAAAACAATACCTTACAAGAGCGCCTCGCACTGGCTCAAAAAGGCAAAGATATTGTGACAGGCCTGCCAGATGAGAGTGAATTCCTAGCACGTCTAGACGTGGAGTGCCGCCGTAGTTTGCGTGAATTTACGCCAATTTCGGTGATGCTGGTGGGTGTATCGTCCGAGAGGCTAGCTGGCACGCCGGCTATTCATATCGCAGAGACGCTTATCCGAGCAGTCTATCGCCCCGGCGATATGGTATCTCGCATTAGCGAAACACGTTTTGCGTTGATCTTACCAGCAACAAACGAACGTGCTGTTGAACTTGCAGAGCGCTGCCTTAAGGATCTGCGTAAGCTAGACAACGACGAAACAATATCGATTGGCCTCTGTACGTTCCAACCTGCAGCAGGGCTGACCGCAGCAAAAGCGATTAGCCGTGTTGGTGGCTTACTAGAGCAAGCTCAAACTGAAGGCGGTGATCGTGTTAACGCAACGGCAGAGAAACAAGTTGACCCGTCTGTTATCTATACCCACTAGCAATGCCTGAAGGGCGTGCTCTGCTGACGAGCGAGCTATACCGCTTACGGCGTTTAGTACAGTCTCGAAATCAGCGCTTTGCACTCTGGGTGACAGGTGAGCGCGCCTTTCTAACACTCTGCCTGAATGAGATCAGGCAGAGTGTGTTTGCCCCTCTCAATACACTCACGATCTCTCCCATTGCTCACACTGAGCATCAGCACCACATCGTTGTGTCGAGTCCTAATCAGTTAAAACGGCTATTAGGTCAGGAGTTTGACGTAGTTTTGTATGATGCTAGCTGTGGCATTAATCCTGACGCGCTAGGGCAGCTATCGGGTATGGTGCGAGGTGGCGGCGGATTTATCTTGCTATCTTCGCCTTCAGAAAACTCCACATTTTTTGCAGATCCAGAAAAGTCCAAACTCACCGTTGAACCCTACACCGAAAGTGATGTCGGAGATCGCTTTTTACAGCGAATGGCGCATGTTATGCAAACGCATACTGCGGTATCGCGCATTGATCAAACTCATGGTGTTGTCTCCCGGGCCTGCTTTGCTACCGGCAATAACGAGCCTAACGAGCGTGGCTTAAAGGCTCAGAGTTGCGTGGTAGAAACGTTATGGCAACGTATTAACCGCGCGCCGGGCATCGCTACGCTGACGGCTGAGCGAGGTAGGGGGAAGTCTGCAGCGCTGGGGTTGGTGGCTCAGCGGGCACTGAAAGCAGGGCGGCCTGTGATGCTGACAGCACCGGACCGCGGATCAATAACCAGCGTATTGAAGTTTGCAGGTATTTCGCATGAGGGTGTCTACCTTCCCCCTCACGAGATGCTGGCTGCGCCCAGATGTGATCTTCTCTTGGTCGATGAAGCCGCTGCAATTCCCAGTTATTACCTACATCAGCTGGTTGATCACGCGCCCCATGTAATCTTGGCGACGACAACGCAAGGGTATGAGGGAACAGGGCAGGGTTTTGCTCTAAGATTTATGCAGTGGTTGCGTGACAAGCACGAGTCAGTCACACAGCTATCACTCTCAGCGCCGATTCGGTGGGCCGAAGGTGATCCTTTAGAAGATTTTTTTAATCAGCTACTGCTTTTAGATGCATCAGCACGGCGCCAACAAACTAAGTTGACCTCCCCGAGTCCGGTGTCATACCAGCGTATTTCGCGTCAAGCACTGGGCAGCGATGAGAGCACCTTAATACAGCTGTTTGGGCTGCTTATCGATGCACATTACCGAACAACGCCGGGCGATCTCAGGATTCTCCTTGATAGCCCTAACATGAGTATCTGGCTTGCCAAGGTGGGAGATGATGTTGTCGCTGCTTGTTTGATCGCAGAGGAGGGGGAGCTACCTGAACAGCTTGCTATGGATATTTGGCGCGGTCGGCGCCGCCCCCGTGGTCATCTTGCGCCGCAGCTTTTGATCGCACAAGCCGGACATCAGCAGGCTGGGCGCTATCGCTACTGGCGTGTTGTACGTATTGCCGTGCAAGACAGTATGCGCCGACAGGGGATTGCAGCAGGGTTGTTGCAACATATCGAAGCTCAAGCCGTTAAGGATCATGTCGACTTTGTTGCCGCTTCATTTGGTGCCAGTCCGCAGCTCCAACACTTCTGGCAAACGCAAGCGTTTCGCTGTGCCCGGTTAGGGACAACTCTGGACACCGCAAGTGGTAGCTTTGCGCTGCTAGTGCTGAAGCCACTTAACGAACACGCCGCCAGTGAGGCTGCTCGTTGGGAGGGGCATGTCGGGTTTCAGTTAGCTTATGGGCAAGCGACATGGATGCAAAACATAGCCGCGTATCTAGATACTGCGTTATTGCCTAAAGCTATGCAGCCTGGCCTTAGTTGGTGTAACAACGATATTGAAGGATTTTGCTTTCATCATCGCACCTATGAATCGGTGGCTGCATCGATAAAGTTGCTAGTGGGCCGAAACGCAGATCAACTAATACAGCTGAATGAGCGCACTCGGCAGCTACTCGAAGCCTGTGCCAATCAACAAACGCCGCAGCAGATAATTCAGAAATTTGGCCTGCAAGGTAAACGCGACTTTGTTGCACAAATGCGCAATGCAGCCAAAGACCTGTATCCACTCATTGCTTCTGAAGAACAAATATAGTGCCGACGACCGCTTGGTCGTTCTCGTGTCGAATAATTCGGTCTTCACTAAACTGCAATTGCATGCCGTGCTCGGCTGCGAGGTTTTTAATATAGGCCTTGTGATGTTGATAACGGCCTGAGGGTGTTAACTGCCAAGAGTCAGCCGCTCCTTCCGATAGTTTTTCCGTATTGAATACGAATATGCCCTTCGCTAGCAGAGATCGACTGACGCCAGCGAATAGCGGCTCAAGTGCACCAAAGTAGATGACGGTATCAGCTGCTGTGATCCCACTAAATGGCGGTGTGTCGTTGAGTAGGCTATCGATATCGCTCTGAATGAGCCTGTTATAGATGCTTTGCTCCTCAGCCAGCTTTAACATGTTCGCCGATAGATCAACGCCGGCTAAAGCGCATGTTGGCAGGGCTTTACGAAGTTCTTTACCTACTAGGCCGGTACCGCAGCCTAAATCCAATAGCTCGACAGGTGGTAATGATAAGAACTGCGCCGTCAGTGATGCAACATGCTGATGAGCGCTGTAGGAAAGTGTATTCACAAGATGTGACTCAAACTTATCAGCGCAGTTATCAAAGACACTCTCAATGTAATCTGCTGGTGGTTGTTCAATCGCGGTACCTTGCAGTGCGTGAAGCTGGAACTGGCTGCTAGTATCGCTAGGGCACTGAGCAACATAATCCGTAAATAATGCTATCGCTAGCTCGGTGCCCCCTTGCTCTGCCGCATAGTCTGCAGCGCTGCGAAGTGATGCTAGAGGTAGTGTGGCTGCCTGTTTGAGCGCTGCATTTGGCTCGCCATTTAGCCATAACACGATAGCTTTTTCGGCACATACAGCCCAGTCATTGCGATCGATCTGATCGAGCTGTGCGAGTGCCTCAGGCCATCGTGTTTGATGTCGAAGCGATACTGCTAGGCTGAGGCGAGCATCTTGAAGTGATGGGTCAATTTGCAGCGCTTTTTGGAGGTCTTGCTCCATCAGTGACCATTTTCGCAGCTGCTCAAGCGTATTGGCGCGGTTACACAGAAATAGAGGGTGTTGGGGAGCGCAGTCAACAGCCTGGTTGATTGCATTGAGCGCCTCTTCATGTCGAGAGAGCAGCCCAAACGCCAGTGAAAGGTTGCTCATAGCTTGTGCTTTTAGTGCAGGTGTTGTCGCACTTGAGCTTGCCTGCTCTAGATATGGAATAGCCTCCTCAGGAGCGCTGTGTAGCGTTATAGCACCTAAAATAATATTAGCTTGGTAGTTTTCTGGGTGGGTCTGTAAAATTTTTTTACAAACGGCGGCCGCCAATGCGCTTTTTCCCTGCTGAAAAAGTGCAGTGGCTTTTGCTACTAACGCGTTATGAGTCTTCATATCTTGGGCTTTTACACAGTAAAATGGCGCAGTTTAATTGTCCTAACTGATAAGGCAAGCCTGATGGATGCGTTTAAACCGGAACTACTACAGCAACTGGCAACAACCCGAATGCCGTATGGAAAGTATACTAATTGCTTGCTAATTGATCTTCCCGAGCCCTATGTATGCTGGTTTGCCCGTAAAGGCTTCCCGAAGGGTTCGTTGGGCGTACTGTTAGAGGTGCTTTACGAGATTAAGCTCAATGGACTAGAAGATCTTGTGAGGCCGCTAAAGAGGGAGCAGCGTTAGTCATGACTCCGGCTGTTAATGTTGCGAAAAAAGCGCAGATCACCTTCAATTTGCATGAGTATGAGCATGATCCAAGTGCGCAATCCTACGGGGAGGAAGCGGCTGAGGCCCTAGGTCTGCCTATGGGGCGCGTTTTTAAAACGTTGCTGGTTGCTCAAGAAGGAAATCAGAAGCGTTTAGCTGTTGCGGTTGTGCCCGTTGATGCACAGCTTGACCTTAAAGCGCTAGCTGCGGCCCTAAGTGTCAAGAAAGTTGCTATGGCGCAAGCGGATGCGGCGCAACGTATCACCGGTTATGTATTAGGGGGTATTAGCCCTTTGGGGCAAAAAAAGCGTCTGCCCACCGTGCTGAATGATTCGGCTCAAAGCTATGAAACACTGTTTGTAAGTGCTGGGCGAAGAGGTCTTGAAATCGAGTTAACTCCAGCAGACTTAGTTGCGCTAACTGCGGCAAAAGTCGCGAATATCGCGCGTTATTAACCAGATAATCCAATAAAAAAGGGGCTTAGAGCCCCTTTTGTCATTTTAGTATTACGCTGACTTGAGTTTTCCGCTGCCTTTGCGTGCTTTATATTCAGACGCCTCTAAGCCATGTTTGTTGAGTAGCTTATAGAAGTCAGTGCGGTTACGTTGGGCAATACGGGCTGCATGAGTCACATTGCCTTCTGTTACCTGCATAAGCTTAATGAGATAGCGCTTCTCGAAATCTGCACGAGCATTGCTAAACGAAGGAATGACTAGCTCTTGATTAGACAACGCATTCGCTACCAAACCCTCTGAAATTACGGGGCTTGTACTCAGTGCTACCACCTTCTCAATGACGTTTTGTAACTGGCGTACATTGCCAGGCCATGCGGCTTGAGCAAGCAGGTGCAAGGCTCCTGGCGAAATATTTCGCACCTTACGATTATGCTGTCTTGAGGCCGAAGTTAGGAAATGGCGTGCCAGCAGTGGTATATCCTCTGCTCGTTCGCGCAGTGCTGGAAGTTCGAAGTTTACTACGTTTAATCGGTAGTAAAGATCTTCACGGAACTCTTCGCTGAGCATCGCTTGATCAAGGTTGCGGTGCGTCGCTGAAATAACACGTACATCAACAGGCTTACTTTCCACCGATCCCACTGGGCGCACAACTTTTTCTTGCAGGACGCGCAATAGCTTCACTTGTAGAGTCATCGGCATATCGCCTATCTCATCAAGGAAGAGCGTGCCGCCATCGGCTGCTTGGAAAAGGCCTTGGTGGTTGGCTGTAGCGCCCGTGAACGACCCTTTGATATGCCCAAACAGTTCTGATTCGAGCAACTGCTCTGGCAATGCGCCGCAGTTTATCGCAACGAACTTCTTGTCGGCACGGCGGCTCGCACGGTGAATAGCCTTAGCCATCAGCTCTTTACCACTGCCGCTAGGGCCTGTGATAAGTACACTAACATCGGATGCCGCTACTCGGTGCGCTTGATCAAGCATCTGCTGCATAATCGGGCTGCTGGTAATAATATCGTCGCGCCATGCAGAATCTTGGCGACGCTCAGCTGAAACCAATGCTGCTCTTACGGTATCGAGTAGCTGTACCTTGTCGATTGGTTTGGTTAGGAAACCAAATACACCTTGTTGAGTAGCTGCAACGGCTTCTGGGATAGTGCCGTGTGCCGTGATAATAACAACGGGAAGGCCTGGCCAGCTTTGCTGAATCTGCTTGAAAAGCGCCATGCCGTCCATTTCGTCCATACACAGGTCTGTGAGCACCAAGTCCGTTGTGTTGCTATTTAGAACGTTCAACGCTTCCGGTCCGCTGGATGCCGTCACCACTTCGTATCCGGACGCCTCGAGTCGCATCGAAAGCAACGACAAAACGCTATCGTCATCATCGACTAGAAGAATTCGGGGGTACTGCGTCATGGTCTACTGTTCCTCTCTTTGACGGGTAATAGCAGGCTCAATTTGAGTGAGCGCCTCAATCTGCTGCCGCAAAGTTTCGATGGTTCTGTCGCGCTCTTGAACTGCCTGTTGGGTTGATCCCAACTTGTTAAGTGCCGCCAAGTTTGCCTGAGCATGTCTGAACCTTAGATAAAGATATTGATCGCTCGGGCAGTGCGATTCAGGGAAGAGTGATACCTGAGTAAAGAGCTCTTTGGCCTTGCTTAATGCTGCCTTATCACTGCCTGAAATACTGAGTAAATTTGCAAGCCGAGTGGGTTCTTGAGTTCTCTCGAGCATCAACTTTTGATCTGCCTCACTGAGCGTGATGAAAAGGTGCTCGTCGGCCATGAGTTGATGTAGGAGATCGTTGTCTAGAAAACAAGCAGGCTCATCCTGAGGTAGAGGTTCGACCTCGATTGAAGGCTTCGTCATGGGTTGGCAGCCATATGTGAAGAGGGCGAGTGCAATAATACCTGCTATTTTTTTCATGATGGATCCAAGGGAATAGTAAAGCGGAACGTTATTTTATCCTGTATGTTCTCGGCTATACAGAGGTTTCCATTGAGCGCCAGCGCGGCTTCAAGAGCAATACTGAGGCCAATACCCGACCCTTTGAGCGGGCCATGACGTTTGCGCGTACCTTGGAAGAAAGGCTCGAAGATTTTACCGACTTCGTTCTCCGGTATCGCTGAGCCAGTATTGCTAACGTCGACTGTCATCATATGGTTAGTACGTTTTGTTGTTATCGTAATGGCGCCTCCTGTATCGCTGTAGCAGACGGCATTTGAGATCAGGTTATTTAACACCCGCTTTAGCATTTCAGTATCTGTTTTTACAGACATTCTTTCTTTCGGTGTTGTTATCTCGAGTGATTTTTCGATGATCTGGAGTTGGTGCGTATGAGTGGTTTCGCTGATAATTGCATCCAGATTAACGGGCTCAAGAGAGAGCAGGTGTACTTGTTGTACGCGGTTGTAATCGAGTAGCTGCTCGATCAATTTTTGCAGGCTGACGCTGCCGCTTTGAATCAATGAAACGACGTGGTGTTGGCGATCATTGAGCGGGCCCGGCACCTCCTCTGCAAGCAGGTCGGCTCCCTCTCGTAGTGTGGTGAGTGGCGTTTTCAGCTCGTGTGAGATATGTCGGAAGAACTCTGCCTTCACCGATTCCAGTTCACTTAAGTGCTCATCTAACCAGATAATCTGATCCTGAAGTTGCACAATTTCTCGCGGGCCGCGCAGTGGCTTATGAGAGAGTGGCTCACGCTTGCCAACGCTGCGAATACGACGCACCAACTGTCCGATGGGGCGTGATATGAGCGTGGTCATCAGCAGCATTAAAACGGCTGTGGCAACAATTAACAACGCCGCTTGTTGCCATAGTGCTGTGCGGGTGGCACGAGCCTCTTTTTGCAGCTCTTCCAGAGCGGCGAGCATTTGAGCATGGCTGCGGTTTGTGAGTTGGTAGGTTAGCAAGGGTAGAGGCGAAAGCTCGGCACCCTTTGGGTCACGCTCAATAATGGTAAGCAAGTCATTGATAACGTTATGGTCCGGTTTGGTTTCGGCCAAGAACTTATGTACCGCGAGACGGTTTCGGTAGGTGTTAATGTTATCTTGCAACCGCTCTAAAATGGCCGAGTTTTGGACAATACGATATTGCTGAGCAGTACGCACAATATCCTCTGCCATTCGCTCAAGAATGTTGTTCTGCTGGCCAAGTTCGATGGCCGTTTGTGTCTGCTCGTAACTGCTTTTTAGCTGCTCATCTAGCACGGCGCTGGTTTTATAAAGCAGAAAACCAATAGGTGAGATGATGAGCAGGAAGGCAATGAAGACAAGCTGCTTGAGGGAGCCGATGCGAGTAGCCATCACGGGACGTTGATTCTCATACTTTTGGATAGTTCATTCTGGCCCAAGTTGTGTGAGCGGGTAAACCTTAGATTGATTTTAGCTGCGCCAAAGACATTAGATTTTGTAGCAAAGCGGGATTAGATAACTTCGCTGTATGGAGCTCATCTGGAGCGATAAATCCATCACCATCTGTATCGATCTCGAGAAAGCGCCCGGAGAGTCTAGGGTGTTTGAGCGCTTCAGAAAAGCTAATCAGTTGGTCTTCATTTTTATCTAGAGCGGCGAGTATGATCTCGGGCATCCGGCTATGCCAGTGTTCGGGTAGCTCGGTTGCTGCGCTGAGTGTCAGTGGTGTAAGGATTGAAAGTGTGATGAGGTTTTGAGTTAGCGTTGCCATAAAGCATTCCATATGTCAGAGGGAGTACTTAGAGCAAAAAGTGTTTCATTTTTTAAAACTTATATAAAAATCAAATAGTTATGGTGTTTTTGTTGAGTCATGAATCTTACTCAGTGTCCCCATGTCAGCAAAGTGAGACTGAATGGGGACAGGAGTCTTTAGAAAACGTACAAAACAAATAAAATCAATGGCTTAGAGTGTATGTTTTTTGCGACGTTTGCGGTAGGGCGCTGAGCATATGAGTGACAATACTTGGATAGATGGCAGGGTCTGGGCGTGTGGTACTCATCACGCGCAGTCCCCAGATACCGGTCATCAGAAGTTTTGCGAGCGCTGCACTATCGGCGTCATCGCATAGTTCACCGTTCTCTTGAGCTAGGCAGATCGTCTGCCGCAACCGCTCCTCGATTTTAGCCAGATAGCTGGTCACCATGATACGGATCTCTTCATCTTCTGTGGCGAGCTCAAGTAGGGTGTTAACCATTAAGCAACCTTTGCCTATCTCATCCTTACCCACCTCGGTGGCGATTCGCCAAACAAAACGATGCACCGCTTCAAGTGGTGACTCCGCCTCTGCAATGCAATCGTTAATGCGCGCTAAGCTACGCTCCGCGTAGGTATCTATAACCTCCATAAAGAGTCCGCGCTTGCTATTGAAAGCACCGTAAAGGGACCCCGGTTTTAGGTTGGTTGCGCGCACTAAGTCGGTCACGGAAGTCGCGGAGTATCCGGTACGCCAAAAGACTGCCATGGCTTTGTCTAGTACATCGTTTCGGTCAAATTCTGCAGGACGGGCCATGCTTGTATCCTCTCTCTGACACTGCCATTATTTATCAATTAGTTATGGTACATAAGAGGTTTTCCGTCAACTATGCGGCACTGTTTCAAGTCAGGTTTTGTTACGCTTCTAGTGACTTTTCTCATAGCTGGATGTATGCCGATTCAGCGCGAGAATGCGGGAGCTGAGGAGTTTATGCGTGGTACGGTGCGCAGTGAAGGTGATCGCTTTTATCTGGTGCCTTGTTTTAGCAAAGAGCAGCGTGAACTGCGATCAAGTTCTGCGCTAAAGGCTCGTTATCTTGAGCATACTCCCGCCCCCGGTTTGCCTATCTATATGGAGCTTATGGGAGCTCCGCAGTCTGATTTAAGCTGGCAAGTATCCAACGTTATGCTGGCTGGCGATACCGTCAATGCCTGTGATCGTGCCCTGCGTCATGTGCACTATCGTGCGCAAGGATGGTCGCCGCGCTGGTTGGCAGATATTGGTGAAGAGCAGATAACGGTGAGCTACCCCAAAGAGCGGAAGACCCTAAAATTTCCAATCGATCAGTTGGATGGCATCCAGCTTGAGTGGGATAGCCGCATGGCTGGCGCAGATGCAAGCCATTCCTTGCAACTGAGCTTGCTCTCACAAGGGTGTACGGATGAGCAAGGCATTTGGTCGCCGTGGCGTGCAACAATGACATTGGATGGTGAAATGTTTTCTGGCTGCGCACGAGCAGGTGATGTGTCGCAGCGGGCTTTACAGGGCCGCTACTCAAATGAGTTAGACGATGCGATGACCTTTGTGGTTATGGATTTGTTGCCTGACAGCCGTGTACAAATGCTACTGGATTACCGTAACGGAGAACCACTTAGTGTGATGAAAGGCCGCTGGGAGCTAAAAGGCAATGGACGTTTGCACCTATTCTTTTCAGAACGCGATCAGCAGCCAGAGCAAGCGATTCTGATTCTTAAGCGCGGGCGCAGCGGGCAGTTTGTACAGGCCGGTTACTCTGACATCTTTGGCCGGGATAGTCTGCGTTTGAGCCGCTCTGAATAGCGGCAGCTAGCTTTGATCCTCTAACAGGCAGTCGCGTGCAGCGTTGAGTTGTGCAGCAAGGTAAGTATTTCCTCCTTGGTCAGGATGTAAACGCTGCATCAGCTTGCGATGCGCCTGAATAATATCATCACGACTGCAGGGCTCTTTAAGCCCAAGAATGTCTAACGCTTGGGTGCGAGACATCTCTGTGGTGTTGCTTGGTGGGCTTTTGCGGGCTTTAAACAGACGATTAAGCACCGGCACGAAGCGCATCAGAAACCCATATTTCTTAAATAGGATAAGCAGCGCGGCAAATGCGCCGCCTAACCAATGGATACGTCCAGAAACGGTCAAGACGACGAGTGTGACCACAACGGCGAGAAAGATCAGTTTGAAGGCTGCAGCGCCTTTGCGCGCCACAGGTTGTGCGTTGAACCATAGAAAACCGGCGATGACCAACGCACCCAATACGATAAGAAGAAAAGGGCTCATAGCACTCCAGAAAACAATCGTTTCAGCGTTCTAGTGTACCCAAGAACCCTCGAGGGGTTAACTATTAAGTGGCGCTGCTGCTCGTACCGGTTTTTCGATGCCCATGTAGCGTTGGTATTTTTTCTCTTTCACATAGTCAAGGTCTACCACAACGAGCCCATCGACACAGTAGTTAAAATCAGCATCGACGCCGAAGTCTAGGAACTGCACACCGCCGGGGTGGCAAAGCTCACTGTACTGTTTATAGAGTGTCGGTACGGAAACGCCCATGTAATCTAACTGCTCTTTCAAGATGCGGAAGTCGCCTTTGTAGTCATCGCCGCTGAATATTTGACGCAGGTGTGACTCGCTTTGCACAGATATCTTATAAGGAGCATTTGCGACAGCTCTGGCTTGCTCATCTTTGAAATAGTGTGAGTAGAACCAAACCAGCATATCTTTCGCAGGTGCAGGGTAGGTATTGCTTAAGCTGACGGGGCCGAACATGTAGCGTACTTCTGAATGTTTGCGTAAGTAAGCCCCGATACCGTACCAAAGGTAATCCAGGCTGCGCTTACCCCAATAGCGCGGCTGCACGAAGCTTCGCCCGAGCTCGATACTTTGCGCAAAGTAACTTTGCATATTGGCTGAAAATTGAAATAGTGTACTGCTGTAGATAGGGCTATCGGGGTCATGAATTAACTTATGGACTTCCGCTAGTCGGTAAGCGCCAGCGATCTCTAGATCCTCGTCATCCCAAAGAATGAGATGACGATAATACTGGTCATATTTATCGAG
Organism: Neptunomonas sp. XY-337; assembly: GCF_004959845.1. Taxonomy (NCBI): domain Bacteria; kingdom Pseudomonadati; phylum Pseudomonadota; class Gammaproteobacteria; order Oceanospirillales; family Oceanospirillaceae; genus Neptunomonas; species Neptunomonas sp. XY-337. Next base: position 677,843 of record NZ_SPLL01000001.1, on the reverse strand, counting down.
ATCTTTCTTCTCACCGGTGCCCTCACCGACGCAACGAAACGAGACTTCGCGCAGGCGCCCAACCTCCTGCATCACAGCCGAATTTGGACTAGCATCGAAGAGATAGATTTTCTTACCATCGCCTGTTTCGCCAAGTAACTCAGCCGCTTTTAGCTCTTGTTTGAGGTCGCGGCGATCTTGCGGGTGCGCGATGGTTTTTTCGGTAACGAAGAGCGGACTTTTGCGTTTAGCGACTCGGTACAGGTGTTTGCGCAGCAGCTTGGTTTTCTCTGCGGTGGAGATAGGGAGGTTATCGATATGGCTGAAAGGGATCGCTTCGCCTACCCGTATCGGCAATGTGATGGAGTGCTTATTAAACATTTCGCGCGGGAGCAATAACGCCGAAGCTGATTTATTCAGGTAGGACAACCCATAAAACAGCGATGAATTCTTACCGCCGACGTAAATGGGCAAAATGGGAGCATTTGCTTTTTTTGCAAAGCGCAAAAAGCCTGAGTTCCACTTGCCGTCTTTAATGCCTGTCATGCCCGCGCGGGAGACCTCACCGGCGGGGAATACGATAATGGCTGCTTCGTTCTGGAGTGCAGAAACAATGCGGGCGATATCGCGCTTGCGCGTACTTTTACCGAGGTTGTCGACAGGCAGGAAGAGCCCCTCTAACTGATCAAAATGGCTTAGCACGTCGTTAGCGATGATCTTTACATCGCGGCGTACCTCTCCCACCATTTTGAGCAGTGCGAGACCATCGAGCGCACCGAGGGGATGATTAGCGACCATCACAACGCGCCCAGACGATGGAATGTTCATCCGATCGTTATGGCTGAGGCTGTAGCTGAAATTGAAATACTCGAGGACGCGATCAACAAACTCAAAACCTGATACACCATCATGCTTTTCCAGAAAGCTATTGATCTCATCTTCATGAACAAGCTTGCGCAGGAAGTAGAGTGCTGATTTTTTGACCGGTGTGGGCTTTGCGGTGAAAGAAGGGTATTTGCTGGTTATCACTTTTTCGACGTTGATCACGAATATTACCTACTCACAAACAGATAAGACTTCAGAGTATGGTGATCACATGACCACTATTTGACCAAATGGTGACGCTTTTGTGACGTATCAAGTAGGTTGGGGCGCAGTGTGGCTCGTGGTGATAATTCAGTTAATATTTGGCGCGTTAGGCGTATGCTAACTATCTCTAACCGATAAAAAGGACACTGTGATGCGCTGGCGTGGCAATCGATCAAGTGAAAACGTTGAGGATAGACGAGGGGATCAACCACCCTCTATGGGGGTTGCCGGTGGTGGCGCATTAAGGCTGCTACCGATGCTTATTAAATTTTTAGGTGTTAAGGGGACGCTTGTTTTGGCCGTTGTTGTTGGCGGCTACGGCTTGATGACGGGCAACCTTGGCACGATTTTGTCGGTTTTGACTGGGCAGCCGATGCCTCAGCAAAGCGCCCCTGAGTCGGTTCAGCAGACTGCTCAGGAGCAAGAGCTCGCGGAGTTTATATCGGTTATTTTGGCGGATACTGAAGATACGTGGGGGCAGATTTTTACCGCGAGTGGGCGGCAATACAAAGAGCCGCGCTTAGTGCTATTTCGCAATGCTGTGAAGTCGGCTTGCGGTACGGCGCAGTCAGCCGTCGGGCCTTTCTATTGCCCCGCCGATCAACAGATCTATATCGACCTTGGCTTTTATACCGAGCTGAGCCAACGCTTCAAAGCACCGGGTGACTTTGCGCAAGCGTACGTGTTGGCGCATGAGGTGGGCCACCATATTCAAACGCTGCTAGGGATCTCAGCGAAAGTTCATGAAGCGAAACGCGGTGTCGATAAAGCACGTGCTAACCAGCTCTCTGTGCGCCAAGAGTTACAAGCGGATTGCTTAGCCGGTGTGTGGGCAAACAAAGCTCACCATGAGCGTAAGATGCTTGAGCCTGGCGATCTTGAAGAGGGCCTGAGAGCGGCAAGCGCTATTGGCGACGACACATTACAAAAACAGTCACGTGGCTATGTGACCCCAGACTCTTTCACGCATGGCTCATCGGCGCAGCGCGTTAAATGGTTCAAGCGTGGTTTCGAGAAGGGCAACATGGCTGCCTGCGATACTTTTCAGCAACCGATTTAATTAGCTCGTCCATAAACAGGGGCTATTGGGCCCCTGTTTATCTGTTGGTCTGATCACTGGTTGCTGTATGGATCTTTTGCCGGTAGTCAGCAGCCATCAGGCGCCACCTATGTAGATCTTGTCTAACACCCGCTTGTTCTAAATACGCCTCTGACAGTTGGGAGTTGATGGGCAGGTTGGTATTGCCCATTTTAGCGGGAATAAGCGCATCAGCGACATGTACTGCAGTCAGCGGTTGGAAGCCGCGCTCCTCAGATAACTTTGGTATTGAATGCAGCAGTATCGCTTCAACCGCACGTGGTGGAATATTCCACATAGCCATCAATGTCGCGCCAATCTCACCATGATAGAACCCTGCAACTTTGCGTTCGGCAGCATGTAAGGGCATGTTTTCGTGGGCCGCTAACTGCAAGGCCTTTTGGTACAGTCCAGGTGCTTGAGAAGCCATGATGATAATACCAATATTGTGCAGCAACCCTGCCAGATACGCTTGCTCGGCGATGATTTTTGGCGCCCGGGCTTCTTTGGCAATATCCATCGCTAAGCGTGCAACGAGTATTGCGCGAGCGTTCATATCCTCGAACGAGAAGTGGCCCCATTTTGGGTGCGGTGGAAAGTGCCCATAGATATAGCTCGAAACTACTAACGCTCTTAGTTTGCGAATACCAATGATGGAGATCGCCTCGGGGATCTGGCTAATAGGGCGCGGTAATCCAAAGAAGGGCGAGTTAGCGACCTTGATAATTTTGGCAGTTAGCGCGGGGTCTTGTTCGATGATCGCAGCGATACGCGATGCATGTGTAGCCTCGGCGTTCAGCTCAATATTGAGGTCGTGGTATACCTTAGGAGCCGATGCGATATCATTTTCTTTGCTCAGAAACTGGCGTAGCTTGCTGCGGCTTGTTAAGCGGCTGATTTTGAGCAGATAGTTGACAGTGCCGACCACTTGGCTGACGTCGTCTGGACGCTCAAAGATTCGGTGAGTCAACTCAAGCTTTTGCGCGAGTGAACGCGGCGACTCGATCGATGTACCCAGCTGGAATCTCAGAGTGGTCGGGCTGATCTCCTGAAGGCGGCGAAAAAGGTCGATCTCGATCAACCCCTTCAAAGACTTACATACAAACACTGCATCGACCTGTGAATGCGCAACCTGTTCAATTAACAGATCAACATGGTCGATGCGCGAGATCTCCCATGCTTTACCGACACGGGTGATCATTTGCGGCCAGTTTACCTGTGCTGATTCAGGGTCAAACAGGATCATCTTTGTGGCCCGGCTACCAAGTGAGGCTATTTTCGACATCAATATTCCCGAAAATTGGGTACTGCTTACATTATAGTGCGCGCACTATAAATTGTTTCGATGGCGCCGAGCAATGCTAACTGTTACTGATTTGAGTCATTATCAGGGTTGCTGATACGGTTTTCTGGCCGCTGTTCATCGCGCATGACGCAGTAAACCCGGAAACCGTAAATAAGCGCTAGCACACTCAGTAGGTCTAATGTCACAAAGATGACCAGTTCCAGCAGCCAATTGGAGCTGCCATCGCCAGCAAAGGTTTGCGCGAAGTATAGTTCGGCGATTTGCAAACCCGGATACAGAATAAGTAAGCCTTGTAGCAGCAGCCAAAAGTAATCTTTGGTGTCTTCCCAGCTCTGTTTTAGGCTCTCAAATACGGGTTTTCTCTCTACGACGCAGATGAAGTCAGCAAACGCTAGGCGCACGCCGATGTAGATGCCAGGGATGATGAAGAACATCAAGCCAGTAAAAATAGCCATGCCAGAGAGAAGGAACACGAGCAATAAGCTTCGCCAGAATCGCAAGCTTGCGAACACAGCTTGCGATGGCGAGTAATCATTACCGTCGACCTTAGACTGAATGTAGAGAATAGTGGCGCCCCAGAAGATCGGTAAAAGTGTTAGTCGCAGCAGGGCAAGATAGGCCATTTGTTGGCTGAGGTCGGTTGATTCACCCGCATTGCTCTCGATCCAAGAGGCGAGCAGGTTCAAAGCGATCAAAAATGGCAACTGGATCGCTGCTATCGCCGCTAGGTTACGGCGGAAGAAAAAGAACGTTTGTTTGAGCAGGTCAAGGGTATTTAGCGCTGACATAGTATCGAGAGAGTCCCTTTATTTGGATCCTATTGGATTGGCTTCGAGGTAGCGATTAACCGTATCGACAACGGCTTGGGTCTGGGGATCAACCTCTAGGTTGATCCTATCACCAACTTTTACCTCTCCAAACGTTGTAACGGCCAGCGTTTCAGGGATGAGATAGATATTGAACTGCTGATCACGAACCTCGCCAATGGTCAGGCTGCAGCCGTTCAAAGCAACAAAGCCTTTAGGCAATATATAAGGCAACATAGCCGCGGCAGGTTTTAGCCACAGAATACAGTTATTGTCATCCCGACCGATCGCTGTGATCTCCGCTTGGTCAGAGACATGTCCAGACAGAAGATGTCCACCAATCTCGTCACCGAATTTCGCAGCGCGCTCAAAGTTCACCACGTCATTGAGTTGCAGCTTGCCAAGGTTGGTGACTCTAAGGGTCTCTGAGATCACATCAAACGAGACTAACGTGTCTTTGAACGCCGTGATTGTCAGGCAGGTGCCGTTAATAGCGATACTCGCACCGGTCTGGAGGTTGTTCGCTGCCTCCATCGGGAGTTTAACTTGCAACGTCATAAACTGCTCGCGGTGCTCAATTGCAGTGACTTCCGCTTTACCTTGCACTATACCTGTAAACATAGGCAGTCTTTCTATCTCCAACGCTTTAAATCTGAAGCGCAAAGGATAACGTATAAAACGAAAAAATACTCACATCTCGAGGAGTGAAGATGAACTATCTGGTGACCGGTGGAACAGGGTTTATTGGACAGCAGCTTGTTAAAGAGCTGATTAAATCAGGGAACACTGTGACCGTTGTTTCTCGACAACCTCACAAGGTGGCTAAGCTGCTGGGCCAGCAGGTACACGCTGTTAGCCCAGACGATATCAAAGAGCTCGATGCAAACATCGATGTTGTTGTTAATTTGGCAGGAGCTCCGATTGTTGACAAACGCTGGAGTGAGCACCGCAAAGCGCTGTTGCGTGATAGCCGAATCGCCTTTACTGAGCAGCTTATCAACGATTTAGAAACGATTGGTGCACAGCCAAGCTGTTTTATTAGTGGCTCGGCAATCGGCTTCTACGGCAGCCATTCGGGCGGTTCGCCCTTGGATGAACAGGGCTCGGTTGCACCCGGGTTCACTCATGATCTGTGTCGTGACTGGGAAAATGCTGCGCAAAGCGCGCAGACTAAACTGGGCAGCCGAGTGTGTACGCTCAGAACGGGTGTTGTTGTCGGGCCTAATGGCGGTGCACTCAAGAAAATGATAACGCCTTTTAAGCTTGGGCTGGGTGGCCCAATAGGGCATGGTTTGCAATGGATGTCGTGGGTTCATCTTGACGACGAGGTGGCTGCCATTCAGTTCTTGGTGGCGCACGACACGCTGCAAGGGCCATTTAATCTGACCGCACCGGGTGCGGTGACCAATGAGACCTTCAGTCACGCACTGGGGCGCGCCGTGAATCGTCCTGCCAAACTACGGATGCCCGCGGTAGTGATGGAGTTAATGCTGGGTGAAGCCAGTGAGCTGTTAACCCAAGGACAACGAGTCTTCCCGGGCCGTTTGTTGGAAGCGGGCTTTACTTTTAAATACCCTGAACTCAAAGAGGCGCTGGCTGCATCGGTTTAGTTGATAAACTGAGCTAGGGCCCTCTGTCGAGCCTATCGAGTGTCTGTTCAAGTTTTTGTTCGATGCGTTCGAGGCGCTTTTCGATATCGGCAACGCGGCGGATGCTATTCAGCTGCTCTTTGTGTAGTTTTTTCTCATCTTGAGTGATAAACAGCACCGAGAAGCTTGCTGTGAGCATTGAGAACAGGCCGATACCCATCAAGATAAGCAGCGCACCAAAGATGCGGCCCTCCGGTGTACTGGGAACAAGATCCCCATAACCTACGGTTGTGACCGTTACCCACGCCCACCAAATACCATCAGAGGCGCTCTCGAAAGCCGGGTCGATACCGGAGATAAGCAGCCCTGAAAAGACCATGATCCAGAAGCAGATAAACAAGGTAAGGCCAAGGTGGTGCTTGGATAATACCCGCCGCACATCGGTTGAGAGTCTGACGAAAATGCTCAGCATAATGAACATGCGTAGCGTACGTAGGCCCGCTGCATAGAACACTTCAACGCCCCAAATGATCGGTAGTCCCATCGCTACAATCATCAAGTTGAGCCAGTTCTGCTTGATATAGCGCCAACGGTCATCAACGAGGGTAAGCAGTAGCGCCGCCTCGGCGGTAAAACTGAGCCACGTGATCCAATCGGTGAGACCTTCAAGCGCGTTAACAGGGTAGCCCTTTGCCTCAAGATACCAATCGATGATGATCCACAGAGCTACCAGTATCATGGGTACTTCCAGCAGGCGCGCACACTTTTTGGCCCGCTTGTTCTCGTCATCGGCCACCCCACCCAAGCCGATGCGGCTTAAAAACGCGGAGTGTCTGTCTATGGCTGGACTTGTCATACGCGCTCCTCGCCCGTATCCATTTGGCGCTTGCGGCGACGTCTCAGCGTTTCGATCGCTTGCAACAGCAGGTCACCTTGCCACTGGGTTTTATCATCACGATAAAAGTGTTGCTCAAGGTCGATGATAAGAAAGTCCAGCGTTTGGTTCTTAGCTGCTTTGCTAATGCCTTCGCAATTATTGATCTGCGCTTCTGGCCAAAAACGTTGGGCCCAGTCGATCAAGCGGATTTTAGCTAAGTCCACTTGGTTGTTTTGGCACGCTTGCGCCAGAGCGCTATAGGCATTGTGCTCAGCGAGCTTAAGCGAGCGGCGGCGGGTTTCTTCAGGCGCAGGGCGCGGTGAGTGCCCGTCATCTGTCTTAGGTGCCCGATGTTTAAGGCGGTTGAAGGTATAGAGCCAGCCCAAAGAGGAGATAATACTGATCAATACCAAAATACTGACCAACGGCATTAAGCTGGAACGATCTTCGTTTGTGTTGGCCTCTGTATCAGTGCTCTCGGGCGCTGGTGCGCTTTGAGGAACAGTAGTGCTCGATGTGCCGGTCGCTATTGCTGCCGGGTTCGTATCGGTCAACGTAGACGATACCTGTGGCGGTGCGTCACCTGAGGATGGCGCTACACGCAGAATTACAGGCGCCAGTGAGGCGACTTTTCCACGGTCTTCATACGTATCCCACCAGTAGATATCGATGGGCGGAAGTGTGACTTCACCGCGCTCTTTCACCGTAATTTGTACGCGTTCGACACGGGTGCTGATAAGCCCCTCTGGCGTAAATGTCTCTGATAGGTCGGTATCCAGCAGAGTGAGTTCGGCAAGTTCGTTTTGCAACGGTGCCAGTGAAGGCAGCCGCTCCGCGGGAAGGCCAAAGGCTTGCAAGGTGAGTGTGCGAATAAGCGTGCTGCCCGGCTCTAAGCGTTCGGGTTGCTGAAACGAATCGGATAGCTCTAAGCGATCTGCGGGTAACCAGTAACCGCGGGAGTTGTTCTGTGGCCGTGGTAGTACATCTAACTTAATGGTCTCGCCACGGGCATCGTAAAATGTACCGTCGGTGGACGTTCCGGTGAAGCGCGGAGGCTCGATACGGTTCTCCTCTGTGCTATCTGGGTAGATCAGATAGCGATAGAGAGTTTGGTAGTAGGGCTGGCCACGGTAGATCACCTGCTCCTCTTGCGGTGTGCCATTTTCGAGGATGAGAGCCTTATCGAGATAGGGCGCGCGCAGCAGTTGATCGTTTGAAAGAGGCGCTTGATGCAAAAACTTGGCGATATAATGAAACTCACTGCCCTCATACCCCTGGCGGTGTTCCACCTCGGTTTGCATCAGTGCCGCAGGTGCTGTTTGCTCAGGCTCTGGCGCAGGCAGCGAGCTGTTACGGCGAATACTAACTCTTGGGCCAATCACCTTGAGTGTGAGCGGCAGAGATGATTCTCCGTGTACGGCGATCGGAGCGATGGTGATCTCGCCGCTTTTACGTGGTCGCAAGAGAATTTGCCAGCGAGTCGTGGCTTGGCTGCCGCTGCGCAGGCGGTTGGAGATAGTGACTTTCTTACTACCTACCACGACAAAATCATTGCCAAGACCGCTTAGGTCCGGACGAGAGATCGCTTCTTGATGCGTAACCTCAATAGTGAGGCGGACTGTTTCTTGCTGAGCAATGGTGTACCGGCTTAGGTAAGTGTTTACCTCTGCGTGGCAAAGTGGCGCCAATAGGCTAATCAGCAAGAACAAATAGGAGCGCATTCCATTTCCTGTAAAGGGACAGACTAGTCAGCACATTATTGAGCAAGCTACTATTGATATCAACGACTTGTCGAGCAAGGCATGTGAGTTTTAGTAAGCGCTGCTGATGCATGCGTTTTCGGTGTGGTCGGGTGCGGCAGTGGTGGCTTTTACAGTGTGTTAAGAATGAACAAAATCCTAATTGACTTAAATATCTCTCCTGATCAATACGTTCGCCAATATCAACGCCCCGGTTGTGTGGTGAACACGCGTGCGCGAGATGGTCGCCGGGTGCAGTTTCCTGCCAATATCCTCAAACCCTTTCTGTTACACAGTGGTATTCGTGGCACCTTTTGTATTGAGTTTGATGCTGCGGGTAAGTTTTCCGGCATTCGGCGCGTTGTATAGACAGGAGCGGTGCAGATACTGGCTGTAAAAAAGTGAGCAGGTGGATATAATGCCCGCAACTTTTTAGCAGGAGCCACCTATGTTTTACAATCTCGCTCGATCTTTGATGTTTCAAATGGACGCAGAGCGTTCTCACAATCTTGCATTAGGTGGCATGAATGCAGCGGCCGCGTTGGGCTTGCCGAGCTTGATGGGCGCGCAAACACTAGAAGATCCGGTCGAGGTGATGGGGATTCGTTTCCCCAACCGTGTGGGTTTGGCGGCTGGCCTTGATAAAAATGGCTCAGCGATCGACGGTTTGGCGGCGATGGGCTTTGGCTTTATCGAAGTCGGCACCGTAACACCACGCCCGCAAGCGGGTAACCCGAAACCGCGTCTTTTCCGTATCCCTGAGCACAACGCTATTATCAACCGTATGGGTTTCAATAATGCGGGTGTAGACGCCTTGCTAGCCAATGTTGATAAAGCGCGTTTCAACGGTGTTTTGGGTATCAATATTGGTAAGAACAAAGATACGCCGAACGAGCAAGCAAATGATGACTACATCTACTGCCTGCGTAAAGTTTACTCACGTGCGAGTTACATCACGGTGAATGTATCGTCACCAAACACGCCCGGGTTACGTACATTGCAGTTCGGTGAGTCTCTCAACACCTTGCTAGAGGCGCTCAAAAATGAGCAGGCTAAGCAGGTTCATCTGCACGACCGTTACGTACCTATCGCGGTGAAGATCGCGCCAGATATGAACGAGGAAGAGACCTATATGGTTGCCAATGCTCTCAAAACTTACGAGATGGATGGTGTGATCGCAACGAATACAACGCTGTCTCGTGAAGGGGTAGAGAGCTCTCCTCTCAAAGATGAAGCGGGTGGCTTAAGCGGTGCGCCGGTGCGTAATAAGTCAACTAAAGTAATTCGCACTCTTTCGCAAGCCTTGGATGGTGCGCTACCCATTATCGGTGTAGGCGGGATTACCGAGGGCTTTGACGCCGCTGAGAAAATTGAGGCGGGTGCAAGTTTGGTACAAGTCTATTCGGGTTTCATCTATCGCGGCCCATCGCTGGTAACTGATTCAATTCGCGCGATTCAGGCACTGCCAAAATAAAAAACTCCCCACGAAGTGGGGAGCATGGATTGTTGTAAAAAGGGGAACACGTTCTAGTGTAATGCCGGATGAGCCTGAATCGCAGACACGCCGGTCATACCGCCCCAATGGGCTTCTCGTCCTTGGCGCCAGCCACTCATCCAGTGGCTGCGCAGCTCCGTGACGGTAACTGGGCATGTGTCGCGCGATTTGCCATCGATACCTGCTTGGAATCCGCGATTGAAAAGAGTTGAAGCTTTATCTCGTTTCTGTCTCTTCATAAAAAAATCGCCTCTCGTACGTTGGTTTAAAGACGTGAGTGAATATCTGAGACCGGATATTCTCCAAGAATGCTGTGACTCGTCCTTGTGGCTCATCACAGACCCCATTCATATCGAAAAAAAAATAGAGTTTGTAATTTAAAAAAGTAATCAAACTTTAACTTTTAATTGTTAGCGGATGCAAAAAGATGAATTTTTCATGTAGTTATCCTTGCTTCTTCAAGTGAAAAGGCTGTGTGAAATAATTTCATAGAATGGTAAAGAAGTGCAGTTTCGCTATCGAACGGTGAGTCGGCTATGCTCTCACCTTATAACAGCTAATTTAATGTGGACTCTCAATGAAATTTCTTGCGACCTGCCCAAAAGGGCTTGAACCTCTCCTAGTCGATGAGTTAACGGCACTTGGTGCAGAAGAGGTGAAGCAAACCGCATCGGGCGCTGAGTTTAGCGGTTCGCTTGAAAGCGCATATGCCGCTTGTTTGTGGTCGCGCTTGGCAAACCGCGTGCTGATGCCGGTGGCTGAGGCAGTAGTAGAAACGGCAGAGCAGCTATATGCGGCAGTGCAAGAGGTGGATTGGTCAGAGCATCTGGATCAGTCAGGCTCGCTCAGCGTTAACTTCACCGGCTCGACAAAATCGATCAACCATACACATTTTGCGTCGCTCAAAGTTAAGGATGCGATTGTTGATCAGTTCCGTGATCGTTTTAACTGCCGCCCTAGTGTGGACCGTGACCAGCCGGACTTACGTGTTCATGCGCATATCTATCGTGGTCGCTTGGTGGTGTCTATTGATCTATCGGGCGAGAGTCTGCACCGACGTGATTATCGTACGGAATCTGGTGCGGCACCGATTAAAGAGAACTTAGCTGCGGCGCTGTTGTATCGTGCTCAGTGGCCCAAATGCGCAACTGAATACCCCTCGGTACTGGACCCTATGTGCGGCTCGGGCACCATTTTGATAGAAGCTGCGTTGATGAAGGCTGATGTTGCACCGGGGCTGTTGCGGTCTGAACACGGTTTTGAGCGCTGGAAGCAACATGATGCGCAGCTTTGGCAAACTCTGCTCGATAATGCACAGCAGCGCAGAGAGGCGGGATTAGCTTCGTTAGAGCCGGTGTTTTTTGGTTCGGACATCGACACGAAAGTATTGAACATGGCTCGTGCTAACGCGGAGCGAGCGGGTTTAAGCGCGTTCATTACCTTTGAGCGTCGCGATGTGAAGGATATGACACCGCCTAACGAGGCAGGTGGCTTATTGGTTACGAACCCGCCATACGGTGAACGTTTGGGTGAAGCGTCGGCATTGATGTTTCTTTATCGTGGCATCGGTGATGCGCTCAAGTCGCGCTTTGGCGGCTGGCGTGCGGCAATTTTTACCGGTAACCCCGACCTTTGCCAAGCGGTTGGCCTCAAAACTGATCGTGTTTATAAGCTGAAGAACGGCCCCATCGATAGCCAGCTGTTCCTGTATACGCTGTACCGCAAAAGTGCTGAGCAGTTGGCGCAAGCCGAAGAGCCAGAGAGCCAAGAGCTATCGGAACAAGCCCAGATGTTCGCGAACCGTTTAAAGAAGAACTTAAAGACGATGCGCAAATGGGTGAGGCAGAACGATATCGATTGCTATCGCCTATATGACGCCGATATTCCTGAGTTCGCTGTAGCGGTTGATCTTTATGGGGACTGGGTGCACGTTCAGGAGTACGCACCGCCAAAATCGGTCGACAAAGTGCGTGCATTTGACCGTATTAAAGATGTAATGGCGGCCATTCCTGAGGTACTGGAGGTTCCCCTTAGTCGCGTCGTCTTGAAGCAGCGCAAGCGCCAAACAGGCACCAATCAGTATGAGAAACAGGGTGCTAAGGGCAAGTTTTTTGAAGTAGGAGAGGCGGGCTGTCGTTTACGAGTCAATCTGCACGACTACTTGGATACCGGAGTTTTCCTTGATCACCGCCCTGTTCGCCGCATGATCCAGCAGGAAGCGGCAGGTAAGGATTTTCTCAACCTGTTTTGTTACACCGCGACCGCGAGTGTTCATGCAGCCGTTGGTGGCGCCAAAACCACCACTAGCGTGGATATGTCGGCGACCTATTTGCAGTGGGCGATGAAGAACATGGCGGCTAATGGCTTTAGTGATAAGCATCAGCACTTTATTCAGTCTGACTGTCTCGTTTGGTTGAAAAAGCAGCGTAAGCCGCAGTTTGATCTGATCTTTATGGATCCGCCGACCTTCTCAAACTCTAAACGTATGCAAGATGTACTCGATGTTCAGCGCGATCATGTTGAACTGATCCGGTTAGCGATGCGTCTGCTGCGCCCAGAAGGTAAGCTGATCTTTTCCAATAACTACCGCCGTTTCAAGATGGATTATGAGGCGCTGGCGATGTTTGATGTGACCGAAATCTCTGCGCAGACAATTGATCCAGACTTTAAACGTAACACGCGAATCCACAGTGCATTTGAGGTGCGCTGGCCTTAATTTTCCTCTCTGTTACACCAAAGTAGTGCGCGGCACTACTTTGGCACGTCCTGTGCTTTTCTTTGGTGAGTGAATTGGTTTTTTAATAGATCGATTCGAGATATTTCCAAGAGTGCTAAAAACTATTTCATTTATATCAATAGCTTACAATATTTTTGTTATGGGATAGCCTTCGCACTGTTTCGGTGCCGCGCTTTTTGCGCACCGACTTGGTTCCAATAACTACAAAAATGCACCAAACAAGTGCGATCTTGCGTCGCGCCAGAGGAGGACCACTGCGTGGATACAGTTAACAGTGCCGTTGAAACACTGATTCAAAGCTCGAATACCCTTTTTATTCTGATGGGCGCCATTATGGTGTTTGCTATGCATGCAGGCTTCGCCTTCCTCGAAGTCGGTACCGTACGGCATAAAAACCAAGTGAATGCGCTGGTTAAGATTATGACCGACTTTGGCTTTTCAGCCGTGGCATACTTCTTTATCGGGTACTGGGTGGCATACGACATCACCTTCTTTAGCGATGCAGCGACGCTGGCCGAGGGCAACGGTTATGAGCTGGTTAAGTTTTTCTTCTTAATGACCTTTGCTGCGGCAATCCCAGCGATTGTTTCAGGTGGTATTGCCGAGCGCGCCAAGTTTTGGCCCATTCTGATTGCATCTTCTTTGTGTGTGGCGCTGGTATATCCACTGTTTGAGGGCATTATTTGGAATGGTAATTTTGGTTTCCAGAGCTGGCTTGAGACCACGTTTGGTGCAAGTTTCCACGATTTTGCGGGCTCTGTTGTTGTGCACGGCGTGGGCGGTTGGATCGGCTTGGTTGCGGTGTTGCTGCTAGGTGTACGTAAAGGGCGCTATCGCAATGGTCGTTTGATGGCTTTCCCGCCTTCGAACATTCCGTTTCTGGCGCTAGGCGCGTGGATTCTGTGTATCGGCTGGTTTGGTTTTAATGTCATGAGTGCGCAAACACTTGATGGCATCTCTGGTCTGGTGGCTGTGAACTCTTTGATGGCGATGGTTGGCGGTATTATTACCGCGCTCATTTTTGGTAAAAATGACCCAGGCTTTATCCATAACGGCCCGTTGGCAGGCTTAGTTGCGATCTGTGCAGGCTCTGATGTGGTGCACCCGATCGGTGCATTGTTTATCGGCGGTATTGCGGGTGCCATCTTCGTTTACGTCTTTACGTTGGCGCAAAACAAGTGGCGCATCGATGATGTGTTAGGTGTGTGGCCTTTGCATGGTTTGTGTGGTGTTTGGGGCGGTCTTGCTGCGGGTATTTTCGGCTCTGAAGCGCTGGGTGGCCTGGGTGGCGTATCGTTCATGTCTCAGCTTATTGGCACGGTTGCGGGTATTGTGATTGCTGTCGTGGGTGCGGGTATTGTTTATGGTGGTATCCGGGCCGTTAGCGGTATTCGCCTCGATGAAGAGGAAGAGTTTAACGGTGCTGATTTGAGTATCCATAAAATCGAATCAACGTCTATCGACTAAACGCGCCAGTCATACCGAACAATGGGGAGCCAGGCTCCCCGTTTTGCGTTAAACGCGCTGTAAAAACAAACAATTGCACGCTAAACACAAGTTAGCTGCATCCTGCCTTTATCCCTCTGTCTAGCTAGGCTAAAATTCATCGTTTACTTCACTAACTGCTCGCCGCACGAGACGGGGCGGCACAGGCTAGGACTGGGTGTTTAATGCTTTTCAATAAGCTACCGGATGATCTCTTCTTACCCCTATCGGGAAAGAACCGCCATATCTACCAAGCCGTTCTGCTGAAACTAGCAGACCTCTTCTTCGATGAAGACCTTATCGACCCTTTCGTACCTAAAGATTTGGTGCGCTCTTCCATTGAAGAGGCGGTGGTGCGCTTAGGTGTACGCCGTTGGGAGCCCGAAGAGGAGGGCGAAGAAGATGCACCGCGCTCAGCGGCTGAATATACCAACCGTATCTATCGACGTTTAGTCGTGACGGGTTGGTTGGAAGAGGAGCAGCGGATCTACCGAACCTTCGTGTTGATCTCGCCTTCGATCAGCTTCCTGCTGCGCTCGTTAGTATCAATCTCGAATCTGGAGAAGCGCTCCTACGGTGGCGCGGTGCTTAACGTGCTGAGCTCGTTAGAGTCGGCGGTCAATGATCCTGTAGGGCGCGGCATTACGCTATCGGAGGCTGCAACGACGGCGGCAGAATTCAGTGCCCACCTAACCGATATGATGCTGGGCTTGCGTGAGCTGAAGATCAGCTTGGCAAAGTCGAGCAGCCCGCAAGAGGTGGTACGGGGGTTCTTTGATCGTTTTGTTGAGCATATCTTGGTATCTGATTACAAAACGCTTAAAACCAAAAATAACCCGTTCCGTTTCCGCCGCCAGATACTCAGCTTGCTGCGTGATCTTCAGTTCGACACCGTCAAGCTCGATAGCTTGATAAAGCACTATCAAGAGCAGTTTGAGTGCAGTTATGAAGATGCCGAAGCGATGGTGCATACCCACATCAACCGTATTATCCGCATCTTTGAGTCGGTGGATCAGCGCTTAGATATTATCGACGATTTCCGTTATCGCCTTGAGAAGCGCGTTGCCGATACTGTGCGTTACATGGATAAAACCACGCCGGGGCTGGCATCACGCCTGTCACGGGTGATCGCTGAGGTGGCCCAGCGTGATGACTTGCCGCTACCTGACTCTCTTGAGGAGGTGGGCTTTATCTCGCCATCGAGTATTCGTTCGCCGGTCAGACGCCGTATTCAAGCGGAGCCGAAGGTGATTCGCCAACAGGTGATCGACCCGCGCGTTATCCAGATGCGCGAGCTATTCAAAGAGTTTAAGGAGCGCCGTGAGGTTAAAATTGACCGGATCGATGCTTATTTAAATCGCCACTTTGAGGGCCGCGACGAAGTAAAAGCCAGTGAGTTCTCTATCGAAACAATCGAGGACTACATCTGCTTTAGTTACATTCGCCACTTGGCATCGCTGGGTAAGCAAGCGAAGAAAACGGCGCAGCAGTTCAATATTCAGTTTAACGATGAGTACACTCAAGTCGCCGAAATGGTTGAGTGTCGAGACTTTGTGATTTATAGGAAAAGCTAATGCTTGGGGACCTGCAAAAAATTATAAGCCGCAGTGACAAATACGCTGCTGGTGATTTCACACACGCGGCTAACCTGCTGCTGACTCACCAGTTCCTGCATGCAGATCGGCCTTCGCATCGCGATAGCTATTTTCTGATCGCATCGCATATCGACTACTTCAAAAACCTCTTTGAGGCGATTGGCTGGTCGGTGATCTATCAGCCTGATGAAGCCTACCTTGGCATCTTGCCGCAAGGTGAAGAGCGTAACTTGAAGCTGCGCCTTGACGAATCCTTGTTGCTGCTCTGTTTGCGCCAACAATATGAAGAGAAGCTGGAAAACTTTGAGGTTGATAGTGGCCGTGCATTCACCTCGAGTAATGCGCTGCTCTCGTTATACGAGAACCTAACCGGCAAAGAGATTCCCAACGAGACGCGTCTTAAAGAGATTTTGGCGTTGTTTGCCCGCCACGGTGTGATTGAGCGCGGGAAGCCAAATGAGACGGAACCTAAAAATATCCTGTTCGCGATTTTGCCAACGATCCGTCAGGTCGTTGTAGAGGACTATATAGGCCAGCTAGAAGCGCTGTGTGATACCGAAAATAGCCGAGATGCGCTGAACGAAACAGAAGAGCAAGCCGAGGAGCAGGAGACAGACAATGAAACAGCTTAACCGCATCGTTCTGGTTAACTGGTACGTACTGGGCGCTGTTGAGGTGCCAATTAAGGGCAATGTTGCCATCGTTGGCCCGAACGGCTCGGGTAAATCATCGTTATTGGACGCCATCCAAACCGTATTAATGGGTGGCCACAAACGCCACTTGAGCTTCAACGCCTCGGCAGGACAAAAGAGCGAGCGCTCGTTGCGAACCTACTGCTTAGGTTACTTGGATGATGGCGCGAAGAAAGCCACGGCGCGTGAAGATAGCATCAGCTATATGGCCTTGAGCTTCTTTGATACCGAAACAGCACAGGAAACCTGTATTGGCGTAGCGATTGCTGCCTCGACTGCTTCCCCTGACGAGGAGGTGCTAGGGCGCTTTATTCTGCCTAATTTCTCCGTTGGGTTAGATGACTTCTCGGTACGTGAAGGCGATGGCCGTTTACCTAAGCCTTGGAACACGGTGCGCGCTGAACTGATGCAACAGTGCCCCGATATGTTGTTAGAAAAGCGGGCAGCACGCTTTGTGCGCGAGGTTGTGACAACACTCAGCCACGACCCGCAAATGCCCAACGACGACGAGAAGTTTATTAAAAACTTCAAGAATGCCCTGCGTTTTGTGCCCATTGATAGCCCTACTAAGTTCGTACGTGACTTCGTACTCGACGAGAATATCGTTCACGTGGGTGCGTTTCGTAAATCGCTTGATGAATACCGCGCGATGGAAACTAAAATGCAGGAGGTTTCCCACCGTATTGAAGAACTAGAGCGTATTGAAGATCTCTGTAAAGGGATCCATCGTAATGTGAAAAACGCCGCCGAATATGAGTGGGTGGTACATGAGACACGCTTTGAAAACGCAGACCTCAAGAAAGAAGATGCCCAAGAGCGCTTAGAAACCAACCGCGAAAAAGAGCACGAAGTACAAACCGCGATTGAAGCACACGCCACCGAGATGAGCGGCGTAATGCAAGCGCTGGCCGATGCGCGGGCACAGTTGAATAACTCCGATACGGCTCACCAAATCAAAGCGCTAGAAAACTCGATTGCGGGCAAACAGCATGAAGAGAGCGTTGTAAAAGATAAGATCCAAAACGTTTACAACCTATTCCGCACCACCGTGGGCTTTTCCCATTATGAAAACCTACTGCCAGACACCTTTGTGCCGCTGGTGAAAAAGTCGGTTGATCTATGGCGCACCGGTGAAGATATGATGGCGGATGTATGGCCGCCTGAGCCGGTTGAGGTAGACAACACGCTCGATGAGCTTAAAGAGAGCGTGGACTCTGTGCGCCGTGATATTGGCCGCAAGTTTGAAGAGTCGGTGATTCGTATCAACGAGCTGCGCACCAATATCCAGAGCCATAAAGGCGCGGTGGAGCAGCTCAAGCAAGGCCGTGCGCCAGTGCGCCACAATACTCGTGAGTTGATGGAGCTGCTTGCTGACTATGGTATCGAGTCCACACCGATCTGTGAGCTGGTGGATATCAACGATGACAAATGGCGTATCGCGATTGAATCCTTCCTTGGCGCCCGCCGTGAAGCATTGATTGTTGACCCGGACCGTGTGAAAGAGGCAGTCACTCTGTATCGCCGCAAAGGCCGCCACCTGAAAGGCTGCCGTATCGTCAACACGGCGCGCACCAGTGATTGGATCGACCGCGCGAAACACAACTCACTGGCGCAGTTTATCGAAACAGATGATCGCCACGCGCTAGGTTACATGAACCGTGCGCTGGGCGGCGTTATTGCCGTGGAAACAGAAGCCGAGCTACTGCGCCAAGAGCGTGCGTTGACTTACGACTGTATGTTGCAATCGGAAGGCTCCACCACCGCGATTAACGAACAATCACCCATTATGGGCATCCGCCGCCGTGATGATCAGTTGGCCAGCAAAGGCAAGCAAGTGGACGAGATGATGGCTGAGTTTACCGAGTTGGGTAAACGCCATGAAGCGCTCGAAAAGCTGCGCGACAACTTGATCAACCTAACCACGAGCCTAGCTGGCGCGACTGAGAGCGTCTTTGAGCTATCGCACCAGCGTACCCAGCTAAACACCGAGATCGACGGCTATCGCCAAGCGATCACCGATCTACGCAACCACGACGACACAGGTATTCAGCAGCGTATTGCTGAGCTGGCGGAGCAGCAAAAAGCGGCTGAAGAGAAAAACCGCGTCTTGATGGATAAGCTACAGCGCGCGCGTACCAACATGATCAAAGATAACGCAGCGTTAGAAGTGTTGACCCAAGAGATGGCAGAGCACGCTCAAGCGCGTGCCAAGTGCGAAGATAACGCCGTATTCGATGCTCAATCAGCTCAAGAGAAGCGTGACTATCTTGATGAAAGCTGCGCCGGTGAGCTAGAGCGCATCATCTTTGAAGCGGCTAAAAAAGCGCAGTCTGAGCTATCGCTACACGAGAAGAAGAAATACTCCGTACGCGATGCCGTTGCAAACTACAAAGCGAAATTCCACGGCGGTGGGTTGAGCCATCAAGAGCTGGACCGTATTGGCCCAGACTCAAGCCACGATCAGCTGGAACAGTACGTACATGAGACACTACAAGCACTGCGTGATTCAGAGCTTGCAGAATACACGCAGAAAGCTGAACGCGCTCGTTTAGAAGCGGAAACCGCGTTCCGTTCGGACTTTGTGGCGCACCTGAATGATCAGATCAACAAGATCAAAGATCTTATTCGCGAGCTGAACAACCACCTCAAACATCGGCCATTCCATCGGGAAATGTACGCCTTTGAGATGATGCCAAATCCAGAGCTGAAAGATATTCTAGAACTGGTTGAAGCTTACACGCGCCTAGATCAAGCGAATGTGGGGTCGTTATTCGACATGAAGTATGACGAAAACCGCCCACACCAAGATGCATTGGCGAAGATCCATGATGTACTCAAAGATGAAGGCGAGAGTAGCCTGCTGCAGGACTACCGTAACTTCTACAATTTTGAGTTGGTGGTGAAAGACCTAAACGGCAACCGTAAAACCACGCTGTCTCAGCGGATTAAGACCGGTTCTGGTGGTGAGCACCAAGTGCCTTTCTATGTTGCCATGGCGGCAGCGATGGGTGCGGCATACCGCTTGAAAGAGGGTGTCGATGGCAAACCGGTGGGTGGAATGAGCTTGTCAGTCTTTGATGAGGCATTTAACAAACTGGACTCTGAAAACACCGTGACATCGCTCGGTTTTATGACCGACCTTGGCCTACAAACCATCATTGCCGCTCCGGACGAGAAGTACTCGCTCCTCTCATCCTGTATGGACACCATTATCAACGTATGTCGCGACGGCCGTGTGGTGGATATCGATGTGGAGTTCCCCACAGAGAAGGGCAAAGAGCTGCTTAACTCCGATAACCCGCGCAAGCTAATGGCAGAAGCCGGTCTTGAAGAAGCGGATATGGAAGCGCTGGTTTAAAAAACCGTGCGATAACATAAAGACCGCTAAAGAGCCCCGATCGAGAGATCGGGGCTTTTTTTTGCGGTAGCAATCGAAAGGTAGCTGGCTAGTTGAGTTTTATTTGCCTTTTCTTCCCCTAAAGCGCGCATAAAACCCCGAGAGGAAAGTCACGCTCCTGTAAACCACCGGAGCGTGAGAGGGTTGTAGGGTGGAAAATCTAGTTAGGCTGTATGCGGTCACTCTGTTAGTGTGAGTGCTTCATACGAAGGATTATTTTCATACCTGCATGATACGAGTTTTTATAAATGGAGTTAGTCGCTTGTATAATTCAATATTTTTTAATTACGTTAATGCGCTCAATGAGAAATACTCTGAGGTTCCGCGATTTAACTTGTTCTCAGTCTTACGTAGTGACTCGGACGAGGTAAGATTGCACTCTCGGTTTCTAGCCGAGATATTAAATCCTAATGGATCTCATGGTTTCGATTTTATATCTCTTTTTCTAGATGTAGTACCCGGTGATGATATTCCTAAGAGTTTGGATATAGAAAGCACTGAAATACTGGTCGAAAAAGATAATATTGATATTCAGATCGTCACGCCCGATACGATTATTGTAATTGAAAACAAGATATTTGCCGGGGATCAAGAACAGCAGCTAGCAAGGTATTACAACCAAGCACGATCTAAAGGGAAAAAGGTTTGTATCATCTATTTGACGCTAGATGGCCGAGATCCTTCTGAACAGAGTGTGGCTGGCTTAGATAAAGATGTTATCTGTATTAGTTATAAAGAGCATGTGTATCAATGGATCGAGCAGTGCCTGTTCAAATCGCTGGAGAACCCTGCTGTTCGCGAAAGTCTTTTACAGTATCAAGACCTGATTAAAAAGTTAACGAATAAAGTGACGAGCGTTAAATATATGAAAGAGTTGAAAAAGCTGCTGCTTCAAGATAAGAACCTCGAGAACTTCTTAGATTTACAGGAGGCCTTCAGCGCAGCTGTTGTAGATTTGCAAGTTGACGTCTGGAATAAGGTAAATGCCTTGCTTCAAGAAAAGTATGGCGAACCAGGAAAAGACTCTATTTTATCTCAAGAGCAGAGTAAGGACACTCTTACAAAATTCTTGGCAGGCTCTCGAAATAGTACTTACTTTGGGGTTTACTCTTCATCTCCTTATGGAGATGAAGAGTTTTCTGTGGAAATGCAAGGAAATGGAATTATTGCAGGTGTTCGTTGTGAGAAGGCTCGTTATGAAGATCGTTATGAGGAAATATTGCTATCTTTCTCTGAGGAATTTGGTTATCGAAAAACTATTTGGTGGCCATGCTATAAGTACCTTTCTCCTCAGATTAATTATAAAAGCTTATCAAAAGAAAATATTCGATTTTTATTGGATGAGAATAATAGAAAAAGCATAGTTCAAGAGGCTTTTGATATTATAGAAAAGATAGATAATCTTCTGGGAAGCAAAGCTGAAAAGTAGGACTTTCTTAAACTGCCTATCCATCATGAACTGGTGATAAGCAGCATCAGTTCTTACTTTTAACGATTTTTAACTGCATAAAACTTATTGCCTCTGCGCTCTAATCCAAACCGCTAGCGCTTTAACCTTGGCGTGTAGTTGTCCAGCTTTATGCGGCAACTAAACACCGGGCTTTGGTGGTAGAGCAGGGTGATGGTTTCGCCGTTTGTGGTGATATCCCATCCTTCCGGTGAGTCAAGCATCTGCAGCAGCAGTTGCTCAGTGGGGGCGCGTTTATCGGGCCGAGCTAGGTAGTGGGGCTGCTCAAACTGCTCGTTACTTAACAAAGCAATAGCTGCGGTAATACTCCACTGCTCAGGCGGTTTGGTGAGTGGCGCTAAGCCGCCGATCAAAGAGGGGGCCAGTAGGCGTTTATCTTTGGCATAGAACTTACGCACCGATAGGGCGCTTAGTTGATTCGCGAAGTCGTTATCACGTGCGTTTGTGTTGAAGTCCAGTGTTTCAAGGCCTGTAATAATGCGCGATAAGCGCCATTCACACCCTTTGATCAGTTGCCATGCTGGTTCTAGCGTTTCACTGGATCCCAAGCTGTACTTAATCGCTTGGCGGCCATCGAGCATGGTTTCGTCTAGCAGGGTGATCTGTAGGTAGGTCGTTTGTAAATCTATTAGACACAATGGCGCGCTAATATACGCGTAAGAGCGCTCTCGGCGCAGAAAGCGTACCCATTCCTCACGTGTTTCTAATTGATTTATAACGGGAATATGCATCATTATAGTATGAAGTAAATTTCACCCGAGTATAAAGGTTGAGCCCGTATCATGAAACTCTTGAATCGTTCCGCGCTGGCCATTCACGCCAAAGCGCCTTTCGCTGACTGGGTGCTCCAGCTGCCCGCAGATGAAGACGCGCCACTAGGCCCTGTTTCGCGAGAGAGCTTACTCGCAGAGGGTAATGTTTATCTTATCGACGAAGTTGAGGATGAAGCAGACCTAACAGCAGCGATTGGTCAGCGTTGGCAAACGATCTTTGAGAACGAGCTAGCGGCGTGGGATGAATTTGGTGATGCCTGGCCCAGCCCACTAAGCGCTGAACTGTTTGCCGAGTGGTTTGAGGTGAAGCCTCAGCTTATGACATTCGATTTAGCCGACGATACATTGCTGGTCGCGCCGCTGTCGGATGCGTTTTAAGTGTTGAGGTAATCCATGACGCAGTTAGCTTTCCACCCGTTACGCGATGCACTTTATCAAGAGATGCACTCGCGGCCGTTTCAGGTGATCACCAGCCCTGCTCGTATCAGCCATATCAGTGTGTTGAACAGCTCTGGCGGGCACGATGAGCAGTTCCATCATTTTCAGCAGTTATTTACGGCGTTGGGCGTGGCTCCACCGGTGATCGATGATGTCTGTATCCAAGAGGACATTGGCAGTTTTCGAGTGCGCCGCGAGAAGCACCTTGAATTTACGACTTATACCTTCATCGACTTTTCAGCAACAGACGACGAAAACCCGTTTGCAACCACGGGAGTCACACCGCTGCCAGATGGGTGGCTGCGCGGTTTGCCGGGGCAGCTCGTTACAGCGATCCACCTTTCGGTCAAGCGCAGTGATGAATCCGATGAACTCATGATCCCCGAAGTTAAACGCCACTTCGAAGGGATGCGCTTAGTCGGCAGTAGCCCACAACAGGGCGATGCACGGGTTTGGACCTCATTCCAGCTACACGATGATGGTTTTGGACGTTTTCTGATCTGTAATCGCCGCATGAGTGATAGCCAGATCGGCCGCTTGTGCCAGCGTTTAATGGAGATCGAGACCTACCGTTTAATGGCGCTGATCGCGCTACCAGATGCGAAACACTGCGCACCGGCGCTTAGCGAGATGGATGGGCAACTGGCAGACCTAACCGCACGCCTCTCTAAAGGCGGTGGTTTGGATGAGCCGGCGATCCTTGCAGAATTAACGGATATGGCGGCTCGTGTTGAAGACTATCGAGCGCACACCACGTTCCGATTTTCAGCCACACGCGCCTATCATGACCTTGTATTGAAGCGCTTAGCGGAGCTGCGCGAAGATGAGGTTTCAGGCCACTTAACCCTCACCGAATTTCTTACGCGCCGCTTAACACCGGCTGTTCGAACCTGTCAGTCGGTAGGTGAGCGTTTGGAAGATATGTCGAAGCGTATCGACCGAGTCTCGGATATGATGCGTACGCGGGTAGAGCTGTCGATTCAGGCGCAAAACCAGCAGCTATTGGCCTCAATGGATCGACGCTCGAAAATACAACTGATGATGCAGCACACTGTGGAGGGCCTCTCAGTCGCGGCGATCAGTTATTACAGTGTTGGCCTGATTAAACTTGTCCTTGAAGCCCTGTATGATGCGGGCGTTGAATTTGATAAAAACCTTGCGGTGGGCATCTCGGTACCGGTGGTGATCGCCGGTGTATGGTTAGCAACACGTAAGATCCATAAGCACTTTCTCGCATTGGCGAAAGAGCAACGTAGCGCCGATTTAGCAGACGAGATGGCGCGTAATAAGGCGAAGAAAAAATGACAATTGCGGAAACAATCGAAAATAAATTGCGTGCGGAATTGGCGGTGACGCACCTACAGCTCGAGAACGAGAGCCATATGCACTCTGGCCCTGCAACTGACAGCCACTTTAAGTTGGTGGTGGTGTCAGAAGGTTTTGCGGGCAAGCGGTTGGTACAGCGCCATCAACTTATCTACCGTGTGCTTGCCGATGAGCTGGCAGGCCCAGTACACGCGTTAGCGATGCACCTTTACACCGCAGAGGAGTGGCAAGCACGCAATGCTGAGGTGATGCCATCGCCTAACTGTTTGGGCGGCTCGAAAGCCGACCAATAACTCTCTGTGCTACGTTTGCACAGATCTAGTTTTTAACGTACTGAGCTTGTCTAGAGCTAGGCTTTTATAGATCTGAGCTGCTGCGCTGAATAAACGCCTCGAAGGTTTCCACCAATGGGTTAGTCGAGGCGCTAGGCTGCGCAACAATCGAGAGGCGCCGTGATAGCTCAAGCGGCGTCTCTATCACTACCAGTTCCCCGCGTTCAACCTCTTCGGCAATTGATAGCCGCGATAAACAGCCAATCCCCAAACCTGCGCGCACCGAGCGTTTAATCGCCTCTTGGCGGTTGAGTGCAAAAGCCACTTTTACCTGCTGTTTAATCTGCTGTACCGCAGCATCAAAAATCAACCGCGTGCCCGAGCCGTCTTCGCGCAGAATCCAGCGCTGTGTGGCCACCTCATCGGCATCAATGCGGCCTTGTGATGCCAGTGGGTGATCAGGGGCGCAAAACACCTGTAAGGCGTCATCACGCCAATGGGTAATGGCTAATTGACGATGCAGCGCTGGGCCTTCAATTAAGCCCAGATGCGCTTGCCCGCGCTCTACGGCTTCAATCACGCCATATGTGTTAGCAATGGCGATGTCGGGCGTCACGAGCGGATGATCTGCAAGGAACTCTGCAACCAGCTCTGGTAGCAGGTAGTTGGCGATCGTCACACTGGCTGCGATGCGCAGGATGCCTGACAAGCTCTTAGCCTCGGGTGCTTTGAGGCTGTCTGTTAACTCGATGATCTGAATCACACGCGGCAATACGTCATGCGCGGCGGGCGTCATATTCAGCTCGCGCCCCACTCGCTGAAAGAGCGGATAACCGAGGTGTGATTCAAGCTCCTTAATCGCTTGGCTAGCCGCAGACTGGCTGATCGCTTGTTCATCTGCTGCGTGGGTCAGGCGGCCAAGCCGCGCTGTGGCTTCAAAGAGTTTTAACTGGCGTAGATTTAAGCTCATTTTATTGTTCGGTTTTACTTATGTTTTACTTAAAAATAATCCATTTTACTAACAAATGGTAGGAGAAGATCATAGCCCCATTCATTAACTAATAAGAAACTTCGGGGGCAATCATGTCTCTTATCATCGCACTACCTATTATCGCAATCTCGGCTCTGCTCCTTTCGCGTGTGCCAGAGATCGCTCAAGTTGGCCTTAGCGCGCTGCCGCTAGCAATTATTATCGGTATCACTTGGGGGCATATCTCGCGTCGCACCGCGACGGACAAAGAGATGAAGTTCACTAAGTTCTGTCAGCAGAAGTTGCTGCGCGGCGGGATCATCCTCTTTGGTTTTAGCTTAAGCTTTCAGCAGATTTTAGCAGTCGGCTGGGAAGCGGTAATATTGGATGCGATTGTTATCACAACGGTGTTCTGCGTTGGTGCATACCTAGGTATCAAGGTGTTCAAGCTTGACCGCGAAGTGGCCATCCTTACATCCGCAGGGAGTGCGATTTGTGGCGCAGCTGCCGTACTTGCAACTGAATCAGCGCTAAAAGCACGCCAGCAAAGCGTCACGATAGCCGTGGGTACCGTGGTGTTGTTTGGCACTATTGCGATGTTCAGCTACCCGTTTATCTTCCAGCTTTCTAGCATGTCGCCAGAAGCCTTCGGTATCTATATCGGTAGTACGGTTCATGAGGTGGCTCAAGCGGTGGCCGCTGGCGATACTGTGGCGCAGCAAGCGTTAGCCTCAGGTGATACAACGGGTATTACTGCTCTTGAGAACGCTGTTGTGGTGAAGCTCATCCGCGTGATGATGCTGGCGCCCTTTATCGTGATCTTGAGTGCCGCAATGAT
This sequence comes from Neptunomonas sp. XY-337, assembly GCF_004959845.1. Taxonomy (NCBI): domain Bacteria; kingdom Pseudomonadati; phylum Pseudomonadota; class Gammaproteobacteria; order Oceanospirillales; family Oceanospirillaceae; genus Neptunomonas; species Neptunomonas sp. XY-337. Next base: position 651,894 of record NZ_SPLL01000001.1, on the reverse strand, counting down.
GCGCTTAGCAACGGGTGATGCGGAAAAGGGTAAAATCACGATCCCTTGGTTCGTGTTTGGCTTCTTAGCTGCAGCAGGGATCAATAGTGTTATTGCGATTCCTGAGGTTATGCTGACCGGCCTTCAACTTGCAAGCCAACTACTACTGGCTATCGCGATGGCAGCTTTAGGCACGCAAACCCAATGGAAGACAATGCGACAAGCCGGTGTTAAGCCAATCCTTCTTGCACTGATTCTGTTCGTACTGCTGATCTTCGGTGGTTACTTCTTGAATATTTGGCTGATTGGCGGCTAACGCTTTAATCAATCTGAAATAAAAAAAGCGCCAGTCGGCGCTTTTTTTATGCGAGTAATTGGGATGTGCTGTTATGGGGGGAAAAGCTAATATCCAGACAGGGTCATTTTTTATGATTGCCTGGCCCTTGGGTGATGCAATCTAAAACTTGTCTCTACATCCGTAAGATAAAACAAGGAGTCGTTTTATGCTTTTTATTACTAACCGTTTTCCCAAGCAAAGTATCCGTACGAAAGTTGGCCGTAAGTTTGATTTTGACCTTGGCAACAATGCAGCGAGTAACTCTGTTTATTTTTGTGAGCAACTTGCAGAAGCGTCCTACAAAGAGCTGGGAAGTCAGCAATTCTTAGAGAGGTTGAAGCAATCAAAGTATCAGCAGCTTTTAATTTACATTCATGGTTTTTCAAATCTCCCCGATGATGTGCTAGCCGCGGCAAATGAGTTTCAAAAACTATGCGACAAAGAGAAGAAAAATGAAGTTTTAGTGGTTCCGCTAATTTGGCCTTGTGACAATGACTTAGGAATCGTCAAAGACTACTGGGACGACCAAAAAGCAGCGGACCAGAGTGCTTTTTCATTTGCTAGGGTCTTGGAAAAGTTTTTAGCCTGGCGTAACGACGAGAAATTAAATCCTGAGAATGAGCCGTGCTTGAAAAGGTTGAATGTACTAGCTCATTCGATGGGAAATCGAGTTTATCGTCAGACGCTCTTAGCTTGGAGAAAATACGACCTTCCGCAAGGTGTTCCTATGATATTTAGAAATTCCTTTCTAGTCGCTGCGGATGTTGTCAATGAGACGCTGCATGAGGATGAACCCGGAGAGCTAATTTGTCATGCTTCCCGAAATGTTGTTGTTTACCACGCTTCAGATGATCTCGCTTTACGAGCAAGTAAAGCTTCTAACCTTAAAAACAAAATAGCGTCACGCCGTTTGGGCCACACCGGACCTGAAAATATCGATAAAACGCCGAAAAATGTTTTTAGTGTCGACTGTGACGATGTTAACAATAAATACGATATGCCTAAGGGTCACTCGTACTTCCGTTCAGGCATCAAAGAGGGTAAGCCTGGTGAAGTTTTTAAGCATATCTTTTCGTGCTTAGAATCGGGGAGAGTTTTTCCAGAGGATGAGTATCGTCGCTCTTCAATCATAAAAGATGACTAGTATGTGAAATCCCGAGATACATTGCTTTTCGTATCTCGGGAGCTTGAGTTACTTCGCGATTGTGGCGAACAGATCAAAGTACTCGGGGAACGTTTTTGCTGTACAGCCTGGGTCGTTAATTGTTACGGGTGTATCGCTCAGGGCTACCAATGAGAAGCACATTGCCATGCGGTGGTCATCATAGGTATCGATTGCGGCGTGTTGCAGCTGTTGTGGTGGCGTGACTTCGATAAAGTCTTCGCCCTCAACAACATCGGCTCCCACTTTGCGCAGCTCTGTTGCCATCGCGCTGAGGCGGTCGGTCTCTTTTACCCGCCAATTGTAGATATTGCGGATCGCGGTTGTGCCTTCGGCGAACAATGCGGTTGTGGCAATGGTCATCGCAGCATCGGGGATATGGTTAAGATCAAGATCCACCGCTTTTAGTGGTTGCTCGCCGCGGGTGACCTCAATGTAAGTGGGGCCATAGGTTACCTGCGCGCCCATTTTTTCCAAGACTTCGGCAAAACGCTTGTCGCCTTGTACGCTATCTGCGCCAACGCCATAAACACGCACTGTACCACCTGCAATCGCAGCTGAGGCTAAGAAGTAAGATGCTGACGAAGCATCACCCTCAACCATAATGGTGTCTGGGCTATGGTAGGTTTGTTGTCCGGCGATCTCAAAACTTTGGTAATCGTTATTTTTAACATCAACACCAAATAGCGACATCACATGCAGTGTGATGTCGATGTAGGGCTTGGAGACCAGCTCCCCATCCACTGTGATAGTGAGGTCTTCTTTTGCCAGTGGTGCTGCCATGAGAAGTGCTGTCAGAAACTGGCTTGAGATGTTGCCCTTGATTTTAACAGCACCGCCGCCCAAGCCATTCGCGCGTATCTTCAGTGGTGGGTAGTTCTTATCACCGAGATATTCGATGTCAGCACCCAGCGCGCGCAGCGCATCGACAAGGTCGCCGATGGGGCGTTCGTACATACGCGGCTCACCAGTGAGTTCGTACTCGCCTTGGCCGAGACATAGGGCCGCAGTTAATGGGCGCATAGCGGTGCCAGCATTGCCTAAGAAAAGCGGCAGATCGCTGGTGCCTAACGCGCCGGCTGCGCCAGTGACTTTGCAGGTACGTTTGTCGTCGGATAGTTCATAGCGAATGCCTAGCTTGCTGAGCGCCGCCAGCATGTGGCGAACGTCATCACTGTCGAGAAGGTTAGTGATTGTAGTGGTACCTTCAGCCAGCGCAGCTAGCAGTAGAATGCGATTTGACAGGCTTTTGGAACCTGGAATCTGTACTTCTCCAGCAACAGAGTGGATCGGTTGCAGCGTTAAACTATCCATCAATTACGTACTCAATAATCAGCTTATGAATGCGGGGGCTATAAGGTAGCCTGAGTTGCTGCTCAGGTCGAGTTATCCGCGAAAAATCTATCCCTTTTGATTAAATTTTGCTCTTTTTTATATATTCACATCCGCTTATTAAATCTTGATATAAACTTACTGTTTAAATGATTATCTTAAAGGCTTGAGATTCACTGAATCGTTCAAGCACTAAGCTCAAAGAACAACAATAAAATAGCAGTAGGGACGGATGTTTTAATGAAGAAGAACCTGCCCGTAAACAACACTGAACGTACCTTTAGCGATAACACCCCGCTGGTCTCCACGACCGACCTCAAAGGCCGCATCACCTCAGTCAATGATGCGTTTATCGAAATCTCTGGCTTTACGCCGGAGGAGTTGATCGGTAAGCCTCACAACCTTGTGCGTCATCCTGACATGCCAGCGGCTGCGTTCGGCGATATGTGGGAGAAGCTGAAAGAAAACAAACCATGGATTGGGGTGGTTAAAAACCGTTGTAAAGATGGCGGCTACTATTGGGTGAATGCGTATGTCACGCCAATTTTAGATAACGGCACGACGATTGGTTATCAATCGGTGCGTACGCGCCCCACTAAAGCGCAAGTTGCCCGTGCGAAAGATGTATTTGCGCGCATCAACAGTGGGCGTAGGCGTGTATCGTTTCATGATATCCAGATCGCTAAAAAGGTGATGCTCATTCCTGCACTGAGTGCCACGGTGCCGCTTTTGGTAGGTGTTCTGACCGATTGGTCTGCGACATGGGTAGCGGCCTCTAGTGTGGTATCTGCCGTGCTTTTCAGTGGGTTGGCTGCTTACAGTTTTAAACCGATCAAAATGCTTGAACAGCGCTCCCACAAGGTGATTAAGAGTAAGTTACTGGAGGAAGTCTACGGCAATTCGCGCTCCGAAGCCGGTGCGATCTATTTGGCCGCTCTAACAAACAAAGCACGTATTCGCTCGGCGAATGTGCGGGTTGGCGACTCGGCCAATGCACTAGAGGAGCAGGGGCTCCATACAATTGGGATTGCCCGCTCTGCTGAGCAGGCGATCACTGATCAAGTATCGGAGCTAGATTCTATCGTTGGGCGCGTTGGTGCGTTATCAAGTTCAATTGAGGAAGCTGCAAGCTCAGCGCGCAATGCTTCAGAGAACACCCACGATGCGCTGGAAAAAGCGTGTTATGGGCAGACTGCCGTTACAGATACGATTGAAGCGATTGGTGGCATGGCGCAACGGGTATCAGAGGCATCTGAGCAGCTAGATAACCTACAAGCCGCCACTCACGATATCACTAACGCCACTGAGGTAATTAGCGATATTGCTGATCAAACTAACCTGCTGGCTTTGAATGCGGCGATTGAAGCAGCACGTGCAGGTGAGCAGGGCCGGGGCTTTGCAGTGGTAGCGGACGAGGTAAGAGCGTTAGCACAACGCACGCAGCAATCCACCCGTGATATCGATGCGGCAATCAAACGCCTTGGGTCCGAATCTTCGCAAGCCATCAGCAAAATGAAGCAGGGTGGCGAGCAAGCGCAAGCTTGTGTGGAACAGGCCCATAATGCGGGCAGCGCTTTAGAGGCAATTGCGCACAGTGTGTCGAATATAGCGGAGCTGAATACGTCGATCGCGGGCGTATTTGAGCAACAAAGTAGCTCTGCTGAGTCGTTAAATACAGAGATCAACCGGGCTAAGGCGTCGGCTGATGTGGCGTTGGCTGCGGCCAGAGAAGCCGAGGCTGCCAGCCAAGAGTTGGCAGATACATCAAAAGAGCTCATTCAGAGTGTGAACGTCTGATCGATTCTTACGATTCCCGGTTAATTAGTTGATAAGTATCAATGTCTCTTAACTGACTCAGGTAGATACTGAAACTAAAGAAATTAAGAGTCCGTTACCGAGAAGGAACACAATATGTCTATCGAACATCACGATCTAGTTCATGAGCTACCTGAGTTTCGCGAAGAGATTCATCAACTAAAAATGAGCGATGCTCACTTCTCTAAGCTGTTCGACGAGTACCATGTCGTGACTAAACAGGTTGAGAAAATGGAAGCGGAGATCGAGCCTGTAGCAACGAAGGTAGAGGAAGAGCTCAAGGTGAAGCGCTTGCACTTGAAAGATCAGCTTTACGCGATGTTACGTGCCGCAAAATAGCCTTTAAATACACGAGATCAAACACCCGCTAAATGCGGGTGTTTTTGTTTTCAGTCCAGACAAATGGGCCGTGTATATGGTATTTTTGGGAATGTTTCTCATTATGATTTATGAGGTGTTATGCAAAGCCCAAAGTTCAGTTGGCAGTATATTTTTTCTATTGCAAAACAACACAAGCGTGAGCTGGCTTATGCCAACCTTGTTGCGATATTAGCGACGATTTTTTCGGTACCACTTCCGTTGCTAATGCCACTGCTTGTTGACGAAGTGTTGCTTGATACGCCTGGAACCCTGATTGCCACTATTAATCCATGGTTCCCAGAAAGTTGGCACGGCCCGATTTTATATATCTTTGCCATCTTCTTTATCACGGTCGTTTTAAGGGTGATCGCGCTGGCGCTTAATGTATGGCAGGGGCGGCAGTTCACCATCATCTCGAAAGATATTATTTTCCGTATGCGCAGCACTTTGCTGAAGCGTTTGGGCCGTATCTCAATGTCGGAGTACGAAACGCTGGGCAGTGGTGCCGTAAGTTCCCATTTTGTGACTGACTTGGATACCGTCGACCGCTTTGTCGGAAGTTCGGTTAGCCGCTTGTTGGTAGCCACCTTATCCATTCTTGGTACCGCGATCATCTTGCTATGGATGCATTGGCAGTTAGCGCTCTTCATCATGTTTTTGAACCCGGTAGTTATCTACTTTACAACGGTGATAGGGAAGCGCGTTAAAGAGCTCAAGAAGCATGAAAACAAAGCTTACGAGGTTTTTCAGGGGGCTTTAACCGAGACATTGGATGCGATCCAGCAGATTCGTGCCGGTAATCGCGAGCGACATTATCTAACGGGTCTGGTGAGTAAAGCACGCCAAGTACGCGATGATTCGTGTGCGTTTGAGTGGAAAAGTGATGCAGCGAGCCGTTTTAGCTTCTTGGTTTTCTTGGTTGGATTTGATCTGTTCCGTGCGGTATCGATGCTGATGGTGGTCTTCTCTGACCTGTCGGTTGGTGAGATGATGGCGGTCTTCGGCTACCTATGGTTTATGATGGGCCCCGTCCAAGAGGTACTCGGGATTCAGTATTCGTTCTATGGTGCAAAAGCCGCGCTAACGCGTTTAAACCGCTTAATCGAGCTTGATCAAGAGCCAGATTATCCCGCAACCACCAACCCGTTCACAGATCAGCCGACTGTTGGGGTCTCCATGCGGGATGTCCATTTCAGCTATGGAGATGGCACTGAAGTGCTGCGTGGTATTAACCTCTCCATCGCTGCAGGCCAGAAAATAGCGCTGGTGGGAGCAAGTGGCGGTGGTAAGTCGACACTGGTTCAGGTGTTGTTGGGGTTGTATACGCCAACTCGTGGTGAGATCCAATTCAATGGTGTCGCAACGCAAGAGATTGGTTTGCCGCTCATTCGCGATAACGTAGCCACCGTGTTGCAGCACCCTGCCTTATTTAACGGTACGGTGCGCAGCAATCTGTGCATGGGTGAAAGTTACACTGATACCCAGCTTTGGGAGGCACTAACCGTTGCGCAGTTGGCTGAATTTATCGATGGGCTTGATGGCGGACTGGACGCGGTAGTTGGGCGTCAAGGGGTGCGCCTGTCCGGAGGTCAGCGCCAGCGCTTGGCGATTGCTCGTATGGTGCTGTCGGATCCAAAACTCGTGATCTTGGATGAGGCGACATCGGCACTTGATACCGAAACCGAGCGTGCGTTACATAAAGCACTAGAGGCATTTTTAGCTGGTAGAACCACGATTATCGTTGCCCATCGTTTGAGTGCCGTGAAGCAGGCTGATCATGTGTATGTGTTTGAGGACGGACTCATCGCAGAAGAGGGTGGGCACGATGAGTTGATCGACTCTGATGGTCTCTATGCGCGACTTTATGGTCAGCATCAGGGAATTTAAACGGTGGTTTAGTAGTCTTAATCTGCAGGTATTAGATAGGTGGATAAGAAGATGAAGCAAATAAAAGCGGTATTACTCGCAGTCTCGGTGCTGGTGGTTGCAACGGGTTGTTCCTCGCAACGTTTGACAGGAGATACCTACAGCTATGGCGAAGCTCAGCGCGAGCAGCGGGTACGCTACGCTACGGTGATGTCGGTAACGCCGGTTGTGATTGAAGGTAAAGAGGGGGCAGTAGGCACCTTAACGGGTGCTGCTGTGGGTGGTATTGCAGGCAGCACCGTCGGTGGTGGTAGTGGTCGAGCTTTGGCAACGGTTATTGGATCGGTGGCAGGCGGTATCATCGGCGAAAAAGTGCAGAAGGATGCGACTCGCAAGCAAGGACAAGAGATCACGCTGCGCTTGCGTAGCGGTGATGTTGTGTCTGTCGTTCAAGAGGTGGGTGAGAGCGGTTATTTCCGCTCGGGCGATAACGTCCGCATACTAAAACGCGGCAGTGTCAGCCGTGTTGTATATTAGTATCGTTAAGATTTAAGCAGTCAGACAGAGGGAGAAGATTTCATGCGTTGTCATGAGGTTGATTACGAGATACTTGGCGCGGAGATGCAACTGGTTGAGGTTGAACTAGATCCGGGTGAAACAGTTGTTGCCGAGGCTGGTGCAATGACTTACATGGAAGAGGGCATTGGTTTTGAAACCCGTATGGGCGACGGCTCGGAGCCTGATCAAGGCCTAATGGGTAAGCTGTTTTCAGCAGGTAAGCGTATGGTAACAGGCGAATCTGTCTTTACGACGCACTTTACCAATAATGGTGTAGGAAAGCGCCGCGTATCCTTCTCTGCGCCCTATCCTGGCAACATTGTGCCGCTCGATATGGCGCAGATCGGAGGCCGTGTCACTTGCCAAAAAGATGCGTTCTTGTGCGCTGCGCTAGGGACTAAGATAGACATCACTTTCAACCGCCGTTTGGGGAGTGGTCTTTTCGGTGGTGAGGGCTTTATTTTGCAAACGCTCGAAGGCGATGGCATGGCGTTTATCCAAGCAGGCGGCACCGTGATTCGCAAAGAGCTAAATAACGAGACATTGCGTGTAGATACGGGCTGCTTGGTGGGCTTTTCCGGCCAAATTGATTATGACATCGAGCGTGCCGGTAGCCTCAAGTCAATGGTGTTCGGTGGTGAAGGCCTTTTCTTGGCTACATTGTCTGGTACTGGTACTGTGTGGTTGCAAAGCTTGCCATTCTCCCGCATGGCGGACCGTATCTTGGCTCATGCGCCATCAGCAGGTGGTAGCAGCCAAGGTGAAGGCTCGGTATTAGGCGGGATTGGCCGTATGCTTGATGGCGACCGATAAGTGCTATCTTGCCGCTTTAATAATAAAAAACCTCGCCTAGGCGAGGTTTTTTATTGAGCGATACTTTTTTAGCCACCTAAAGCTAAGTTAACGCAAACGTAGCCGACTAGACTCATCACGATGGTATATGGGAATGCCATAATGACCATGCGCCCATAGGAGAGGCGAATAAGCGGTGCCAGAGCCGACGTTAACAAGAACAAGAATGCCGCTTGCCCGTTAGGTGTTGCGACGCTTGGGATATTTGTTCCTGTGTTGATCGCAATAGCAAGAGCGTCGAAGTGTTCGCGCGTGATTGTGCCTGCGTTTAGCGCATCAACAACCTCATTGATATAGACCGTTGCTACGAATACGTTGTCACTGATGGCTGATAGCACACCATTTGCCACGAAGAAGAGGCCTGGCTGAGATGCTTCGTCCATCGCTAAGACCGCCGCAATAATAGGCTGGAAAAGGTGCTGCTCGTGGATCACCGATACCACCGCGAAGAATACAACTAGTAGTGCTGTGAAGGGCAGGGCTTCTTCAAAGGCTTTACCGATTTGATGCTCCTCAACAATACCGTTGAAAGCCGTTAAGAACACGATAATGACGAGCCCGATCAAACCTACAGCAGCTAGGTGCATCGCCAACGCGACGACAAGAAACACCGCAACGACAACTTGTACGGCTAACTGAGCCTTATCACGCGTACTGCGCTTACGATCTTCCTCTGCTGCGAAGTCTTCGAGGATATAGCGCACGCTATCAGGAAGTTGAGAGCCGTAGCCGAAAAGCTTCAGCTTCTCGAGCATAAAGCACGTTACCAAGCCTGCGATCAATACAGGCATGGTAATTGGAGCCATCAAGACAAAGAACTCGACGAAATCCCAGCCCGCTTTTTGTGCGATCAACAGGTTCTGTGGCTCTCCTACAAGTGTACACACACCACCCAACGCAGTACCGACAGCACCGTGCATTAGCAAGCTGCGTAGGAACGCGCGGAAGTCCTCTAAGTCTTTGCGTTTATCAACCTCGACGCCATCGTCATTCGCATGGTCGTGTTCGGAGCTATTCTTTTTTCCTGAGGCTACTCGGTGGTATACCGCATAAAAACCGACGCAAACGCTAATAAGAACTGCGGTCACAGTTAGTGCATCTAAGAAAGCTGATAAAACCGCCGCAGATAATGAAAAGAGTAAAGATAGTAACGACTTGGAGCGAACTTTAAGTAGGATCTTAGTAAAAATCCAAAGCAGCATGCTCTTCATAAAGTAGATGCCTGCTACCATAAACATCAGGAGCAGAAGAACCTCGAGGTTGCCGCTGACTTCATGGTAAACCGACTCAGGTGATGCAAGGCCGATCGCTACGGCCTCGATGGCGAGTAGGCCACCAGGTTGCAGGGGGTAGCACTTGAGTGCCAAAGCGAGGGTGAAGATAAATTCAAAAATGAGAATCCAGCCGGTAACAGCTGGGCCTGCAACAAACAGCAAGATAGGGTTGAGGATGAGGAAGCCAATTATGGCCTGCTTATACCAAACAGGAGAATTTCCGAGGAAATTCTGCATAATTGCCTGCGGGAAAGAGATTGTCATTGGTTGTATTCCTTTATCTGACCTCCCCTCGCTTATGGGGTCAGGGTACTCAGCAGTGGATAATGCAAAATGCGGGAAAACGAAATTTTATTATTAAGCGTTGTTTTCGGCAGCATGATAAACAATAAGTGATGATTTGTGTGCTTTGTGTGGTCTATTTTACTAAATTTTTGCTCTATAGTAGGTAGTTTCATTAATTTCTGAAAACTTATTATAGTATCTTTTGTAGGGGAATTGTGTGAAAAATTTCGTGCTGGTTGGCTATCATGGTGCACTTATCGGTATTGAAAACCGGCCTTATCTTGATGATAGTGGCTTGGCTAATCAGCAAATTGAAGCGAGCTATCCGGTCGGTGAGCGCGATGGAGTTGCAGTCACTCTCGCTATTGTTAGCGACCCTTTACCTGAGGCTTATCAACCCATTCAGATGCGCCAAGTATTAGCACAAGCTCAGGATCAGACAGAGTATATGTTGCTCTCGAGGGCTGTGCAGTTAGTCACTTGGCATAGTCATCATCAATTCTGTGGACGCTGCGGCACCAAGACTGAGCACCATGTGAAGGATCTCGCGAAGCATTGCCCTGTTTGTAAGCTCGTCCATTACCCGCGCATTTCGCCATGCATTATCGTGTTAGTGGTTGATGGTGAACGATGCTTACTGGCTCGCTCTCCGCACTTTCCGCCGGGGCGTTTAAGTACATTGGCAGGGTTTATTGAAGCTGGTGAATCGGCTGAAGCGGCGGTGCACCGTGAAGTGCGCGAAGAGGTCGGCATTGAAGTTAAGAATGTCCGCTACATGGAAAGCCAATCTTGGCCGTTTCCACACTCACTGATGCTCGGCTTTATCGCTGACTACGATTCAGGTGAGTTGGCGCCGGATGGTATCGAAATTGAGGAGGCGCATTGGTTCACGCGTGAAACGCTACCTGATCTGCCTCCTTCGTTCGCTATCTCATATAAACTGATCGAGCGCTTCATCAAAGGGGAGGTTTAGCCTAGCGCCGGAATAGTTTGCCTAGCTTCGTGGCTAACATAACATTGCCTTCGGCACGAAGCTGGCCTTTCAAAAAGGCACCCATACCGTCTTGCTCACCGTTTACAACGCGAATAAAAGTGTCTGCGTCCGTAATCAAGGTAACGTTTGGGTCAGGATGCTCGCCTTTTTCCGTGCGGCACTGACCATCTCTTATCTCGATATAAAAGTCGGTGCTGTCATCCAGCATAAATTGAAAAACAGTCTCTAGATCTTGAGCAGCATCGGCTTGAAAGCGATGAGGCAACTTCTCGATGACTTTATCTACAGTGATATCGCTCATGGGGTCTCTTGGGGTCCTTAGGCGGTTGCTGAGTAGGCGTATTATGTTACATTAGCTCGCTTCAAGCTGAGAACTCTTTCTGGAGAAATAACTTGTCCGACTTTTTCTTTGAATATGGCCTTTTTTTAGCGAAGGCGATCACTGTTCTAATCACTATTCTGCTGATCGTTGTAGGTGTTGGCGTGCTGGGTGGTCGTAATAAGCGCGATGCATCAGAAGGTGAGGTAGAGCTGACATCATTGAACGATCAGTTTGATGATATGAAGGACGCCATCGAAGCTGCCGTGCTTGATCGTGAGGCTTACAAGCAGCTCGCCAAAGAGCAGAAAAAGAAGGATAAAGAAGAGAGCAAGAAACGTAAAAAGACGCTGAAGCAAGGCAGTATGCCTGAGTCGGCGGAGCGTAAGCGTGTTTATGTTTTGGATTTTGATGGTGACATCAAAGCATCTGAAGTGGATCCGCTACGTGAGGAGATTTCGGCGGTGCTAACGTTTGCGCGCCCTGAAGATGAAGTGGTGATTCGCCTTGAAAGTGGCGGCGGATTGGTACACACCTATGGTTTGGCTGCATCGCAGTTGGAGCGCATTAAAGCGCGTAATATTCCACTGACTGTTTGTGTTGATGAGGTCGCGGCTAGTGGTGGCTATATGATGGCGTGCTTGGCAGATAAGCTGCTGGCGGCTCCGTTTGCCATTGTCGGCTCGATTGGCGTTGTGGCGCAGCTACCTAACTTCCACCGCCTATTACAAAAACATGATGTTGACTATGAGATGTTCACCGCGGGTGAGTACAAGCGCACAGTCACTATGTTTGGTGAAAACACCGAAAAGGGTAAAGAAAAGTTCATCGAAGAGCTTGAAGATACGCACGCGCTGTTTAAAGAGTTTGTGAGCCAGTATCGTCCGCAACTAGATATCGAAAAAGTCGCCACCGGTGAAGTATGGTTTGGCAAGCGTGCTCTGGCTGAGCAGTTGGTGGATGAGCTAACAACGAGCGACGATTACCTGATGAAAGCGTGCGAAGAATCTGATGTATACCGCGTACGTTACGAGGTCAAAAAGACGTTGCAAGAGCGCATCAGTGACATGACGATTAAAACAGCAGACGGCCTTTTTACTAAAGCATTGTCGCGTCTTGCTAACAGTCGTTTTATCTCTCGCTAGCTATTGAATTCACAGGAAATCTATTAATAGTTGCTTGCTTGGATTAATTCCTTTCTAATAGTGGTGTTTCAAACACGTTCGAAAGGAGGCGAGGGTTGCAGCAATCGAAAACGGCTCGGCAAATACAGAAGGCCGCAGAAGCATTATTTGCCGAACAAGGGTTCAGTGAAACAACAATGCGGCAGATCACCACAGCTGCGAAAGTGAATTTGGCAGCTGTGAACTATCACTTTGGCTCAAAGCAGGGACTGATTGAGTCAGTGGCTGATAAATACGTAGCGCCGTTTGTGGGCTACCTACAAGATGCTGTCTGTACAACGCGCTACACCCATCAGGGCACCACGGTTGCTACCGAAGAGCTGCTCGAGATGCTCATGCGTGCGCTGCTCAAAGTGCACCAAACTAACGGCCATGCCTTAGCTATCTTCTCTAGGCTGCTCGATCTCTCCTATGCGCCAGGCCAAGACGAATTTCGAGAGTTTCTTACCTCAAAGTACCGTGAGAGCTTGGACGACTTTATTCTGCTGCTTCGTCAAGACGCCGCACCGATGCATGATGACGAGTTCTTCTGGCGAATCCACTTCTTATTAGGCTCCATGATCTTTACTTTGAATAACTACCGAGTTTTAGCCGGCCTCGGCGGCTCAAAAGACGCTGAAGACATCGAAGTTGAGCGAGTCTTACATCGTATGATCCCTGTTTTAACGGCTGGATTTCTCGCGCGGCCAGAGAGCACGTTTGTTAGCCGTATCTAATGTATATCCGAATTTCGATCCCTACCCAAACGCTAACGCTGGTGCTAAATGAGCGTTCGGTTCTAACGTTTCCTGTCTCAACGGCCCTAAATGGTGCAGGCGAGCAAAATGGTAGTGGTTGCACGCCGCGTGGCGCACATATTATTCGGGCTAAAATTGGCGCGCAAATGCCAGAGGGAGCGGTTTTCGTAGGCCGCCGTTTTACCGAAGAGGTTTATTCTGAAGCGCTGGCTGAGCAGTTCCCAAAGCGAGATTGGATTCTAACGCGGATTTTATGGCTGAGTGGCACCGAGGTTGGCTTCAACCGTTTGCAAAACTGCGACACGATGCGCCGTTACATATACCTGCATGGCACGCCAGACAGCGAGCCGATGGGTGTGCCGCTATCCCATGGCTGTATCAGGATGCGCAACGCCGATATCATCACACTTTTTGACTTGGTGCCCGTAGGTACTGAAGTTTTTATTGAGGAGTAACTATGCCTGCCGGACGTTTAATGTTGGATCTCGTTGGTACAGAGATCGCACCCCGCGAACGTGAACTCTTAGCTCACCCCGAAGTCGGCGGCTTAATTTTATTTACGCGTAACTATTCGAGCCCAGCGCAGCTGAAGGCTTTGGTTGATGACATCCGCAACATTGCTCCCGACATATTGATCGCGGTTGACCATGAAGGCGGGCGCGTGCAGCGTTTTCGCGACGGATTTGTACGGATTCCGCCAATGACTGCTGTCGCGCGCTTATGGCAGCAAGATCAAGCGGCAGGGTGTGCCGCCGCAAAAGAGCTGGCTTGGCTGATGGCGATTGAGCTAACCCAGCTTGATATCGATATCAGCTTTGCGCCAGTGCTTGATCTGGATTGGGGGCGCAGTGAAATTATTGGTGATCGCGCGTTTGGTGATAACCCGGAGCAGGTCATTGTGCTAACTACTGCGTTTATAGCGGGTATGAAGGAAGCAGGCATGGCGTCTACAGGCAAGCACTTCCCGGGACATGGCTGGGTTGTGGCCGACTCGCATTTAGATATCCCGCGCGATGAGCGTTCACTCGAGCAGTTGCGCGGTGCCGATCTTGTTCCGTTTGGTGCATTGGTGGATGCAGGTATGGAAGCTGTCATGCCTGCTCATGTGATCTACGAGCAGGTGGATCAGAACACTGCTGGGTTCTCGCAGTTTTGGCTGCAAGAAGTGCTCAGGGGGGAGATGGGTTTTGATGGTGTGATCTTCAGCGATGATCTCACCATGGAGGGCGCGCGCGTTGCTGGTGATTATCCATCCCGTGCCAAAGCTGCACTAGAGGCGGGTTGTGACATGGTATTGGTATGTAACAACCCAGAAGCTGCAGTCGAGGTGCTTGATTACCTGCAGGAAAACCCAGACGCTAGCCCTGCCAGCCGTATTGCTCGTATGCGTTACCAACCTGCGTTGGCAGTAAAAGATGAGAGCCGTTATAGACGCGCCAAGGCGATAGCGGCGAGCCTATTGGATTGATCGCGAGATTTTCTGTTTGCAAAGGAGTGAAACATGGATGCTGATGCAAAAGCGATACTGAACACTGTGACCACTTGGTTAGTCGATAACCTAGCGCTTGGACAGGAAAATAGTTGGGTTTTGAGTGTGTTTGTCGTCATTTTGACCACGTCGATTGTCGCGCTCTTTGTTAAAAAGTTCTTCTTTAAGCTTGCCCAACAACTCCTGAGAACCCGCAATGTGTGGGATGACTTGCTAGTGGAGGCTGCACGCCGCCCTGCAGTGATGTTGGTCTGGGTGTTAGGCGGTAGCTGGGCCATTGATATCATCGATGCTAAAACGGGTACGGTACTGCTCGATATTATCGATCCGCTACGTAAAGTGGCGGTTATTGTACTGATCGGTTGGTTCTTGGTGCGTTTCGTTAAGCGCGCAGAAACCGCATTGATTGACCCTCAGGGTATCGATACTTCGATGGATGAAACCACTGTTTCCGCGATTGGTAAGCTTATTCGCCTAGCGCTGGTGGTCACAATCGCATTAGTGGTGTTGCAGAGCTTCGGATATAGTATTTCTGGTGTCTTGGCATTTGGTGGTATTGGCGGTTTGGCGGTAGGTTTTGCAGCAAAGGATCTGCTGGCAAACTTCTTTGGCGGTTTGATGATCTATCTCGATCGACCATTCAAAGTAGGAGACTGGGTGCGTTCGCCCGACCAAAATATCGAGGGTACGGTCGAAGATATTGGTTGGCGCCTCACACGAATCAGAACCTTTGATCAGCGGCCGCTCTATGTGCCTAACGCTACCTTCACAAGTATCTCTGTGGAAAACCCATCGCGAATGAAAAACCGCCGCATCTACGAGACGGTTGGCGTGCGCTATTGTGATGTTACGCGGATTCAGGCCATCGTGTCTGATGTAAAGACGATGTTACAGAACCATCCCGAGATCGATACGCGCCAGACTCTGATCGTCAACCTCAATCAGTTTTCCCCTTCATCACTGGACTTCTTCGTTTACACGTTCACGAAAACCACAAACTGGGTGAAGTACCACGAGGTAAAGCAGGATGTGCTGTTACAAATTATGGCGATTGTTGAAGGGCACGACGCTGAAGTTGCATTCCCAACACAAACGCTACATGTTGAGGGGGTTTCGCAGGCTCAGGCATTATCGTTAGAGCGGGCTGATATTCAGCAGTAATAAAAAAGCCAGCGAATTCGCTGGCTTTTTTGTGTCTGATGTTCAACTCAGTTTAGCGGTACGGCGTATACAACCATGCCAAATAACGGGTGATCGATATAGTGGGCTTCTTTGGAGCGCATACGACGCGGAAGATCTAACGTGGTCGTGATCATTTGTGTTGACCCATCTGCCATCACAACATTTCGACGCAGTTGAAGGTTAGGTTTGAAGTGAAGATAGCGGCCGCGATCCACAGTGATAGCGCCTTCTACTTCATAGAATCCATCTGGCATTACCGAGCCCGCTCGAATGGCAACCGGCTTGGAGTTGCGGCTTTTAAGCACCGGTTGAGACCATGAACCGTGGTACAGGATGCGATGCCCGGCAGCGTTTTCGATACGGCGGCTGGTGGATTTTAAAAAGAAGCTGGCAGGTGAGCGCTCGCGGTAGCCGCTATCTGTAAGACTAAACCCTGACGCAGGTGTTTGCTGTGGTGCCGGCCACAGCTCATCAGTCATGCTGCTGTCGCGGCTGAAAATGATCACTTCAATGCCGTAGTATGTTGCCGCGCTGGCGGTTGCGCTAGCTAAGAGAAGTAGTGCAACCGTAATGCTGTGAATTAGAGTTCTCATCCGTTTACCTTGCCGAGTTCCTTAAGTAACGACTCAACGGCTGCGAAGCGCTGTTCTGAGTCATCCATATCGAGCGAGAAGCGCAGTTGGCTAGCGCCTTCGAGCTTATATTTTTGTGGTTGTTTTTGCACCAGAGTGACGAGCGTGAACGGATCCACTTTGGGGTCACTGTCGAACTCGATTCTGCCGCTCTTTGAGCCAGCTTCCAGTTTAATGATGCCCAATGCATCCGCCAAGAGTTTTAACGAAGTTAGCCTGAACAGGTTCTTAGTTGCATTAGGGAGCATTCCAAAGCGGTCGATCATCTCGATCTGTAGCTCTTTCAACTCAGCATCGGTTGCTGCGCTGGCGATCCGTTTATACATGATCAGGCGGTTGTGAACATCCGGGAGGTAATCGTCGGGGATTAGTGCCGGAAGTTGTAAATTAACCTCTGAGCCATGCTGCAGAGGCTTATCCATATTGGGTGTTTTGCCCTCTTTGATCGACTGTATGGCGTCCTCTAACATCTCCATGTAAAGCGTAAAACCGATGCCTTGAATCTGGCCGCTTTGCTCTTCACCAAGCAGTTCGCCTGCGCCGCGGATCTCTAGGTCGTGTGTTGCCAGTGTGAAGCCGGCACCGAGATCTTCTGCTTGTGCGATCGCTTCAAGGCGTTTTTTTGCATCGCTGGAGATGCTTTTCGGGTGTGGTGTCAGCATGTAAGCATAGGCCTGGTGGTGGGAACGCCCCACACGGCCACGCAGCTGATGCAGTTGTGCTAAGCCAAACTTGTCGGCGCGGTCAATGATAATGGTGTTGGCGTTCGGGACATCGATCCCGGTTTCAATGATCGTGGTGCACAACAAAATATTGTGCCGCTTGTGGTAGAAGTCTGACATCACTTGTTCAAGTTCACGCTCACGCATCTGACCGTGACCAACGCCAATGCGTGCTTCGGGGACAAGCTCACGCAGGGTCTCAGCGGTTTTCTCGATCGATTTGACCTCGTTGTGAAGGTAGTAAACCTGCCCGCCGCGCAGCAGTTCACGCAAGATGGCTTCTTTCACGATGGCAGGGTCGCTCTCGCGGACAAACGTCTTAACGGCTAAGCGTCGTGCGGGCGGTGTGGCGATAATCGAGAGATCGCGCATACCAGACATGGCCATGTTTAGCGTGCGTGGAATAGGGGTGGCGGTCATTGTGAGGATATCAACCTCCGAGCGCAGTGACTTTAGGCGCTCCTTTTGTTGGACACCAAATCGGTGTTCCTCATCAATGATCACTAAGCCCAGATTTTTAAACTGGACGCTCGATTGGAGTAGCTTGTGGGTGCCCACAATAATGTCGATCTGACCATCATGCAGTTTTTGGATAACGGCATCTTGCTGCTTAGCGGTTCTAAAGCGTGAAATAAGCTCAACGTTTACGGGCCAATCAGCAAAGCGGTCGCGGAAGTTCTCGAAATGTTGCTGGGCAAGCAGTGTTGTTGGAACAAGCACAGCTACTTGTTTATTGGAGGCTGCCGCCATAAACGCTGCACGCATTGCCACTTCGGTTTTGCCGAAACCGACATCACCACATACGAGGCGATCCATCGGCTGTGCAGAGGTCATGTCGCGTAATACGGCTTGGATGGCAAGGTCTTGATCAGGTGTTTCTTCGAACGGGAAGCCAGCCGCAAACTGAGCATAACTTTGGTCTGGATCAGCAAAGCTGAAGCCTTTTCGCGCAGCTCGGCGAGCGTAGATGTCGAGCAGTTCGGCTGCCGTATCACGAATCTTCTCAGCCGCTTTTTGGCGAGCTTTGCTCCATTGCTCAGTGCCAAGTTTGTGTAGCGGGGCAAGCTCGTCCGTGGCGCCCGAGTAGCGGCTAATAAGGTGAAGTGACGAGACTGGTACATAAAGTTTTGAATCATTCGCATAAGAGAGTGCGACAAACTCGTTAGCTTGGCCGTCTAGCTCGATCGTTTGCAAGCCGATGTAGCGCCCAACGCCGTGATCGACGTGGACTACCGGCGCGCCAACAGCAAGCTCGGCAAGGTTGCGAACAACCAGATCAGATTGGTCTTTTTCTCGGGTTCGGCGGCGGCTTTGGAATACTTGCTGACCGAATAGCTGGGGTTCGACAATCACCTGTACGATACCCGGCAGGTGTAGCCCCCTGCTGAGTGGGAACACAGTTAGGAGCGGCGATTGGTCGCTCTCTTGGCACGCTTGCCATGACTCGCACACGGTCGGTGTGATATCAGCGCGCTTGAGTAGCTCAAGCAACGCTTCCCGGCGCCCGGCGGACTCGGCGCAGAAAATCACTTTCTCGCCTTTATTGTGCTTAAGGTTTGCCTCCAATGCCGCCAGTGGCGTGGCGGATTGTGCATTAACTGACAGCTCTTCCGACTTCTTGCAGGCGAGGTTGGTGTGTCCGGCAGTGTCCGGTTGTGCGTCTTGAAACGTTTGTAGACGGAAAAACTGCTTCAGTGCACTGAAAAACTCCTCTTGTGGTAAGAAGATCTCCAGTGGTGCCAGTATTGGGCGCTCGATATCGTGACGGCGGTCTTCATATCGGCTCTCGGCATCCGCCCAAAATGTCTTCAGTGATGTTTCTAAGTTGCCTTCGCTAATCACAAGACTGTTGTTCGGTAAATAGTCGAAGAGCGTTGCAGTGTCGCTGAAGAAAAGCGGCAGGTAGTATTCGATACCCGGCGGAGCGAAGCCGTTGTTGACATCACTGTATGTTGGGCAGCGGCGATGATCCACATCAAACGCCTCGCGCCAAGCTTGTTTAAAGCGAGAGATCGCGGCAGGTGTCAGCGGAAACTCACGCGCGGGCAGTAAGCGGATGTTATCTATCTTGTCTATCGAGCGCTGCGATTCAGGGTCGAAGGTGCGCAGTGTATCGATCTCATCATCAAATAGGTCGATACGATAGGGCGTGTCTGAACCCATCGGGAAAAGGTCAATGATCGAGCCGCGGATCGCGAATTCGCCGTGCTCGAAAACAGTCTCTACGGCGCGGTAGCCGGCGTTGCTTAACGAAGTTCGTAGTGCATCTATGTCGAGCTGCTGGCCAGTATCTAGCATAAGTGTGTGGCCAGCCAGAAACTCGCTGGGCGCGATGCGGTGCAGCAGGGTGCTCACTGGGACAATAACTATGCCCTGCTTGAGCTGCTGTAATCGATGCAGAGTGCTAATGCGAGCCGATGTGATGTCTTGGTGCGGGGAGAAGGTGTCGTATGGCAGCGTTTCCCAGTCAGGGAAGGGCAGAATTTCAAGCGATTCCCCAGCGTAGAAGCGGATCTCGGCCTCTAGCAACGCGGCTGATTCACTATTTTGTGTGATTACCAGCGTCGGGGCGGCGTGCTTGCTTGCGGCTTGTGCAACTAATAAGCCTATGGCGCTATCGTGAACTTGACCGACCCATTTCGTATCCCCTGCTTTTTGCGGTAAGGGAAAGTTGAGTTGTGTCACGGACATACTCCTTTTCATCACAGTTATCAGCGGTTGCGTATGTTACCTGTTGTGGCTTAAAAGAGATATAAGTCGCTGATTTCTGACACTGCTAAAGTCTAGAAGGCCCCGATTTGCCCGGAGAGTCAGAAAAGAGGATAATACGCCGCAGTTTTTTATACTGACGTAAATGTTGGAGATAACCGTGAGCCAAGACCAAGTATTCGCTGATTGGAAAGACCGCGAAGCAACCGCTGAAGCAATGATTCCTATGATCGGCAGCCTTTACCGTGACCGCAATATTGAGACATCCGTTTACGGTAGGCTCATCGTTAAGCGTTCTGTTATTGACGTACTAAAAGCACACCGCTTTGCGCGTCAAGTTGAAGCACAAGAGCTGACTGTAAAAGATACTTACCCAGTTCTTGAAGCGCTGCAGAAGCTAGACGTAAACACAGCTCACGTTGATATCGGTAAATTAGCTGTTAAATATTCCAAAGAAGCGAATGGCCGCTCAATGGAAGATTTTTTGGCTGAAGAGTTGGCTCCAGTTATTGGTACAGGCTCTCGTGAAGGTACTGATGTCGTACTTTACGGTTTCGGTCGCATTGGTCGCTTGCTGGCGCGCTTGTTGATCGAGCGTACAGGTGGCGGTCAGTCGCTGCGTCTGCGTGCTATCGTAGTACGTAAGGGTAAAGCGGCGAACGATCTTGAGAAGCGTGCTAGCTTACTGCGTCGTGATTCAGTGCACGGTTCTTTCAAGGGTACTATCCAAGTCGATGAAGAGCGTAATTTGCTGATCGTAAACGGCAACCCAATTCAGGTTATCTTCTCTGATGGTCCTGATCAGGTTGACTACGAAGCATACGGTATCTCCAATGCGCTCGTCATCGATAACACGGGTATCTGGCGTGACCAAGAAGGCTTGTCTCTTCACCTGAAATCTAAGGGTGTTGCGCGCGCATTGCTGACAGCTCCTGGTAAGGGTATGAAGAACATCGTTATGGGTGTAAACCATCACGATTTCGATGATGAAGATCGCGTGCTATCTGCCGCTTCTTGCACAACAAACGCTATTACGCCGGTTCTTAAGGCAGTCAATGAGCGTTTTGGTGTGGCTAACGGCCACGTTGAGACTGTTCACGCATACACTAACGACCAGAACTTGATCGATAATTACCATAAAGGTGATCGCCGTGGTCGTGCTGCTGGCTTGAACATGGTTCTGACGGAAACGGGTGCTGCGAAGGCGGTTTCTAAAGCACTTCCAGCAATGGAAGGTAAACTGACGGGTAACGCAATCCGTGTACCAACGCCAAACGTTTCTATGGCGATTCTTAACCTGAATCTTGAAAAAGAAACGAACAAAGAAGAGCTAAACGAGTACCTGCGCGAAGTTGCCCTGCACTCTCCATTGCAAAAGCAGATCGACTACAGCAACTCTCCAGAAGCAGTTTCTTCTGATTTTGTTGGTTCGCGTGCGGCAGGTGTTGTTGATGCGCTAGCAACAATCGTGAACGGAAATCGTTGTGTATTGTACGTTTGGTACGATAACGAGTTCGGTTATAGCTGCCAGGTTATTCGTATGGCGCAAAAAATGGCGAACGTGACTCTACCGGCGTTCCCGAAAGCGAAAAAGAATGGCTAACTTGCTGTTTTAAAAGAAAAGGGCTGCATAATGCAGCCCTTTTTTGTGGGCTCTCTCTAGGCTGTTGGTCATATTCTCACCAAGTACGAAGCTGATACTTCCCCAAAAAAATAAAAAAAGCGCGCTAATCACAATGTCGCAACAATTTTAAGGTGACACTGAGTGGATTCGAGGCTTGTGGCTCAGGTATACTTACAAAGTTTTTTGGTGGGGTTTAAGGTTTTCCGAATAACAAAATCAGAAGGGTGGCAGGCACAGTGTTCCTGTGATCCATAATCTGGTGGTGGTGAGAACCAAATCTCGAACAAGTTTAATCGTGATTGGGTGAGGTGTATGATCAAGATCAAAAAAGGTCTGGATCTACCGATAACGGGTGCTCCGGAGCAAGCGGTTTCTGCTGCAACTCCGGTAGTTCGATCGGTTGCCGTATGCGGACCAGACTATGTTGGCTGTAAGCCGACAATGGCCGTTAAGGTGGGTGATCGAGTAAAACTCGGTCAAGTGATCTTTTCCGACAAGAAAACCGAAGGTGTTCACTATACGGCACCGGGCGCTGGTATTGTCAAAGAAATTAATCGTGGCGAACGTCGTCGTCTGCTGTCCGTTGTTATTGAATTGGACGCAGAGGAAGAGGCCGTTGAGTTTGCTAAAGTGGATGCAGCGCAGCTGGACGCTTTAGAGCGCGAGCAGGTTGTAGCACAACTTAGCGAGTCAGGTCTGTGGGCAGCGTTACGTACGCGTCCTTTTAGCAGAGTGCCTGCTACCGATAGCGCGCCGTCTTCTATTTTTGTAACTGCTATTGATACAAACCCTCTAGCGGGTGATCCAGCACTATTTGTTGCTGCGTATTCTGAAGACTTTAAGAATGGTCTGCGGTTACTGACTAAGTTGACAGATAAGGCTGTTTACCTGTGTAAAGCACCAAATGCTGATATCCCTTCTGTTGAAGGTGTGACAGTTGAGGAGTTTGAGGGTAAGCACCCTGCAGGTAACGCTGGAACGCACATTCATTACTTGGACCCAGTGTCTCAAGCTAAGACTGTTTGGACAATTGGTTACCAAGATGTTGTAGCGTTCGGCAAGCTGTTCACAGAAGGTCGTATCTTTACTGAACGCTTTGTTGCTGTTGCCGGCCCGCAAGTAGATAAGCCAGCTATCTTAAAAACTCGTTTAGGTGCGAGCTTAGATGATCTTACCAGTGGTTTATTGAAAGGTGATAACAACCGTGTTATCAGCGGATCCGTTTGGAATGGTCGTAAAGCGGCGGGTGCGTTAGCGTACCTAGGTCGTTATTCAACACAGGTGTCTGTGCTGGAAGAGGGTGATAAGCGCGAATTTATGGGTTGGTTGACACCTGGCGCCAACAAGTTCTCGATCCTCAATATCTTTACGTCGTCTATGTCATCTAGCAAGACATTTAACTTCACAACGACAACCAACGGATCTGAGCGTGCGATGGTACCGGTGGGTCAGTTTGAAGAGGTTATGCCGCTAGACATTCTGCCAACTCAATTGCTGCGCGCGCTAGTTACTGGCGATATCGTCACTGCGATGCAACTGGGTTGTTTGGAGTTGGATGAAGAAGATCTGGCACTTTGCACGTTCGCTTGCCCAGGCAAGTACGAGTACGGTCCGATCCTTCGTGACAATCTGACGCGCATCGAAAAAGAGGCCTAAGAGGCGCCATATGAGCATCAGAAATATTCTTGACAAGATGGAGCCGCATTTCCACAAAGGCGGCAAGTACGAAAATTGGTATGCGCTTTACGAAGCGGTTGATACCATTTTCTATACACCTGGCAGCGTGACAAAAGCGTCTGCACACGTGCGTGACGGTATCGACCTCAAGCGCATGATGATCATGGTGTGGATGTGTACGTTCCCAGCTGTTTTCGCGGGTTTGTATAACGTTGGTTTTCAAGCAAATACTGCTATGGCTCAGATGGGTTTGGCAGAAGCTGAAGGCTGGCGTGGTGCTATCATCACTGCATTAGCAGGTTATGATGCATCCAGTATTTGGGATAACTTCATCCATGGCGCGACCTACTGGTTACCTATCTACGCAGTAACATTCGTAGTGGGTGGCTTCTGGGAAGTACTTTTTGCGATGAAGCGTGGTCACGAAGTTAACGAAGGTTTCTTCGTAACCTCTATCCTGTTTTCATTGATCCTTCCACCAACGATTCCTCTATGGCAGGTAGCACTAGGCATCAGCTTCGGTGTTGTTATTGGTAAAGAGGTATTCGGTGGTACAGGTAAGAACTTCCTCAACCCAGCTTTGACTGGCCGTGCGTTCCTGTTCTTCGCTTATCCTGCGCAGATGTCTGGTGACGCGATCTGGACTGCGGTGGATGGCTTCGCGGGTGCGACACCACTTGGTCTGGCAGCTGCTGGCGGTATCGATGCAATCCTCGCGCAGAACTTGACGTGGATGGATGCCTTTGTCGGTACGATCCAAGGTTCCGTTGGTGAAGTGTCTACCCTTGCTATCGCTATCGGTGGTGCAGTGCTGTTAATCGCTAAGATTGCTGCTTGGCGCATCGTTGCAGGTGTCTTCTTAGGCATGGTCGCAACCAGTGTGCTGTTCAATATTATCGGCTCTGATACTAACCCAATGTTTGCAATGCCGTTCTACTGGCACCTAGTGCTTGGTGGTTTCGCATTCGGCATGTTCTTCATGGCGACTGACCCTGTGTCAGCTTCGATGACGAACAAGGGTAAGTGGTACTTCGGTGCGTTGATTGGTGTAATGGTTGTATTGATTCGTGTAGTTAACCCTGCCTTCCCTGAAGGTATGATGCTAGCGATTCTGTTTGCAAACCTATTCGCACCGTTGATCGATAATTTTGTCGTACAGGCAAATATCAAGCGGAGGATGGCACGAAATGTCGGCTAATAACGATACTATCGGTAAAACGATTACCGTTACTGTCCTTTTGTGTGTGATCTGCTCCGTTGTCGTATCCGCGGCTGCTGTGCTGTTAAAGCCACAACAAGAGGCGAACAAACTATTAGACAAGCGCACCAATATTTTGGCTGCGGCTGGTCTGCTGGATCCGAGCAAGTCTGTTGATGAGTCTTTCGAACAAATCACTACCAAGGTAGTTGATCTAGAGACAGGCAAGTACACAGATGTTGTTGATCCTCAAACATATGATGCGCGTAAAGCTGCAAAAGATCCGCAGCTATCTGAAGCACTACCACGTGACAAAGATATCGCATCTATCAAGCGCCAAGCGAACTACCAGACTATTTATCTTGTTGAAAAAGAAGGAAAAATCGAAAAGGTTATCCTTCCTGTTCATGGTTACGGTCTGTGGTCTACGCTGTACGGCTTCCTAGCACTAGAGGGCGACTTGAACACAGTTGTTGGTTTAGGCTTCTATTCACATGCTGAAACACCGGGACTAGGTGGTGAAGTAGATAATCCTATCTGGAAGGCTCAGTGGCCGGGTAAGAAAGTCTATGATGAAGGCTCGACTGCGCCTGTACTCGGTCTTGTGAAAGGCAAGGTTGATCCTAGTTCGCCGAACGCTGAGCATCAGATCGATGGTCTAGCTGGTGCAACGCTGACGAGTAATGGTGTTACACGTCTGATCGAGTTTTGGATGGGCGAGAACGGCTATGCTCCGTTCCTAGCTAATCTGAAGGCAGGAGGGGTGTAATCATGTCTGCAGCTAAAGAAGTTTTAACCACACCGGTTGTAAAAAATAACCCGATCGCCTTGCAGATCCTTGGTGTCTGCTCGGCGCTAGCGGTTACGTCGAACCTGAATACAGCACTTGTTATGACGCTTGCGGTAATGGCCGTTACAGCGTTTTCTAACATGTTCGTATCTTTGATTCGCAACCATATTCCAAACAACATTCGAATCATCTGTCAGATGACAATTATCGCGTCGTTGGTAATTGTTGTTGACCAGATCTTGAAAGCGGTAGCGTATGACGTTTCGAAACAGCTTTCTGTATTCGTTGGTTTGATCATTACTAACTGTATCGTTATGGGCCGTGCAGAAGCGTTTGCGATGAAGAACCCTCCGGGTATCTCCTTCATGGACGGTCTTGGTAATGGTCTGGGTTATGGTGCGGTCTTGATCTTTGTTGGATTCTTCCGCGAACTTTTCGGCTCAGGAAAGCTGTTTGGTTACGAAGTACTGCCACTGATTACAGATGGCGGCTGGTATCCTGCTAACGGTCTGATGTTGCTACCACCAAGTGCGTTCTTCTTGATCGGTATCTTCATCTGGATTATCCGTACTTACGATAAAAAGCAGGTGGAAGCACCTGAGTTCGAAATGGCTCCAAATACCAAGAAGGAGGCTGTGTAATGGAACAGTATATCAGTCTTGCTATTAAGGCGATTTTTGTCGAAAACATGGCGTTGGCATTCTTCTTGGGAATGTGCACATTTTTGGCAATCTCCAAAAAAGTACAAACTGCTATCGGTTTGGGTATCGCTGTTATTGTCGTTTTGGCGATCACTACACCGGTCAACAACCTGATTTATAACGGTTTGTTGCGCGAAGGCGCATTGGCTTGGGCTGGCTTCCCTGAAGCAGATTTGAGCTTCCTAGGTTATATCTCTTATATCGGTGTAATCGCAGCGATTGTGCAGATTCTAGAGATGGTCTTGGATAAGTTCTTCCCAGCACTTTACAACGCACTGGGTGTGTTCCTGCCTTTGATCACAGTTAACTGTGCAATTATGGGTGCAGCACTATTTATGGTTGAGCGTGACTACACATTTGGCGAAAGCGTCGTATATGGCGTGGGTGCTGGATTCGGTTGGGCGCTTGCAATTGCTGCGTTGGCGGGTATCCGTGAAAAACTCAAGTACAGCGATGTGCCAGCGGGTTTGCGTGGCCTAGGCATTACCTTCATTACTGTTGGTCTGATGTCTCTTGGTTTCATGTCATTCTCTGGCGTACAGCTGTAAGCCAAACATGATGGTTTAAAGGAAGGATTGATAATATGAATACGATCATTCTTGGAGTTGTCATGTTTACTGTGGTGGTGCTTGCACTGGTAGCAGTAATTTTGGCGGCTCGTTCTAAGCTGGTCAGCTCAGGTGAGGTGACGATCAGCATTAATGATGATCCTGAGAAAGCGATTACAGTACCTGCTGGTGGTAAGTTGCTTCAGACACTGGCTGGCGCAGGTATCTTCGTACCTTCTGCATGTGGTGGTGGCGGTACTTGTGCACAGTGTAAGTGTCAGGTACTTGATGGTGGTGGTTCAATGCTGCCAACAGAAGAGTCCCACTTCACAATGCGTGAAGCGAAAGAAGGCTGGCGTTTATCATGTCAAGTTGCTGTAAAGCAGGACATGAATATCGAGCTTGAAGAAGAGATCTTTGGTGTTAAGAAGTGGGAATGTACGGTTGAGTCTAACCCTAACGTTGCTACTTTCATTAAAGAGCTGACACTACGCTTGCCAGAAGGCGAGAACGTTGACTTCCGTGCAGGTGGTTATGTTCAACTAGAAGCCCCAGCGCACGTCGTTAACTATAAAGACTTCGATATCGAAGAAGAGTACCGTGGCGACTGGGATAAGTTCGATCTTTGGAAGTTTGTATCCAAAGTTGATGAGCCGGTTATCCGTGCATACTCAATGGCAAACTACCCTGAAGAGAAGGGTATTGTTAAATTCAATATCCGTATTGCTTCTCCGCCTCCAGGTAAAGATGACCTGCCTCCGGGTCAAATGTCTTCATACGTGTTTAACCTGAAACCAGGCGACACGATTACCGTTTACGGTCCGTTTGGTGAGTTCTTCGCTAAAGATACGGATAATGAGATGGTATTTATCGGTGGTGGTGCTGGTATGGCGCCAATGCGTTCTCACATCTTTGATCAGCTTAAGCGTCTTAAGTCTAAGCGTAAGATCTCGTTCTGGTATGGTGCCCGCTCCCTGCGTGAGTGCTTCTACAATGACGAGTACGATATGCTGGCGGATGAGAATGATAACTTCCAGTGGCATTTAGCGCTTTCAGACCCTCAACCAGAAGATAACTGGGATGGTCTAACAGGCTTTATCCACAATGTATTGTACGAGCAGTATCTGAAGGACCACGAAGCGCCCGAAGATTGTGAGTATTACATGTGTGGACCGCCAATGATGAACGCCGCGGTAATCCAGATGTTGCTCGACCTTGGTGTTGAGCGTGAAAACATCTTCTTGGATGACTTCGGTGGTTAATCGCTGATGGATGCTTTTTTGCGTATCCCAAATCGGCCGGCAGCTCTGCTGCTGGCCTTTTTGTTTCTGTTTGGTTGCTCAAGCGAGACAAAAGAATCTATTCAGTCTGTCGCAGGCCCTACGATGGGCACCACATACTCGATTAAGTGGTTAGCGCATGATGCGAATCAGGCCGCTCAGCTACAGAGTGAAGTGGATCAATTGCTAATAGATATTAATCAGGCGATGTCTACCTACATCGAGGGCTCTGAGTTATCGCGGTTTAACCGTTTCGAGCAAGATGAGCCAGTTCCGGTATCCAATGCTCTTTTAGATGTACTCAAGCTTGCGCAGGATATTAGCTCACGAACGGATGGGGCTTTCGATGTTACCGTTGGACCGTTGGTTAATCTTTGGGGGTTCGGTCCTGACGGGCGTGTTATCTCTGCACCATCTGATGAGGCAATATCAGCGTTGCGTGCGAATATTGGTTACCAAAAGCTCCAGATATTAGAGGGCGCTATTCGCAAGCAAAGTAGCCTGTATGTTGACCTTTCGGCAATTGCGAAAGGTTATGCCGTCGATAAAGTAGCAGAGTTGCTCGATAAAAAAGGCGTTGCTAGCTATCTAGTTGAGATAGGGGGAGAGCTTCGTGCAAAAGGTATGAAGCCGAACAATGTTCCTTGGAAGGTTGCCGTCGAAAGCCCTACGGCGGGTTCGCGCCAAGTGCAGCAGGTCTTGAGGGCCACCGATGTAGCGATCGCCACATCAGGGGACTACCGCAATTACTTTGAAGAGGCGGGTGTGAGATACTCTCACACTATTGATCCGGCGACAGGTAAGCCCATTAACCACAAGCTGGCATCGGTCACAGTTCTGAGGCCAACATGCGCAGAAGCGGATGCTTTGGCTACTGCATTTTCGGTGATGGGGGAGCAGCGCGCTTACGCGTTCGCTCTTGCTA
Source organism: Neptunomonas sp. XY-337 (assembly GCF_004959845.1). Taxonomy (NCBI): domain Bacteria; kingdom Pseudomonadati; phylum Pseudomonadota; class Gammaproteobacteria; order Oceanospirillales; family Oceanospirillaceae; genus Neptunomonas; species Neptunomonas sp. XY-337. The sequence goes on along the minus strand of NZ_SPLL01000001.1, from coordinate 623,363 downwards.
ATGATATAGACGCATATTTTATTGCCAAAACCAACTCCGGTTTTGAAGAGTTAATGACGCCAGGCTTTAAAGCGCGTCTGGCACAGTGAGGTATTTATGGAAACATTTGTTCTAGTTTTCGCTTTTCTACTTCTGATTATTGTCGCGATGTCTGTTGGTGTTTTGATGGGGCGTAAGCCGATTGCTGGCTCATGCGGCGGTATGGCATCGCTCGGAATGGACACAGCCTGTGATATTTGTGGCGGTGATAAGGCTATTTGCGACGATGAAGATGAGAAAGCGCGTCGTATTGAAGAGATAAAAAAAGCCGACGAGCTCAGCTATGAGCTGAAGTAATAGGCGTTTGCAGTAACACGATATAAGAAAAAATTTAGTGCTCACATAAGGGGAAATGAATGGCTGTTTATGACTATGATGTCGTTGTAATAGGCTCTGGACCAGCTGGAGAAGGTGCCGCTATGAATGCGGTGAAGCATGGGAAACGAGTCGCCGTTGTGGAAGAGCAAGATACCGTTGGCGGTAACTGTACTCATAAAGGCACGATCCCCTCTAAGGCGCTGAGGCATTCGGTCAAACAGATTATTGAGTTCAATACGAACCCGATGTTCCGAGATATCGGCGAGCCGCGCTGGTTTTCTTTCCCTAAAGTACTAAAACGTGCTGAAAAGGTGATGTCGAATCAGGTGATGCTGCGTACGAACTTCTATGCACGCAACCGCGTTGATGTTTACTTCGGCAATGCGAAGTTCCAGGACCCGAAAACGATTGTGGTATCGGGTACATCAAACGGTGAGGAAGTTTTGCGTGCGGAAAACATTGTAGTTGCAACGGGTTCCCGACCGTACTGCCCGGCTGATATCGATTTCTCTCACCCTCGCATCTACAACTCAGATACGATTCTGAAGCTTAACCATACCCCGCGAACACTCATTATTTACGGGGCGGGCGTTATCGGTAGTGAGTACTGCTCGATCTTCAGTGGTCTTGGCGTGAAAGTTGATCTTATCGATACGCAAAGCCGTTTGCTCTCTTTCCTTGATGGTGAAATCTCAGATGCATTGAGCTATCACCTGCGTAATACCGCTGTTAAGATTCGCCACAACGAAGAGTACGAAAGTGTCGTGGGCGATGATCACGGCGTAGTACTGAACCTGAAGTCTGGTAAGCGCATTCGCGCGGATGCTTTCCTTTGGTGTAATGGTCGCACCGGTAACACGGATAACTTGAATATTGAGGCTTCTGGTCTTACGCCAAACGGACGGGGCCAGTTGGCAGTCGATCAAACGTACAAGACCGAAGTTGACCATATCTACGCGGTAGGTGACGTGATTGGATGGCCAAGTTTGGCGTCAGCGGCACTCGATCAAGGTCGCTCCGCTGCAGCGGATTTAGTGAAATCGCCTACATTCCGTTATATCAATGAGGTACCAACAGGCATCTATACGATCCCTGAGATTAGCTCTATCGGTAAGACGGAAGAGGAGCTAACGCGGGAATGTGTGCCCTATGAAGTAGGACAGGCGTTCTTCAAAGATACGGCGCGTGCGCAAATTTCTGGCCAGCCAGTGGGTATGTTGAAGCTGCTGTTCCATCGTGAAACTCTGCAGATTTTGGGCATCCACTGCTTTGGTGACCAAGCATCTGAGATTGTGCACATTGGACAGGCGATTATGCGCCAAGAGGGTAGCGCAAATACGATCGAGTATTTTGTGAACACAACGTTTAACTACCCGACAATGGCTGAAGCTTATCGTGTTGCTGCTATTGCAGGATTAAACCGTATCTCTAATCTGTAACACTGGATTATAAGGCCGTTGGTTATCAATACAGCGGCCTCTCTTCTCCGCTCTAGCTACTTCTTCTCGTCTGAGTTGTAGTATGCGTCTTCGTAATACTGCCCTTTGATATCGAGTTTGCGTTCGATAAGACGGGTATATGCATTCCAAATAAAGAATCCCGGTGCCATTAGTGCACAGATACCTACCATCAGAGCTGCGCCTTCATATTTGGCAGGTGCGAGCGTTATGCACCAGTCTAAAAAGCCGAGCAGTTTGCCTACGTAAAACCAGCCAATTAGAAAAGCGAAACCTGCACCCGTGGCGATATGGTGTAGGAGTTTTTGATGTTTCATGTTGTTTCTCCAAGGTATGTGCTGGAGAGAGTCTAACCGATATAGCGGTGCACGCGTATACTTGGCAGGAATGGAGTATCCTCGATGATCCGGTCAGAGCGGACCGAGCGGCTTCTCTCGGGTGGTTCAGGCGTTGGTTCTTTCAGCTTTGGGAGCGTCTGGCCGTTGTCTAGCGGTAATAAAATAGGCAGAGGGCAATTGCGTGCTGATCTGCGCCACGTGTTTTCTGACACTCGCCATGCGAAGTTTGCCCGCACTAATGGTTTTTGCTCCTGTACTTGTGCCAGGTCGTCGCTGTCGCTGAGCGCTTTAAGCAGATCAAGTTGCCGTTGGATGTGTGGCTGGCTCTGATCAAAGCGGCACAGCAGCTCCAAGCATTGGGTTGCGGTGATCTTTTTGATGCTGCGCCCGCTCGTGTACCAGCTAAAGCGAATGGAGTCTGGTCGCTCGTCGAGAATAGGGAGCAAGCGATAGCACTGTTTTAAATGCAGGCGTCCCAGCCCGTTGTAGTTGAGTGCCGTGCGGATTGGGTTCTCAATGGCGCTCAAGTGGCCGAGCACTTCGGCGCGTTGTTGCTCTCGCGTGGCTTTGACGGATTGCTGAAACAACGTCTTGGATATGTTTACCTGCTTTGCTAGCGCCAGTAAGTCCGGTGAGCACCCAACGACACCATACAGGCGTTCCGTTGCTCTGCCATCGCCGTGCGCCTCGTGCCATAGGTTGGTATAGGCGGTGAGTGCGATTTTAGGAGGTGCGACGGGCTCCCAAAGCAGTTTGGTGACAGGTTTTTCAGTGTTAAATGCGCTTGCGAAGCGCTGTAGGTCGCTCGTCATGCGTTTGAAAGACTCAATAACATCGCTATACATGAAGTTTGCCCAAGATCGCTATCCTATTGACTTCATTGAACCATTTCGCTTTTTAATACTCAATCCATGGGTAAGCTAATCTCTACAGAGTTGTTTTCTGTTTGGTTCAGCAGACGTTATACTGGTTGTCATTAAGCTGCGATCCACTTACGTTGCCCGAGAAATTCCGAGGTTGTTTCGGGGTAATTGATAGAGCGAACCTCAGGTGCCTACTTAAGCCCTCACATTATGTTCAAACCATTTTCTTTATTCGTTGGTTTACGCTATACCGCTGCCAAGCGAAGCAACAACTTCATCTCATTTATCTCTCTCGTATCAACACTGGGTTTGATGCTAGGTGTAGCCGCCTTAATCGTGGTGCTTTCAGTGATGAATGGTTTTGACCGTGAACTGCGTGGCCGCATACTCGGTATGGTGCCTCATGCAACCATTACTGGCTACAACGAGCCGATAGAGGATTGGCAGGCCGCTTCTGAGCGCGTCAAACAAGATGGCCGAGTTATCGGTACGGCGCCGTTTATTCATGCACAGGGGATGCTGACGCACGCGGGGCAGGTGCGTGGTGTGCTCGTTCAGGGGGTAGACCCGCAAGCAGAGGCCAACATCTCCATCGTTGCCGAGAATATGGTGGTAGGTAGCTGGGAGGCACTAGGGGAGCAACGTTTTGGCATCGTGATGGGGGATCTGTTAGCTCGCTTTTTAGGCGTACAGGTCGGAGATAAAGTCACCCTAGTCTTGCCCGAAGCATCAGTGAGTGTAGCGGGCGTGAACCCGCGGTTAAAACGTTTTACGGTGGTTGGGCTTTTCTCCGTTGGTGCTGAGCTCGACGCTTCGATTGGTTATATCAACATCAAAGATGCGGCCCGTTTGAAAAGAATTCCCGCGGGCGTTGAGGGGATCCGCGTCTCCTTTGAGAATCTATTCGATGCGCCCCACGCGGTGCGCGAGATTGCACAAAACCTTGATGGCTACTATCTGATCTCCGATTGGACTCGAACCCATGGGAATCTCTTCCAAGCGATTCAGATGGAGAAGAAGATGATCGGCTTATTGCTATTTTTGATCGTCTTCGTGGCCGCTTTTAATATCGTTTCTACGTTGGTGATGGTGGTGACCGATAAGAAATCTGACATTGCTATTCTGCGCACATTGGGCGCGACACCCGGTTTGATTATGCGCATTTTTATGGTGCAAGGTATTTTGATAGGTCTTATCGGCACGTTGCTCGGTACGCTATTGGGTGTGGTGCTTGCGCTGACGGTGAGTGACTTAGTTGCATGGATCGAACAGCTTTTGGGTATCGAGTTTTTGTCGGCTGATGTGTACTTCATCAACTATCTGCCGTCTCAGCTCAACTGGCCGGATGTGGGTATGATCGCATCGGCGGCGTTAATCATTAGTTTCGTGGCAACGCTCTATCCTGCGTGGCGAGCCTCAAAGACTCAACCTGCGGAGGCGCTACGTTATGAGTAATTCACCGGTTTTAACGTGTTCGGCGGTTGGTAAAACCTATCATGACGCCGGTACTTCACTGGAAGTTCTGGCGAATATCGAGTTCTCGGTCGAAAAAGGGCAGCGCATCGCTATTATCGGTAGCTCAGGAGCGGGAAAGAGTACGTTTCTGAATATCTTGGGTGGCTTAGAAGCCCCCACTACAGGATGCGTTACGGTAGGTGGCGAAGACCTCTACACAACGAATGAGCATGAGCGAGCCCGTATTCGTAATCGGCAGCTAGGGTTCGTTTATCAGTTCCATCATCTGCTACCTGAGTTCACAGCGCTTGAGAATGTTGCCATGCCCTTGCTGCTGCGCCAGACTGGCTTAACTGATGTAGAAGGCGCTGCGCGCGAAATTCTGAATGCCGTCGGGTTAAGCGAGCGGGTAAAACATAAGCCAGCACAGCTTAGTGGCGGAGAGCGCCAGCGTGTGGCCATAGCACGAGCACTAGTCACACAGCCTGCTTGTGTGTTGATGGATGAGCCCACAGGAAATCTTGATCGCCATACCGCTCAAGATATACAAGCGTTGATTAAACAGCTGAATGCTGAGAGAGGCATCTCGTTCATCATTGTGACGCATGACTTAGAGTTAGCTAAAACGATGGATAAGACATTAGAGTTGCGAGATGGTGGGCTATTTTCGCCGCAATAACGCTATTTCAGGCGTCGGCGCGACCAAGTGCGCCGCACATGCCAGACCCAAAAGTAGCTGGTGACAAAGTAGCTGATAACGCCAAAGACGACACCGCAAAACACAGAACCTGTCAGAAGTGGCCACCAGATCTGCTCAAGTATGTGGTGCAACTTCTCCAAATCAAAGTCGATACTCATGGGGGGGGTATTCAGGAGATATGAGCCCACCAAATAGGTAAAGTAAAAGATAGGTGGCATTGTTAGGGGGTTTGTTAGCCACACGAGTCCGACCGAGATCGGAATATTGCTCCTTATCACCAGTGCCAAGACTGCAGCAATAATCATTTGGAAAGGTACGGGTAGAAATGCACAAAAGATGCCCACCAAAAAAGCGCGCGAAACTGACTTGCGTGTCAAATGCCAAAGGCTAGGGTCGTGCAGACTAGAACCTAACCAGCTGAGATGCTTGTTTTCACGGAGAGAAGACTCATCCGGCAGGTACTTTTTTATAAGCTTGCGGGGCATGATTCCATACTTTGGAAAAATTAATAGGGGTATTATGCACACCGCCAGTTAGATAGCCAACATAGGATCAAGGATGATCGCATATATTGTAGGGATTTTTCTGGTTGGGTTAATGCCGACTCTGGTACCGACCGCGACGCTCCTTTTACTTCTGCCTGCCTCATACCTTATCTGGAACTACTATCCTAAACTCCTGCCGCTATTGCTGGGGATTGCGGTTGCTGTGTGGTTTGGAAATACGCAGCTGGATAGCCGTATTACAGAGTTAGAGGCGGGTAAGCATCAAGTGGTGGGGAAGGTGTCTTCGTCTGTGGTGAATAAAGCCGGTGTGGTTCGCTTTAACCTAGAGATCTTGCAGTCAGATAGCACGCCTAGCTTAGCGAGCCGCAAATTGATGCTGAGCTGGTATCAGCCAGATAAGTCGATTACTCAAAACGACATCATAGCAGCGGAAGTGTCCATCAAGCCGCCGCATGGCTTTGCAAATCCGGGTGGGTTTGATTTCGAGCGGTGGGCGCTAGTCAACGGTATTGATGGCGTCGGCTATCTACGCAGTGTCGATGCGGTCATAGAACAACGAGCAGCGCCTTTGGTCAGGGTTCGTCAAGCGATCACCGGTATGCTGCAGCAGCGCTATGGAGAGGCTTCACAGGTCTCGGCAACGGTTATAGCCCTACTCATTGGCGATAAACAGTATTTCAATGAGGCCAATTGGCAAGTGATGCGAGCAACTGGCACCGTGCATCTCGTTGTCGTGAGTGGTTTGCATATCGGGATCTGTGTTGCGGTTGGGTGGTGGTTGGGCCGAGCAGTGCAGAGTCTGCTTATTGTGCTGGGGGTGCGGCGCTTTTATAAACTGCCGGCCGTTTCAGCGCTCGTGGTTAGTGGCCTTTATGTCGCCTTGGCAGGCTTCAGCATTCCAACGATAAGGGCATGGGCAATGGCAGCCGTTTTTCTAGGAGGATGGCTGTTAAGTCGGGGCTCAACACTTTGGCGGCGTTTTTGGGCATCCATGGCGGTGGTGCTCTCGCTACAGCCGTTAGCCTTTTGGGAAGCAGGTTTTTGGCTATCGTTTTCCGCTGTCGCGATATTGATCTATCTATCCGAGCAGCGCTACGAAAGTCGTTCTCGATGGCTTGCGATGGCATGGAGAAGTCAAGTCGCTATTTTTCTCGTGATCACTCCGTTTCTACTACACCTGTTTGGAGCTCTTACGTTACTGGGCCCTATTGTTAACTTAGCGGCCATTCCTTTTATGATGCTGCTTCTGCCTGCTCTTTTTCTAAGTACATTTTTAGCGCTAATTGCCGATTTTCCATCGCCTATGGATTTTGTAGCGAGTGGGCTGGAGTGGTTTTGGCAAGCGCTTCACTGGGCTGCAATACAGGGCGAAAAATTGCAGTTTGAAGGGATTTACCTGTCTAAATTCGATGTGGCATTGGCGCTGTTTGGGTCGGCCTTATTGCTACTTCCGCTTGCCTCGCAGACGCGGTTTATCGGTGTGGTCTTCTGGTCTTTAGCGTTGCAGCCAAGCAAACCTGCTCCCGTTGAGCGCTTCACAGCAAAGGTCTTCGATGTGGGGCAGGGCACATCAGTTCTCATCACAACATCAGACCATGCCTTATTGTATGACACGGGACGTAGTTACAAGAGTGGCAGTTCAGCCTTCTTGCGCGCCGTATTGCCCGCGCTACAAGCCGGTGGCACACAATCACTTGATAAGCTGGTTATTAGTCATGCGGATAATGATCATGCTGGTGGCGCGCAGCATGTTCTCGATAGTATCCCTGTCGCGAAAATCGAGAGTGGTATGCCAGACGATATTGGTGTGGCGGCTGTGTCTTGCCATCATGTTCAACCATGGCAGTGGAGTGGTGTGCAGTTTCGCTATCTGGTGCCTAGCGTTTCGCTAGGCAATAACAATGATCGGTCTTGTATTTTGGAAGTGCGCAGTGACACCTGTTCGCTATTATTGACCGGTGATGCGGGTCAAGCGGTCGAGCGTTCATTGATAAACGAGCTCTATCCCACCGATTGGTTGCTCCTCGGGCATCATGGCAGTAAAACCTCCACGAGCAATGCGTTACTAGATCAGCTCAAGCCCGTGGCAGCGATCGTCAGCGCGGGTTACATGAACCCCTATCATCATCCACATCCATCGGTCATGCAGCGAGTGACACAGCGTGAGATTCAGGTGTGGCGAACGGATCACCACGGCATGATTACTCTGCGTGATAATGGTGTTGATGGGTGTCTTGCCAGCAGTTGGCGAGAGAGCTGGCCACGTTATTGGTCTATCTCATTCTAATTCCTTCACTATTCCATTTGCTGTGCTAAAGTTACGCATCTTGAAGGGAGGTTAGAACGTGTTTGAGTTGATTGTCTCTGGTGGCTGGCTGATGTTTCCAATCATCGGCTGTTCGGTTTTGTCGTTAGCGATATGCATGGAGCGCCTATGGGAGTTACGGGCTAAGAATATTACTCCACCCCACCTTACCAAAGAAGTTTGGACGCTGTTGAAGAGCGGCGCCATGACGCCTGAGAAGCTGCGTGAAGTCAAAGATGGTAGCCCACTCGGCCGTATTATCGCTGCAGGGCTTGCTAACGCTCGCCATGGCCGCGAGGTTATGAAAGAGAGTATCCAAGAAGCCGCCACTCAAGTTATCCATGAAATGGAGCGCTTTCTAACAGCCCTAGGTACGATTGCTGCGATTACACCGCTGCTTGGCTTGCTCGGAACCGTCATAGGGATGATTAAAGTTTTTACTGAAATCATGATCCAAGGTACCGGTAACGCTTCGGTTTTAGCGGGCGGTATCTCAGAGGCACTGATTACCACCGCGTCCGGATTAGCTGTCGCGATACCAACGCTGATTTTTCACCGCCATTTTTCTCGCCGTGTTGACTCTCTAGTGGTTGAGATGGAGCAGCAAGCCGTTAAGCTGGTGGAAGCTGTGCATGGTGAGCGCGAAGTTGATAATGGCAAGTAGCGGAGAGCGCCTGTGAAGTTCCAAAGACAGCGCCGCGAGGAGGTTAGTGTTAACCTTACTCCCCTAATTGATGTGGTGTTTTTGCTACTGATCTTCTTTATGGTTTCGACCACCTTTACTAAAGAGAGCCATCTCGAGATAGACCTGCCTGAATCCTCGGAAGAGCCCTCTACAGAAGTTGAGCCGCAGACGATCGAGGTGGTCATTAGCGCCGATGGTAACTACAGCGTCAATGAAAAGCCGTTAGTGAATACGCAAGCAGAGACCCTACGACTGGCGATTAAAGAGTTCATTACCACCGAGGGTGAGTTACCACCGCTTGTTATTACTGCGGATGCTAAAACGCCTCACCAGTCAGTGGTGACTGCAATGGATATTTCTGGCCAGCTTGGTTTTGAAAAGCTCAGTATCACCACGACACAAGCGAGCGAGTAAGCGATGCGGGTTTTAGAGCGCGCGTGGTACAGCGGAGCATGCTGGCCGCGGGTGTTATTTCCGCTTGAGTACCTCTTTGTTACGCTGGCCAAGCGTCAGCGCGCTAAGAAGCAGGCTGACGCTTGGCAAGCGCCTGTTCCAGTGATCGTTGTGGGTAATATATCGGTGGGCGGTACTGGCAAAACTCCTGTTGTGGTTGCGCTGATTACAATGCTGCGCCAAGCCGGTTATAACCCTGGCGTTGTTAGCCGGGGTTATGGTGCGAAACCTCCGTATGTCCCCTATCGGGTCACAGCCGATTGCACAGCGCAAGTCGGGGGCGATGAGCCTACTATGATTGTCCAGCGCACCGATGTTCCCCTTATTATCGACCCTGATCGTCCCGCAGCGTGCCGCGCGCTTTTAGAATCAGCTCAGTGCGATGTGATCATCAGTGATGATGGACTCCAGCATTACGCGTTGCAGCGTGATATTGAGATTGCTGTTGTCGATAGCCAGCGCGGGCTTGGTAATCAGCACTGTCTGCCCGTTGGCCCACTACGTGAGCCTGCACAGCGGTTAACGGAGTGCGACTTTATCATCATTAATGGACAGGGAGCTTTTAACTATCCTGAGGCTGCCCGTATGGTACTTGTGGCTTCAAAGCTCGTTCCGCTCCAAGCAGAGCTGTTCCCTGTTAGTGTTGCTGAGTGGGCGGGAAAATCGGTACATGGCGTTGCCGGGATCGGTAATCCAGAGCGCTTTTTTTTGGCCCTTGAGGCGCTGGGGTTGAAAGTTATCCGCCATAGCTTCCCTGATCATCACCCTTACCGCGATGAAGATATAGCGTTTAATGATGGACTTCCTGTTATCATGACAGAAAAAGATGCGGTTAAGTGTCGGGCGCTTAAACTACCCGAGTCGACCTACTATTTGCCAGTGGATGCGCAGTTTGATAACGGCTTTGAAGCGCATCTGCTTGAACGGCTAACACAGAAGATAAGCGAGAGAGCAAACCATGGATAAAAAGCTATTAGATATACTGGCTTGCCCGGTGTCTAAAGCACCAGTGGAATATAATGCACAGACAAATGAGTTGATTTGCCGCACCAGTGGTCTGGCATACCCCATTCGTGATGATATCCCCGTTATGTTGGAGTCTGAAGCGCGTACTTTAACGACGGAAGAGCGCTTAAAAGAAGATAAGGAAAGCTAATATGGGCTTCAGTGTCATTATTCCTGCACGTTTCGCGTCCACGCGTTTTCCGGGTAAGCCGCTCGCGGATATTAACGGTCAACCTATGATTCAGCACGTTTATAATCGCGCGTGCCAAAGCGAAGCGGAAAGGGTGATTGTCGCGACCGATGATCAGCGTATTGCAGACGTTGCCGATAGTTTTGGCGCTGAAGTGTGCATGACTCGAGAGGATCACCCCTCTGGTACGGACCGCCTTCAGGAGGTGGTCGCGAAGCTTGGCTTCTATGCTGACGATATTGTAGTGAATGTGCAGGGCGATGAGCCACTGATCCCGCCACGGGTCATTAACCAAGTTGCCCACAACTTGAAAGCTGAACCCGAAGCATCGATAGCAACACTGTCAGAGCCGATCGAAGATATTGATACGCTGTTAAATCCGAATGTGGTGAAAGTCGTCGCGGATGCGCGTGGTATGGCGCTCTATTTTAGTCGCGCGCCGATCCCGTGGCCGCGTGATGCGTTTGCCCAGTCTAAGACCGAAATGCCGGATGGCTTTAACTGGCAACGTCACATCGGAATCTATGCATATCGTGTGAAAATGCTAAACGAGTTTGTGCGTTGGCAGCCCGCTCCCATTGAGACCACCGAGTCACTAGAGCAATTGCGCGCCATGTGGAACGGTCAGCGTATTCATGTTGCTGTGGCTGATGAATTGCCGCCGCCGGGAGTGGACACTCCGGAGGATTTAGAGCGTTTACGAGCGCTGCTGCAAAAATAGAAAAACGCCCGTTATCGGGCGTTTTTTTTGATATCTGCCTTGGCTTAGCGATGATTTCCGATGGCCGCTACGATGGCGTCACCTAGCTCTTGCGTAGAGGCTATGCCACCCATGTCTCTGGTGAGAGATTCTTGGCGCTGAATCACTTCCTCGATGGCTGCCATCATTACATCGTGCACATCGTCGCAACCGAGATGTTGCAGCATCATCGCGCCAGCCCAAACAGTACCGATCGGGTTTGCGATATTTTGCCCTGCAATGTCGGGCGCGGAACCGTGCACCGGCTCAAACATAGATGGGAACGTTTTATCTGGGTTGATGTTGGCCGAGGGCGCGATTGCGATGGTTCCGGTGCAAGCTGGCCCAAGGTCAGAGAGGATATCCCCAAACAGATTTGAGCCAACGATGACATCGTAGAACTCTGGCATGCGTACGAGGTTGGCACAAAAGATATCAATATGAAAATGATCAACATTTACCTCAGGGTAGTCGGCAGTGATGGCTTCCACGCGGCTATCCCAGTAAGGCATTGAGTGATACAAACCATTCGATTTTGTAGCGGAGCTCAAATGCTTATCACGCTGTTGGGCAAGCTCGAATGCGTACTTGATGATACGGTCAGTCCCCTTACGAGTGAAAACACTCTGCTGAACCACAACTTCATTGTCGCTTCCCGGGTACTGTACGCCGCCAATATTGGAATACTCTCCCTCAACATTTTCGCGCACAACATAGAAGTCGATATCTCCAGGCGCTTTATTGGCCAGTGGCGATGCAAGACCTTCGAATAAGCGTACGGGGCGTAAATTAACGTACTGATCAAACTCGCGACGTATCGGTAAGAGTAGTCCCCATAGCGAGATGTGGTCTGGAACGCCGGGGAAACCTACTGCCCCTAAGTAGATCGCATCGAAGGTTTTGAGAATTTCCAAGCCATTGTCTGGCATCATCTTGCCGGTTTGGTGATAGGTTTCGCAAGACCAGTCGAACCATGTGAAGGTTAGCTGGATACCAAAGGCAGCGGTGGCTGCTTCAAGTGCTTTAATTCCCTCAGGGATAACCTCTTTGCCAATACCGTCACCCGGTATCACAGCAATATTGAACTCGCGCATTTTTGATCCTTTTGTCGATGCCACTATGTGATGCGCTTTAGTTTAATTATCCGTCTGTTATGATGGAGACTCTAAGTGTAATCTCAGAGTTTACGAATCGTGAATCGATTGCCTGCTCTTGAGGACATACGTGTGTTTACGGTGTGTGCTCGTCAACTGAGCTTTAAAAAAGCGGCGGATCTACTGGAAGTATCCCCTGCTTATATCTCGAAGCGGATTAAGGTGCTCGAAGAGCAGCTAGGCTGCCATCTTTTTCATCGTGCAGCGCGTGCTGTAAGCCTAACGCGAGAGGGGAGAGCTGCGGTCATTCATGCTGAAGCGCTGCTCGAAACTGCGCTCGCTATGCAAGGTGCGGTGAATGAAGTGGCACCTGAGGGTAGATATCGAATCAGTTGTAGCAGTGGATTCGGCATGACTTATCTCAACCCGTTTGTACTGGCGCTGCGGGAACAATATCCCAACCTGAGTATTGATCTGGTCTTGATCGATCGGGCCATAGATATCGTTACTGAAGGCATTGATCTCGATATCGCCATCGGTGGCCCTTTGCCGGATAACCATATCGCGCGGCGGATTGGCGTAAACACACGAGTTTTGTGTGCGGCCCCGAGTTATATCTCTTCGCACGGTTTGCCGCAGTCACCTAAAGAGCTTGAGGCTGCTCATACCTGCATTGCGATTCGTGAACGTCAGCATAGCCGTGTGGTTTGGGAGCTTCACCGGGGTGATGAGACAGTTGCCATGGAGCCCAGCGGTAAACTCGTTGTTAACCATGGTTACGTTGCAAAAGAGTGGTGCCTCAGTGGGGAAGGGATCATGCTTCGTTCTATTTGGAATGTGTTTCAGGAGCTCCAGCAGGGTGAGCTGGTGCAGGTAATGCCAGAGTGGTCGCAGCCGGCTGATATTTTTGCGGTGTATGCCAATGAAGCGAGAGCCAATACTGGACTCAAGCTGATTATTGAAAGCTTAGCGATGTTCCTGCAGCAGCGTCTACCGTGTCAACGTTCCTAACCAGGGAGGATATATGCAAGATACAGGCTTTAGTGATCGCCTGCTTAAACTGATTAAAAAGAAAAAAATTAGCCAAACGCGTGTTGCTAGCGAATTGGGGTTATCGCGCACAGCCGTCAATAAGTGGACCAAGGGCGGTATGATTGATGATACCAATTTGGAGCGGCTGGCTGAGTTTCTCGACGTGGATATGATCTGGCTGAAGTATGGCCAGCAAGAGAATAACACTCCTGTATTTTCAGCAAGTCATGAAGGCATCAATGAAGTGCACCTTCAAGATTCGGCAGAGATCGTTTTTTGGGAGTGGGATCTACTGACTGATCGTGTGGTTTACTCCGATAATGTTGAGCGCGTATACGGAATTCGCATCGACAGTAACCAAGACTATTGGCAACTGATGGGCGAGCAAGCTAGAGAGAAGCTTAACGCCGGATACCAGAAGATCATCCAAGAGGGAGGCGCCCATGAAATGGACTTTGCACTGCAAGTGGGTGGGCAACGCCGCTGGATTACCTCACGGGCTGCTGGCGTAACGGGTGAGAACGGAAAGATTACTCGTCTTGTGGGTATTAGCATCGACAATACGGAGCGCAAGCTCGCTGAATTAGCGCTCAAGCGTGATCGTGGTTTCTTAAAGCTGTTGTTGTCGCGGATGTCTTCGCTGGTGCTATTTACGGATCAAGCCGGAGAGATCATCGAGACTAACTTAGCAGATAGCCACCAAGCATTCTCGTTTTTAGAGCTACAGTCACTGATCTACAAAGCGGTGATGCAGTATCCTGATCTATTTGGCGAAACCGCGCAGCAGCCTGCGATGCTGTCGTTTGAAGGTATTGAAATGACGATCCATCGCCATATGCATGACGATGGAAAGTCCTATCTTATGCTTGAAATCGATTAACTACAGATCAAGCACAATACGCTTGCCTTTGGCGCGAGATACGCAAACCATCATCGTCTCTTGCGCCTCCTGCTCCTCATCATCGAGATAGCTATCACGGTGGTCCGCTTCACCTTCTAAGATGGTTGTCTCGCAAGTGCCGCAGACGCCATTGCGGCATAAGCACTCGATTTTGATGCGGCTGTCCGCCTCAATCGCTTGCAGTATCGACATGTTCTCGCCAACATCCAAGCTAAAGCCGGAGCGTTGGAAGTGCACTTCGAAAGCACCGCCGCTACTCTGTGCTTCGCCAAATAGCTCGTAGTGAGTACGTTCTTCACCCAGAACATTATTGCCGTTGGCAACCACATCATCGATCAATGGCTGTGGGCCGCAAACATAGACGTGGCTATTGCCAGCGTTTTTGGCAATCAGGCCCGCAACATCCAAGCGTTGGTCAGCCGACTGTTCGTATGTGAAGAGCTTATCGCCAATTCGTGCTTTTAGTTCATCAATGAAGGCTGCATTGGCTGCATCACGAAAACAGTAATGCAGCTCGAAATCGGCACCAAGCAACTCCAACTCATAGAGGTAAGACATAAACGGTGTGATACCGATGCCGCCTGCGATCAGGATATGCTTGCTGTCCTGCTCTTGTGCTAGCGGGAAAAAGTTAGCCGCCTCCGAGACGGTTAGCTGTGTTCCCACGGCGATCTCACTATGCATATAAGCGGAGCCACCTTTCGACTGCTCATCAAGAAGCACAGCGATCTCGTAAGCCTTAGGCGACATGGGCGCATTGATCAGCGAATATGAACGGCTAAGCTCGTCGCTCATATCCACTGTAATATGACTACCTGCACTAAACGGAGGTAGTGGCTCAGCGCCAATGGGCGTGAACTCAAACAACTTGATGGTCGGGGTAAGCTGCTCGATGCGACTAACTTCGACGGCCACTTTTTTGTGTGACATTGCAGGTGTCCTCTTTATTGCGCTCAGTCTACGTCGAGACAGAGATACTTCAGTTCTAGGTAGTCTTCGATACCGTATTTAGAGCCTTCTCTCCCAAGGCCTGATTGCTTGACGCCACCAAAGGGTGCAACCTCGTTGGAGATGATGCCCGTGTTGATACCCACCATGCCGCTCTCAATACGTTCCGCAACCCGTGTCACGCGACGAATATCGTTCGAGAAGAAGTAAGATGCCAAGCCGTAGATCGTGTCGTTAGCCATCTTGAGCACTTCCTCTTCGCTATCAAATCGGATCAGCGTCGCTACGGGGCCAAAGATCTCCTCGTTTGCGATACGCATCGAGTGATCAACATCAACCAACACCTTGGGATTGAAGAAGTTGCCGTGTTCTTCAATCTCGTTACCAAGGATGATCTGCTTGGCGCCGCGCTCTAGAGCGTCATCGACTAGCGCTTGCATATCCTGAATCGCTTTTGATGTGATCATTGGGCCAATATCGGTGCCCGCTTCTGCACCATTACCAACGTTAAGTTGCGCGACTTTGGCAGTGAACTTTGTTAAGAACTCATCGTAAACATCGCTGTGAATATAGAAGCGGTTTACGCATACGCATGTTTGGCCACCGTTACGAAACTTTGCTGCGATACCGCTAGCAACCGCCTTGTCGACATCAGCATCATCAAAGACGATGAAAGGTGCGTTACCGCCCAGCTCAAGCGAGGTTTTCTTGATGGTGGAAGCGCACTGCTCGGCAAGTAAGCGTCCCACGGGTGTGGAACCTGTGAACGAGAATTTGCTGATGAGTGGGTGGGAGGTTAGTACCCCACCAATGGCGCGGGAATCACCCGTTACCACATTAAATACACCGGCAGGAATGCCCGCTTGATCGGCAAGCTCAGCCAGCGCGAGTGCTGTGAATGGCGTTTCAGTGGCAGGTTTGATCACAATGGTGCAGCCTGCTGCTAGTGCTGGTGCCGCTTTGCGTGTGATCATGGCCGCAGGGAAGTTCCATGGTGTGATCGCACTACATACACCGATTGGCTGTTTAAGCGTTGTGATCCGCGTGCTTGCTACCGTTTGCGGGATAGTATCGCCGTAAATACGCTTACCTTCTTCAGCAAACCACTCGATGAAAGACGCTGCATATAGGATCTCGCCTTTGGCTTCATGTAGCGGCTTGCCTTGCTCTAGGGTCATGATTAGCGCTAGATCATCGGCATTTTCTTCAATTAAGTTAAACCAGCGGCGCAGTAGGGCAGCACGCTGCTTGCCTGTTTGTGCGCGCCATGCATCCATCGCGCCGTGTGCTTGTTCGACGGCTAAGTTAACTGCATCTGTTGGCAGTGCCGGAATCTGCCCTAACGCGGCTTGATTTGCCGGATTGACAACATTGATGGTCTTCTCGGCAGAGACCCATTGGCCGTTTATATAGCAAGACTGGCGAAAGAGGGAGGGGGATTTCAATTGATCCATTTTATTATGACCTCTAAATGGGTTTGGGCAGTGTCGCCCAAACCTAGGTTGATGCTCTGAGCAGCGTAATTAGCTTGCGTGGCACTTGGCAAGTGTGTGGTGGAAATGCGCAACACCGTGTTCGCTAATACCGCTGCGTTGACGGTCTGTCATGATGCGGCCTTGGCCACGGTAACCGCGCGATTGCAGACCACGCTGAACGCTCTCGACAAGACGTAAATCTTCTGGGCGGAATACGTCACGGTACCATTCCACGAGATCTTTTTGGTATTGCGTCAGCTCTTCGTTGAGGAAGTAGATCTCGTAGTGCTGCAAGGTTTCACCCGCGCTGACCGGGAACTCGTAGATCACCGTCATGAAGTCGCCGCCAGGAGGCATGTTGAACATAGTGCAAGGCCAGATCCAGTAGCCTGTAAAGTTTGGATTCTCAAGAGAATCGTCAAACTGGAATGAGCTATCTGACGGTTTGGCTTCGCCAATTTGAACCGTCCAGTTCTCATTCAAAACGTGCTCGTAGACATCAACGTTGACAGAGCTTGCGAAACTGACGTGGTTCGTAGGGCAGTGGTAGCACTCGATATAATTATCCACGATCGCTTTCCAGTTGGCCGGTGTATGGCTAACGAAACGTGCCGCTAGCTTCAGGTCTTTGATGTTTGGCATACGGCTGTTCATATGCTCGGCAAGACCTGGCAGTTGCTCTTCAATCGGTTGAGGCTCGCCTTCGGTGAGGTTGATGTAGATGAAGCCAGCATGCTCTGTGACATGGAACGGTGTTAAGCCTAGCGCCTCATGCTCGAAGTTGTTTACGTTTTCGCAGTTTGTTGCGTGAGCAAGCTCGCCGTCCAGTTTGAACGCCCAAGCGTGGTAAGGACAAGTAATAACATTTTTTGCCTTGCCGCTGGTACCGCTCATTAGCTGGTGTCCACGGTGTGGGCAAACATTGTAGAACCCGCGTAATACCTTATCGCGGCCGCGCACGATGATTAGGCTTTCACCAATGATTTCACGCGTGATGTAGGCGTTTTTATCCGCCACTTCGCTACTGTGAGCGACGCATACCCAAGAGTTTGCAAAGATCTTCTCTTTTTCGAATTCGTAGGCTTCTTCGGATGTATAGTAGCGCGCCGGAATAGTCCATGCGTTGTCGATGTCTTGGTGGTCTTCAATACGGATAATTTGCTCAACAGTCATGATTGGCTCCACAGATATTTTTATTATGTAAACTCGTGGTTTACTTTGGCGTGATGATAGGCACCTCTTTGACTGAGGTCAAGTAAAAAGTAAACTGATATTTATCGTTGTTTACATGGCTATATATATGAATAGCCGTGCGCATCAGCCCCATATTTCCGGAGATTCTTGGGTATGTGGCTGAAATATGTTGATATTTTTTGTTGACAGAGATCAATAGAGAAGAATATCTTTGTAAACCTCAGGTTTATATGTGCTTGGTTTTTGTGATTTGTTAACCAAAAGGTTGGTTTTTCGCTAGACAACTGAGTTTTGAGGGATCTTTAACAATTAAAACGGCCCACGCGATGCAGGAGGCATCTGGTGTAGCTGTGCCTGTGTTGCACAATCCGCTTTCACGCCCAACTGCGGGACGGTGTTGAGAGCAAACCACTTTTAAATATAAAAACAGGTAATCCAAATGAGTGTGGTTAAAGAAGACAAGAAAATGGCGGTAGACCCCGCCATCCTGTGGCCTGCGGTACTCGCAATATTGGCGGCGAGCATCCCACTGGCTCTAAACCCTGTTGCCGGAAAGGCAGTCGTGAGCGGACTGCTTAGCTGGTTCACTGGCAACTTCGGTTGGCTTTATTTGCTAACTGGGATTGGCAGTTTTTTCTTCATGGTGTGGCTCGCATTCGGACCATTAGGAAAGATCAAGCTGGGTGGTCCTGAAGACCAGCCTGAATTCAAGAAGTTCTCTTGGATTACGATGCTGTTTTGCGCAGGTATCGGTATCTCTATCTGTAACTGGGCATTCGTTGAGCCACTGTACTTCCTATCTGGCCCTCCATTGGGTGTAGAGCCGAATACGCCGGCAGCTGCTGAATGGGCTGCGATGTATCCAATGTTCCACTGGGGTGTTGTACCTTGGGCACTATATTTGATGCCAGCGCTACCTATCGGTTACGCGTTGTATGTTCGCAAGGTGCACGTACTGCGCTTGAGTGAAGCATGCCGAGGTATCTTGGGTGATCTAGTTGATGGCCCTGTGGGTAAAGTGATCGATATCATCGTGATCTTCTCTATCGTTGGCGGTGTGGGTACTTCGTTGGGCCTTTCTGTGCCACTGGTTTCCGAGCTGTTCCAAGCGATGTTTGGGTTAGAGGATTCGTTCCTACTCCAGATGGCGATCTTAGCGGCGTGGACACTGATGATCGCGTGGAGCGTATACAACGGTTTGAACAAAGGTATTCAGACGCTCTCGAACATCAATGCGATGCTGGCGTTTATTTTGTTGGTTTTCGTTCTTTTCGCAGGCTCTACCGTATTCCTACTGAACCTGTGGTCAAACAGCTTTGGTCTGTTTATGGATAACTTCTTCCGAATCAACTTCTGGACAGATCCGGTAGATAAAGGTGGTTTCCCAGAAGGTTGGACGATCTTTTACTGGGCATGGTGGATCGCTTACGCACCGATGATGGGGCTGTTTGTGGCACGTATCTCCCGTGGCCGTACCATCAAAGAGCTGATTATCAATGGAGTTGTTTGGGGCAGTATCGGCTGCTGGGCGTTCTTCGCAATCTGGGGCGGCTATGCGATAGATACCGATGTCTCTGGGCGTGTTGATCTACAAGCTGTGCTCAATGAGGGCGGTATTCCAGCGACAGTCGTTGCTGTGCTCCAGAGCTTGCCAGCGGCGAGTATTATTATCCCAGTGTTCACACTGTTGTGCTTTGTGTTCTTAGCAACGACCGTTGACTCTTCTGCTTACATGCTTGCTGCGATCTGTACGAAGGAGATCACAGGCTATCAAGAGCCTGAGCGTTGGAACCGCATCATGTGGACGATCTTGCTAGCGTTTGTAGGGGTAGGACTGCTGTCGGTTGGCGGACTGAAGGCTGTGCAAACTTCTACCATTCTTGTCGCGCTACCGATGATTCCTGTCTTGATCATTATGGCCGCTTCGATGTTGCGTTGGGCTTATCAAGATTTCGGTCAAGACCTAGCGCCCAAAGCACTAGCCATGTGTGAAAAAGAAAACAAGGCTATCCAAGTGACTCACTTGCCAAATGAAGCATCTGATGTCGCGGTGGACAAGCCAGCGTAATCTCGCCCCGGGCGCATAGTGCCGCCCTTTTTAGGTACCTCTGCCCACTTGTCGGCGGCAGAGGTATCGTTTTTCCTCGGTACCTATCGTGCTGCTAGCTGGCTTATAATGGAAGTCATCCGTTTGCTGGCTAGGAGCCCCTTCAAATGTACGCTGTTATTTTTCGTGCCAAGTTGCGCCATCTTGATGACGAGTATGGTGAGATGGCCGCCAAGCTCAGAGCACTCGCTTTTGAGTCCTATCATTGCCTCGATTTCACCGCGCTGACAGAGGGCGACAATGAGATCGCCATCTCCTACTGGTCTAGCCTTGAGGATATCAAGCGTTGGCGCGACGATCCGATTCATGCCGAGGCACAAAAGATAGGAGCGCAACGCTGGTATGAACACTATCAAGTTGAAGTGGTTGAGGTAGCACGACGTTATCAATCGTCTTAGCGTGGATGCGCGGCGCCTTTCCAGAGCGCCGCATAGGTTGAGATCAACCGATCAGCCCGCTACGCGGTGATGATGCACGTCCATAGGTGGCTGCTGGCATACGACCTGCGAGGTAGCCAGCACGTCCTGCTTCCACAGCCAGTTTCATCGCTTCTGCCATCGAAACAGGTTGGTCCGCATGGGCAATCGCACTGTTCATAAGAACGCCATCACAGCCAAGCTCCATCGCGACAGTGGCATCAGAAGGGGTGCCGACCCCTGCATCAACGATGATTGGGACCTTAGCGTTTTCAAGGATTAAGGCGATATTATGAGGGTTGCGGATGCCGAGTCCAGAGCCGATAGGCGCGCCGAGCGGCATAACGGCAACGCAGCCCATCTCCTCTAAACGCTTCGCGATCAAAGGGTCATCACTGGTATAAACCATCACTTGAAAGCCGTCTTTTATCAACGTTTCTGCTGCGGCAAGAGTCTCTGTTACGTTGGGATAGAGGGTTTTATCGTCACCCAGCACCTCAAGTTTGACTAAGTCATGCCCGTCTAGCAACTCACGGGCGAGTCGACAAGTACGCACCGCCTCGTCTGCGGTATAGCAGAACGCCGTGTTGGGCAGAATGCAGTATCGCTCTGGAGAGATCACATCCAACAAGCTCGGCTCGTTAGGGTTCTGCCCAATATTGGTGCGGCGTAGCGCAACCGTGACAATTTCCGCACCGCTGGCTTCAATTGCTAAGCGCGTTTCGTCAAGGTCGCGGTACTTGCCCGTACCCACCATCAAACGTGATTGGAAGTTATAAGTACCAACATTTAGTCGATCGCTAGACATGGTTAGCCCCCTCCGATGGCACGCACAATTTCAACGCGATCACCCTCACGGACGCGCGTTGTCGGGTGTTCGCTGCGGGGGATGATTTCGCTATTGATCTCCACGGCGACACGCTTTTCGTGAAGGTTCAGTGTGCTGAGAAGTTCAGCCACATTGTTGGCTTGCTGAACCCGTACAGGTTCGCCATTTACGGTAAGACGGATCATATCACTGACCTCCTCATTTTTATTATTGCCGGAATAGGGCTAGCGTCATGGTCGATAAAAACGCGGATATGACGAAGATCCAGATGTTGGCGGGAAGTGAGTCCAGCGCTGGCATCATATTGCAAATAAAACTGGTTCTAACGGCTAAGTGGTGCGTCTCGTTAGCTTATTCGGTATCACAAGATCAGTATCGAGCGCCCCCTTATGGTGCAAAACCTCTGATCTGTTGTAACGGATGCCGGGAAGACTCCAGCCTCTGTAAAAAAATAAATCTAAATCTCAGGGGAGTGCGATATGACTTATAACGCCCACGAATTTGACGCAAAAGAAGTAGTTGGAAACGATCGAGACCACGTTTGGCATCACATCACCCAGCACAAGCCATTTGAAAACGCAGATCCGATGGTGATCGTGAAAGGCGAAGGTATGCGTGTTTGGGACGCAAAAGGCAATGAGTACCTAGATGCGGTATCAGGCGCAGTTTGGACGGTTAACGTAGGCTACGGCCGCACTGAAATTGCAGATGCAGTACGTGAGCAGTTGGTCACTATGAACTACTTCGCTCAAACAGCAGGCAACGTACCAGCAGCGCTGTTCGCTGAGAAACTGGTGAGCAAAATGCCGGGCATGAGCCGCGTTTACTACTCCAACTCGGGCTCAGAAGCGAACGAGAAAGCCTTTAAAATTGTGCGCCAAATTGCGCAGAAAAAGTATGGCGGTAAGAAATATAAAGTTCTGTTCCGCGAGCGCGACTATCACGGTACAACGATCACAGCACTCAGTGCGACAGGGCAGTTTGAGCGGAAGAACCAATACGGCCCATTCACTCCAGGCTTTGTTGAAGTGCCACATTGCTGCGAATACCGCCCGCAGAGCGATGCAGATCTCGAAAACTACGGTGTTTGGGCTGCAGACCAAATTGAAAAAGTGATCCTAGCGGAAGGGCCAGAAACCGTTGGTGCGCTGTGCTTAGAGCCCATCACGGCGGGTGGCGGCGTGATTGAACCACCTCGTGGTTACTGGGATCGCGTGCAAGAGATCTGCAAAAAGTACGACATCTTGCTACACATTGATGAAGTGGTGTGCGGTCTGGGACGTACTGGCGAGTGGTTTGGCTACCAGCACTACGGCGTTAAGCCTGATATCGTCACTATGGCGAAGGGTGTTGCGTCGGGTTACGCTGCGATCTCTTGCACGGTTACAACCGAAGAGGTGTTCAGCGCCTTCAAAGAAGACGACGACGCGCGTATGGGTTATTTCCGCGATATTTCCACCTTTGGTGGCTGTACCGCAGGGCCTGCAGCGGCCTTGGTCAACATGGAGATCATCGAGCGCGAGAATCTACTCGATAACGTTAAGATCCAAGGTGAATACCTGCGCGGCCGCCTAAATCAGTTGCAAGAGAAGTACGATATTATCGGTGATGTGCGCGGCAAAGGCCTTTTCGCGGGCTTCGAGCTTGTCAAAGATCGTGAAACTAAAGAGCCTGTTGAAGAGTCTCTACCTATGGCGATTGCGGCACATTGTATGCAGAATGGCGTGATCATTGGACGTACAAACCGCTCTTTCGAAGAGTTTAATAACACCATCTGCTTAAGCCCAGCTTTGATCGCAACTCAAGCTGATATCGACCGCATTGTTGATGCGATTGATGCTGCGTTGGCTGAGCTGGCTTAACACTCACTAGGCTTTCATCTGCCACAGAAAAAAAGCCCGCCTGCATTCGCCAACTTGGTGATGTTGGCGGGCTTTTTGCATTTGCTGCTACATTGTATCTTGAGCGCCAAACAGAAAAGCAGTGCGACAAGGAAGACAAATGGATGATGTTGAGCGATGTGGCTCACAAGAAGGGAATCATCTATTTAAGATCTTGGTGACAAGATCTGACACAGAACAATAATGATAAGGCAGAGATATGTTTCAACTTTTCCATCTGACGCCAGGCAAAGGTGGCAGTCTTCAGCAGCAGCTTCGTGAACAGATCGCAACGGCTATTCTCAATGGCAACATCCCGCTGGATACGCCGTTACCCTCAAGCCGTAAGCTATCGCAGCAGCTCCATGTTGCGCGAAACACCGTTGTACTGGCGTATGAACACCTACTGGACGACGGCTATCTCATCGCACGTGAGCGCAGCGGTTACTATGTGAACCCTGATATTTTAAACGGCCAGGTACGTGTGGCCAACGCCCCACTTGCCGAGCATGAGAGCGTTAACCTGCCAGATTGGCAACAGCGTTTTAAGCTCAACCCAACTCAGCAACCGAATATTGTTAAACCGCGCGATTGGCAGAGCTATCAGTATCCCTTTATCTACGGACAGTTTGACCCGTCACTATTCCCCACCGTGAACTGGCGCGAGTGTTGCCGTGATGCGGTCAGTGGTGCGGCGATTAGCGATTGGGCGGCTGACCGTTTTGATAACGATGACCCGCTGCTGGTGGAGCAGATCAGTACCCGCTTGTTGCCAAGACGGGGCGTGTGGGCATCACCAGACCAAATTTTGGTCACTGTTGGTGCACAGCAGGCGCTCTATATATTGGCGCAGCTACTCATGGACCGAAACAGTACCATTGGGCTTGAAGATCCGGGTTATGTTGATGTTCGCAATATCGTCGGCTTGAACCCCGTTAACATCAAAGGCATCCCTGTTGATGAGCAGGGCATGGTGGTGGATGAGCGTTTAGATGAGTGTGATCTTGTCTACACAACGCCAAGCCATCAGTGCCCGACGACCGTCACCATGCCAATCGAGCGGCGCTACGAGTTATTGAAAAAGGCTGATGAGCAAGATCTATTGATCATTGAGGATGACTACGAGAGTGAAACCAGCTTTGACTCGAACCCCGTGCCGGCGTTGAAGAGTTTAGACCGATCGGGGCGCGTGATCTATGTGGGCAGTTTATCAAAAACACTCGCGCCGGGTTTGCGGATGGGCTATATCGTCGGTCCGCCGGAGTTTATTCGCGAAGCGCGCGCCTTGCGGCGCTTGATGGTGCGTCACCCTGCAGCCAATAACCAGCGCTCGGTGGCGTTGTTTTTAGAGCGTGGTTATCACGACTCGTTAATCATGAATATCACCCGCAACTACCAAACAAGATGGCGTGCTATGCATGAAGCGCTCTCAGTTCATCTGCCGCGTTCCCATACCCAGCCAACCTTCGGTGGGTCTTGTTATTGGGTGAAAGGGCCAGAAGGCCTTGATGCTGAAGCGCTGCGTGTTCGGGCACAGGAGGAGAGTATCTTGATTGAGGCGGGAGCGATCCACTTTCTGACGGATGATCCGCCTAAAAACTATTTCCGCCTTGGCTACTCGTCCATCGCTACTGATCGTATCGAGCCCGGCATTCGTAGACTTTCTGAATTGATCGATGAGCTTTTATAATTAAGCGCATCACATAAAAAACAGAAGGTTAGCAACATTGGCAAGAACCACTGCCTATATCCTTGGTGGCGCAGCAGGTGCTTATCTGCTCGCCGCGCTGGGACTCTTTATTATCCAACGCGATATTCTCTACCACCCCACACCCGTGCTAGCGCATGATTATCCTGTCGAGGTTGTTGCTAGCGGTGGTGATCAGGTCAGGATCATTGTGCTCAACGAAGGGCAGGAGCAGGCGCTGATCTACTTTGGCGGGAATGGCGAGTCGGCACTGCGTAGCGCCCAATGGATGGAAGGTATGCTGCCGCAGCATACGGTGTACCTGATGAACTATCCGGGCTTTGGAGGGAGTGAAGGCGAGCCGACCGAAGCGGCTCTGTTTGCTGCAGCCGATGTGCTTTTTGAGCAGGTTGTGAAGCGCCATAGCCGTATATCGATCGCAGGCCGCAGCCTCGGCACCGGCGTTTCTGCTTATCTGGCATCAAAACATGACCAGATCGATCGCCTTGTTCTTATCACCCCTTATGACAGTATTGAGCAGCTTGCTGCCGCTCGGTATCCGATGTTTCCGGTTCATTGGCTGCTGCTCGACCGTTTTGACTCGGCAAAACGTGCACCCAAGATCACCGCACCGACGCTATTGGTGGCTGCATCGGATGATCGAGTGGTCCCATTTGGAAGTACCAAGCGGCTGCTGCAAGCGTTCAGGCCAGGTCTTGCATCGCTGGTGGTTATCCCAAATACGAATCACGTCAATATCTCTGATACGGATGCCTATCGGGAGAATCTGCGCCACTTTATAGGGTCTACACCCAATGGATAGTGCGCTGCCATATAAGTAAAAACCCTTGTTTTTGTTGCATGGTGGTCTACCAAATGGTAAATCTAGCCTCCTCGTTTATTCGGCTTCAAAAAGGACAGAGCACATGCATGATTTACAAAAGTTCTATATTAACGGCCAATGGGTCGAGCCATCTGGTTCTGAGGTGCTCGAGGTACTGAATCCATCGAATGAAGCACCCATCGCAACCATTCGCTTAGGTGACAACGATGATGTAGAGGCTGCGGTATCCGCGGCGACAGCAGCGTTTCCAAGCTTTAGTAAAACCAGCAAAGCGGAGCGTATTGCGCTGCTTGAGCGCATTATCGAAGGCTATTCCGCACGTATGGAAGAGCTTGCGCAAGCGATCTCGGAAGAGATGGGAGCACCGATCAGCTTTGCTCGAAAAATGCAGGTGCCGGCGGGTCTTGGCCATATCAAAGTGGCGTTGAAGCTCATGAAAGAGGAAGAGTTCACGCAGGTGATGGGTACCACAACGGTCACCAAAGAGCCGATTGGCGTGTGCGCTCTTATTACACCGTGGAACTGGCCGCTCAACCAGATTACGTGTAAGGTCGCGCCTGCATTGGCGGTGGGTTGCACAATGATTCTAAAACCGAGTGAGGTGGCGCCACGCTCGGCACATATCTTCACTGAGATTCTCCATGATGCTGGCGTACCCGCTGGCGTGTTCAATTTAGTGGATGGTAATGGCGCTGGTGTGGGGTCTTCGCTAAGCGCGCATCCTCGTATCGATATGATTTCATTCACGGGCTCCACTGAGGCGGGCAAGCTGGTGTCGCAGGCGGCAGCCGTTAACCTTAAAAAAGTATCGCTGGAGCTGGGTGGCAAGTCGGCGAATATCGTATTGGATGATGTCGACTTTGAGAAAGTTATTAGCCGCAGCATCAAAGGTGTGATGAGTAACTCCGGGCAATCTTGTAACGCTCAGAGCCGATTGCTTGTGCCAGCCAGTAAGCTAGAAGAGTCTGTTGCCATTGCGAAACGCACGGCAGAATCGATTGTGGCAGGTGACCCGCTGGCCGACGACACGGTGATTGGCCCAGTGGTATCAAAGCCACAGTGGGACAAAATCCAAGGCATTATCCAAGGCGCACTAGATGAAGGCGCACAGCTCGTTGCCGGTGGTTTAGGGTTGCCTGACAATGTAGAGAAAGGCTACTTCGTCAAACCTACAGTATTCAGCCATGTTAATACGCATATGCGGATAGCGCAGGAGGAGATCTTCGGGCCAGTTTGTACCATTATCCCTTATGAAACTGAAGAGGAGGCGATTACGATCGCCAATGATAGCTGCTTTGGTTTATCAGGAGGTGTCTACTCCGCCGATCTTGAACGAGCAAAAGCTGTTGCTAGCCAGATGCGTACAGGTATGGTGCATCTCAATGGGGCGCCTGCGGATCCAAAAGCACCATTTGGTGGTTTTAAAGAATCGGGGACCGGCCGCGAGTGGGGTATTTACGGTATGGAAGAGTTCCTTGAGCCTAAATCGATGTTTGGTAGCATCCCGCGCGCTTAAGGCTTATCAAAAATAAACGGATAAAGGGAGCTCAGGCTCCCTTTTTTGTTCTCGTTTCCTGTGCTTGTAGCGATTCCAGCCGATTTTTAAGTCATAACCTCGCTTGAGCCTACGGTTTTGATTGTGAAAATAATCAAACCAAAGTTGCAGTTCTGAGTCATACTTCCTACAGCTGTATAAAAAATGCTCAGTGTTAGCGAGGTGGCTTTATGCAATATCTCAAGAAACATTGGCAAGGAAAGCTGAGTCTTCCCGTAGCGTTTTGGGTGAACTTTATTGGCGGTTTGGCGCTTTTAAAGTTAATCGAAGTAGCTATTCTGACAGGGGCACTGGCCAACAGCCCTGTTCTATCTGCACGGGCGCTGCTGGTGCTTTATGTCGTCACAGCGCTTATTCTTGTTTGGCAACTCGTGGGTCTTTGGCGTACGGCAGACTGTACGTTGTTCCTTGGGCGCCGCCGCGGTTGGGCGGTTGCGGCGCGGTTTTGTGTCGCGCTTGCGGCAGGCTTTATGGTGACGCTAGCATCGCAGGCGACCACAACATACAAAGAGCTGTATCGCATCGCTTTTGTGCCCGACCCCTTTGCTGATTACACGGTTCAACTGACCGATAACGGCAAGCTCGTGCACCTTCAAGGTGGTTTGGGGTTTGGCGTAACGGATGCGGTTGAACAAGTGCTTGAACGTCATGAGGATATCGAGGGTATTATTCTAGACAGCCGAGGGGGGCGCATTTACGAGGGGCGCCAACTGGCATCCTTGATCTCCACCGCGGGTTTAGATACGTATTCGTTAACCGGTTGCTACTCGGCCTGTGGCACAGCATTTATCTCTGGAGAGCGGCGTTATCTAGCTGCGGGTGCGAACTTAGCCTTCCACCAATACTACACTGAAACACCTAGCCTACATGACGCTGCACTGTTGCGTAGAGAGCAAGTGCGTGATCTGGTTTATTACCGAGAGCAAGGTGTCTCTGGGGAGTTTATCCAACGTATTTTTGCCGTTAACTCTGATGATCTTTGGTATCCCTCTACTGAGGAGATGATCGATGCTGGGGTTGTGCACGCGGTTGTCAGCCCATCGAGTGTACAAGAGACACAATATCAGCCGTCCACGTTATTTGAAGTGGATGAGATGCTGCAGTCGATGCCTGCTATGCGAGCCATCAACCGCCATGAGCCTGAGCTTTATCTGCAGATGTTGCATATGCTCAACCAGATGTTTATTGCGGGTGCATCGCCTATCGAGATCAAACAGGTGGCTGGCAAGATTATTGCCGAGATGGCCGGCTCACTACTACCAAGAACCAGTGATGTGGCCATTACTCAATTTGTGCAAGAGACTGCTAACCTGTTAGCAACCTTGCACATGATTAACCCGATACTCTGCATGAAGAATATCTTTCCTACCGTGTATGGTGAGCTTGATATCACCCGCCACCTATCAATCCAAGAGATGACGCCGATGATGGTGGCATTTGAGCGTGTGATAGAGGATAGCTACACCACCGAAGCGGGAGCGCTCGATGTGGCGAATGCACAAACGATTGTGACGGATGTGGTGGTATCACTGGGGTTGAGCGCGCATTTCTTACATAACCAGCGTTTGCGCGGTCACGAAGACTATTCGGCAGCGTGCCGCACGTTTATCCGATTCTATGATCGGATTTTAGCGCTACCACAGCGCGAGGCAGGTAATACATTGCGTTACTTATTTAGCTACTAGTTCGTCACAATGGAATGCTAATATATAGGCTTAATGTGTATTAATAGCGCTTAGTGCAGTCAAGGAAGGGTTGGGGTTTGTATGGCGGAATTGAATTACTTCGAAAAATTATTGGCCCCAACCAACCCTGCATTGAATCAATCTGCTGATCGCTTCTTCTATGATACGCAGTTGTTAACGGCTGCTGAGATCGAAAAGCTGGGCAGTGAAAGCAATCCTGAAGGCCATGTTCTGGTGGTCTATCCCCACGGAAGTGAGCACACTATTTTTAGTGGCTCCGCACAAGCGTGCGTCCATGCGCTCAAACTGTTACCTAAAGATCAGCGCCCCACAGCGGTTGTTTTATCTGGCGTTGGTAGCTCAGCACTTGGCAGTGCCGCGTTTGCGCGTGCGGTTGCGAATCAACTGCAAGGACCCGTGATGGCGGTTATTACCGGGTTTGGCGCCGCTGATATGCTGTCTGAAGCGATCGGGGGGTGGTATGTGCATGGGATGAGAAATAGCTACGCCAGCTTCAGAGATTACTTTGATGCCGTTGCTCCGACGCCCGACAAACGGCTCTGCCAACTGACCGACAGTGAGCTTAACAGCGAGGAGTCGCTGCGCTTGGTCTATGGCAGCCCGGATGGCGCGGCGCTGGTTTACCTGCTCTATCATCTGCGCAGTGATATAGCGCTGCTGGTTGGTCACAGCAAGGGCAATTATGTGATTGAGAACGCGTTACAGGCGCTTGTACAGCTGTGCGATAAGCAACTGGCTACACTCGCGAATCTGCACATTGTTACGGTGGGTGCAGCGGTGCATTTTCCTCGGGAGTTTACTCGCGTCAATCAGTACTTAGGCTCGCTCGACTGGTTCGGTATGCTGAATTCACGCCCTGAAGCGTCGCGTGACTGGTTATGGTGGGCGAGCCATTCATTGAATCCACGTATGCCTACCGCATTGCAACTCGATGATGTTTTGCGTCGCGCTGGCGTTATCAACTAACGGCTTAACATCGTTTTGGTCGGGCACTTTGCCTACTAAAAATAGGCATTCAGTTGCTTTTCTTCTGTTTCAAACTGCAGATTCTTGATCTTCGGCTATGCTTTTAGAGCGCGGTTCAGTAGCGCACTATGGATATTAAAGGCAGGAAGCCTTTAGCTCTAAGAGACGAGTCTAGGATGGATGGGCGTCTTTTATAAGCGTATACGGGATGTCGTTAAGCGGTATGGAACCCATTGAGCTTACCTATTCAGAAGAGCTTGCTAAGAAATCTGCGACTGTCTTTTGGTTCAAACAGTTGAACCCTGTGATTGTGGTGCTGGCAGTAGGCCTGGTTACTTTGATCGTCTATCGCTTTATACAGAGCAATTCGGCCGTCATGCTGGTTTATGCGATGGGCGCGGTGATGTTAGGCGCGCTGGCATTGCTCGTCAGTTATATCTTAAATGTGCGCCGCGTGATCAACTACCTGAACTGGACGGCACAGGTTCCGGTAACACTCGAGATGGATGAACGTGGTATTAAGGTCAAATCTGGCAGCGAGCAAGATTCGTTAAAATGGGATCGTATCCCCGATTTATGGCGCCATGATCAAGTATGGCTGCTGCCGCTCTCTAACAAGCGTTTTCTATCGATCCCCACACGAGATCTAGGAAAATCTGGCTGCGATTTTATTTTAAACCGGCTAGCGGAGCACGGCGTACGTACCCACTAGCACGATTTAACACAACACGGTTGTGTGCGGTGCTTTATGGCTCTTGCTTAGTTGCAGCGATCACCAGCTCACGAATACAAACGTGCTGAGGCTGCTGGTAGGCAAACAGCGCAGAGCGTGCGATATCGTCTGGTACAAGCACGCTACCCATACTCTCTTTCCAAGCTTCGTAACCGGCGATGATCTCAGCATCCGTTGTGTGGCTGAGTAACTCGGTTTCAACGGCTCCAGGCGCGATCGTAATCACTCGAACACTGTCCGCTGCAACTTCTTCGCGTAAGTTTTCTCCCATAGCGTGTACGGCAAACTTAGTGCCGCAATATGCCGCGTGATTCGGGAATGTTTTACGTCCCGCAATAGAGCTCACGTTCATGATGGTGCCGCCTTGGCGTTCTCGCATAGCGGGTAAAACGGCGTTGACACCGTTGAGCAAGCCTAAAACATTGACGTCATACATACGGCGCCATTCGGCAGGGTCTTGCTTATCAAGTTGGCCCAGCAGCATACAACCGGCGTTGTTAATAAGGCAGTCAATAGGCCCATATTGCGTTTCGGCCTCAGCCACTGCGCTTTGTAGAGCTTCTAGATCTGTTACGTCTACCGCTTTGCAAAGTGCATTAGGCAGTTGGAGCGCCTCAAGTTGGTCTACGCGGCGCGCCATGAGCAGGAGAGGGTGTCCAGCTTGACTGAACAGGCGAGCAAAGGCTGCGCCAATGCCTGAGCTTGCACCGGTAATAGCGATTAGTGGCTTATTCATCTTTTGTTTCCTCTGATTTCGTGATGTAGCCATTTTAACTATGCTATTATTTTGATAAATCCATATAATTAAAAAATACAGTTAAGTATTTATGAACAGTAAGCAGTTTTCTGGCATATATGCGTTCGTTTCAGTGGTCGAGCATGGGAGTTTTACGCGTGCTGCTGATCTCACTGGCGTATCCAAAGCCAATCTCAGTCAGCACGTATCGCAATTAGAAAAGTCTTTAGGTGTTCAACTGCTCCATAGAACGACACGTCAACTGCGGCCCACAGATGTGGGAGAGGTTTATTATCAGCGTTGCCGTGAAGCGCTGGCGATTTTCAAGGACGCGAATGAGTGGGTGCAACAGGTACAGCGGGTTCATGCAGGTCATATCCAGATGAATAGCGTAGGTGGCTTGATCGGAGAGGCGGTTATTGCGCCGCTATTGATTGAATTTCAAGAGCGCTATCCAGAGATTGATGTATCGTTGGATTTCTCTAGTCAGCGCATCGACCTTCTTACGAGTGACTATGACCTCGTGCTGAGAATGGGGCAGTTAGAAGATTCGACTTTGATCGCCCGCGGTGTTCATCGTATGCATACGCGCTACGTGGCTAGTCCAAGCTATTTGGCTGGCTCGTCACCCATCGAGCAACCTGATGACCTGACTAACCACACACTGATCTTCGGCAGTGTGAGTGAGTGGCAGTTTGTACAACAACGCCAGACCATTACAGTGAAAGCCCAACGTGGTTTTCAAGTGCCCAGTGGTCGCGTGATGTGTGATGCTGCACTATCTGGGCTGGGCGTCACGCGCTTAGCTGATATCTACGTGGCGGCTGCGCTTGAAGATGGGCGCTTGGTCGAGGTACTACCGCAGTGGCATCAGGTAACGCCAATCTCACTGGTGTGTCCACCTGGCCGCTATCAGCTTGCACGGGTGAAGCTGTTGCTTGACTGGCTAGCCCAACAGTTTCCTAATCGTTATCAAGAGGTGGCCATGCACGGAGGCCTGCGAAGTTAATCTAAGCGAGCAAAACCCACAAAAAAGGGGCTAAAGTAGCCCCTTTATGCTTACATGAGCACGGATACCCAATTAGCTTTTCTTACGCTTAGAAGACGCCGCAACACCTAGCAGTGAAGCGCAGAACAAAAATGCTGTTGCTGGTGCAGGAACGCTGGTCGCTCCACTACCAATATTCACTGTTAGCTCGAGCGTACCGTCTTGCCCGCCATAGGTGCTGCCTGTATAGCTGAAGGGTAAACCTGACTCAGAAAGGTCTGCAAGGCTAATCCCTGTAACGAACAACTCGCCACCCCAGCTGACAGTATCACCTGCAGCAAACGCCAGCAGTGTACCGCCTGAAATGCCCACGCCAATATCGTCAGAATCGACACCGTTGTCATCATCGATGTAAACCATGTTGATATCACGCGTATCGGCGCCAACACTCAGGAATGCGTTACCGGTAAGTGTGGTGTTTTCGAAATCGTTAACCTCAGTGTATGAGCCGATATTTGACCATGTATCTTGAGAGCCTAAATTGCCTTCGTTATCGAAAAAACCTGCTCCTCCGGCGATGGCTGAGCCAGAAAATGTCCATTTAGTTGTTCCTACAGCATTACCTTCGGTGATTTCGAGGATAAGGCCAGCATCAGCGACGCTGCTCATAAGAAGTAATGCGGAAAGCGCTAGTGGCTTTTTCATTTTAAAATCTCCTGTATGGTTTTATTTTATTAATAGATAGTTATTGCACCAAAATAACGGGCCATCGATGAGTGATCTGATTTTTAGCCGTCAACCGGCGACGCTTCTGTTTAAGCGGTGCAGATTGACAGAAATCGGGCTCTTTTTTCTATAAAGCAAAGGATAGAAACATCAATAATAGAGTGGACCACTCAACGGTAATCTACAGATTCAGAAAAAATAATCAAACAACTGTTTTAAATAAATGGTTATTTTGAATATTTTATTTTCTATATTATTTAATGCTGAATGAAAGGTTAAAAATATCTACTTTTAACGTATCAGTTAGGTGACGTTTAACTAAGTTTTAAAGTTTTTTATAAAAGGATTTTCTCTTAAATATTCTTTAAAAGTTAATATATCGCTCCGTTGCGCTCGAGCCATGTGCTGCCCTGCAGGCGATCTATTGTAACTCTGCACAGACAAAAACTGATGCTTGTTGGCGAGGTAATCTACAGCTGTGTTTGTTTTGCCCTGTTGTCACTGAAAAAGCGGCGCTTTCTACCTCGTCGCTATCTAGGAAAAAGCGCGTGATACTTTTTTTACAAATGCGTGACCTCTAATTGAACACTCCTCCTTAATCTAACTCCTGTACGCGCTGCTCTAGCAAGGATTGGCGCTGTTTCTATCTATCCGGCACTTGTATCTGGACTGAGTATCAATAGCTGCTAACTTAAACAGGTAAGCTGCAGTAAAAAGGTAAAGATGATGCACGAAAGAATACTCATTGTTGAAGATCAAGAAGATATCAATGCACTCATCGCTATGAACTTAGAGGCGATCAATTATACCGTTACCCGCGAAATGAACGGTCAAGACGGGCTCGCACGTGCACTTGATGAGAATTTCGATCTGATCGTGCTGGATCTTATGTTGCCGGGGATGGACGGTTTACAGGTTTGCCAGACCTTGCGTGCGAAAGAGGTCTATACCCCTATCTTGATGTTAACGGCCAAGAAAAGTGAGGCAGACCGCGTGGTCGGGCTAGAGGTCGGGGCGGATGATTACCTCACCAAGCCTTTTAGTGTGTTGGAGTTGCAAGCTCGTGTAAAAGCACTGTTGCGCCGTATGACATTGAACAAACAACAGCAAACGATGGATGATGGTGATCTGCTGGTATTTGGTCAGTTGCGGATCAATAAGCTAAAACGCCTTGTCTCTATCGCGGGAGAAGCGCTCAGCTTAACGGCTAAAGAGTTCGATCTGCTGTTATATCTAGCGAGCTACCCGGGGCAGGTGTTCAGCCGCGAGCAACTGCTGAATGCGGTGTGGGGTTATCAGCACAGCGGTTACGAGCATACGGTGAATTCTCATATTAACCGTTTGCGTGGCAAGTTAGAGGTTGACCCTTCGAGCCCGCAGTATGTTATGACGGTTTGGGGTGTGGGGTATAAGTTTAATGAGCAATAAGGCGTTTGGCAGTTTTCAGGGGCGTTTGTCGCTAACCCTGTTTATTAGCTTTTTGACGGTAGGCTTGCTGGCGCTCGTGACACTGTTTTGCTCTATTCAGGTATTTCAGCAACAAGCCATGCAAGAGATGCACAAAGGGCTAGCGCAGCATGTGGTGAAGGATTATCTCGCGCAAGAGGGCGATACGATTGACCTTGCTGCGGCCAAGCAGACCTTTCATCAGTTGATGTTTTTGGGACAAAACTTTGAGTTTTACGTCCTTGATACCAACGGTAAGGTGCTCGCATTTTCCGCCGAAGACCCAAACGCATTAAAACGAGCGCAGGTAGACTTGGTTCCATTACGTAACTATTTGGCCCAATCGCGAGTGCAGCGCCCTGTTTATGGTGACGATCCGCGCTCAGAGTCTGCCACTAAAGTGTTCAGTGTGGCGCCGATCAAGCAGGACGAACAGCTCAAAGGATATCTTTATGTCATCCTCGGTAGTCAGGTCTATGACGCCGTTGCTGCACGGGTTTGGAACAATAAAGTGTTTCAGTGGGGCTTGATTATTTTGCTTGCCGGGCTGGCCTTTGCATTGTTTGCAACGCTGTTCGTTACAGGTGTTATTACGAAGCCGCTGCGCAGACTGACGCGTCAAGTGGATGCGATTCAACAAAAAGGTCTGAGCAAAGACCCGCGTGCCAATCTGGAAGCGATGCAGAAGTTAGAGTGCTGGTGCCCAGAAAGCGAACATGAGCTTGATAAATTGGGTGTGGCGTTTCGCCAGTTGGTGGACAAGCTCAACGAGCAATATCAGCAGGTTGTGACGATTGATGACCTGCGTAAAGAGCTGCTATCTCACGTTTCCCATGACCTAAGAACGCCGCTGGCATCCTTAATGGGGTATCTCGAAACATGGGAGCTGCAGCAGGGCAAAATGACGGATGACGAGAGCCGCCAATATATAACGACGGCGAAGAAAAGCGCTTACCGCATCTCTACGCTGATTGAACAGCTTTTTGAACTCGCGCATCTTGATAGCGGCAATGTTCAGGTACAAAAAGAGCAGTTTCCTATTGCTGAACTGGTGCAAGATGTTCTGCAAAAGTTCCAGATTCAAGCGGGCAAGCGGGGTGTGTCACTCGATGTGATGCCAAAAAACAGCGCGATCTGTGTTTGGGGTGATATTGAAAAGCTCGACCGTGTATTTACCAATTTAGTTGAAAATGCGCTGCGTCATACGCCTGATAAAGGTGCTATTACCGTCCATCTTTTTGAGCGTTCCAGCATGGTTTCGATTGAGGTAACGGATACGGGTATCGGCATACCGAGCCAAGATATTCCTCATATTTTTGATCCCCATTTCAAGGCGCAGAATAGTGTGCGTGAGAACACCGCGCATGGCGGTTTGGGGCTCGCTATTACGAAGAAGATTCTCGATCTGCATCAAACCACTATTGCAGTGAGAAGTAGCTTGAACGAAGGCACCACGTTTTCGTTCACGCTGCATAAAAGCGCTTAGCAGTTAACACAAGCTACGAGTTGTGTGAGCTAGCCGAGCATCTAACTAACGTTGTATATAGCATAACGGCTGTGTGTCAAAAACAATAAGTATGGCACCAGACAAGCGAGGACTTAGCCATGAATAACTATCTAAAACCGGCACTAAATGGGGCAGCAATTGCATTAGCAGCGGCAGGCTTGGCAGCATGTGGCGCGACTCAACAAACCGCTTCTCAAGCGTCTGCTGCAGCAGATCAAGTAGAGATGGTGCATTGTTACGGTGTGAACAAGTGTAAAGGCCACAACGACTGTGGTGGTAAAGATAACGCATGTGCGGGCCACGGCTCTTGCAAAGGCTCCGGCTTTGTAGGTATGCCTGCAAAAGCGTGTGCTGACGTAGGTGGTTCGGTAAAAGATGACTGGCGCGGTGCGATCGGCAAAGCTGACCTAACCCAGTGCTATGGTGTTAACATCTGTAAAGGTCATAACGACTGTAAAACAGCAGACAACGCTTGCGCGGGCCATGCGTCTTGCAAAGGCACAGGCTTTGTTCTGACAACACCGCAGTCTTGCGACCACATTGGCGGTAACAACGACGTCTAAGCGCGGCTGAATACGCGGGAGTGCCATGCTCCCGCATTGTCACGGAGCACACGATGAAACGAGAATTTTTAGGGTTTGGACTAGGGCTGCGTACTGATCATTTCCACGATGTATTAGCTGAGCGGCCACCAGTCGATTGGTTTGAAGTGATTTCAGAAAACTTCATGATTGAAGGCGGAAAACCAAAATACTACCTACATGAAATACGTCAGCACTATCCGATGGTCATGCATGGTGTCTCGCTCTCAATCGGTTCCACCGACCCGCTAAACCGTGACTATCTCACCCGCCTTAAGCGCTTAATTCAAGAGCTTGAGCCGGCTTGGGTATCGGATCACCTTTGTTGGACGGGCGTGAACAAAGTGAATAGCCACGACCTGTTGCCCGTTCCTTACACTGAAGAAGCCCTTAACCATATTGTTTCGCGGCTGGATCAGGTTCAAGAGTTCTTAGGCCATCCCATTCTGATGGAAAACCCATCCAGTTACGTTGAGTTTACCGACTCCAGTATTCCTGAATGGGAATTCATGGCCGAGATGGTTCGCCGCTCTGGCTGTAAAGTGCTCTTGGATGTCAACAACGTCTATGTGAGTGCACGGAACCACAACTACGACCCACATGCTTATATCGGCGCCTTTGACCCAGAGAGCATCTGGCAGATCCATTTGGCAGGACACACTGACTACGGCACCTATGTGATAGATACCCATGATCATCCAGTGTGTGACGCCGTATGGGAACTGTACCAAACAACCATCGCGAAACTGGGGCCGGTAAGTACTATGATCGAGCGTGATGATCATATTCCCCCTTTGCCTGAACTGTTAGTCGAGTTAGATCAAGCGCGCCAACTTGCCAGTGCAGTGCTACCTGAACTGCGTGAAGGGATACCTGCATGAGCGACCTTAAGCACCTGCAAGAGCAGATGATGGCCTTTATTATGGGGCAGCCTTCGTCTACCGATGGCCTACTTAAAGAGGGGCAGGGTGCGGATACCCAAACACGGCTTGGAATCTACCGAAATAATTACCTGTGTGCGCTACGTGATGTGCTTGATACCGACTTCGATATTCTGGGGCGTTACATGGGGGATGAGCTGTTTGACCCAATGATCGAGGGGTATATCGAAACGTGCCCATCTCAGTACACATCGCTACGCGATTTCGGTAATCAACTACCGCAGTTTTTAACCGAGACCGAACCGTTTCAAAACTACCCGCAGCTTGCGCATTTGGCTCGTTTCGAGCGTGCCCTGATGGACTCGTTTGATGCAGCAGACCGACCGCGCTTAGCGCGTAGCGATCTGATGGCCATACCACAGGAGCAATGGCCTAACATGACGCTGCGTTTTCATCCAAGTCTGCAGCGCTTTCAAGCGCCCTACAATGTTGTAGAGATTTGGCAGGCGATCAAAGCTGAGCAACACCCACCTGATCTGACCACTCAAGCTGCCATGTGGGTTCTATGGCGAAACGCCGAGCGCTTGACTGAGTTCCGCTCCGCAAGTGATTTCGAGCAACTTATGTTGAATGGCTTCCTAAGTGGCAACAACCTCGCTGGCGTTGCAGAGCAGCTAGCTGCGAGCTTTGCTCCAGACCTGATAGCTGCGCACCTGGTTGAACAACTGTTTACTTGGCTTGATGCGGGCTGGGTTATTGCATTACCCACCGATGCAGGCACTGAGTTAACTGCCGTTTAAACGATAGATCGGTTACCATGCTCCCTTTTTCGGGGATTGCTCATGCTTGCTCAGTATCAAGCACTTGTTGATGCAGGGGAGATCGCTGTTGATACAGCTCAACAAGAGGCTGTGGTAGCGCTGGATCTTCTCTCAGCAGAGCTGTCCGCTGATATTAAGCGCTTTACGCTGCGCCGAAAGCCGATCAAAGGGCTTTACCTTTGGGGAGATGTTGGTCGCGGAAAAACCTTCCTCATGGATCTGTTTTACGACAGTCTGCCGCCGGATAAAAAAGTGCGCATGCACTTTCACCACTTTATGGCGTGGGTGCATCGCTCCCTTGAAGAGGTAGCCGGTCAGCCGGAGCCACTCACCGTTATCGCTAAGCGCTTTGCAAAAGGGCATAGAGTCATCTGCTTTGATGAGTTTTTTGTCTCTGATATCGCCGATGCGATGCTACTGGGGCGCCTTTTTGACGCGCTGTTTGCTTGCGGCGTAACACTCGTAGCCACCTCTAATATTCCGATCGAGCGGCTCTACTGGGATGGTTTACAGCGCTCCCGTTTCTTGCCTGCGATTGCATTGCTTGAAGCTCACCTGCAGATGCTACATCTCAGTGGAGCCCATGATCATCGGCTGCGCCATTTGACTCCGCAAAAGACCTATTACTTACCCCACGAACAGGATTTTGCTGTGCTGTTTTCACATGTTGCAGATGAGGTGTCTCGGCCTAGTAGCATCCGTATATTGGGGCGTGATATCGATGTTAATGGCGTGAGTAACAAGGCTGTTTGGGCTGATTTTAGCGCGCTGTGTGAAGGTCCGCGATCTGCGCTGGACTATATCGAGATAGCCAAACGTTGGTCAGTGGTCTTGGTGACTGGCATTCCAATACTAGGGGGAGAGCTGCGCAGCGGTATCAAAGCGCGCGGGACTGAGGATGGCAGCTTTTCGGTTACCGAAACCGGTGAGCGGGTTGTGCAGCACGCGAGGATGGATGACCCAGCTCGGCGTTTCATCAGTTTAGTAGATGAGTTCTACGATCAAAATGTAGCGCTTTATCTCCAAGCGGATGTGCCGCTGGCTGAGCTGTATTGCGGTGGTGCGCTGACGTTTGAGTTTCGCCGCACCCACAGCCGCCTGACCGAGATGCAATCGCATGAATATTTGCAGCGCGCCACGGAGGAAACGGCGTAGGCAAAAAAGTACTGACTCGAACTGGACATATTTTCGTCATCTGCTACCGCTATGCTGCTGCGCTTGTAGAGTTGTTCACAATTTGAGCACTGTCATTCGCAGATGAAGAACGTAAGGAGTAACAGATGAAACTGCCGAGTTTGTTGGCGTCTTTGGGGTTGGTAGGATGCCTGGCTGCGATGCCTGCATCAGCCGCGATTATCGATTATACAGGGTATCAGTACGATGATTCTAGCAACGTTGTTGCAGGCGATACCCTTGAATGGTTACGCTGGGATGCGACGCTTGATCTGTCGATCAACGAGGCGCTAGGTATCTTTGCAGCCGACGGTTGGCGCCTAGCATTGCATGATGAGGTTGCGGGGCTTTATCAGGACTTTGGTTTTGGCATCGCGTTAGATGCAAACGAAAACACCGAGCAGGAGGTAACACTGGCCTCCAACCCGACAGCGGAAGACGATGCTGCAAACGCATTTATCGAGCTGATGGGTCAAACGATCTTTAACGGTGGGTTCCCATTTAGCCCGCTAGACCCTTTCAGTGGTTCAATGGCACTCTATGGAAACGATACAGATAGTGACGGTTTCTATGCTTTTACTGGCGTAAACGATGATTTTGCCGACCTGTTCACGGGTTATAACGCGGGTACTGTCTTTAAATCTTCCGACAATTACGCGTTCACAGCAGACGTTGGCGTTAATACCTTAGGTGTTGCGCTGGTCCGTGACGCATCTGCGAGTGTGCCGTTAAGTGGCACTGCGTTGCTGTTCGGTGCGGGTGTGCTGGGTGCCGCAGCGGCACGTCGACGCTAGTCAGCGACCGGGCACTGTGAGAGTGCTGAGGTACGCCACGAAAGTACTGGTAGCCTCAGCGATCAATACGCGCGGCGCTATTGCGAAGTAGCGCCAGATAGCCGCCGATTCTCGCGTGTCCGCTGACCATAAAAATACCTAGCAACACTAAGATCGCACCATAGAGAAATCCCTCCTCAAACGGCTCATCAAGCAGCCAAACACTTAATAACACGCCAAAAAGGGGTGTCATAAAAGTGAACACGCCCAGTTGTGATGCTGAGTATTGGCGTAGCAGCCAGAACCAGAGCAGCAGGCTGCCAAATGTCACCACAACCCCTTGGAACGCCAAGTTGCTGACCACCGCGGTTGTGAGTGTGTAGTGGGTTTGCCCCAACGCGATGGCAGCGAAGGAGACGATAATAAAACACACAACGAGCTGATAGAGCAGCGTTTGTGTTGCGGGTGCTTTGGCAAGGCTTGAGCTACGAATAAGCACCGTAGTGAGTGCCCAAAAAAGGGCAGCGGTTAGCGCGAGCAGGTCGCCCCAGAGCATATTGGGTGCACTGGGTGTGGAGCTGTGGACATCCCGCCAAAGGAAGGCGATGCTGATACCCGTAAAGGCGACGAGAATGCCGAGCCACTGGATAGGTGTTAGTCGCTCTGATTTGATTTTGACGTGCAGTATCAGCGCCACAAAGATCGGGGCGGTGTAAAGAAACACAATCATGTGAGATGCCGTGGTGTGGCGTAGCCCTTCGCCAACCAGAAAAAATTCCAGAGCGAACAACACGCCAGCCATTAGGCCTGGCTTCCAAGTGTGATCGCTGAAAAGCTTTTCCTGGCGATACATCATCACGGCAGCGAGCAGCGCTGCTGCGATCCCTGACCTGATTGCGATCTGTAAAACCGGCGACATATCCGCAGATACCGCTTTTAAGAGAACTTGCTGTAACCCCCAAGTAAAACTGGTAAGCGTCACCAAGCCGATTGCGAGGCTGTCCATCTCTTTGCGTGTATCCATAGTAAGACTCTTTACTTGAGGGGGATTTTTGTAAAGCCTATAGTGTCGTTACTGTTGTATATAGTGAGAATCAGACAGTCCATAGTTAGGATCAGACAGGTCATGCCGGTAGATCGTTTTTTACATACTCCGCTACAACTTGATAGTTTGCCAGAGCCTATTTTTCATCAGGTTCGCCATATGCCCGCGAATACCGTTTACCTACCCCATCAACACCTGTGGGGGGAGTTCGTGTTTTCCTTCAGTGGCGTTTTAGAGATGAAAGCCGAGGGCTTGGAGTTTCGAGTGCCGCCGAACTTTGGATTATGGCATCCACCGGGTTGTGAGCATCATGGTGGAAATACCCATGCGTCGCTGCACTGCTCGCTATATATCGACGCAGCTCTTGCCCGTGAGCGCGGTATGCCCGCTAGGACATGCGCATTGCTGATCAATCCGATGTTGCAGGCGATTTTGAACCACTTACGGCACCATCCGCCCCAAAGTCCCTATACTGTGCAAGAGAGCAAACTTCTCGATGTTTTGTTAGATCAGCTCGTGGCAAGCCCTGCAACGGGTAGCTATCTGCCAAACTCTAGTGATGGCACGTTGGTTAAGGTGCTGAACTATCTAAAAGATGATCCCGCCAATAGCCAATCTTTAAGTGCGATTGCTGAGTATTTCGGTACCACGGAGAGAACGCTGGCGCGCAAAGCCCGCAGAGATTTAGGCATGCCACTGAGCGAGTGGCGGCAAAGGCTGAAAGTGATGCGCTCGATTGTATTGCTGCAAGAGGGGATGAGCGTCGAGAGTGTGGCGCTGGACCTTGGCTACAGTACCGCATCTGCATTTATCGCGATGTTCCGCCGGCTTTTAAACACTACGCCGGATGAATATCGCAAACAACAGAGCACGCTCTGAGTGTTACCGTATCGATAGGTCTGTTGTTTTGCGGTATTTAGCGCGTAATGGCGGGGGCCGGTTCGCTGAACAGATACCCTTGTGAGAGCTCAATACCTAAGCTTTCGACCACGGCCTGAATGTCGGCGTCGCTAACATATTCCGCAACGGTGACAATGCCAGTATTCTTGGCAAAAAACACCATAGCACGCACGATCTCAAGTGCTGTTCTGTCTTTGGTAATGTTACGAATATACTTGGCATCGATCTTAAGCTGCTCCACCTGCAGCTCCAAAATACGCTCAAAATTGGAGTATTCTGTGCCGAAATCGTCGATAGCGAGGTGGTAGCCGCGGGCCTTTAGCGCCCCCAACTGCTTGATATGGTTTTTCTTGCCATCTGCACTCACGCTTTCAAGGATCTCAAGGGTAATACGTTCGGGGGAAACGCCGTAAGCTTCAGACTTTTCGGCAAGATAGTCGGCTAAGTAGTGCTCGTTTAAATCGGCTTCCGTAATATTCAGCGATAGTGTTACCGGCATATCTGCAATATGCGCAAAGCTCTTATCGATCATAATACGGGTGATGGTGGGGAGTAGCCCAGCGATATGCGCTGCCGGCAGAAAGTGGAACGGGCTGTGTATTTGCTCATCATCAACGAGACGCACGAGTGCTTCGTAGTGGTTGATCGTACCAAGCTTATTATCTTGGATGCCTTGAAAATAGGGCACGATGCGGTCTTCAGCAATGGCTGCGTGTAGCTTTTGGCCCCATTCTATATGGTTCATTCGCTGCGACTGGTCTGGTGCGTCCTGATCGCTGTCATAGAGATGGTAGCTGTGTTTACCACGGCGTTTTGCTTTACGCAGCGCTTGCAACGACTTGCTCAGTAGATCATTGGTGTTGGCAGCGCCGCCGTAGGTAAAGGTAACATTGAAATTCAGGGTATCAACATCGATCGTAGTACTCGCAAAATAGTCACGAATCGATATGATCTGGCCTTCTAAGTCAGCGTGTTTAGGAAGCAGTAACGCGAATTCGTCGGCGTTGATTCGATAAAGCCGGTCCGCGCTCGCAAACTGATGTAGATGCGCAGCAATTGCGATCAGCAGGCGATCACCAAAGTCGATACCGTACGCCGTGTTGACGATACTGAAGCCGTTTAGGTTTAACAGGAGTAAGCTTGCATCTGGCTCTGCCACCTCCAACGCGAGCATCAGCTTGCCCTTATTACCTAGCCCTGTTAACTGATCATACTCTAGTGCTTGGACTAGCTCTTCACGGCTTCTTTTTATCTCCGAGAGGTCGGTGAAAACCGCGACATAGCTTGGCTGATCATCGTCGTACTGCTCTGTTTGGCTAATACTGAGCCACTGAACTAACTCTTGGGACTCACTGTTGCGAATCTTGACCTCGCCGTGCCAGCGCTCCGTCGCTTCCAGTTGCGACCAGATGCGCTCGATAAAGTAGGTGGAATAACACGGGGCAAGTACATCGCTTAGGGGCTTTCCGATGATCTCCTGAGGAGAGTAACCGCATAACGGCTCTACTGCTTGGCTCGCCTCAATAACTTTGCGCTCGGCATCAATAATGAGAAACAGTTCTTGGGCTTGTTTTAAGGCGTTACCCATAATACGCAGCTGATGATTGCGCTTTTTGAGCAGGAGCTCTTTGGTTTGCCGCTCCAAAACAATGGAGGCGATCGACGCACAAACAACGAGCAGGCGGCGATGAAACTCCGACGGTGCGCGATGCTCAAAAGAGGAGAGTGCGAAAGATCCAATAGCGTCACCCGATTTATTACGTATCGGCATTGACCAGCAGGCACAAATATTGAAATCCACCGCCACTTTTCTAAGGTCTGACCAACGCTTATCAGTGTATGTGTCGGTTACGAAAGTTGGCTG
Source organism: Neptunomonas sp. XY-337 (assembly GCF_004959845.1). Lineage (NCBI taxonomy): Bacteria > Pseudomonadati > Pseudomonadota > Gammaproteobacteria > Oceanospirillales > Oceanospirillaceae > Neptunomonas > Neptunomonas sp. XY-337. Next base: position 579,502 of record NZ_SPLL01000001.1, on the reverse strand, counting down.
GTTGCTATGAACGGCATTACCACAGGAGCCACCGAAAGGTCCGGGTTTCAAGTTTGCTAATGATGCTTTTGCCGAGTCGGGGATACTGGGTCCACATAGGACATTGAGCAGCCTGCTTTGCTCAGATAACAGCATCACTGAGGCCACTGAGTTGGGCAGTAATTTCTCAGCTGCAAAGCAAAGGTCATTAATAATCCCGATGTGGTCTGCATCATCTAATACGCGCGGAAATAGCGCATGTTGGAGTTGCAGAATATGGTCAAGCTCCTCGACGGAGAGAATCGCTTCATTGCGTTCGTCTGAAATCTGGATCACTTATTACGGCCTTACTCTTAACATCATTAGTAGGTTATGACGCAGTCTTGCGACGTGCTGCAATCTTCTCTTTTCCAGTACGTTTATAGTGTAGCCAGATTTGCACAAAAATGACGGTAATTAGATAGTTATGCGCAAATTTTTGCATGTCGGAGTGACGCACCACAGACTCCAGTGTATTTCGGCCATTTCCTTCGCTTGTTTATTATCTTGTATGTACTGGTACTAAAGTCACATAGTCTTTGGTTCTAATCGCTTTTCCTCGCAGCTCCTTTAATAGATACGAGAATAAAAACAATGATCTGAAGGAGTCTTGCACATGGCCTTAGAGCGTTACGGTTACATCGTTAAAAGCCCATCCCTAGAGATGTTTAAACACCATGCGCGTATCCAAAGTGAAGGCTTTGATATGTCAGTAGCGGGTGTCAGCAGTGTCACGGAAGCGCAAGCAGTCGCTCAGGAGATGATCACCAAAGGCATTCAACTGATTGAGCTGTGTGGCGGGTTTATGCCGGAAGATGCGCAATCAATTCGCGATGCAATTAACGACCATATCCCCGTTGGTGTGGTGCAGTACACACCAGAAGAGCGCAGCCGTTTAGCCGCTGAGCTAAGCAAGGAGTGATCGATGAAAGTCTTTATTGTGGATCGCTCCCCGGCTTACCGCTTGGGTGTTGAACTTGCATTGAAGAGTGCCGGTGTAATGGCGCGCTCTGCTCATGCTGAAACCCTCATTGATGTGTTACCCGATTTACGCAGGCACGGTAGTTACCTAGTGATTATCGATAGTCGACAACTCAGTGAGGATCTCCAAGAGCTGAAAGTACTAGAGAGCGTTGGGCGGGTAAAAACGCTGGTACTCACGGATACCAAAGATCTTGTGCAGATGCGCCGTGTACTATTTAGTGGCGCGTCGGGGGCTATTGCGAAGACGGCTCCGATGGAGGAACTGGTGGATGCAATTGTTGCGGTGATGAGCGGAGCTTGCTGGCGTTACGATGATGTTGCAGAGGTGCCACTGACCAACCAAGCAACGCGTTTAGGTTATGCGCTATGCCGCTTGTCCAATCGTGAGAGCCGCGTACTTGAGCTGGTACGCTCGGGGCTGCGGAATAAAGAGATCGCGTGTGAAATGAGTTTGACCGAACACACCATCAAGACTCATATCTCTAATATTTTACGCAAGCTTGGCATCGAGAATCGCACGCAGCTGGTTGTCGCGCTGCGAGATATTAAAGCACCACACGACCCATTTGAGCATCGCCTGAGCGCTTAATCCGATCATACCGCCAGCATAGTAATCGCTGGCGGTGTCCTCTTAACTTATCTGTGAGTCTAATGTGACTGGCATGGCTTGTGCGATAAAGCAGCGGCGCTGCCACCAATCGCCCATCTTCACCGCTTGATCGATAGCACAGCGCTCGTCTGGTGTGCCAACCGCCGCTTTTGGTGCAGGCGTATAGAAGGTAGGCAGGTGGTGCGAGAAGTGAGCGCGACACGCGGTATGGTGCTCGGCGTATGTGCCGATATCGCTCGCCCACAATGGAAACACAGGGAGCTGTGGCAGCATGTAAAAAAGCAGCCAACTTGCCTCGCGCTGCGGATCTTGGCCGCCCAAGACGCCAGCCAGTATATCGACGAGCTCACCCACCCGCTGCTGCTGTTGCTCTGGATTCCACTCCTCTAGATCATCCCAACGCGGAGCAATATGCGTGCGGATGAAGCTGTCGAGTTCTCGGGCGAGTTCATCGCTGGTGCGTCCCCTGAGATGTAAGCCAACGGCTTGCCACAAGAGGTTAATATAGGTTTTATCAATCAGTGTGCGGCCGGCATTAAGCCAAGCAAAGCGTGAGGCGTGTTCTAGGCTGCCATAAAAGCTGTTTAACAGACCGTTTTCGCTGGTGCGAATGTCATGGCCAGAACCGATTGTGGTATTTGGCTCGGCCCACTGTGGGAGTCGAATCTTATTATATGCGCTCATGTGCGATGACCCTCTGGCAAAATGGCCAATCTAATCACTACCAGAGGGCTTCGGAAGCACCAGTCACCACCAGCAACTAGCGCCAGCTCAAAGACCGAGCAAAACTCCACACGTGATGCAGAATAAAATTACCCACATAGCAGGCATACGCCAAAGGTGCAGCGCCACGAATGCAACGGTGACAATCGTAAAGTCGATCATTGAGGTGATACCGCTGGTAATGACGGGGTCGTAGAAGGCACAGGCCAGTAAACCTACCACGGCTGCATTAACGCCCGATACCATGGCTGCCATGCCGCGGTGTTCTGCGGCCTTTTTCCAGAGCGGCAGCACGGCAATAAGGAGTAGGAACCCCGGTAGAAAAATGCCGATAAGCGCGACGGTTGCCCCAAGAATAGGGCTGCTGGCATTGATCACAGCACCTAGGTAGCTGGCAAATGTAAACATTGGCCCAGGTACGGCTTGTGCTGCTCCATATCCTGCTAGGTAAGCTTCGCTGCTGACGAGCCCCGTATCGACAACTGCAGATTCAAGCAACGGTAGCACAACGTGGCCGCCGCCAAAGACGAGGGCGCCAGCTTCATAAAAACTCAGGAATAGGTTGCCATGTGTGCCTGTAGGGAACGGTTTGATAAGCGCAACCATAAGCAACCCAGCGAATAGAGCACCGGCGATAATGCCTGAGCGTGGGTGGTAGTTATGCGTCAGAATCTCCGCTTGGCTGAGACTGGCTTGTTTGCATAGCGCAAAACCGAGCATCGCGCCGCCTGCAACAGCAATGAGTTGGCTCCATGAGGTATCGATTAATGCGATGAGGCTAATCGCCATTAAGGCGATCACTTGACGCTGGCGGTCTGGGCATAGGTTACGCGCCATCGAGAGCAGTGCATCAGCAACGACGGCCACCGCGACCAACTTTAACCCCTGAATAAGGGGAGTAAGCCCCACAAACTCACTCACACCCAGCGCGAAGAGGAGCAATAAAACAGCTGATGGCAGCGTAAAAGCGCTAAACGCGGCTAGTCCGCCTAGCCAACCACCGCGCTGCATGCCAATGGCGAATCCGAGCTGCGAGCTAGCAGGTCCAGGCAAGAACTGGCAGATCGCGAGCAGCTGGGTGAATGTGCTCTCGCTAAGCCAGTGGCGTTGATCCACGAACTCGCGCCGAAAATAACCTATATGCGCAACGGGACCACCGAAAGAGGTGAGACCTAAGCGTAAAAAGATCAGAAATATTGTTAGGAACGGTGTGTTTTCTGGCGTGGGCTGTTGGGTATCTTCGAACATAATGGATTCGTTATTTTTACATTAGACAACCGAATAGCGTAGCGAATTAACATGAAGAAAACGTGACAAAAAAGCCAGCATCATGCTGGCTTGTGTGTATCTAATCGCTGCGCCGCTCCGGTAGGGGCACCGTCATAACGGGTATTTTTGCACGACTAAGGACGTTTTTAGCCACACTGCCCAGAAAAGTTTGGATCATGCCTTTTTCATGGGTGCCCATGACGATGAGATCCACCGAGCGTTTCTGAGCTTCCAGTAAAATGGTTTCGGCTGGGTAGCCCTCGACGACGCTGACGCTTAGCACCTGTTGACGCAGCGCTTGCTCCTCGGGAGGCAGTGCATTCCAAAAATTGTTTTGGCGCTCTTCAAGTTTTGCCTGTGCACGGTGCACACGCTCTTCGAAGATATCTTTGCGGCTGGGTGCATCCAGCACATAGGTTTGCAGGGTGATCTTTGCCTCACGTGAGAGCTTTTCTACCACATGGAGTACGTGGATGTTTGCACCGGTTGTTTTCGCTAGGTAAGCCGCGTGCTCAAAGGCCGCAGTAGAGCCGATGGAAAGGTCGGTGCTGTATAGAATGGTTTTGATAGTCGGTAGCATAGGAACTCCTCAGGTCTTCCAAACAAGAGGCCCGTAGGCCACTGTTATCGTCCGTTAATAGCCGAACAAGCGCGGCAGGAAGAGTGCGATTTCGGGTACAAACGCGATGATGACAACACCGAGTGCGGACACCAGCGCAAATGGCAGCGCTTTGGCGGTCACCTCCTCAAGTGAGGTATCCGAGATACCCGAAGCTACGAAGAGGTTCTCCCCCAGTGGTGGCGTTGCAAAGCCAATCGACAAGCTACATACCATCACGATACCGAAGTGGACAGGATCGATACCGAGGTTGTAGGTCACAGGCAGCAGTACCGGCGTTAGGATCATGATCGCTGCGAGCGTTTCCATAAACATGCCGACAAACAGCAAGAATGCAATGATCAGCAACCAGATAAAGTAGACGTTATCGGTCAGGCTGAGCATCGATTCTGCAACGATGGCAGGAATCTGGTTCTCCACCAGTAAGCGGCCAAACACTGTGGCGGTGAAGAGAATCAGGAGTACCCGCCCTGATAGCCATGTGGTGGTCTCGAGGGAGCGCGAAATATCTTTCCAACCCAGTTCACGGTGCACGAATAGCCCGATGAACAACGTGTAGAAGATCGCCACGATCGCTGACTCTGTTGGTGTGAAGAAACCAGAGTAGATACCGCCCAAGATCACGAGTGGCGCCAGAACGGACCAAAATCCGTCTTTAAACGCACGGCCGATTTGGCCCATATCCCAGCCTTCTGCCGTACCTTTGTAACCGGCACGCTTACAACGAATGTAGTTGAGTGTCATCAGAGCACCCGCGAGTACCATGCCCGGTAAGAAACCGGCGATAAACAGCTTGGTGATTGAGACGCTCTGGAACTCACCATGGCGCGCAATGGCTTCTGGCGGTACTTGCATACCGATGGCCGAAATACCAAAGATAACCATCGGGATCGAGGGCGGGATAACAATACCCAATCCACCAGATGAGGCCGTGACAGCTGAGGCGTAGCCTTTATCGTAGCCACGGTTCACCATCGCTGGGATCATCAACATACCGACTGCCGCTGTGGTGGCTGGGCCTGATCCTGAAATCGCGCCAAAGAACATACACGCCAATACAGCGGCTGCCGACATGCCACCGGTGACTGGCCCGGCAAAGCTTTCGGCAAGGTGTACAAGCCGCTTGGATATCCCCGAGGCTTCCATCAGGGCACCGGCAAGAATAAATGCGGGTAATGCCATCAACGGGAAGGAGCCCACGGAGGTAAAAGCAATTTGAACAAACTTAATCGGGTTCTGATCGAGGTAGAGGAATGAAGCTAACGCTGCAACACCCAACGAAACCGTCACGGGTGCACCCATTACCAGCAATACGAGAAAAGACCCGAATAGAATTAATACGATCGATGTTTCTGTCATAGGTCAGGCTCCTGTATCAAGCCGAGCTCTTATTGTTGTTATCGTCTTGCTGATGCGCATCGTCTATCAAACTATCGAGCTCCTGAGATTCAGGGTCACGAATATCGATGCCTTTGACAAACTTGTAATAGTTAACCTGAATGATGCGAATCGTCATTAATGTGAAGGCGATTGGCAAAATCATATAGATGTATTTCATAGGGATGCCGAGTGTTTGCGACTTCCAGAAAAGATTCATGCGGTTGAATACAAAGTCATATGCGAGATAGACAAAGTAGCAGTTGAATGCCACCCAGATCAGGTCAGAGATGGCCTCGAGTACGATTGGCATTTTGCCCGGCATCAGCTTGTACTGAAAAGTCACTCGGTTATGGGCGGCTAGCTTTGCAGCGTAGCTGGCGCCAAAAAATACGAACCAAACAAACATGTAAACCGACAGCTCTTCGCTCCATGAGAAGGAGTGATTAAAAAACTGGCGGGAGATGATCTGCGCGAATAGCAATGTGACGAACATCGCCAGTAGCGTACGGCAGACGTAGCTTTCGATATTATCGATAAAGTGAAGGAATTTTCTGCCCATGGTCAGGCCTCCGGATACAGCGGTAACTGCCGTTAGGCAGTTACCGCGCGTGTGGATCGACAAGGTCTCAATTATTTGACTTCGTCACGTCCCAGAGAGCGCAGCAGCTCGTTTACTTTCGCTTTGCCACCAACTGACTCATAGAATTTTGGCCATACAGCATCTTGCGCGCGCTTCGCCCACTCAGCTTCATCAGCCAGTGTGTCGATTTGCATGTTGTACTTGCTGACCAACTCTTCTTTGATCGCCGCTTCTTGCTCTTTTAGCCATTGCAAGCTGTAAGCTGTCGCGTCTTTACCTGCGGCTAGCATCGCTTGCTGAGTGGCTTCGTTTTGGTCTTGGAACAGTGATTCAGAAACGATGAGAGGCTCAAGCAGGAATAGGTAATGTAAGTCAGAGATGTACTTTTGTACTTCACCAAACTTCATTGCATGGATGGTTGTATAAGGTGTGTCTTGTCCGTCAACAACCTTTTGCTGCAACGCCGTGAATGTTTCTGACCACGCCATTGGTGTTGGGTTGATACCCCAAGACTTGTAAGTATCGATCATGATCTCATTTTTCGGTACACGCACCACAAGACCATCCAGATCTGCTAGTTTCTGAACCGGTTGCTTGGAGTTACTGAGTACACGGAAACCTGAGTATGTCCAACCTAGGATACGAACACCCGCGTCACGGACAGTATTTTCGACCAGCTCAGCACCAATTGGACCTTCAACGGTTTGTTGGGCTTGATCTAGGTTTTCGAAAATGTAAGGAAGGGAGAGAATACCGAGTGTTGGAGAGAAAGGTGCGAGGTTGTTACTAGCAAGAATAGAAAAGTCGAGGGTACCAATCGCAGCTTCGTTAACAGTGTCTTGTTCGGAGCCTAACTGGCCATTCAAGAACAACTTAGCAGTATGTTTACCACCGGTTTTCTCTTCTAAGGACTCAATGAACTTCAGTCCTAGAGCTTCCTGTGCACTACCGCCACCGTCACCAACGGCGATATTCCAACTAGCCGCCAGTGTGCTCGCAGAGAAGAGCATGCCGGCCGTCAGGGAAAGTACTTTAACGATCTTATTCTTGTGTTTCATAAGTATCTCCTGAATTGTGTTTTTCCCGCCTGCTGTTCTTTATGCAGCAAGTCGGGATACGGGACATGTTTGGGTGGCACCGCTGTGCTCGCCATCACATCCTTGAACCGCCCGTTCGACCTCAGCAAAAAGCGCCGCAAGACCCTGTTTTTCGCTGCTGAAGATCGAATGTGACGATGATGTAATAGTTCACCTGTCACGATTTGTTGTTTAGGGCCAACTTTATCGTGGCTTTAGAACCAGCAATAACATATTGAAAACTAAACATAGTTCCATCTTTAGTCCGACTGGTCCAAGTGAAAGCTTGTCGGAGTACTTCCTGCTTAATTATATTAGCTGGGTCTCGCTGCAAGGTGTGCTTTTTATCGCATAACCTCGGCAGAGGTCCTCTTCTCTTTGGCACGGGCGATGCGAAAAGGTGCCCTGAGTGATCAGGTTTGATGGGATAAGGAAGCTATAACTTGCTATGAAATCTAACGTAAAAGCGCGTACCGATAATTTGCAGATTGGTATCCAAATTCGTGATCTGCGTAAAGCCAGAGGTATTACGCTACAGCAAATGGCTGCACATATTGGACGCTCGGTGGGTTATACGAGCCAAGTTGAGCGTGGGCAGTCCAATTTGCCGATTCCTGTTCTACAGGCGATCAGCGAACGACTCGATGTACCGATGAGCTGGTTTTTTCAGGGTGAGCGCCCCGTACCGAGTAACGAGCGGGACTGCATTGTGCGCCAGCAAAATCGCAAATGTTTGAACTTCGCTGGTACTGGTATCCGAGAAGAGCTGCTATCGCCAAGGGTCAGTGATGAGCTAAAAATGGTCGTAACGACCTTCGAACCCGGGGCTGGCAGCAAAGAACCGCGGGCGCGCAAAGGCCCCGAGGCTGGCGTAGTTCAAACCGGTACATTGTTGCTAGGCTTTGGTGATGAGGTGCATACACTACACGCGGGTGATAGCTTCTCGCTAACCGGAGAATCACCACACTGGGTGATGAACGGCTCACAAACGGAGCCGTGTGTGGTGATTTGGAGTCTTGTCGGGCAGGTGTACTAAAAACGTCATAACACGCTGGCATGTCGTGTTGGATTAAGCTACTTCAGGTGGCGTCCGCCATCGACCGGCAATACGCGCCCGGTCACATACTGACTGTTGAGAAGATAAGTGATCGCCTCGACGACTTCTTGTGCGCCGGGCTCTATCTTCATCAGCGACTTTTTAAGGGTTTTCGCGCGATACTGCTCGTCATCATCAGGGTTGAACATGATCATGGCAGGCGCGACGGCATTGACCTTCACCTTTGGCGCCAGCTGTGCAGCAAAAGAGAGCGTTAGGTTGTTAAGGGCGGCTTTACTCGCGGCGTAGGCGATATGCTTCTTGCTGCCTTTCTCGGCCACATAGTCGGACAAATGCACGATATCGGCCGTGCCATCGTGAGCGGTTAAGAGCGCTTGCAGTGCAAGGTTGATCTGATAGGGAACTCCTACGTGTATCTGCATCATTTTCGCAAGAGTGTCGGCTGGCGCTGCTTGCCCCTCTGGTAGCCAGTCAGATGCGTTGTGCACGATAGCGCGTAGCGATGGGTACGTCGCTTGTATGGTTGCGATAAAGGCACTTAGCTGTGTGTCATCGTAAAAGTCGACGCAATAAAGATCGGCGCCAGCGGCTTGGAGAGCTTCAATGCTGTCATAACGGGTGCGGTAAGTACCGATCACGTCATAACCTTCAGCAAGTAGATGCTGCGCCAATGCCAAACCGATGCGCTTACCGACCCCTGTGATGAGAACTGTTTTATTGCTCATCACGGTACTCCTCCAGCGTCAACGATACTGAGTCGGCAAAGCGCAGGGCATGGGGTTTATCGACCGTGACGGATGCGTAGCGAACCCACGGGTGGGTCGTGCAGATGGCCAATACATCGCCAACCAGCTTTTCGAGCAGCAAAAAGCGTCCCTCTTCGACGTGCTGGATAATCTCCTTGGTGATGGTTTTGTAGTTCAGGGCGCTCTCCACATTGTCGGTTGCGGCAGCCTTTTCTGCTGGATACTGAATACGAATATTGATCACGACGTCCTGCAGCTTAGTCGTCTCTTCAGGGTTGAAGCCGATATAGGTTCTTAAGCGTAAATTAGTAATCGTAATAGTGGCTAAGCTAACGTTGGTCATAGCGTTATTCCTGTATTAATGACAGCACGCCCCGCGGGGTGTGGCTATTTTGTTTGGTCTAAAGCGTCGAGAGCACGCTGGCGCGATGCCTTGAGGTCGACTATCGGTTTGGGATAGTCTTTGCCCAGCAGGACGCCAGCCTGGGCTAACACGGCGCTGGGTGCTTCCCAAGGTGAATGGAGATATTTCTCCGGTACGTTTGCCAGTTCTGGAACAAATTTGCGAACGTAGTGCCCCTCTTTGTCGAACTTTTGGCCTTGCGTCACGGGATTAAAAATTCGGAAGTAGGGCGCTGCATCAGCACCGCAGCCAGCAACCCACTGCCAACTGGCTGAGTTGCTCGCCAAATCCGCATCGGTGAGGCAGTCCCAAAACCATTCAGCTCCGTGGCGCCAATCGATCAGTAAGTTCTTCACCAAAAACGAGGCGACCACCATACGCACGCGGTTATGCATCGTGCCCGTCTGCCATAACTCGCGCATACCGGCGTCGATTATCGGTATACCGGTTTGGCCTGTTCGCCACCGTTTGAAGGCATCGCTGTGCTTATCTTGCCACGGGAACTTATTGAATTTAGCGCTTAAATTATCTCTTGGTAAAGTCGGGTTGTAGTAGAGCAGCGAGTACGAAAACTCGCGCCACCCAAGCTCAGCCAAGAATTTATCAAGAGACTCTTCACTCTGGGCGAGGTGCCCGATACGGTTAGCTTCGTACCAAACGCGGTTCGGTGAGATTTCACCGAAATGCAAGTGAGGTGAGAGCTTGGATACCGCATCAGCTGATGGCAGATCGCGCTGGTTCGCATAGCGCGCTAAGCCGTAGTTGAGGAACGCTCCGAGCCGTTCGCGGGCGCCTATTTCGCCGATATGTTGGCCTTCGAGCATTGCTTGGTCCCAGCGCGGCTCCGGATTGGGCAGTAACTCATCGAGTGTGCAGTCTAAATCAACGTTAACGTTTGCAAAGGGTATCTGCTCAGGTGGACCAAAGGGCTCGCGCGGTGCTTGCTTTAAACAGCCTTTTCGGTAGAAAGGCGTAAATACACGATACGGCGTACCATCGGCTTTGCTGACTTCCCAAGGCTCCCACAGCAGCGAGCCGTTAAAGCTTTTGACCTCAACCCCTTTACTCTGCAGTGTATTTTTTATCTGGCTGTCGCGTTGGATGCGCCAATGCTCGTAGCAGCGATTCCAAACAATGGCTGAGGCACCTGTGGCCGCGACTAGCTGATTGATTATCTCATCTGCTGCACCTTTAAAGCACAACAAATGCCCCTTTAAGCTTTCGTTTAGAGAGGCAAGTGACTGTTTTAGCCATGCTCTGCTGGCTGCCCCATGTGCATCAGCACCCGCGTTGACGTCATCCAAAATAAAGACAGGAATAATCGTGCCACGCTCGATGGCATATCGAAGACTGGGGTTATCGTCTAGGCGCAGATCCTGGCGAAACCAAACGATAGTGACGTCCGCTGACATAAAAAACTCATGTAATCAGAATGTTAGACAATTGTACGCAGTGTAGGTCTATACAGATCTTAATGACAGTTGATGCGACCTTTTTACTTAGGCGCTCACTGCCAAGTGTATTAAGCACATAAACTAGTATATGTCTCGATATTGGCTAAACTTTGAACAGTGATCCGTGATTGAGGAAGCGTGTATGCTAGGGAATATGCAATTCAAACAGAAGTTGATGCTGCTGGTCTTCCTGCCTGTTTTGATAAGTTGTTTGCTGCTAACACAGCAAGTTGTCAAAAGTTACAAGGCCGTGGATGCCAGTGGTCGTCTAGCGATTAATATTGAGCTGATAACGGTAAACAGTGCGTTGGTACATGAGCTGCAAAAAGAGCGCGGTGCGACTGCGGGCTTTTTAGGCTCCGGAGGAACCAAGTTCAGCGATGTACTGAGTAAACAGCGATCGAATACAGACGCTGCATTGGGTGCGTGGCGCACATTTATTGCCGCCCATAGTTTTGAAGGTAAAGCGCTCAACGACATGTTGTCTAAAGCGCGGAATGATATGGGATCGCTTACGGCGATGCGTCAGCGAGTTTCGTCGTTGTCAGTAGGGACAAAAGAGGCGATCAGCTTTTACACCGGCGCAAATGCGAACCTATTGTCGAGTGGTGTTAAGGCTGCCGCTTACAGCAATGATGTTGGGTTAGTACGTGCGACGCTAGCTTATGCCAACTTTCAGCAAAGCAAGGAGCGAGCCGGCATAGAGCGAGCGGTGTTGAGTAACACGTTCGCCCGAGATGCCTTTGGAGATGGCATGTTTGCGCGCTTCGTGACATTAGTGACGGAGCAAGCCGTATTTGCCAACCAGTTTTTCGATTTAGCAACACCGGAGCATCAAGCCTTGTTGCGTAAGGTGCAGAGCTCTTCAGAAGCGAGAGCCGTCAAAAGTTACCGTGATGTCGCGATGGCAAAAGCGAGTACCGGCGGCTTTGATCGTGAGGGTACGCAGTGGTTTAAGGCTGCAACCGAGCGTATCAATCTGTTGAAAAAAACCGAAGATCAGCTTGCCGTTGACCTTATCAGTGCAGCGACCACGTACCGGGACCAGCAGGTTGAGCGTCTAGCTCTTTTTGCGGCCATTCTCCTGGCTACATTGGTCATCGTTGCTCTCATGAGTTGGTTGATCATTCGAGGCTTGCATCGTCAGATGGACGCTTTATCGCAAGTGATGGAGCGGGTTAGTGATCACAAAGATCTAACCTGCAGAGTGACTGTATATGGTGATGATGAACTTGGTCAGGTTGCGCGCTCACTTAACGACACGCTAGATCATTTCAGCGATGCGATCCGTCAGCTCAACTCCAGCTGTGCCATGTTAGTCAATATCGCTGATGAGACTCGTGAGGCGGTTAACCATAGCGCGGCGAAGTTAGAGGATCAGCGTGCTCGCACAACACAAGTTGCTGCAGCGGTCGAGGAGCTATCGGTTTCGGTGAAACAGGTTGCGGGTAGCACTGTGGCAGCGGCCGAGCGTTCGGGCCGCGCCAGCTCGTTGGCGAGTAGTGGACGAGATACGGTCAAAGCATCCGTGATGTCAGTTAACAATCTCTCGACGGATATTCAGCATTTAAGTGATGTTGTAGGGCGCTTAAACGATAGCAGCGTCAACATTTCAAATGTGATTGATGTGATCAATGGGGTTTCGGATCAGATCGGTTTGCTCTCCTTAAATGCCGCAATTGAGGCCGCACGAGCCGGTGAGCAAGGCCGTGGTTTCGCCGTCGTTGCGGATGAGGTGAGAACCTTGGCTCAGCGTACCCAAAATTCAACAACGGAAATTGCTGAAATCATTCAGGAGCTGCAACGAGAAGTTGGGGTGGCATTTAAGTTGGTGGAGCAAAATCTTGCGAAAATGAGGGATACCGTTGAGCACACAAACCATGTTGAAATATCACTTGATGAGATTGTGGGCTCGGTAAGCCATATCACCGATATGTCGAACCAGATCGCCGCAGCTTCTGAGGAGCAGGCTGCTGTAATCGAAGACGCAAGTCATAGCCTTACGGTCATTGATCATAACGCTGATGATGTTGTTTCGGCGGGTGATCAGATCCGTAGTTCAGCTGATAGGCTGGCGGAGATGTCGCTCGAACTGCAAGGGCTTGTCCGCAAGTTCGTCGTTTAATCGCCGTCACAATTTGTAAGCACTGATTGAGCGGTGAAAATCAGGAAAAGAGCCAAGGATGGCTCTTTTTTTATGCTTGGCTGAACGGCGCGTCTATTTCATAACTCACCAACGTGCCGCTGACAGGGCACTGAAAAGACAGGCGGTTGGCCGCGAGCATGAGACCAGCGCTGTTCTTATTGCCTTGGCCATAACGCGGATCGCCCATTATCGGGTGGCCTATGTGATTAAGGTGGCGGCGAATTTGATGCTTGCGGCCGGTCTCTAACTCGATATTGATCAAGCTGGTGTTCGCCGCCTGATCATATCGAAGCGCAGATATATGCGTTACCGATGCCTTGCCATCTAATGCGCGATCGATCGTTGCCTTTTCAGGTGCTTGGCCGAATACAAGCGCTTGATAGTGTTTTACGACTTTGCGCTCTTGTATTAACCGCGACAGGGCGGACGCGACGGCTTTATTGTGTGCGATGAGCACTAAGCCGCTGGTTTCGCGGTCTAGCCTGTGGATCAGAAAAACTGGACGTTTGCTATTGAAGTAGCGCTCGGCGATTCGCAGCAGCGACATGTGGTCACCGAAGTCATTCCCCTGTGACATAACACCGGCGGGCTTATTCCAGACGCTGTATCCCTGCAAATCCGCAATAGGCTCGAGCACAGGCGGCTGAAGGCTCAAGAGCGCTTCATCGTAGTGCAAGTGCAGTTCATCACCTTTCACAAGGGAGAATTGAGCTTTGCGTAACCGCTTTATGGCTTTTCGGCGGCGCAGCAGTACGGCGCCTTTGGTCATTGCATCTTTCAGCTTAGCCTTCGATAACGGTGTTGCTTGCGCTAACATTTCGATGGCGGTTAAGTCGTTTGATTGGGCCGACAGTTTTTTCGTGAGTCTCATCGCTTAATCGCCCAAAGCAAGAACTCTTGGTTACCATCTCCACCTTTGATCGGGCTGGGGATGAAGCCGTTTACCTGCCAGTTGTGATCGCTACAGCACTGCTTGATCAAGTTTTCCACCTGTGCAAACAGCGCAGTATTTTTAACGATACCCCCTTTGCCTAGGTTTGCTTTGCCCACCTCAAACTGTGGCTTTACCAGACTAATCAGCTGGCCACCCTGGCGGATAAGAGGGCTCAGTGATGGAATGATTTTAGTCTGAGAGATAAAGGAGACATCCATAACGGCGATGTCGAAGCCGTGTCCTTGGGTATGATCTAGCAAAGAGCTGGGTAGATTGCGCGCATTCATGCCCTCGTAGCAACTCACGCGTTCATCTTCTCTAAGCTTGGGGTGAAGCTGGTCATGGCCCACTTCAACGCCCACAACATGAGCTGCGCCTTGTTGCAGAAGACTATCGGTGAAGCCTCCGGTGGACTGGCCCACATCGATTGCAATGGCACCCGCGACAGAGATATCGAACTGATTTAATGCGCCTTCAAGTTTTAAGGCGCCGCGGGAAGCAAAACCATCTTCGGCACCCGCTTCGTAGACGATCTCCACGTCATCTACGAATTTGATACCTGGCTTTTTTACTACCTCTTGCTGGCCGTTGGCCACTACGGATACGCGCCCCTCTTTAATGGCTTTTTGCGCGGTGGTGCGTGTCTCGCAAATCCCCTTTGCGACCAACAGCATGTCGAGTCGTTGCATGGTTTTTGTCTTAGCTGTTAAGCGTGGGCACGGGGATGCTGGAGGTTTCTTTGACCTCTTCCATCACAATGTAGCTTTTCGAGTTTTTCACGCCGGGCAGGGTGAGTAGCATGTCGCCCAGCAACGCACGATATTCAGACATATCCTTAATCCGTGCCTTGAGTAGGTAGTCTGAGTCGCCGGAAACAAGATGGCATTCCATGATGTAAGGCAGCTGCTTAACCGCTTCGTTGAAGGTTTCGAATGCATCTGGTGACTGGTAGGAGAGTGATATCTCAACAAATACCAGCATGTTGTACCCCAGTACCTCTGGATTGAGGCGCGCATAATAGCCTTGGATGTAACCATCTTTTTCTAGGCGTTTTACCCGCTCAATACAGGGCGTGGTGGAGAGCCCAACACGGTCTGCTAAGTCGGTGTAAGAGATGCGTCCATCCTTTTGCAAAGTGGTCAAAATATTACGGTCTATTCGATCGAGCTTTCTCATTTTTATGTAATATCTTTTATGTTCGTTATTTTTGATATTTTTTTTAATTTTGGTGATTTTTTCTATTTTAGTACGGAAGTGCGATAAATAGAACCAAGTTGGCTAGTTGTGACGTTTTAGATAAAAACGTTGTGATACGAATTCGGCGATGATCGCGTCATTAATGTAACGTTTGGCGTTACATCTCGTAGTTTTGCGCTAAATAGGCACTTTAGTCGCTATCGTGACGATCTGGCGGAGTTTTCAGTAGGTCGCATTTTTATAAGTTTGCCACGCTAGGTTGGATAGAACCTGTCCAACGAAGGGCGCTTTTTTTAGAAAACTAGCAGTAAAATTTACTGTAACACTAGACAGCGCCCAAGCGGTGCATTAGCGTTCAGTGCCAGACGCAATCTATTTCAACAAGCCTTATAAAAATGAGGAATAATAATGAATCGTAGCTACATCTCGACGGACAAAGCGCCTGCTGCAATTGGAACTTATTCGCAAGCAGTTAAAGCTGGCAACACGGTGTATATCTCTGGTCAGATCCCGCTGAACCCAGAAACAATGGAAGTGATGAATAGCTCTTTCGAAGAGCAAGCGGTGCGTGTTTTTGACAACTTGAAAGCGATTGCAGAAGCATCTGGTGGTGACTTAGGCGACTTCGTAAAGGTGACTGTATTGCTAACGGATCTTGCTAACTTTGCAACGGTGAATGAGGTAATGTCGCGTTACTTCTCTGAGCCTTATCCTGCGCGTGCAGCATACGCAGTAAAAGCGTTGCCGAAAGATGTGGATATCGAAGTTGAAGCGATTATGGTGACAGCTGACTAAGATCGTCATGACGCAAGGCGTGGGTGACTCCCAGCCTTGCGCTTTGTGGAGGTCTTACTTTTCAGGAGAGTGGAAGACCAAGTAAAGGTCAACGAGCAGATCTGGGATCTCATTTGCCATTTGATTTGCGACTTTACGGTTGCGGCGGATCTCTTTGAATTCCTGCTCATCGAATAGGTCTGACGCTACCATAATAGGCAGTAGCAACTCAGCGACTGACTCTTCATTTTCCGCAGCGAACCAGTCCTCTTCATTTAGGAATACACCTTCCATAAATGCTTGTGCCCAGATCTCAAGCAATGGGTCTTCGTCCCCGTTACGATCTAGCACCAAGTCACACGGCATCTCTAGCTCTTCTTGATCGTTGATATCAACCAAAATAGCGTTCTTCCAGCGTGTCAGCCAGCCGGTTACTTCTGCGCGTTGGTCATCTGACTTCCAAGCGGGTTGGCCGTCGAAGACAACGTCTAACCATTTGGCTTCAGGCGCTGGATTCGGGCTAATAGACAGTGCACACAAAAAACCGTGGATACCAATCAAATCCAGTGAGTCTTCAGAAACTGCATCACTGAAAATAAACGCTTCTAAAGCATCCAGTTCGGCATCGTTAAGTGGTTGGTTGTTTTGCATAAAAGTGTGTCTCGCTCGATTAGATCATGTTGGCAAGCATTTTACCCCTTGTGGCGACCAACGCCAGCGATAATTTCGGGTGACAGGTTATTCCGCTTTGCGGATAATCCCCATCCATGACAGATAAAGCGCTACATGTTCTAAAAGAAGTCTTTGGCTACGATCAGTTCCGTCCTCCTCAAGATGCGGTGATTGAGCGCGTTGTTGCTGGTGATGATGTACTGGTGATCATGCCAACAGGTGGCGGGAAGTCGCTGTGTTATCAGTTGCCAGCGTTACTGCGGCAGGGTACTGCGGTAGTTATCTCTCCGCTCATAGCGTTAATGGAAGATCAAGTGGCTGCGCTAAGGCAGCTTGGGGTGCGTGTTGCGTGCCTGAATTCAAGTCTCGACTACGTTAGCCAGCAAGATGTTGAGATGAGTTTGCGCCAGCGCCAGCTGGACCTTCTGTATATTGCGCCTGAGCGTCTACTGCAGCCGCGTACTCTGAGTCTGTTGGAGTCCTGTGATATCGCGCTATTTGCCATCGATGAAGCGCACTGTGTATCTCAATGGGGGCATGATTTCAGGCCGGAGTATTTGCAGTTGGCTGCGCTTGGGGAGCGTTTCCCGAGTGTTCCTAAAATTGCGCTCACTGCCACCGCTGATAAGCGTACTCAAGAGGAGATCGTTGAGCGGCTACATCTTCACAATGCCAGCACGTTCGTACAGGGGTTTGACCGACCAAACATCCGTTATCGCATTGCGCAGAAAAATCGTGCCCGAGAACAACTGCTGCGCTTCCTCAAAAGTGAGCACTCCAATGATGCCGGTATCGTGTATTGCCTATCGCGTAAGCGGGTCGAGGAGACTGCGGCTTGGCTCAATGAGCGGGGTTTTGCCGCGCTACCTTATCACGCTGGTTTATCGGCTGACTTGCGCGCGCACCATCAGCAGCGCTTTCTCAATGAAGAGGGCGTCATTATGGTGGCAACAATCGCCTTCGGGATGGGCATTGATAAGCCTAACGTGCGTTTTGTTGCGCATTTGGATCTGCCGCGCAGTATCGAGGCTTATTATCAAGAAACGGGACGTGCTGGGCGTGATGGGCAGCCGGCTGATGCTTGGATGGTGTATGGCCTACAAGACGTTATCTTTTTGCGTCAAATGCTAGAGTCCTCCACTGCGGAGGAGGGCCGCAAGCAAGTTGAAAGGCAAAAGCTCGAGGCTATGTTGGGCCTTTGCGAAATTACCAGTTGTCGGCGTCAGGTCTTGTTGAGCTATTTTGGTGATGAAGAGCATGAGCCTTGCGGTAACTGTGATACGTGTTTGGAGCCTGTGCCTGAGTGGGATGGCACCGAGGCTGCGCGTAAAGCGTTATCAGCGGTCTTTCGTACCGGGCAGCGCTTTGGGGTTAATCACGTGGTAGATGTGCTGTTGGGCAACGCTACGGACAAAGTTAAGGCTGAGGGGCATGATCGACAATCGACTTGGGGGATTGGTAAGGAGTTAGGCCGTAACGCTTGGCGCTCGGTGTTTCGCCAGTTGGTCGCGCGTGGTTATCTAGGTGTTGATGGCGAAGGTTTTGGTGTTTTGCATCTTACCGAGCGGTGCCGCGCGCTGCTTAGGGGTGAAGAGGTGTTACATCTGCGTGAAGATAAACGTGAAACTGAGCAGTCTTTCTCCAAAGGGCGGTCTGCATCTAGCCAGCTCAATGGCGAAGATCATGCCCTTTGGGAGGCGCTCAAAGCGGTGCGCAAACGCTTAGCTCAAGACCAAAATGTGCCGCCGTATGTGATCTTTCATGATGCTACGCTGATGGAGATGGTGATGTATCGGCCACATACCCATGCTCAGATGCAGAAGTTGTCGGGCGTAGGTGAGCGTAAACTGGAGCTTTATGCGGATGATTTCCTCGCAGCGATTCGTGAGGACGCAGTGCCGGACAATCAATCAGGCCAAGAGTTGGAATCAATTGCGCTATTTAAAGCGGGAATGTCAATTACTCAGGTCGCGAAGATGCAAAAGCTCTCGGAGAAAGTGATCTATGGGCATCTTGCTGCCGGTATCCGCTCTCAAGAGTTGACAGTAGCAGAGGTGGTTGAGCTACCAGACACTGAGATTAAGCATATTGAGCAAGTGATACTGGATAGCCAAACACGCTTTGGCCAGGCTTTAAAGCCTGTCTATGATGCGTTGGCAGGTGTGTATGACTTGGGTGTGCTCAACTGTGTAAAAGAGGGGCTGCGCACCTGATGGATACACCATTGGTTGGGCTCTTCCTAAGTAGCTTTATTGCATCGACGCTGTTTCCTGGTGGTTCTGAAGCGCTGCTCGTGTGGCAAGTCAAAGAAGGTGTCTATGAACTGTGGTTGCTCGTTTGTGTAGCAACATTAGGTAATGCGTTGGGCGGTATTGTTACTTATTACATGGGACGCTGGATCGCGTATCGTTTTCCTGAACGCACGCTGGGCACTAAGCACCCTAAAGCTCAGGCTTGGTTATCACGATATGGTGCTTTCTCATTGTTGCTCTCTTGGCTGCCCGTTGTAGGAGACCCCTTGTGTTTGCTTGCTGGATGGCTGCGTATTAACTCGGCTGCAGCCTGTTTGTTGATTACTGCGGGTAAGGCGTTGCGTTACATTGTCGTTTCGGGTGTTGCAGCGCAGATCTGGTAAAAGGAGTTGCTATGTTCAAGAAAATCCGCGTTCTGCTGCTACTTCTCGTGTTGCTGGTGGTCAGTGTAGACAGTTATCTGTCGCGTTCGCGCAGTATGGATTGGCAAGATGAGTTATGGGTAGTGATCTACCCGATTAATGCGGATGGTTCTGCTGAAAGCGAGAGATATATCGCGCAACTTAGAACGGATGACTTTGCTGATATCGAGCACTTCTTTCAGCGCGAAGCGGTGAAATATGCTTTGCCCGTCGAAAAGCCTATTAAGGTGTTGTTGGCACCTGAGCAGCCCAGTATGCCGCCAGAGGTACCAGAGAACCCCAGTATCGTTGATAGTGTCGTCTGGAGTTTACAGATGCGTTATTGGTCGTGGCGGTATGAAAATTGGGATGGGCCTAGCCCAGATATCCGAATCTACTTGAATCTATTCTCTCCAAACTACCCGCATGCGTTAAGACATTCACTGGGTTTGCAAAAGGGTTTGATTGGGTTGGTAAACGGCTTTGCCGATGAGCACCAACAAGGACAGAACAATATTATCGCGGCGCATGAGCTGTTGCACACAGTGGGCGCTAGCGACAAATATGATCCTGCGACCAACTTTGCAATCTGGCCGGACGGTTACGCGGAACCTACAAGAGTGCCTCGGTTCCCGCAGCGTAAAGCTGAGATTATGGCTGGGCGTTTGCAGGTATCTCCATCGATTGCGGTGCTGCCGCCAGACTTAACTCATGTGACGATTGGGGCAGCGACCGCAATAGAGATTAATTGGCTACGGGCTCCAAACTGATGTGCTTTTCTAAAGCATAAAAAAAACCCGCACTAAGCGGGTTTTTCTTGAAACGTTGATTACTTTTTGTAATCGCGTTTAGACGGGCCTGTATAAAGCTGGCGAGGACGGCCAATCTTATTAGGGCTGCTGTGGAATTCGCTCCAGTGGGAGATCCAACCAATGGTACGAGACAGTGCGAAGATCACTGTAAACATATTGGTTGGGATACCGATCGCTTTCAAGATAATGCCTGAGTAGAAGTCAACGTTCGGATATAGCTTACGCTTAACAAAGTACTCATCTTCCAGAGCGATCTGCTCAAGGCGCTTAGCGATCTTCAGCATAGGGTCGTTTTCGATACCCAGTTCAGCTAGTACTTCGTCACAGGTTTGCTTCATAACTTTCGCACGTGGATCGAAGTTGCGGTATACGCGGTGACCGAAGCCCATCAGGCGGAAGCTATCCTCTGGGTCTTTCGCGCGCTCTATGAAGTCTGGGATGTTTGCTTCATCACCAATCTCTTCTAGCATCGTCAGTACTGCTTCGTTAGCGCCACCGTGAGCTGGACCCCAAAGTGCAGCGACACCTGATGCGATACATGCAAACGGGTTAGCACCAGAAGAGCCGGCTAAGCGGACAGTTGAAGTTGATGCATTTTGCTCGTGATCAGCGTGCAATAGGAATATCTTGTCCATTGCTTTCGCAAGTACAGGGTTTGGTTTGTACTCTTCACACGGGTTGCCGAACATCATGTGCAGGAAGTTCTCTGCATAGTTCAGGTCGTTGCGTGGATACTGGAACGGCATGCCGATGGAGTACTTGTAGCACATAGCAGCAAGCGTTGGCATCTTCGCGATCAAACGGTATGCACACACTTCGCGGTGATGAGCGTTGTCGATATCCAGTGAATCGTGATAGAAGGCAGACAGTGCACCCACAACCGCAACCATGATAGCCATCGGGTGAGCATCACGGCGGAAGCCATTGAAGAAGTGGTTCATTTGCTCGTGAATCATCGTGTGGCGCTTCACGGTGCTGACAAACTCTTCCTTCTGCTCTGGAGTTGGTAGCTCACCATTCAGCAGCAAGTAGCACACTTCTAAGTAGTCAGAGTTTTCTGCAAGCTGTTCGATAGGGTAGCCGCCGTGCAATAGAACGCCTTTTCCGCCATCGATGTAAGTGATTTTCGATTCACAAGCAGCTGTTGAAACGAAACCAGGGTCGTAAGTGAACAGGCCTTGGCCAGTCAGCGGGCGAACGTCGATTACGTCAGGCCCTTCTGTTCCTGAGTAAACAGGAAGTTCAATCACGTCATCAAGACCATCGACAGTCAAACGAGCTTTCTTATCAGCCATTAGAGGCTCCTATCATTTTGTTTGTTATGTATGAAGCTATGTATTGATTAGCTTCAATTTCTAGAGTCTCGGTCCCTTGGGACCTGCCCAATATAGAGATTCAATGGGCATTGTCAATCTGGACAAATAACCGGTTTTCTGCATTGCAGCATTAGGGCGTAAGTTCTACCCTATACGTCGGTTAAGACGAAATAGGATTTTAGTTGTAGCTCCAATTTGCGTTTTTCTGCGTAGATAAGAGCGGGTAGACGTTAGGAGTAGATGGCCTAGCGTTACGTTGTATTATGTCATTGATATGACTATACTCGGCGCCCGAATGCACATGACCTTAGAGATGGTGTGTATTCAGTCTGAGGATCAACTCTCTACAACACTTCCGAGCAACCTTGCCTCATTAGAGTAGGCAAAAAAGAGTGTGAACAAGAGCCGTGAACAAAAAAAGACCTGTAAATTTAGATCTGCGAACTATCAAGCAGCCCCTACCTGCGATCACATCTATTTTGCATCGCGTAACGGGAGTAGCGTTATTTTTTGGCGCTATCTTCATGACGTATGCATTGGGATTATCGCTTGAATCCGAGGCTGGCTTTAACGAAGCGAAAACCATGCTAGAAGAGGGCTTCTTCGCGAGGCTAATCGCATGGGGATTAGTATCTGCATTGCTGTATCACATGTTGGCGGGTGTTAAGCACTTGATCATGGATGCAGGGCATCTGGAAGAACTGGAAAGCGGCACTAAAGCAGCGAAAGCGACTCTTATCGCTGGTGCAGTCGCAGTACTTTTAGCGGGGGTGTGGGTATGGTAACTAGTATTACGAGCTTTGGCCGCAGCGGTCTGTACGACTGGATGATTCAGCGCGTTACAGCTGTTGTTTTATTGGCTTATACCCTATTCATGATGGGTTATCTGCTTTTTGGCGGTGATTTGAACTACGAACAGTGGAAAACACTTTTCGATGGCACTGCAATGCGTATCTTTTCTCTCTTAGCTCTGCTTTCGCTGGCTGCGCATGCTTGGATTGGCTTGTGGTCAGTGACAACAGACTACATCAAGCCAACTGGAGTGCGCTTTGTCGTGCAATCGGGTTGTGGTCTCCTGACGTTTATCTATGTCGTCTGGGGTGTTCAGATTCTGTGGGGTGTTTAAGAGATGAGTAATCTACGCACATTAACTTTTGATGCGATCGTAGTTGGTGGCGGTGGCGCTGGTATGCGTGCTGCACTGCAGCTGGCTCAAAGTGGTTTGAATACAGCGTGTGTAACTAAAGTATTCCCAACACGTTCTCACACGGTTTCTGCGCAAGGTGGTATCACTTGCGCGATCGCAAGTGCGGATCCAAATGATGATTGGCGTTGGCACATGTACGATACCGTTAAAGGTTCCGACTACATCGGTGACCAAGACGCTATCGAATACATGTGTTCTGTGGGCCCGCAGGCGGTGTTTGAGTTAGACCACATGGGTCTACCGTTCTCCCGTACTGAAACAGGCCGTATCTATCAGCGTCCTTTCGGTGGTCAGTCGAAGAATTTCGGTGAAGGTGGTCAGGCAGCTCGTACTTGTGCTGCAGCGGACCGTACAGGTCACGCTCTGCTTCACGCTCTTTATCAGGGCAACATGAAAGCAGGTACTACATTCCTTAATGAGTGGTACGCAGTAGATCTAGTTAAGAACGACGATGGCGCGGTTGTTGGCTGTATCGCTATCTGCATCGAAACTGGCGAGACTGTATACATCAAGGCTAAAGCGACTGTTCTTGCAACAGGCGGTGCTGGTCGAATCTACTCTTCTACTACCAATGCTCTGATTAATACCGGCGACGGTATGGGTATGTCTCTGCGTGCAGGCGTTCCTGCTCAGGATATGGAGATGTGGCAGTTCCACCCAACCGGTATCGCAGGTGCGGGTGTGCTTGTGACTGAGGGTTGTCGTGGTGAAGGTGGTTACCTGATCAACAAAGACGGCGAGCGCTTCATGGAGCGCTATGCACCTAACGCGAAAGACCTTGCTGGTCGTGACGTTGTGGCGCGCTCTATGATTATGGAAATCCTAGAAGGTCGTGGTTGTGGTGAAGATGGCGATCACGTTTATTTGAAGATGGATCACTTGGGTGAAGAGGTTCTTCATTCTCGTTTGCCTGGTATTTGTGAGTTGTCTAAAACGTTTGCGGCGACTGACCCAGTTGTTAAACCGATTCCAGTTGTACCAACGTGTCACTACATGATGGGTGGTATCGCTACAAATATCGGTGGTCAAGCGATCGCGCAAGACAAAGACGGTAATGATCATATCGTTCATGGTCTTTACGCGTGTGGTGAAGTTGCATGTGTATCTGTCCACGGCGCTAACCGTTTGGGTGGTAACTCGCTACTTGACTTGGTTGTATTTGGTCGAGCTGCTGGTATGCAGATTGAGCAGCAAATGCGCGAAGGTTATGAAGTTAAAGATGCAACCGAAGCAAATATCGAAGCAGCAATGGAGCGTTTGAATCGCCTGAATAACTCGACAGGCGGTGAAAGTGTTGCTGAGGTGCGTAAAGAACTACAGAGCACTATGCAGCTTTACTTCGGTGTATTCCGTGACGGTGAGAGCATGCAGAAGGGTCTTGAGCTGCTGAAAGAGTTGCGTGCTAAGGTTGAGAATCTGCACCTTGAAGATAAGAGCTTGGCGTTTAACACAGCTCGTATTGAAGCTCTAGAGCTAGAGAACTTGATGGAAGTTGCTGAGGCGACTGCGATCGCGGCAGAGGTTCGTAAAGAATCTCGTGGTGCTCATGCACGTAATGATTATACAGAGCGTGATGATGAGAACTGGTTGTGCCACTCTATGTTCTTCCCAGGTGAGAAGCGCATTGGTAAGCGTGCAGTTAACTTTGCACCAAAAACCATGGATCCATTCCCGCCAAAAGTTCGTACCTACTAATTTTAAGGAGCTTCGAAAATGTTAGTGAGTGTTTATCGCTACAACCCTGAAACTGATGATGCTCCTTACATGCAGGATATCCATATTGATATTCCTGGTGGTAAGGACATCATGGTTCTGGATCTGTTGCAGCTATTGAAAGATAAAGATCCATCTCTGGGCTATCGTCGTTCTTGTCGTGAGGGTGTATGTGGCTCTGACGGTATGAATATGAACGGAACTAACGGTTTGGCTTGTATTACGCCGTTATCCGCAGTTGTTAAAGACGATAAGCTAGTACTTCGTCCGTTGCCTGGTTTGCCGGTTATTCGCGACCTAGTCGTGGATATGACTCAGTTCTATAAGGCGTACGAGAAGATCAAACCATTCTTGATCAACGATACACCGCCACCTGCTATCGAGCGTCTGCAGTCTCCAGAAGAGCGTGCTGAGCTTGACGGTCTGTATGAGTGTATTCTTTGCGCATGTTGTTCTACGTCTTGCCCGTCTTTCTGGTGGAATCCTGATAAGTTCATTGGTCCATCAGGCTTATTGCAAGCTTACCGTTTCTTGGCTGATAGCCGAGATACGGCAACACGTGAGCGCTTGGCTGACCTGGATGATCCGTTCAGTGTGTTCCGTTGCCACGGTATTATGAACTGCGTAAATGTTTGCCCTAAAGGTCTGAATCCAACGAAGGCGATCGGTAAGATTCGTAATATGCTTATCTCTCAAGCGACCTGATTTTCAGTTGCTTGTCATAAGAAAAGACACCTTCGGGTGTCTTTTTTTTATCTAGCCAAAAGGCTTATGCTTCAAAGCTGTAACTTTATGTAGAATCCGTGCTGTACGTGCTGTAAAGCTAGTTTTAAAAAGCGTACAATACCGTCCGCATTTCGTATTTTTAGAACAAGAAGTGCGAAGTTCATAACGGAAACAAAAGAAGGGGAATCAGCGCCAACCAAATGTCGGGTAACTGGTGCATCCCGACAGCGCTAGACAAACCCCTCAGCCAGGGTGATCAACTAATGCAAGAAGGCGTAATGGAGCTGCTTTGGAAAAACGCCCACCTTTATGGTGGCAACCTTTCCTATGTTGAGCAGCTATATGAAACTTATCTGATGGACCCAAGTGCCATTCCACAAGAGTGGCGAGAAGAGTTTGACCGGTTACCGAAAGTAGGTGAAGCTCTATCACAGGACGTTCCTCATTCTCCGGTGCGTGAGCACTTCTTATACATCGCGAAAAATAGCAAACGTGCTCAGCCAGCTGCCGTTAGCAGTGTTTCCTCTGAACATGAGAAGAAACAGGTTCGAGTCTTGCGGATGATTAACGCGTTTCGTGTTCGAGGCCATCAGGTCGCGAATATTGACCCTCTCGGTATGCGTCAAACCGAAGACGTGCCTGATCTCGATCCTCGCTTTCATGAGCTTTCTGAAGCGGACTTTGATACGAAGTTCCAGTTGGGTTCGTTGTTTTTTGGCCCAGAGGAAGCCCCTCTAAAAGAGATTCTTGCTGACCTTAAGCAGACATACTGCTCGACGGTTGGTGCTGAGTATATGCACATTGTTGATACTCAAGAGAAACGCTGGATTCAGTCTCGTTTGGAGCCTTCACGCGCGCATCCGCAGGTCGAGATCGAAAAGAAGAAGATGATCCTAGAGCGCCTAACCGCCGCTGAGGGTCTTGAGAAGTATCTGGGTTCCCGTTATGCAGGTGCTAAGCGCTTCGGTCTTGAAGGGGGCGAATCTCTTATTGTTTCGTTGAATACATTGATTCAGCGCGCCGGTAAGCAGGGCACCAAAGAAGTTGTTATCGGTATGGCTCACCGTGGCCGTCTAAACACACTGGTAAATATCTTCGGCAAAAACCCAACGGACCTGTTTGACGAGTTTGAAGGCAAAAAGCTGGTAGATACGTCGGGTGATGTAAAGTACCACCAAGGCTTTTCGTCAAACGTTATGACACCGGGTGGCGAAGTACACATCGCGATGGCATTTAACCCGTCGCACCTAGAGATCGTTGCGCCGGTTGTTGAAGGCTCGGTTCGTGCTCGTCAAGATCGCCGTGACGATGATCTAGGCGGCAGTGTTGTGCCCGTTAATATTCACGGTGACCAAGCGTTTTGTGGTCAAGGCGTTGTATTAGAGACGTTCCAAATGTCTCAAACGCGTGCATATAAAACAGGCGGTACCATTCATCTTGTGGTGAATAACCAAGTTGGATTCACAACGTCCAAGAAAGAAGACTCACGTTCTACTGAATACGCGACAGATGTTGCGAAGATGATTCAGGCGCCGATCTTCCACGTGAACGGTGATGATCCTGAAGCGGTTCGCTTTGTAACCCAATTGGCAGTTGACTATCGCAACGAGTTCAAGAAAGACGTTGTCATCGATCTGTTCTGCTACCGTCGTCGCGGCCATAACGAAGCGGATGAACCGTCAGGTACGCAGCCGTTGATGTATGCGCAGATCAAGAAACAGAAAACAACGCGTGATCTTTACGCTCAACAGTTGATCGAACAGGGCGTTGTTACTGCTGAAGAAAGCAAAGAGATGGAGAAAGAGTACCGTCGTTTGCTTGAAAACGGAGAGCACGTTGTTAAATCACTCGTCAACCAGCCTAATCAGGAGCTTTTTGTCGACTGGAAACCTTACCTAGGACACCAGTGGACATTTGATTGCCCAGAAACTAAGGTTGACTTTAAGCTGCTTCAAGAGCTGGGTAGCAAAATCTGCGAAACGCCAGAAGGCTTTTCAGTTCAACGCCAAGTTCAAAAAATCATTGATGACCGTAAGCGTATGGCTGCCGGCGCGATGGAATTGAACTGGGGTATGGCAGAGTCACTTGCGTATGCATCGATTCTAGCTCAAGGCCACCCTGTGCGAATCACTGGTCAAGATGTAGGCCGTGGTACGTTCTCACACCGTCATGCTGTGCTGCATGATCAAAAAACTGCTGAAACTTATATTCCGCTGAGTAATTTGTCAGCAGAGCAACCAGAAATGACAATTTATGATTCCTTCCTTTCGGAAGAAGCGGTATTGGCATTTGAGTACGGTTACTCGACAACGACGCCAAATGCATTAGTTATTTGGGAAGCACAGTTTGGTGATTTCGCAAACGGTGCGCAGGTTGTTATCGATCAGTTTATTACTTCGGGTGAGCACAAGTGGCAACGTCTGTGTGGCTTGACTATGCTCTTGCCTCATGGTTTCGAAGGTCAAGGTCCTGAGCACTCATCAGCTCGTCTAGAACGTTATTTGCAGTTGTGCGCTGAGCACAACATTCAAGTGTGTACACCAACAACGCCAGCGCAGATCTTCCACCTTCTGCGTCGTCAGGTGGTACGCCCACTGCGCAAACCTCTGGTGATTATGTCACCGAAGAGCTTATTGCGTCATAAGCAAGCGGTTTCATCTTTAGAAGAGCTTGCAGATGGTATGTTCCAGCCTGTTATCGCTGAGACTGACAACCTTGATCCTAAAAAGGTTAAGCGTCTGGTCTTATGTGGCGGTAAGGTTTACTACGATCTTTACAACCGCCGAGCGGAGCTAGAGAAGGATGATGTAGCGATCGTTCGTATTGAGCAGCTATATCCTTTCCCTGAAGATCAGTTGGCTGAAGCGATTAAAGAGTATAGCAACCTAGAGTCAGTGGCTTGGTGTCAAGAAGAGCCTATGAACCAAGGTGCTTGGTATTCGATGCAGCATCACATGCGTAAAGTGATTCATGCTTATAATCCAGTACTCAACTTAGAGGGCATCGCTCGCCCAGCTTCTGCCGCACCGGCAGTTGGATACATTTCAGTGCACGTCGAGCAGCAAGAGAAGCTCGTAAACGAAGCAATTAACGGTTAAAGATTTTGTCGCTACACAAAGGCTGTAGCGACAAACGAGTTTATAAGGAATAGTCATGTCCATCGAAATCAAAGCACCAACATTTCCTGAGTCTGTCGCTGACGGTACGGTTGCAACTTGGCACAAACAGCCAGGTGAAGCAGTTGCAGCAGATGAGCTAATTGTTGATATCGAAACAGACAAAGTTGTTCTAGAAGTAGTAGCGCCTGCTGACGGTGTTATTGCTGAGATTGTTAAAGGTGAAGGCGATACTGTATTAAGTGACGAAGTCATTGCGCACTTTAATGCAGGTGAAGCGGGTAGCGCTGCTCCAGCGGCTCAAGCTGAAGCTTCAGAAGCGGCAACGACTGACGGCGATAAAGTGGGTCCGGCAGCACGTAAGCTGATTGATGAAAATGGCCTAGACGCTTCTAAAATCCCAGGTACTGGCAAAAACGGTGGTATCACTAAAGAGGACGTACAAAACTTCCTTAAAGGTGGTGCACCAGCGGCAGCACCGGCTCCAGCTGCGGCAGCACCGGCTGCACCTGCGGCAAGCGTTAACGTTGTTGCTGGTGAGCGCGTTGAGAAGCGTGTTCCAATGACGCGTCTACGTGCGACAATCGCTAAGCGTCTCGTTGAAGCTCAGCAAAACGCGGCAATGCTGACGACGTACAACGAAGTCAACATGAAGCCTGTTATGGAGCTGCGTAAGCAATACAAAGATCTGTTTGAGAAAACTCACAACGGCACGCGTTTGGGCTTTATGTCTTTCTTTGTGAAAGCAGCCACTGAAGCCCTGAAGCGCTTCCCAGCAGTTAACGCATCGATCGATGGCAACGATATGGTTTACCATGGTTACCAAGACATCGGTGTGGCTGTATCTACTGACCGTGGTTTGATGGTACCTGTATTACGCGATACAGACACTATGAGCCTTGCTGATGTTGAGTCAACAATCGCTGACTTCGGTAAGCGTGGTCGCGAAGGTAAGCTGGGCATGGAAGATATGCAAGGCGGTACATTCACAATCACGAACGGTGGTGTATTTGGCTCACTTATGTCAACGCCAATTCTAAACCCACCACAAACAGCGATCTTGGGTATGCACAAGATTCAAGAGCGTCCTATGGCTGTAAACGGCCAGGTTGAGATTTTGCCTATGATGTACTTAGCACTATCTTACGACCATCGTATGATTGACGGTAAAGAAGCTGTACAATTCCTTGTTACGATCAAGGACTTGCTGGAAGATCCAGCACGTATGTTGCTTGACGTTTAATTCAACCCGTATTCAGCGATTAGGAAGGTAAGACGAATGTCTCAGAAATTTGATGTTATCGTTATTGGTGCAGGTCCTGGCGGTTACGTAGCGGCTATTCGCGCTGCGCAGCTAGGCCTGAAGACTGCTTGTGTTGAAAAGTGGGTTGATGACAAAGGCACTGCGGTCCTAGGCGGTACATGCCTGAATGTAGGTTGTATCCCTTCGAAAGCGCTTCTGGAGTCTACTCATAAATTCCACGAAGCTGCACATGATTTTGCTGTGCACGGCATTGGTGCTGAAAACGTATCGATGGATGTGAAGCAGATGGTGTCTCGTAAGAACACTATCGTTAAGAATCTGACAGGTGGTATCACTGGTCTATTCAAAGCTAACGGCGTTACTTTGCTGCAAGGCATGGGTAAGTTGCTTGCGAACAAGAAGGTCGAGGTAACTGCAGCTGATGGTGAAGCGGCAGTATACGAAGCTGAAAATGTTATCCTAGCATCTGGTTCTGTACCTGTAGAAATCCCGCCAGCACCGCTGACTGAAGGCTTGATTCTAGATAACGCTGGCGCGTTGGATATCGATGAAACGCCTAAGCGTTTGGGTGTAATTGGCGCTGGTGTAATCGGTTTGGAAATGGGTTCAGTATGGGCGCGTTTAGGCTCAGAAGTGACTGTTCTTGAAGCGATGGACGATTTCCTAGCTGCAGCTGATAAAGATGTAGCGAAGGAAGCGGCAAAGCTGTTTAAGAAGCAGAAGCTTGATATCAAGCTAGGTGCGCGCTGCACAGGCACTGAAATCATCGATGGTAAAGAAGTTAAGGTTAAGTTTACTGACAGCGAAGGCGACAAAGAGATCGTTGTTGACAAGCTGATCGTAGCTGTTGGCCGTCGTCCACAAACTCAAGGTTTGTTGGCAGGTGATAGCGGCGTTAAGTTGGACGAACGCGGCTTTATCTTTGTAGATGAAAACTGCCGCACAGGTGTTCCAGGCGTATTTGCAATTGGTGATTCCGTACGTGGTCCTATGCTTGCGCACAAGGCTTCTGAAGAGGGAATCATGGTTGCAGATATCATTGCTGGTCACAAAGCCGCAATGAACTACGATGTCATCCCTAACATCATTTACACGTATCCTGAACTAGCATGGGTTGGTAAAACAGAGCAAGAACTTAAAGCTGACGGCGTCAAAGTTAAGACAGGTAAGTTCCCATTTGCCGCTACAGGCCGTGCAATGGCTGCAAACTCTACCGAAGGTTTTGTTAAAGTTATTGCTGACGAAGAGACTGACCGTATTCTTGGTGTGCATATCGTTGGTGGTATCGCATCAGAGCTGATTGGTCAGGCTGCCATCGCGATGGAATTCTGCTCTAGTGCGGAAGATCTGCAGATGACAGTCTTCGCTCACCCGACAGTGAGTGAAGCGATTCACGAAGCTGCGTTGGCGGTAGACAACCATGCTATCCATATGGCTAATCGCAAAAAGCGTTAGTCTATAGCATTATTCAAATATCTAAGTTTCGGCCGGGCCAAAAGCCTGGCCGATTTTGCGAGAGCTTGTCGTAAAACTGTGGGCCGGTGTTGTGCTACAACTACATCGGATTTATCAGAGACAATACAACGGACTAGAGCATGAATCTTCACGAGTACCAAGGCAAACAACTGTTTGCTCAATATGGTCTACCAGTATCGAAAGGTTACGCGGTAGATACTCCGGAAGCTGCAGAAGAAGCAGCACAGAAAATCGGCGGTGATAAATGGGTTGTTAAGGCTCAGGTTCACGCTGGCGGCCGCGGTAAAGCGGGCGGTGTTAAGTTGGTAGATACACCAGCTGCTGCAAAGGAGTTCGCAGCGAATTGGTTAGGCAAAAATTTGGTAACTTACCAAACTGACGAAAATGGCCAGCCAGTATCAAAAATTTTGGTTGAGACATGTACAGATATCGCTCAAGAGCTATATCTTGGTGCAGTCGTAGATCGCTCTACACGTCGCATCGTTTTCATGGCATCCACAGAGGGTGGTGTTGAAATCGAGAAAGTTGCTGAAGAGACACCTGAAAAGATCCTTAAAGCAACAATTGATCCGTTGACTGGTGCTCAGCCATACCAAGCACGTGAGTTGGCGTTTAAGCTTGGTCTGAACGGTGATCAAGTGAAGCAGTTCACTAAGATCTTCCTGGGCTTGGCGCAGATGTTCGAAGAGAAAGATCTTGCGTTGTTAGAGATCAACCCTCTTGTTATTACTGATGCGGGTAACTTGCACTGCCTAGACGCGAAAGTTGTCATCGACGGCAACGCTGTTTACCGTCACAAAGACCTTCAAGAGATGCAAGACCCTTCTCAGGAAGATGAGCGTGAAGCGCGTGCGGCAGAGTGGGATCTTAACTACGTTGCACTAGATGGTTCTATTGGCTGCATGGTTAACGGTGCTGGCCTTGCGATGGGTACCATGGATATCGTTTCTTTGCACGGCGGCTTCCCTGCAAACTTCTTGGATGTAGGTGGCGGCGCGACGAAAGAGCGTGTTACTGAAGCATTCAAGATCATCCTTGAAGATAGCAAAGTTAAAGCGGTACTCGTTAACATCTTCGGTGGTATCGTTCGTTGCGATTTGATTGCTGACGGTATCATTGGCGCAGTTAAAGAAGTAGGCGTAAGCGTACCAGTTGTGGTACGTCTGGAAGGTAACAATGCTGAGTTGGGTGCACAGCGCCTGGCTGAGTCTGGTTTGGATATCATTGCTGCAACCAGTCTGACAGATGCTGCTCAGCAAGCAGTTAAAGCAGCGGAGGGTAAGTAATCATGTCCATTCTGATCAATAAAGATACTAAAGTTATCTGCCAAGGTTTCACTGGTGGTCAAGGTACTTTCCACTCTGAGCAAGCGATCGCTTACGGTACTCAGATGGTTGGCGGTGTAACGCCAGGTAAAGGTGGCACTGAGCACCTAGGTTTGCCAGTCTTCAACACAGTTGCAGAGGCTGTAGAAGCAACAGGTGCGGAAGCGTCTGTTATCTATGTTCCAGCTCCGTTCTGTAAAGACTCTATCTTGGAAGCTGCGCACGCTGGTATCAAACTGATCGTTTGTATTACTGAGCACATTCCAGTGATGGATATGCTGCAATGTAAAGTGAAGTGTGACGAGCTGGGTGTTCGCCTAATCGGTCCTAACTGCCCAGGTGTTATCACTCCGGGCGAGTGTAAGATTGGTATCATGCCAGGTCACATTCACTTGCCAGGTAAAGTAGGTATCGTTTCTCGCTCAGGTACACTGACGTATGAAGCTGTTAAGCAGACAACTGATTACGGTTTTGGTCAGTCTACTTGCGTAGGTATTGGTGGTGACCCAATCCCAGGTTCTAACTTCATCGATATTCTTGAGATGTTCGAGAAGGACCCTCAGACTGAAGCGATCGTTATGATCGGTGAGATCGGTGGTACTGCAGAAGAAGAAGCAGCTGCATTCATTAAGGCAAATGTAACGAAGCCAGTGGTTTCTTACATTGCTGGTGTAACGGCTCCTGCTGGTAAGCGTATGGGTCACGCAGGCGCGATCATTTCTGGTGGTAAAGGTACAGCGGATGAGAAGTTCGCAGCATTGGAAGATGCTGGCGTTAAAACTGTTCGCTCCCTTGCTCAGATTGGCGACGCTCTGAAAGAAGTAACTGGCTGGTAATCCAGTAAGTTAAGTAAAAAGGCAGCCTTGGCTGCCTTTTTTGTTTGTCATGATTCTTTAGTGCTAAGGCACGCGCAGCTCTAAAACGCCGTTGGTTTGGCGTAGTTCTAGATGCTTGAGAAAGCTCATACCCAATAGCACGGTATTGCCTTCCATAAATGGATTTATGTGTGCTGCGACACCCCTCATCTCAATTCCGCCTAACTGCACACTCTCTAATTCAGTCCGGAAAACACTGATACTTCCATTAGCCGTGCCAACACGAACCTTATCTCCGGGATCAAGACCTATGCGTTGAGCCAAAAGTTGGGGAACGCTGATGTTGGTTGCGCCTGTATCTAATAGGAAAACAACAGGCTCACCTTCGATGAGGCCCGTTGCCACGTAGTGGCCTTGGCGGTTGCGCTCAAGTACTACAGGCTCGTTGCTCTGGCCGATAGCTAAGTTAGAGTTTGGGTTATACTGATGTTTAACCCAATTGTTAAAAATGATTGTCAATAAAACTAGTGCGATGATCCATGTTAAGTGGCGCATCAGTGATGACATCTTGTTGAGTGTATCTGTCATGCTCTCCTCACATCTGTTCTAGGCTTTAGAAGCATGTGAGGAGTGAAAGTTCAGCAGCATGGTGTTGAAACCAAAGAAGCGTTCGAGCGGGGGGGGGAATGCGATGGGATCGATTAAAGAGCGCGTTGGCGGATGTTTAGCGGACTATTTGTCGAAACCGCGCGAGGCGAACTTGCAGCTAGCGACCAGCAGTCCTGATAGCTTGTCAGCCTCTTTGAAAAAGGGCGATGTTCTTTTGGTAGAGGGCACTAGTCGCGTGAGTTCTGTTATCAAGTATTTGACGCAATCTACTTGGTCACACGCTGCGCTCTGTGTCGGTGATTGTGCCGAGACATGTGATGGTGAGACGCGCTGCTTGGTTGAGGCTGATCTGAATGACGGTGTTCGCTCGGTTCCTCTCAGCATGTACAGCGATCAGCATACGCGTATTTGCCGCCCCATTGGGTTATCAGCTAGCGAAATAGATGAGGTCGTTTGTTACGCTATGGATAGGTTAGGAGATACCTATGATCGAAAAAATATTGTCGATTTAGCGCGCTATTTACTGCCTCTGCCGCCGCTGCCAGGTCGTTGGCGCCGCTCTTTTCTTCAGTTGGGTAGCGGTGACCCAACTCAAGCTATCTGCTCGTCGTTAATTGCTCAAGCGTTTCAGTCAGTCCATTATCCGATTCTCCCGGCCGCATATGCTGTATCTCGCGATTCTGGTCAGATGCGCCGCCTTTTTTCTCGTCACCCCAGTCTCTATACGCCAAGAGACTTCGATGTTTCTCCGTATTTTAAGGTGATAAAGCCGATGCTAGAGAAGCACTCAGATTATCGGGATGTTATTTGCTGGGGGGATAGCGCACCTGTGTTTGAAATCTATTCTGATGATGTCGTTTAGCGCTTATGCGGCGGTGCTTTAAACTGAGTTTTAAGCTCCTAAAATATTAATAATAGGCTGTCAGCTTTCCTTACAATATAGGGTACCCGCTTTAAACTAGCCATAAAAAGGCATTGCTTATCAATAGCTTAATTTTTGGCTTAATATTTGCTTAAGAAATATCAGATAGATCTAATAGTGGAGAAGTCTGATGATGTGGGAAGAAAATTATAATATTGATCACTACACTTCTGGAAAAGAACCTAACCTCTTTTTAAAGCAGCAGATAGGTTGCTTACCGCAGCAAGCTAGGGTTCTGTGTCTCACAACTGCGAATGGTTACGATGCAGTGCACCTTGCGTTAGCAGGCTTTCATGTTACTGCGGTTGATATCTCTTGGATGACCCTTGATGCCACACGGCAGTTGGCAGAACAGAATGAACTTAATATTGAGCTTATTCGTGCTGACCTTCTGCATTACCCGTTAGGATATGAAGAGTGGGATGCCGTTGTGTCGCTTTTTTATCAGCCTCCTCGCGGAGCGCAAGCAACGATGTGTCAACGTATGATGAACGCCCTAAAGCCAGGGGGTGTACTCATACTGGAAGGCTATACGGAAAGACACTTAAGAAAGCTAAAGAAGGACATTGGCCCTGCGTTAGCATCTGAGCGTCTTAAGCGTGCGCTGCCCGATGCACAGTTTTTACAGTTAGAAGAGCTTGAGCGGCCGCAAAGCGAGCAAACATCTCAAATGGGTACGCTGTCTGTGGTTCAGGCGGTGGCTGTTAAGCCAAAATAGTACTTTATACGATACAAGGGTATCCGCCACTAGGTCGGAACTGGTCAATTAAGTAGTTGATCAGCAACTGAGTTTTGAGGGTTTGATCTGCTCGGGAGCGATACAGCAAGCTAATCGGTCTCGGTGGCGGTACGAAAGCGCTAAGAATTTCTACGAGAGACCCGTCTGCCAGTGGGTCTTTGACGAGCATTTTAGGTTGTAGAATGATGCCTAAGTCAGCAATAGCTGCATTTAGGAGTGCAGATCCGCAGTTCGTTTGAAACCGGGCTTGCGGAAATGCAAAGGGCTTCAGTTCATCAGGAGAATAGAATGGCGAATGCTTGCGCCAATGCTTAAACGCCAGGCACTGGTGATGTTGCAGTGCCTCGATAGACTCGGGCGTGCCGTGTTTCTCGAGATAGGTCGGTGATGCGCAAAAGACCATTTCAATATTACATAGTTGTCTAGCGATATAGGCCGCGTTCTCTAATCTCCCCGTGCGTAAAATAACATCGTAGTCGTCATGCATCACATCCACTTTTTCATTGGTTAGCGACAAGTCAATGCTGACGTGTGGGTGCTGATCTAAGAACTTACCTATCATTGGCGATAAAATTTCTGCACCAAAGGTGATGGGCGCATTGATGCGCAGCACGCCTGAAGCCGTGTTCTTTATTGCTGATATGCGCTGGTCTAGAAATAGGTGCTCATGCAGAAGGCGTTCGCACTCGGTAAAGTAAGTTCGGCCAACCTCGGTGAGGCTTTGCTTGCGAGTAGTGCGGTTCAGCAGGGTGGTTCCAACATGGTGTTCTAGCCTCCGGATATGCTTGCCAACCATTGCGGAGCTGATATGAAATTTCTCACTAGCACGCACAAAGCTGCCCGTTTTTACTACCTCTACAAAGACTTCCATGCTCAGTAAACGGTCCATGTATTAAAAACCCATAGTTTTTTCTAATCGAAATACAGGCATATTTATAAAATAAAAGGATGCAATATACTAGTTGTGTTGCGAGAAAGCGCCGCAAGACACCATGTGTGTCTGCTGGCGATGGGTCCTTCCCCTTTCTGGTTGCGAATTAACATCCCGTTGTAAAGCTGGCAGGTAGTAAAACCTGCCAGCTTTTTTATTGCCATCTCGCTGCAAGAGACGCTAGTGCAGCCGCGAGAGGTAACCCCATACCGGTCTGATGGTGAGCATCACAGTCGCCGCGAGTATCCCCACGATATGTACTTCACTAGCGATGGGTACCCCGATACTAACCCGTGTCTGCGGCATTAAAATACTCCAGATAATATATCCGACCACCAGTGAGTTTATCGCAGGCTGTTGCCGCCAAAAGCGTAATGCAGCATAGAAAAATAGGCTGTAAAGCAGTCCAGATGCGCCTAGATAAAAGCTTCGAGTGTAGAGTAAGGTTAGGTAAATCGTCAGCGCAGCCCATACTCCGGCAACACAGTAGAGCAATTCTCTGTTTGACCAGTAGCGGCCGTAGAGTCCGATCAAGCAAAAAGCGGCGATGAAATTATTTAGCAGGTGCGGCCATGACCAGTGGGTAAGATGAGCGGTAACTAGCTGCCAGATTGCGGGCTCGGCTGTTAATAGATAGAGCCTACGCACCCATGCTTCATTCCAAGGGGCGAAGGCTAAAAATAAAAGAGCGACGACGCAGATGCGCCATCGCTCTTGACGGAATCGCGCAACCACTGATGTTATTGCGCAGCTTCTTTACATTTGGCTAGTACGAACCGATTAAACGCTTTAGCGTAATCAAACGCTTTAGCGCGGCGCTCGCCCTTCTCAACGGAATTGAGTGCATCACCTGTCCCAGGAACAAGTAAGTAACCACATTGGCTTTTGGCTTGCTCGACGAGGTCGCTATGGATGCCTGGTAGAGTTTGACGCCGGCCCGAAAATGCTAAAAGGCGGTAGTCTTTTTTTGCGATCGCAGCTGCTGCATCGGCTTTAGCGTCAGCATCGTCAACCCATGTTAGGTCAGCGTCAAAACGTTCATCATTCGGTTTTGTATTGCCTTTGCAGCCTGACAGTACCAGCCCTGAAAGTGCCAACAATAGGAGCGTCCAAGGTGGAAGGTTACCGCCACCACCGGAGCTACTATCAGGTGTGGTAGGGTCCGTTGGCGTTGTCGGTGTGGTAGGCGTTGTCGGATCTGTTGTTGTGCTCGTTGAGATGCTCAGGGCGCCTTGGCTGATATTAAAGAAGATATTGTTAACACAACGCACCATGACGCGGGCATTACTAACCGCTTGATTCGGCAGAGTGACGCTTTCAGATCCATCATTTGGAGTACCTGATAGCAGCACTGTGTTGAAAGCGGTGGCATTGCTGTTGGAGAGTAAAATATCGACGGCACTGCAGTTGACGGGTGCATCACTTGTGCCCGCGACATCCCAACGCACTTCCATACTGGCGCCTGGTTGGTAATTACTATTGTGTGCCGTTAGCAGCCTGAAAGGACCTGCTTGGTTAGTAACATTGATACGTGCATCGTCACTCGCTACTCCACCGGCATTATCGCGCACGGTAAAGCGGAAGTTGAGGGCGCGTGTCGTGGTTGGGAGGGTTTCGCCCAACGTAGATGTGCGGCTCACTAAATCTGACAGACGAGGGAAGTAACGAGTTTTGTCGCTAGTGGGTGCCCATGAACGGAATAATGTTCGTGTGCCATCATCAACCATATCGAGTGAATCAGTCGATGCTGCGCCAGAGTCGATCTGCTCCCATTGATAGCTCAGAGCGGGTGTTGGGTTTACGTCCGAGCCTGTGCCCTCCAGTATGAACGGAGTATTTGCTGGAATCGTATAGTCGACGCCTGCATAGGCTGTTGGTGGCGTGTTTAGGACATTCGTCCGGGTTCCGCAGCTGCGAGAGCTGATGAAATCCATCATCTCTTCTACAGATTTTGAGTGGAAGAATGGATCGGCGGTTCGTTGCAAGTTTTGATCAGCACAAGTACCCGCATAAGACATGATTGTACTGCCGCTACCCGGTTCCCAAGCAGTACCATCATTGCGGTTTGATCCACATGAACCAGAGCTGCCATTAAACGAGTGATTCGCACCTAGTTGATGGCCGATCTCGTGTGCTACGAGGTCAACATAAAAAAAATCCCCTGATGGGAACGGGCTGCCCGACATACCGCGCCCTTTGAGCTGCGGACTGCAGACTCCAAAGTAGGCTAAACCACCGCCTTGTGTATTCAATACATGGCCAATATCGTAATTGGACGTGCCGATAAAACTGTCGAGAACTCCAGCATTGGTTTCAACGTCGGAATCGTCATTTGCGAATGGGTCTGAATTGGCATTCGTAAAGATGACGCGGTCGTTATCTGCAACCAGTTCAAATTGAACCAATAGCTCTCGCTCATAAACTTCATTGATACGGTTGAGTAATGTCACTACCGCACCGAGTCCACCAACCTTCGTGCCGCCATGGAACTGGGTATACTCGCCTGCCGCTGAGATCGCCATGCGATAAGTAATGAGCTGATCTCCGGCGACGGTTTTCTCCAGAGCTTGGGTGTCATTGGCTAGCGATGCGGTGTCTTTGAAGTATTGGTCGGCAGAGCGGCGGTTCAGCGCCTTGGCATGTTTAGAGTAGTAAGCCATGTGGCGTTCTGTCGCGATGTTGGATGGATCGATCATCACCCACTCATCATTGTGCTTGAACATGCCGTGAAAACCCTGCGGGGTGATATCAAAGCGACCACGGTTTCGTGGGTCGTTAACATCCACACCTCTAAAGGTACGAATAGCAGGGTACTTAGCGGCGAGTTCCGGCGCAGTAACCGGTGTATAGCTAAGTTGGTAGGTCACGAAGCTGCCATCTGGAAGCGGTAGTTCAAGTGAAACCGTTTCGCCTTCGAGCATTTGAGTTAGCGCAGCAACGTTTGTATCAACGTATCGGGCTGCACTTGCTTGAATTGTCTGCTTTGCATGGGGGGAGACAATCGGGGTAGTAACATCATTCCATAATGTCGAATTGGCTGCTGCGCCAAGCGGGGCTGCCAATAATACGCTCGTGAGTAATGATACAGAGCTAAAGCGCTTCATTGCTGTAGAATCTCCATGTGATATAGGACTACCTATGCTTACAATACCGCGTAAGGTACGTTTCAAGTCGGCGCATGATACAGCGCACCAGACCCATTACAGTTTAGCGTTATCGGCCAAGTCTGCACGGACTACAGAGGATAACGGCTCTTAACGTGTAGATAAAGCGACACTTACCGCTGCGTCCGCATGGATTAGAGTCGTATCGAAAATGGGCAGAGTCACATCTGCTGCATTAATCAGCAATCCAATTTCTGTGCATCCAAGGATTACGGCCTCTGCGCCAGCGCGTTTTAAATCCTCAACCACACGGCAGTAATAATCTTTGGACGCGGGTTTGATCTCTCCTTGGCAGAGCTCCTCATAGATGATGCGGTGTACTTCGCTTCGGCTGTCACTATCAGGTGTAATCACGCTGATACCATGTTTCTCTTCCAAGCGGCCTCTATAAAAGTATTGCTCCATGGTAAAGCGGGTACCCAGCAAGCCGACTTTTTGTACACCAGCTGCTTTGAGCTGTTGTGCGGTGGCATCAGCGATATGGAGTAGTGGAATCTGAGTTGCTTCTTGCACGGCCGGCGCGACTTTGTGCATGGTGTTGGTACATATCAGTATTAGGTCTGCCCCCGCAGCTTCCAGCTGCTTAGCGGCTTGGGAGAGAATATCCGCGGTTGCGGGCCAATCTCCCTTGTGTTGAAGGGCTTCTATCTCTGCGAAATCAACGCTGACCATGGCGATCTTGGCTGAATGTAAACCGCCTAGTGCGTTCTTTATGCCCTGATTAATCTGGGTGTAATAGGTGACAGTCGATTCCCAGCTCATGCCGCCCAATAGTCCTATTGTTTTCATGGATGCTTTGTTTCCTTTGCTATTCAATGAGTTATTTGAGAGGCTTGCAGCTACATAGCCTCATGCTAGTTTGGATTGAGAACGGGTGCTGATATTGGCCGTTGCGCTGGTCTCCGCACGTGTTTTCCTTAGTTCATGTGCTGAAGCGTTTAGACGCGAGAAAGGATACGCAAGGCGATGATTATCATCCCCACAGAAAAACATATCGATTGGCGCCGAACGCCGATCATATTGATTGCACTGATTGGTCTTAACATCATCATCTTTAGCTTTTATCAATCGGGAGATTCGCTCAAGATTGATCGCTCTGTTGGCCAATATGTCAATGACGACTACCTAGACCTTGAGTGGCCTGCCTACCAAAAGTTCCTCACCTCACAGGGCAAAACTGAGCAACTAAACGAATTCCAGAGCTTTTACGATCAAGGAGATCATTACCAGCTTGCTTATTGGTTGCTGAGTGACGCGGCATTTGCTGATCACTTTGGGGAACGGCGAGAAGCCCTCTATCCAAGGGTGCGGGACTATTACTGGCAACAGCGTGATGAGCTGCATCAGCAACTTGCGTCGGTAAGTGTGGTCGCATATGGGTTTAACTCGCAGCAGTTTAACCCGCTGACGCTTGTTACTTACCAGTTTCTGCACGGAGACCTACTTCATCTGGTGGGCAATATGTTTATTCTCGCTGTATGTGGGTTTGCGGTTGAGGTCTCGATAGGGCACGGGTTATTTTTGCTCTTTTACTTGTTAGCGGGTACGGCTGGCGCGCTGTTATATGGCGCTTTCAACACAGGGCCTTCATCGTTGGTAGGGGCCTCAGGAGCTATCTCTGGTGTCATGGCGATGTATCTCGGTATTTTTCGCCTTCGGCGCATCGAGTTTTTTTACTGGATCTTTGTGTTTGCAGGTTACTTCCGCGCGCCTGCGCTGTTCATACTTCCGGTGTACATAGCGAATGAGCTGCTTAACTATGTTAACCAGCCTGATTCCAATGTTGCTTTTATGGCCCATACCGGTGGATTTGTCGTTGGAGCAGTGCTGGTTTTAGTCACTAATAATCTCAAACATCCTGTGATTGATCAGGCCTATATTGAAGAAGATCAGGAGGTGCCCGCTGCACAAAAAGCACGAGCCCTCATCTATCAATATTTGGAGAAGTTTCAGTTTGAGTCAGCTTTAGCGGAGATCGAACGCTTTCAATCGCGCTTTGGTGATGATTTTGAGTTATCCCGTATGCACATTGTGCTATCAGCTCAGCTGGGTAAGCCCTATGAAGACGCACTAAAAAGGCTTTTGAATTGGCCAAGTGTATCGCAGCGCCAGTTGCGGCAACTGAATGCGCTCTGGCGCGAGACACCAGAGCTGCTCGCGACACTTGATGATGATGCGCTCGCTAAGTTGGGTGTGAAGTTTTTACAGCTTCCCGACCGCTCGTATGCTGAAGCCATTTGTGAGCAGTTGCAGTCGCGTGAAGCGAAATCTCCGCTTTTTGCTGATCTTGCAACCCGCTTAGCTAATCTGCACTCGAAGTTGGGTAACAAGAACAAGAGTGCGAACTACCAAGCGATTGCTGAACGTTTGAACCAGGGACACTGGCTGTGAGTGATACGATGTCGTTTTGCAAATACCACCCCACCGAGCATGCTCAATATGTTTGTCACCAATGCGAACTCAACTGCTGCAGCGAGTGCGTTGTCGGCGGAGAGACTTTTGGTACCGAGTGCTGCCCTCTATGCGGATCGCGCCTAGAATTTCTTGGTGATGCGACGAACGCGGAGCCGTTTTGGCGGCGCATTGATAAAAGCTTTAAATACCCCATCAGCAAAGAGACTCTAATGTTGATCATAGGGGTTGCCGTGACATCGGCTGTATTAGCTAATGTAGGCGGCTTTATTGCATTTGTGGTGGTGCTGCTGTTAACCGGTGCGATGATGAAATACAGCTTCATCTGCATGGTGGCCACGGCAAACGGCCATATGCAAGCGCCCCCCATATCTGAAGCGTTTACGGGCGGGGTTCGCCTTATCCTTAGCTTGACCGGTATGCTGATCATCATGACTGCCATCGTATTTACGGTTTATAGCCAGCTTGGTGTGTATGCGGCGGCAGTGCTTGGGTTGTTTTATATGGTGTGTTTTCCCGCTGTGCTCATGCACTACGCGCTATCGGACAGCGTTTTAGCGTCGATCAACCCCCTTAACATTCTGCATACCGTTAAAACCATTGGGTTTCCTTACGCTTTGCTACTGGCATTTATCGCCATGATGTCGGTATCGGTTGCCACGATACATGGCCTTATTGGTGACGGCTACAGTGTGGTGGCCGTTGCACTACAGAGTATGGTGTCCGATTACTACATGGTTGTTCTTTTCCATGTGATGGGATACATCCTGTTTATCAATCAGCATGGTTTTGGCTATGAAGCTCGGCGCGAAGATGATGAGCAGCAACCGCTGATTCCTCTAAGTGCAGAGGAGCGCCTTCTGGCCACGGTTGCGATTTTTGTCAAAGAAGGGGACTTTTCGCGAGCTTTTGAGGAGCTTTCTAAAACGGTAAAGAGTCAACCTTCAGAGCGTCTCTACCAGCGCTATTTTGATCTTGCTTTTGCGAGCCGCTCGGTAGACCAGTTGCGGCGTTTAGTCCCGCAATATATGGGGTATTTGATTCGCCGTGGTCGGGAGCGTCAGATCTATGATCTCTACCGCAAAACGCTACACGTGGATAAGCAGTTTCTGCCTGAGACGCCGTTGGGGTGCCATCAGCTTGCAGGCATTTGTATGACTCATGGGAATCCCGAGCTAGGAGTCCGTTTGCTGAATGGCTTGCATCGACGCTTTCCTGATTATGACAACCTCAACGGAGCCTACATACTGATGGCAGATCTATTAGAAATGATTCCTAAAGCCGCTCACAAGGCGTCGGAATATCGCGCATTTGCTGAGAATTTTGCAGCATTAGGCGAGTCTAGCAAGGAGATGAACCCCAGTGCCGATTGACTTCGGTAATGTGACATAAACCCGAAATGATACTGCAGTGATAACTGGTGATCTAAAGGTTTATTGATAGCGTAACGCAAAACATAAAAGATATATCTTGTTATCGATAATGATATTGATTATCATTTGTATGTCTTTTAATGAATGGCTTCAATAAGCGAAACAAGGAGCAGATATGAACCACTCCACTGACCGAGCTGCCGAGAGCAGCGTTGCCTCTTTTGTCGTTGCGGTATTTGCCATGGGTTTACTGGCAGCAGTGATGTTGATCCCTGCATAGCAGATGCACCCGCAGCTAGATAAATGCGTAGCGCGGGCGCCATCATTATGGACAAGGGCCGATTCGCTGGCCTGTCCATGATGAATCCATGTTCACTTCCATTCCCTGCACCGACATAGTCATCTGCATCTTTCCTGACATCGCGTCGCCATTAACCTTCAGTATACCATTACCTTTTGCTTGACCACCTTCCTCTTGGCACACCATTTTCCATGTGATGGTATCGCTCGTGACATTAACATCTGAGACAGCACAAGACTGGTCTTCTTGATCAATAAATAGCTCTGGGGTCACCTCAGTTTCGGTAACGCATTCGCGCGTCGTTTCTTTCATCGGTTGTGGCAGCATCGATGATTT
Source organism: Neptunomonas sp. XY-337 (assembly GCF_004959845.1). Taxonomy (NCBI): domain Bacteria; kingdom Pseudomonadati; phylum Pseudomonadota; class Gammaproteobacteria; order Oceanospirillales; family Oceanospirillaceae; genus Neptunomonas; species Neptunomonas sp. XY-337. Next base: position 535,650 of record NZ_SPLL01000001.1, on the reverse strand, counting down.
AATAACGGTTGTGGACTCCCACAAACCCGGCTCAACGGGAATGCCCTCAGCACTGGTTAACGTTGAGGCACAAACGAGCAATGAAGCGCAGAGATAGCGTTGGCAACGCATAGTGATGTCCTTTAATTAGGTCGGCTGAATATAGGATTTCATTCTATTGGCTTCTCAGGTGAATAGCCATTGCGAAAATAGGTGATCGATTTAACGACACCAGAGCGCTGAACGCTTATAATTGCGCACTTTTATTGATTTACACTGGAGCTCCAGCATGGCTGATATCGTTGTTTGCGCACTTTACAAATTTGTGACGCTCGATAATTTCCAAGAGATTCGCGAACCTTTGACACAAGTGATGCAAAGCAACCATATTCGCGGCACGTTACTGTTGGCCAATGAAGGTATTAACGGAACTGTATCCGGATCTCGCGAAGGTATTGATAGCTTGCTGACGTGGCTGAAATCAGACCCGCGTTTGGCCGATCTTGACTACAAAGAGTCATACCATGAAAAACAACCGTTTAAGCGTGGCAAAGTGAAACTCAAGAAGGAGATTGTCACACTGGGCGTTGAGGGCATCGACCCAAAACGTGTCGTGGGTACCTATATCGAGCCACAGGATTGGAATGCTCTCATCTCTGACCCAGACGTCGTCGTTGTCGATACGCGTAATGACTATGAGGTCCAAGTCGGTACCTTTAAGCATGCAGTGAACCCCGAGACAGATACCTTCCGTGAGTTTCCAGCGTATGTTGCAGAAAACATGAATCCTGAAAAGCAGAAGAAGGTTGCGATGTTTTGCACCGGTGGCATTCGCTGTGAAAAGTCGACGGCCTTTATGCTTGAGCAGGGCTTTGAAGAGGTTTATCACCTCAAGGGCGGTATCTTGAAATATCTCGAAGAGGTGGATCAAGAGGAATCCCTATGGGAAGGTGAGTGCTTCGTATTTGATGACCGTGTGACAGTCAATCATCAGTTGGAGAAAGGCCAATATGAAGCCTGTGCGGCTTGCCGCCTACCTATTACTGCTGAGGATAAAGCAAGCGATAAGTTTGAGCAGGGTGTTAGCTGCCCGCACTGTTTTGGTACGCATAGTGAAGATCAGCTAGCGCGCTTTCGACAGCGTGAACTACAAATGCGCCTCGCCAGAGAACGCGGTGAGGGGCACCTGGGTGAAGAAGCCAATGAAAGTACGCAAACACGTCGTCAGAAAAAGCAGGCAGATCGTGAGCGTCAGCAGCAAGCACAGCAACGCAAATCAGGCAACTGAGGCATAACGCTTTTAGTCTAGGTCGCTGATTAATTTAAATTTATAGCTAACAAACAAAAACAGCTGTGCTATAACTTAGGGAAAAGATAATACAGGGTAGGAGAACACTATGGCTGACTCTGGCAGCAACTATCAGCAGCGCTTCGATGCACTCTCTAGCGCATTAGAGCAAATTGTTGTGCACCTTAATGCCGCTGGTGAGGTGACCGATGTCAGAGCTGGGGATGCTCAGTGGTTGCATCCTGATGTACTCCTAACCCGTACGTTCTCAAGCCTTTTCTCATCGGATATTAGCGCGCATATTGATGCTCAAATCGAAAGTGCGCTAGCCTCACGTGAGCCGCAAAAACTGTTAGTATCGATGAACCCTGAGCATTCATTGGACTGGCGTGAAGCCGGTCTTACTGATGCGCAGGTATGGGACACACGTATCGTTGCTGTAAATGATGATGAGCTGCTCTGGATTGCTCGCGATATTGCAGATGCGAAGCGTTCAGAGCAAAAAGCGATTACATTAGCACAGCGTGATCCTCTCACAGGCGCATACAACCGCCGGGCCTTGATGACCATTCTCAAGCAGTCTGTTGCCCAAGCCAAACGTTATGACTGGGTATGCTCATTCCTGAAAATAGATATCGATCACTTCAGCGACATCAATAGCACACATGGTTTAGATGCGGGTGATCGAGTGTTGCAAGCCTTTGTGCAAGCGATGCAAAACTTTAAACGTACAGCCGATTTCTTTGCGCGCTTCTCTGATGATGCATTTGTGATGTTTCTGCCTGAAACTAATCACGATCAGGCGTTGTTGGCAGCGGAGCGGGTGCGCCGTCTAGCGGAAAACTTAGAGATCGATTTCGAAGATGTCACACTCAAGATTACGGTGTGTATAGGCTCGGCAACGCTGCAAGATGCGGAAGATTCGGCTGAAGATATCTTAAAGCGTGCAGAAGAGAACCTGTTTATCGCCAAGCAAAGTGGTTCCAATCGAATTGAAGGCGAGAGTGAGGCTTAAGCGTTTGTCATGAAAAAAGGAGGCTATTTAGCCTCCTTTTTTGTTGCTCTAATCAGCTATGTTTAGTGCGGCTGCGCTGGTGCTTCAGTGCTGCACCACCTGAAAACACGATAAGCCCTGCCCAGATAAGAGCAAAAGTGACCCAGTCATCCTGATTGAAAGGCTCGCCGAGTATCAACACTGCAGATAATAACTGCAGAGACGGTGCGAGATAAATCATAAACCCGAGTACGGTTAAACTAAGGTGTTTCGCCGCGGCTGAAAAGGCAATGAGTGGCAATGCCGTAATAATGCCGGAAAGTATGAGTAGTCCCCAATCGTAACTGGATAACGATGAACCGGTGCCAGCAAGCAGCAAATAGCTTAAATACGCCAATGCTGCAGGTACGAGAATCAGCGTTTCGATGAATAGCCCCGATACGGCATCCACCTGTGTTTGCTTTCGGATTAACCCGTAAAACGCGAAGGTTGTTGCCAGCGTTAGCGATATCCAAGGTAGCTCTCCGACGCTAATTAGCTTATAGCCCACACCTGCAAGCGCCAAGCCGATCGCTATCTTCTGAAAACCGAATAGCGTCTCTTTCAAGAAAATCACCGCCAGCGCGACGGCCACCAGTGGATTAATAAAGTAACCCAAGCTCGCCTCGACCGCGCGGCCTGCCCCCACGGCCCAGATGTATAGCACCCAATTAATTGCGATCATGCACGAGGAGCCTGCCAGCAGCAGAAGTAAGCGGCGATCATTAAACGCATAGCGCACCTTTTTCCATTGGCGGGTGGCGCTTAAAACAATCGCGACAAAAATCAGCGACCAAAGAACACGGTGGCCCAGTACTTCTACAGCGGGGATGTGTTTAACAAGGTGGAAGAAGAGCGCGAAGCAGCCCCAAATACCATAAGCGGCAAGCGCAAGCAGCAGGCCTCGTTGGGAATCGTTCAAAGTGACGTCCTTGTTGCGGGATCAAAAAAACGAGCGCCTCAATAGCGCTCGCGAATATGTTGAATTGTGCGGTGGTGTTTCAGCGCTCAGGCTGTGGTCTAGCTAAGGTCTGGATGCTGTTTAAGACATGCGACCAATGCTTCCATCTGTTCCTGAGTACCAATGGTGATACGCAAGAAGTTGTCTATCTCTGGGCGACTGAAGTGGCGCACTAAAATATTGTTGGTACGCAGGTAGCCCATTAGCTCAGCGCCCTCAATAAAGCGATGCTCAGCGAATACAAAGTTTGTAGCCGATGGGATGACCTTAAAGCCTAGCTCTGATAGTTGCTCGGTTGTCCATTGGCGCGTAGTCATAATCTGCGCCACGGACTGCTCAAAGTAGGATTGATCTTGCAGGGCAGCAACCGCCGTTTTTTGTGCCAGCGCGTCAAGTGGATAGGAATTAAAGCTATTTTTTACGCGCTCCAAGCCATCGATCAGCTCTGTATGGCCGATGGCAAAGCCAACTCGCATACCTGCGAGTGAGCGCGATTTAGAGAAGGTTTGGATGACCAACACATTCGGGTATTTGTCCACTAACGCGACTGCGCTTTGGGCGCCAAAATCAACGTAAGCTTCATCAACAATAACAACGGATTCGGTATTGCGCTGCAGAAGTGCTTCAATCTCATCTAACGATAGTGACCTGCCCGTGGGTGCATTTGGATTTGCAAAGATGATGCCGCCGTTCTCAGTCGTGTAGTTTGTTAGTGCAATTGAGAAGTCATCCTCAAGGGGAATATGTTGATAGTCGATCTGGTAAAGGTTGCAATACACATCGTAGAAGCTGTAGGTGATAGACGGCATCAACAACGGCTTATCTTGGCGGAAAAATGCCATGAACGCGTGTGCGAGCACCTCGTCTGAGCCGTTCCCAACAAAGACTTGGGCACGCTCAACACCGTAGCAGTTTGCGAGTGCCTCTTTAAGTTCTGTCGAGTCAGGGTCTGGGTACAGAGTGAGTCGAGCAGTATCGTAATGATGCAGTGCTTGCTCAACAGCCGGCGAGGGGGGGAAAGGGTTCTCGTTGGTGTTAAGTTTGATCAGATTAGTAACCTTAGGCTGTTCACCAGGAACATAAGGTGTGAGGTCACGAATCGCTGCACTCCAGAACTTGCTCATTTGATCTCTCGTTTAAATTAACCAATTGGTTTAAATGGCAAAACAGAATAGCAAAATTCAGCTGTCGAGAATATCTGCGCCAGCTGAATTTTTTATGCCAACATGTCGTTGGTTACCGTGCAGCCGTTTGCAAGCTTTTAAAGCGTGTCACCAGCTGTGTTAGGCCTGCCTCGTTATAGGCGTCGAGTAACGCAGAGCCCACGATGGCGATATCCGCATGACCAATCAGCGCCGTGATATGTTCCGGCTTGCTAATTCCAAAGCCAACACCGAGCGGTACTGACGTTTGCTGTTTTAGCGTATCTAAGTTGTCTGTTACTGCATCGAATGCAGTAGCACCACCAGTAACACCTGATCGGCTTACACAGTAGAGCATACCGCTGGCAGCGCTGAGGGTTTGGGCTAAGCGAGCGGAGTCCATCTGTGGAATGGTTAGCCAGATCGGTGCAATGTCCGCAGCCTTTAGTGGCTCAACGAAGCTGGCTTGCTCTATCGGCAGATCGGGGATGATTAAGCCACTTATAGCAGGCGCTGCGGCGTCGGCTAAGGCTTCAAAACCAAATTGTAACATTGGGTTAAGGTAGCTCATAAGTACGAGTTTGCTGTCAGGGTAGCGTGTGGCAAGGGCGTTGATATCGGCCAAGCACTGGCGAAGTGTAGGAGCATTCTCTAGCGCGACGTGACAGGCGTTAGTGATCGTTGGCCCATCGGCGACTGGGTCAGAAAAAGGAAACTGAACTTCAAGAATATCCGTGCCTTCGCGCAGCAATGTCTCCATGATCTCTAGGCTATCTTTTATCGTTGGATAGCCATAGATAACATGGGTCATAAGGAGGATCGGTCGGCTCTCGCGCTGAGTCTTGATATAGGTTTGCAGGGTGCTCATGCTTGCTTCTCCCGCGCTAGATAGTCTGCTAGGAAGTCGTTAAATGGGGCGTCTTTTAGGGCGCTGGCGATGTTAAACAGGTCCTTATCGCCGCGGCCTGATAAATTCACAACGAGTTTTTCGTCACGCGAAAGCTTTGGTGCCTCAGCAATTGCCGCTGCAACAGCGTGAGAGGACTCGAGTGCCGCGATAATGCCCTCTGTTGTGGCAAGTCGTTTAAAGGCGTCTAGTACGGCTTCGTCGCGTGCGGCTGTCATGCGTAGCTCATTGCGCTTGACCATATCCGCAAGAATCGGGGAAACGCCGACATAATCCAGACCCGCCGAGATCGATTGCGTTGGCAGTAGCTGGCCTTGCTCGTCTTGCAAGAACTCAGTAGCGTAACCTTGTGCGATCCCGAAGCGTGCTTGATCGGTGTTGAAGCGCATCGCGTGCTCTCCTACGCCGTCACCAATTCCGCCGGCCTCGACACCCACAAGCTCGGTTGTTGTGCCTTTGTAGGGCAGGAAGATTCCGCAGGCGTTACTGCCACCGCCAACACAAGCATAGATCTTATCAGGTTGACGCCCGAGTACTTCCGGCGCTTGGCTGAACACTTCTTCGCCAATGATCGACTGGAATCCGGCGACCATCTCAGGGTAGGGGGCGCATCCGCAACTTGTGCCGATCAGGTAGTGGGTGTCATTAAAACTACTCGACCAGTCGCGCATCGCTTCATCTAGCGCATCCTTTAAAGTGGCCGCGCCGGTTGTGACAGGTACTACCGTTGCGCCCAGTTGCTTCATCCAGAACACATTAGGGTACTGGCGTTCAATATCGTGGGCACCCATGTAAACGGTGCATTCAAGGCCTAGACGGGCAGAAACCAATGCGGAAGCCACGCCATGTTGACCAGCACCCGTTTCAGCGATCACGCGTTTTTTGCCCATGCGTTTCGCGAGCAAGCCTTGGCCGATCACGTTATTCATCTTGTGCGCGCCGCTGTGGTTTAGATCTTCGCGCTTAAGATAGATTTGAGCGCCGCCCAACTGCTGAGATAAGTTCGGACAGGGGGTTAGCGGTGTTGGGCGTCCAGAATACTGTTGCATCTGTGCCAGCATTTCAGCTTTGAATTCGGGATCAACCATCGCTTCTCGGTAAGCGCTGAGCAGATCTTGTTGGCTATTGAACAGTATTTCGGGAATAAAGCTTCCCCCATATTGACCAAAACGTCCTTCATCACTCATGATCAGATCCTGATATAAATTATTAACTAAACGGTTTAGTTAAATTAATCGTTTTTTTTTTGCGCGTCAATGGGGGATTTATGGCGAGAGGGCGTCCATCAAAACGTCAGCTCATTGTCGATACGGCATTTGAGTTATTTGCTGAGCGTGGTTATCAAGGTACGTCTATCGACCTTGTTGTGCAGGTTGCCGGTGTATCTAAGCCGACGGTTTACAATAATTTTCCGAGTAAGTTGGCGTTGTTATTAGCGGTGCTGGAGCAGCAGGCGGCTGAGCTTAGTAAGCACTTCAGCCAAGCAGAAACTGAACATAGTGATGGGCTGGAGCGCATTCTGGCGTTTTATCAAGCACTTGTTAAAGATGCGGCACGGCTGGCGATCTATCGCATCTTTCTTGGCGAGGAGCATAAGTTATCAGATGAGCTCAAGGTTGCGTTTGCAGACTATCAGTCGCAAATCGAACGCTGGGTTTTGGCTCAAGCGCCGAACCCGTTAGAAAGGTTGAGCGGTTCGGCTATGTTGTTGCAGGGAGCTTTGGTACAGGGGTTTATGCTACCTGCGCTTATGGGGATGGATCCTGATGAGGGTGCCGTGCGCCGTGCGCTGTCTGGCTTGCTAAAGCACTGCTAGAGCACCTTCGAGTAGGGAAGTGCTACCTTGTCCATAGTGGCTATGTGTCGGTGTAGCCAGTTTGGGAAAACATCAACGAGATAGGTGCGTATGGCGTCTATATCGGTGTATTGCTGCCAGTGATCTAGGGCTGCCCGCAGTTCACGGATGACGCGGCGATGCTCTTGGCGGTGGCGCAGATAGTTAGGGCAGCTGTAGGCTTGCATGAGCTCTTCCTCACGCGAAAAGTGGTCAGCTTGGTGCTGGACTAATGCTTGAAAGTGCAGCGAAATTAACGATTCTTGCTCAGGGCTGGGCGTGCGCAGAACCTGTTCAAGCTGGTCGATGCGACGAAAAACCTCCTGGTGATCCTCCTCAATGACCGTATGCACGGTGTGAGCGGTATCGTGACCGAAAGGGCTGTTTGGCATGAGCGGCTCCCGTTTCTTATTCTTCTGCTTTGAGGTTACGTCGACTTGCGATAGGTTCCTATTTGGCTTTTGTCTAATTTAGAAGTCTATTCTGTACGCCAGTCTAGCCAGTAGCTGTAATCGATACGTGTGGATTCATGCAAGGCTTGCTGGAACTGCGCTGAGGGTGTGTTACTGCACTTGACTGGGTGGAACTCGGGTTCTGTCCATCCCGTCATTCCCCCGAGATAGTCCCGCTGATAGCCCCACGTACCGCACGCCAAAATGGTGTCGTATCGTTGGTTGCGAGTGCATACTGCACAGGTTTCAAAACCAACGAAAATGTCTTGTCCTTCAATACCATAACCATCTGATATGTAAGGGGTATCGTAGATGGCGACTTCCGATGCACGCGAGTGCCGACCCTGCCAAGGTTTGTCGCGCGAGTCGATGGGGGTTTGGTGTGAGTTGTAGCCATGCTCAAGTGGTGCGGCATCGTAAAACGGGTGCAGGAAGCCATCAGGTACATCGATCTGTACTGACCGTTCGGGTGGAATTAGTCGCGCATTGGTGTGGCGCACCTGAATAACACGATATTGGTCGCATTGGGCGAAGTTACCGTGTTGTAAATGCCCTTGCCGACTTGGAAAAAGGTGTATTTCAAGGCCAACGCCTGTTGCGTTATCCCGTGGCGTGTACGCCGCGTTGTGGCGACTGTCGTGATACCACTCGCGCGAGAACACTAAAATGCCCAGTGCTTGTTTGTCGTAAATAACTGGACAGACTTTGCCTACCAGCAACTCGGTCGCGCTAATTGATTGGGCAAAAGCCGTGCATAGGAAAACAGAGTAAACTGTTTGAATTAAATGTTTCATAACAGCTCCTTTTGCTTGTTCTTAGGCGGAGTGTCACGATTTCAGTATAGATGGTTTGTGTTTGAATTCCAGTTGCTAGTTTTGGCTATGCAAGGCCTTGCTCTCACTCGTTTTCGCTTACAGTGCCGCTTCCATTTCGGCACGTACTTGTTTGACGTCTTGTTCTAGTTGGTCGATACGTGCTTTATCAGAGGCTGTAAGGTTGCGCTCACGATGAGCATACTGGACTTGCGTCAAGGCTCGATCGATCTGACCGGTCAGCAGAAAATAGTCGATGCGGGCTTCATGTACAGCGATGTTTCGTCCAGCTTGCCCGAGAGCTTCTGCTAGTAGGTAGTGGGTTGTAACGTCATTTGGGTATTCACGTTTAAGATCATTGAGAACCTGTACCGCTTTATCGGCTAAACCTGCGCCCATATATGCCTCTGCGCGGCGTTGTTCAACGGCAAAATTACCCGGGTATACCGCGGCTAGGCCATCGAGTGTTTGCGCGGCTTGCCTCCAGCGTAGAGCTGCAATATCGGCTTCAACGCCCGTGAGTTGTGTAAATAGATGCTTTCGCCATTCATCGGGAAGCTTAGCTAGTGCCTGCTTCGCTTGATCTGGACGGCTTAAACGGATCGCTGCGACAGCAAAGGCGTATAGGTCTTCGGGCTTGCCGCTAGAGCGATGTTTGTCTTGGAAATGGTTGTAAGCAGTTTGAGGGTTTGATTCATAGTACACCGCCATACGCGCCTTAACCGCTGCGAACTCAATACTGCGGCGGGTCAGTGTTGGCTTTCCGAGCCGCTCAGCGCGGTTGAGAGAGTCCGCAATACGTGCTTCGGTAACGGGGTGAGTCAATAAAAACTCAGGTGGTTTGCTTAAAAAGCGCTGTGATGCTTGCATACGGGAGAACATACGAGGCATCGCGCTGGGGTCGATACCAGCAGAAACGAGTGTTTGCATACCCACTCGGTCAGCCTCACGTTCGTTTTGACGGCTAAAGGAGAGACGGGCGGACTGTTGAGCGGCAATAGATGTAGAGATCGCCGCTGCGCCCGCTTGGGAGTCGGCGGCTGCAATCAGTACGCTGGCTAAGAAACTAGCGATGGCCAGTGGGCGATTGCGACGTGATTCCTCTAAACTCGCTGCATAGTGGCGCTGGCTAAGGTGCGCCAGCTCGTGTGCAAGTACCGAAGCAAGCTCGTCTTCCCGTTCTGCAGCAAGCAGCAGGCCGCCGTGAATACCGATAATGCCGCCCGGTACCGCGAAGGCGTTAAACGTTTGATTATCAACAACGACCAAGTCGATGCGGCGGTCTTGCAGCTGGCTATGACCAACCAGCTCCCAACTGAGGTCGTGTAGATAGGACACAGCGAGTGGATCGTCCAAGAGCTTGACGCTTCCTCGTAATGAGCGCACCCATGCGCGGCCAAGACGGTGCTCCTGATCCAGAGAGATCGTGGAGGATGCGGCGTCTGTGAGTACCGGTAGGTCGCTGTTCGCAATTGCTCGGGAAGATACTGAGAGCACAAGGATGAAGAAAAAAAGATGAACGAATCGCATGTAAAAGATCTCACTGGCTTTTAAGGTGGTGATAACCATGTCATTATCGTGGCATTTTTTAGCTGAGACACCTTTCAGCCAAAGTAACATACGTAATGTATTGATATAAGGCCAGAATATGCCAGATATTGAAGTTGACGAGTTTCTTGATGCCTCCGGCCTCAATTGCCCGATGCCACTGCTGAAAACGAAGCAAAAGCTAAATCAGATGCTACCCGGCGAGCTATTAAAAGTGATTGCGACGGATGGCGGCTCGCAACGAGACTTTAAAGCATTTACTGATCAGTCCGACCATGAGCTGATTGAAATGTTCACCGAGGGTGGTGACTATATCTACGTGATTCGTCGCGGGTAACTAGAACAATACAAGGCATAACTACCTATGAGAGCAATTTTCTCGAAGTGGATCGAACGCTACTTTTCGGATGAGGAGGCACTGTTTCTCTTCCTTCTACTCAGTGTATCGCTCGTTATTATCCTAACGCTAGGGAAGCCGCTTGCCCCTGTATTTGCAGGTTTGATTATCGCCTTTTTGATGCAGGGCGGTGTGGACTGGTTAAAGGAGCGTAAAGTCCCTCACTTAGTATCAGTCTCTATTGTCTTTGTCGGCTTTATCGGTTTTGTGCTTGCCTTGGCGCTGGTGGTTATACCGCTCGCTTGGCAGCAGTTATCGACCTTTTTCAAAGATCTGCCCAATATGGTGCAAGAGGTTCAAGCGCTACTGCTGGTATTGCCCGAAACGTATCCACAGTGGATTTCAGAAGACAAAGTGCGCGATATCATGAACTTGGCGACCAGTGAGCTAACAACTGCGAGCCAATGGGTCTTTACTTACTCGGTCAACTCCTTAACAAGTATTGTGACAGTGCTTGTTTATGTGGTGCTGGTGCCCATATTAGTGTTCTTCTTTCTTAAAGATGGCCGCAGTCTGGTGAAGTGGTGGACCTCGTTTCTACCGCGCAAGCGCCAGATGATGACCAAAATTTGGGATGAAATGGACGACCAGATTGCTAATTACATTCGTGGCAAAGTCATTGAGATCATGATTGTTGGTTTGGTGACGTACGTAACCTTCCTGTTCTTGGGCATCAATTATGCGGCGTTACTTGGGATTTTGGTGGGGCTTTCGGTGCTTATCCCTTATATCGGCGCGGCGCTGGTAACCTTGCCGGTGGCTCTGGTGGGTTTCTTTCAGTGGGGCTGGAGTAGTGAGTTCATGTACTTAATGATCGCTTACGGCATCATTCAAGCTTTGGATGGTAACGTGTTGGTGCCGCTGCTGTTCTCAGAGGCTGTCAACTTGCACCCCATCGCAATCATTGTTGCAGTGCTTCTATTTGGTACTTTGTGGGGGTTTTGGGGTGTATTCTTCGCGATTCCACTAGCGACCCTCGTGAAAGCGGTGATCAATGCTTGGCCCGGGCCCTTAGAGAGGGATGAGAAAGAGCTGGAAGAGGCTGCGTAAAACTAAAAAGCCCAGCTAAATGCTGGGTTTTTTTACGTTAGCCTGTCGGTGGGCTAGGGCAGATTCAGGCGCTATAGCGCTTTAACTGCTTCCAGGACTTCGTCCACGTGACCTTTGACCTTAACTTTGCGCCACTCGTTGCGCAGGATACCTTCGGCATCGATCAAAAAGGTGCTGCGCTCGATACCCATATATTCCTTGCCGTACAGTTTTTTCAACTTAATGACATCAAAGTGCTTGCAGAAGGCCTCTTCAGGGTCACTGATCAGCTCAAATGGGAACTCGTGTTTTTTCTTGAAGTTCTCATGGGTACGCATGCTGTCTTTACTGACGCCAAATATCACCGTGTTAGCCACTTCGAACTCGGCGTAGAGGTCGCGGAAGTTTTGTCCCTCTGTTGTGCAGCCAGGCGTGTTGTCCTTCGGATAAAAGTAGATCACAACATTTTTGCCTTTCAGCTCAGAGAGTGTGACGGTGGTCTCGCTGGTGGCTTGAGCGGTTGTGTCCGCAATGGGTTGGCCAACTTCAGGTGTAGACATGGTTTTCATCCTTACGTTAAAAAAAGCGTTATCGCTACTACGCTTATTCGGCATAAATCGTTTAGAATACTGAGCCCTATACGATATCAGATCAAAGTTTAGATTTGAGCACTCTGTTAAATCTTAAATCTGGGCTTTTTAGATGGAGAACAAAATGATTACCGGCAGTATTGTAGCGCTAGTGACCCCGATGAAAGCAAACGGTGAGATCGATTGGGACGGTCTTGATAAGGTTGTTGACTTTCATCTGGAGAAGGGCACGGACTCGATCGTTGCTGTTGGCACGACGGGTGAATCAGCAACGCTAGATTGCAACGAGCACTGTGCGGTAATCAAACGTGTGGTTGAGCGCGTCAAAGGCAAAATCCCTGTTATCGCGGGAACTGGCGCAAACTCAACAACAGAAGCTATCGACCTAACACGCGAGGCAAAAAATGCGGGTGCTGCGGCGTGCTTACTGGTTACGCCATACTACAACAAGCCGACTCAGGAAGGTTTGTATCAGCACTTTAAAGCGATTGCGAAAGCGGTTGATGTGCCACAGATTCTTTACAACGTGCCGGGCCGTACAGCTTGCGATATGTTGCCCGAGACGGTTCTGCGTTTAGCGGAAATTGACAACATCATCGGTATTAAAGAAGCGACCGGCGATGTAGACCGTGCCCGTGAGTTAATCGCTAAAGCACCAAAAGATTTCGCGATCTATTCCGGTGACGATGCAACGGCTATTGAGCTTATTCTGGCGGGTGGTCACGGCAATATTTCTGTGACAGCGAACGTTGCGCCAGCTGAGATGTCAGAGCTTTGCCGTTTAGGTTTGGCAGGTGAAACAGAAGCTGCTCGTGAATTGCAGGCGCGCTTGATGCCGTTGCATACACAGCTCTTTGTTGAAGCGAATCCAATCCCTGTTAAATGGGCTATGTATGATATGGGCCTAATCGATGACGGCATTCGATTACCTTTGACCCTCCTATCGAGCCAGTATCATGCAGTGGTGCGTCAAGCTTTGGTAGACAGTGGCATTTCAGAATAAGGAGTAACCTGATGCGTTTGTTTCCTCTCGTTCTAGCAGCTTCCATGTTGGTTAGCGCTGGTTGTAGCATGATGGACAAAAACCCAATCTATGGGGAAGACGGCTTGCTACGTGACCGCTCTCAGGACTACGAGAAAGCAAGCGCAGATAGGAAACTCGAGATACCGGCGCACCTCAAAGTGCGCCAAACAGAAGATTTACTGGTTGTGCCTACCGCAGGCCAAACTGCAGCTGCTCGTGTTGGCTCATTTGAAGTACCGCGTCCTGAATTTTTCTATGCGGATACCGGCAGTGAAGCGGTTAACTTAAAACGCCAAGGCGATGAGAAGCTGATCGTTGTTGATGAGCCTATCGCTGCGGTATGGGAAAAAACCTTGGACTTCATGAAGTTCAATGCCATTCCTGTTGCCAGTGCCAACCCACGGACAGGCGAGATCGAGTCCGATTGGATCTTGGTGAGCGGTCCTGAATACAACATGGTCGACAGCTGGATTAAGAGGCTGACATTTCAAACCATCGAAGGTGGCACGAAGAACAAGCTGAAGTTCTCCGTCAAACCTGACGCTGCCGACTATGGCCGCACATCTATCGCGTTGCAGCATGTTGCTCTACCTGAGGATGCGCAGGTTGCTGCGGTCGATTGGGACAACACGTCGCATGATGTTGGCTACAAGTCCGATATGATGTTTGAGATGCTGCGGTATCTGTCCAAGGCAACGCTTAAACCATCAGAGCGCTCGTTGCTGGCCTACCAACAACAGCCGAGCCAGACACGCCCTCAGTTGGGTCGCGACTCCCGTGGTAATCCCGTATTGAAGTTTGGCTCATCGGCAGATCAGTCTTGGTCACTGCTAAATACAGCGGTGGATCGTGCTGATCTTGATGTTGGTACGCGTGATCAATCCCTTGGCATGATGTACATGACCTACACAACCTCGACACCTATTGATCGCAAGAAGGAGATGGGGTTCTTCGAGTGGCTATTCTCTGACCGCGAAGAGATTAAAATTGATACTGGCACCATCGCCAGCGTGTTTGGCGTCGACGATGATAGTGTTATCCGTTACAGCGCGAACGAAGTGCCTCAAGAGCCATTAGAAGAGGGGCAAGCGCGTGCTTTGGATGATCCTAATAATGCAGCTAACCAAGACGGCTACAAAATTTGGTTCGCCGGACGTGTTGTTTACGTGTTTGGCGGCGGTAATAAGAAAGGCAGTTACAACGCAGAGACAGATGCGTATGAGCACACAGGGCGTTATCAGCTGAAAATGACGCGTTCACGCTCAGGTGTTTACATCACCGTTAAAGATGACGAGGGTCTTGCCGCACCAGCGATTGTCGCTGAAGAGATCCTGTGGGCTATCAAAGACAACATCCCTGCTAAGCGCTAGCTTGGTAGATCGAAGAGAGTTATTTTGGAGATATTAATGGAAAAGCGCGAAGAGCTATATTCCGGTAAAGCCAAGTCTGTTTACTCGACAGACAACCCTGATTACATGATCATGTTTTTCCGCAACGACACCTCAGCGTTTGATGGTAAGAAAGTGGAACAACTTGAGCGCAAGGGAATGGTCAACAATAAGTTCAACGCGTTCATCATGTCCAAGCTAGAAGAAGCGGGTATTCCCACACACTTTGAAAAGCTGATTTCAGATCAAGAGTGTGTTGTTAAAAAGCTAGATATGATGCCGATCGAATGTGTTGTTCGAAACTATGCTGCAGGCTCAATCTGCCGCCGTTTGGGTGTTGAAGAAGGCCTAGAGTTAAACCCGCCAACGTTCGAGTTCTTCCTAAAGAACGATGAGCTTGGCGATCCAATGGTTAACGAACATCATATCGAATCTTTCGGTTGGGCTGAAAAAGCGCATATCGAAACGGCGAAAGAGCTAACCTTTAAAGTAAATGCTGTACTCAAGCAGATGTTTGATGATGCAGGCCTGTTGTTAGTTGACCATAAACTGGAGTTTGGTTTGTTCAAGGGTGAAGTTGTACTGGGAGATGAGTTCTCACCAGACGGTTGCCGCCTTTGGGACAAAGAGACGCGTGAAAAGCTCGATAAAGATCGTTTCCGCCAGGGGCTTGGTGGAGTTGTTGAAGGCTACGAAGAAGTTGGCCGCCGCTTAGGGATCAACTTCGATTAAGCGTTAATGAGTGAATAAAAAACCTGCCAAGTGCAGGTTTTTTAGTTTCAGCGGTATCGATGGCGTAATCGCCAACTCATATTAGAGCTGATTGGATATAAACTCTTCGATCTGGTCGATCTCTCGCTCGTTGAAAACCGGTATCCCGTGGCGTTGTAACTCAGCTGCGGTAACCCCAGCACCTGGGACCACTGTTCCGCTGAATTTGCCGTCATAGACCTCGCGGTTACCACATGATGGGCTGCGGCTCTTAAGGAGTGCGCAGCATGCTCCCTCGCGCTTGGCGCGCTCTACAGCCAGCTCTGCACCTGTTACGAATTGCGGTGTGACATCTTTCTCATTCTGGTCGACGACCAAGACCGGATGGTGGTTTTTGATCTCGGCGGGTGCGCGTGGAATCGGTAAACCACCAGCGACTTCAGGGCAGAATGGTATTAAACGTCCTTCCTCTTGCCATTTCTTGATTAACGGATGCTCTATTAGGCTGTGACGCCCGTCATAACGGACTTTTTGACCTAAAAAACAGGCACTCATTAGGATTTTTTTCATTGTTATTGGCTTCCTTGAGTTCGTGTGGTGACGCATTTTAACGTCATGAGTAGGAACTTCAAATGAGAAGCGGGTTTATTTGCTTGTCGTCAATCAACTTGGCATCTCTTCTACTCCTATAGTCGACCATAATCGTAGGCTGAAATCTGTACGAGTCCCTTTACCCAAACTCAAAATGGCGATATAAATTAGGGGTAAACACTTAATGGAAATCACCTATGAATTTGTCGCTAACAGAAGAACAACAAATGATTCAGGAAACGGCGAAACGCTTTGCCGAGACTGAACTGCAAGCAACGGCAGAGAAACTGGATCAGACAAAAGATTATGAGATTACGAAAGCGCATGTGCGTAACTTAGCTGAGCTAGGTTTCATGGGCTTAAATATTGATGCTGAATACGGCGGCACCGAAGCAGGTGTTGTTGCATTTAGTTTGGCAGTGACTGAGATCGCCAAAGCATGTGCCTCGACAGCGGTGACGATGTCAGTGACCAATATGGTTGCCGAGGTTATCCAGGCGATGGGTAGCGATGAGCAAAAGCAAAAGTATTTGCCGAAGATTTGCTCGGGCGAGTTTTATGCAGGAAGTTTCTGCTTGACCGAAGCCGGTGCAGGTTCAGACCCCGCATCAATGCGCACTCGCGCGGTTAAAACCGAGAGCGGTTGGTCGATTAGCGGTACCAAACAGTGGATTACAAGCGCTGAATTTGCTGGTGTCTTTGTTGTTTGGGCGGTAACCGATGCAGAGGCGCCGAAGGGTAAAGGGATCAGCTGTTTCTTGGTAGATGCTGATGCTGCAGGGATCACCTGTGGCCCCGGAGAGAAGAAGATGGGCCAGCATGGCTCGGCTACCAATGAAGTACACTTCGAGAACTGTGAAGTACCCGACAGTGCGGTGCTAGGTAAACTCAATGACGGTTTCCGCATTGCCGTAGCCGAGCTAGCAGGCGGACGTATTGGTATTGGATCACTAGCGTTAGGTATTGGCCAAGCGGCGATGGATTATGCCACCCAGTACACGCTAGAGCGTAAGCAGTTCGGCAAACCTATTGCTGATTTCCAAGGCCTGCAATGGATGATCGCCGACCGCGCGACTGAGCTAGAAGCAGCTCGTCTACTTTTGATGAATGCAGCATATCTTAAAGAAGCGGGTAAACCGTTTGCTAAAGAAGCTTCTATGGCGAAGTTGTTTGCGAGTGAAAAAGCGAACCAAGCTTGCTACACCGCTCTGCAGCTATTAGGCGGCTATGGCTATATGCAGGAGTATCCGTTGGAGCGCATGAGCCGTGATGTGCGCATCACCTCTATCTACGAGGGCACGAGCGAGGTGCAGCGTTTGGTTATCGCCCGCGAAATCTTGCGTGAGCTACGTTAAGGGGTGATGACAATGAAGCCACTGGCAGGCCTTAAGGTTTTAGATCTCTCGACACTGCTCCCCGGCCCATACGCGACCATGTTGTTGGCAGATATGGGGGCTGAGGTTTTGCGCGTGGAGTCACCTTCACGCCCAGATCTTGTACGTGAGATGAAGCCTTCAGTAGGGCGGCAGTCAGCTTCATTTGCCTACTTAAATCGTGGCAAACGCTCTATCGCGTTGAATCTGAAACATGAGCAGGCTCGGCGGATTGTTCATGCGCTGATCGAAGAGTTTGATATTGTCGTCGAGCAGTTCAGGCCGGGCGTGATGGCGCGTCTAGGCTTGGACTACGAAGCACTGGCCCAGATCAACCCTAAGTTGATCTACTGCGCAATCACAGGCTTTGGGCAGCATGGCTCGCGCGCTCATGCGGCTGGCCACGATATTAATTACCTTGCACTCAGCGGCATATCATCTGCGTCTAACGGTCACCTGAGCAGCGTTCAGATAGCGGATGTCGCCGGCGGTTCGCAACCAGCCGTGATGGCGATACTCGCTGCCGTTATCCAGCGTCAAACAACGGGAGAAGGGCAGTTTATTGATATCGCCATGAGCGACCAATGTGTTGCGCTGCAGCCGCTAATGATGCCAGTCAGCCTTAACAGCGACGCAGACTTTGTTGGCGATGATCACTTCCTCAGCGGTGGCGGAATATACGACTACTACGAAACGTCGGACGGCTACCATATTGCAGTCGGCAGCCTTGAACCTCAGTTCCGCTATCGCCTGCTCGAAAGACTCGATCAGTTAGCGCTGAATGATAAACCCGACAGCGAAGTGAAGGGCGTATTGCAGGCGTTATTCAAGCAGCAAACGCGCAGCCATTGGGTATCAGAGCTTGCTGGCATTGATGCCTGTGTAGAACCTGTTTTGACACCTCAGGAAGTACCTAAAGAGTTGCACCATCAAGAGCGTGCTCTGTTTGTGCAAGGTGACGAAGGTGATATTCAGGTACGTCCTACGCCGCTTCTAAGTGGTATGAGCCACGATAGCCTTTCTCCTGCACCTGATCTGGGTGCTGATACTCAGTCTGTTTTGGCTGAGATAGGAATTAACGAAAAGGATTACCAAGCCCTTAAAGCAAGCGGCTTGTTCGATTAAGCCGGTATGAAAATCGGTTAAACAGAATAACGATAACAAGTGAGACAACAAAATGAGCATTATGGACTATCAGTCATTTTACGATGAATTTACCCCTGAAAAACTTGAAGCTCAGTTGATTGGCGATCGTCAATCAGGCTTCAATGTGTGTGAAGAGATTTGTGACCGCTGGGCGACAGATCCTGCCAAAGTTGGCCTTTTCTATGAGGGTGTAGAGCGTGAAGCATCGCAGCACACCTTTGCTGAGCTTAAAGAGCAATCGGCACGCTTCGCAAACTTCTTGAAATCACAGGGAATTGGAAAAGGCGACCGTGTCGCGGCGCTGTTGCCACGCACGCCAGAGTTGCTCGTTGTTATCCTAGGTACATTGCGTGCGGGTGCCGTTTATCAGCCGCTATTTACCGCGTTCGGACCGGGTGCGATCGAGTATCGTGTCGAGAAGGCGCAAACGAAACTGGTGCTGTCTGATGATGCAAACCGTAGCAAATTAGACGACGTTAATGGTTGTCCTCCGATTGTTGCTGTTGGTAAAGGCGCTGAAGGTGATTTCAAATTCGATGAGGTCATGGCTGAGCAATCGACTGAGTTTGAGCCGGTTAAAGTGGGTGCTGATGATCCATTCCTGCAGATGTTTACATCGGGCACAGTGGGTAAGTCAAAAGGCGTTGCCGTACCTGCACGTGCGATCATGTCTTTCTATGTTTACATGCGCTATGCGATTGGTCTGCGCCCGGATGATGTTTACTGGAACGTTGCAGATCCAGGTTGGGCATACGGACTTTATTACGCGGTAGTCGGGCCTCTGCTGCTCGGTAATGCGACGCACTTCAATGAGAATGGCTTCACCACTGAATCTACCTACGATATGTTGCGTAAGTACGGGATCACAAACTTAGCTGCAGCACCTACCGCTTACCGTATGTTGATGGCGAACGATGAAGTCTTGGCTGAGGGCGAGAGCTTTAACCTGCGCGCAGCAAGTAGTGCTGGAGAGCCACTCAACCCTGAAGTTATCAGCTGGGTGAAGCGTCGTTTGGGCTGTGATGTGATGGATCACTACGGCCAAACAGAAACCGGTATGACTTGCTGCAACCATCACGACCTCGAGCAGTCGATTGTTCGCGTAGGCTCGATGGGCTTCTCAATGCCAGGGCACCGTGTTGTCGCGCTGGATGGTAATTTTGAAGAGATCACTGAAGGTGAAGTGGGTCAGTTGGCAGTGGATGTCGAGAACTCTCCTCTGTTCTTCTTCCAAGGCTACACATGGGATGAGAAAGACCCGTTCAAAGGCAAGTACTACCTTACTGGCGATGTGGTTATCAGCCATGGTGATGGAAGCTACTCGTTTACTGGCCGTGACGATGACATCATTACAACAGCGGGATACCGTGTTGGTCCTGCCGATGTTGAGAGTACGTTGCTGGAGCATGATGCTGTTGCGGAGTCGGGTGTTGTTGGTAAGCCGGATGCATCGCGTGGTGCCATCATCAAAGCTTACGTGGTCATTAAGCCACAATGGGATCCAACCGATGAGTTAGCGGATGAGCTGAAGCAGCACGTGCGTAGCCGTCTGTCGACTCACGCTTTCCCGCGTGAAATTGAGTTCGTACAAGAGCTGCCGAAGACGCCTAGCGGTAAAATTCAGCGCTTTATGTTGCGCAACCAAGCGCGCGATGAAGCCTAACTAAAACGGCTTTACCATCCTACGGCGCATCTAGCGCCGTGGGTTTCCCAACAATAAAATTAATAAATTGGGATGCTACATGAGTACTCAACTTCTCGAAGCGCGACGTGTGTTCGAAGTCGCTCCTTTTATTCGTGATCTAGGTTGCCAACTGATCGCTTTGGATGATGGTTTCTGCGAATCAAGAATCGCGCTTGAAACGCGCCATCAACAGCAAGATGGTTTTGTTCACGCCGGTGTTCAAGCGACACTCGCTGACCATACCGCGGGTACAGCAGCAGTCACACTGATATCAGAAGGCGAACTTGTCTTAACAGCAGAGTTTAAGATCAACCTGTTACGGGCAGCCAAGGGCCGCTATCTATTGTGCCGTAGTCAGGTTTTAAAACCTGGACGAAGTTTATCTGTGGTGGAGTCTGAGGTCTTTGTTGAACGTGACGATGGCCAGCAAGTTTTGGTTTCAAAAGCGACGGTGACGTTA
This sequence comes from Neptunomonas sp. XY-337, assembly GCF_004959845.1. Classification (NCBI taxonomy): domain Bacteria; kingdom Pseudomonadati; phylum Pseudomonadota; class Gammaproteobacteria; order Oceanospirillales; family Oceanospirillaceae; genus Neptunomonas; species Neptunomonas sp. XY-337. Next base: position 515,301 of record NZ_SPLL01000001.1, on the reverse strand, counting down.
GCGGTATTGCAGTCAACATAGCTTGCAAAACTAGGGCGCTCCGGCGTGGTAGTGCTAGCGTATGAGCCATACAAATAAAAAAGCCAAATCTTCGCTTTGGGAATTTCAACGAACGGGATAGATCATATGACGCAAGTGATGAACTTTGCTGAGATGCAGGCGTTTCTCAACGAGCAGTTTCCGCAGGGAGAGCAGTGGGGAGTGCTTGAACAACTGGGCGATGGATGGGCTGAAATGCGCTTGCCAGTGTCAGACCTTCATTTAAGACCAGGCGGTACGGTATCTGGTCCCGCCATGATGGGGTTGGCTGATATTGCGATGTATGCTGCTTTGCTAAGCCAGATAGGGCCTGTCGCATTAGCGGTGACTATTAATTTAAATATTAACTTCTTGCGCAAGCCAAAAGCCGACGGAGATATCCTGGCGCGAGCGGAGCTCTTAAAAGTAGGTAAGCGCCTCGCGGTAGGCGAGGTGTACATTAACTCAAGAGGTGAGGACGACCCGGTCGCCCACGTTACTATGACCTATTCGATTCCAGAGGAAAAACATGGCCGTTAGTTGGCAAGAGACACGAGTAGCGGTAGGACACGGTATCGAGCTGGGTGTGAAGTTTGGTCGTCACGACGATCAAGATCCGAATCAGCCGGTTATCATCTTGTTGCACGAGGCGCTTGGCTGTATTGCGATGTGGAAAGATATTCCAGAGCAGCTCGCGGAGTTGACGGGCCATGATGTGCTGGTCTACGAGCGTCAAGGTTATGGCTGCTCGACGCCGATCTCCTTGCCGCGTGATGACGATTATCTCGTACATGAAGGAGAAGTATGGCTGCCACGCCTGTTGGAGGTGCTAGATATCCAGCGATGTGTGTTGCTAGGACACAGTGATGGTGGCTCAATCGCATTGATAGGGGCCGCGACATTGCCTGAAAAAGTAGTGGGTGTTGTCACTGCAGCGGCACACATCTACATTGACGACCTTACGACAGCGGGGATTATCGAAGCGGTTGAGCGTTATCAAACCACAGACTTGCCTGCGCGGTTAGCTAAATACCATGGCGAGCGGACCGACACTATTTTTCGGGCATGGTCAGAGACGTGGTTGCGTGAGCGTAAAGCTCCAATGGATTATCGACCTTGGCTGCCTCGCATTCTTTGTGAAGCGCTAATTATACAAGGTAGACAAGACCAATATGGCGTACCGGAGCAAGTAACAGATATTTGCGAAGGCATCGGCCCGCGCGCTGAGCCGCTTTTTCTGGAGAGTTGCGGCCACGTGCCACAGTTCGAGGCACGTGAGCCATTTTTAACGGCGGTTAGCCAATTTATGCAACGTTTAAACGGTTAGCTTGTTGAACGAGCACGGGCAGATTTTCTGCCCGCATCTTGCTCATGACACGAGCACGATGCACCTCGACCGTTTTGGGGCTGATTCCCAGCTCTTCGGCTATTTCGCGGTTTGACTTACCACCGACCACAAGCGCCATAACCTCTTTCTCGCGTTTGCTCAGCGAGGCGTAATAGCTGCGAATAACTTTTAGCTCGTTGCTGTCTTTAAACATATCATCGGCGCGCTGTAAACCTTGCTCGACTAAGCGCAGCAGCACCTCATCGTCGAACGGCTTTTCGATAAAGTCTAAGGCGCCGTTTTTCATCGCATTGACAGCCATTGGAATATCGCCATGGCCACTGATAATGATGATAGGTAACTTGATACCGCGCTCGATCATAATCTGCTGTAACGCCAGCCCGTTAATTTCAGGCATTCGGATATCGAGCAGCATACAGCCCATTTCACCGTCATAGCGGTCTAAGAAGTCATGTGCGGAGCTGAAGCCAACCACATGAAAATTGTCGGCTTCAAGTAGCCACTTCATCGAATCACGAAAGTCGTTGTCGTCATCGACAATAAAAACGGTTCCACTAACTCTTTGTGTCATTAATTTGCCCTTACCGGTACTTTAAAGTGAAACTGGGTGCCGGTTTTTCCGTCACTTTCTGCCCATAGCTGCCCGCCGTGGGTTTCTATTATTGTTTGTGAGATTGCCAGGCCCATGCCTAGCCCAGAGGATTTAGACGTCGTGAAAGGCTCGAATAATGTACCAAGCTCTTCAACAGTAATGCCCGAGGCTTCATCGCTGACAGTAATATAAATATAGCCGCTCTTGAACTTCGAACAAATACGCACGGGGCGTTCGGTATGTTCCGACTCATTATACGCCTCGATGGCGTTGCGCATTAGATTAAGTAATACCTGTTCTATCTGGATTTTGTCAGCCAAGAGTTTGGGGTCGCTTGGGTCTAGATCAAACTCAAATGTGATATCGTGATCCATGGCTTCTTGGTGCAAAAAGCCTGCAATATCTGTACAAGATTCGTTTACTGAGAACTCAATCCGTTGATACTCGGTACGTTTAACGAAGCTGCGCATTCGTTTGACGATCTCTGCTGCTCGCTTGGCTTGCCGTGTGATCAACTGCATTGAATGAGTGATCTGCTCGAAGTTCTCTTGGGTGTGCCCCTCTTCAAGACGACGCAGCGTGCCGCGGCAATAGTTTAAAATAGCGCCAAGTGGCTGATTAATCTCGTGAGCAAGCCCTGTTGCCATCTCGCCCACCGACAGCAAACGCGACATGTGCGCCATCTCAAGCTGCTGTCGTTTTGCTTGCTCTTCGGCGCGGCGTTTGAGGGTGATGTCCCGGCCGATGATCGAGTAGTACTCTACTTGCATGTTCTCGGTGCGATTTCGATGGGCAATCACTTCGCGAATTTCTGCGATACGCTCGTGGTTTTCGGGTACTTGCACAGGAATACTGCCGTACCATGTGCCGTGAGCGGCAGCATGGCTGAGCGCATCTTGTACAAGGGTGTTGAAGTTGTCCTCGCTAAAAATTTGCGGAAGATAGAGCGCAATCGGCTTCTCTTTTTCGGTACCGAGCGTGTGATAGGCCGACTCATTCATGTAGGTCAGGCGCATCGTATTGTGGTTACAGAACATAATCATATCGCTGGATGCTTCCACGACGCGTGCCAAACGACGAATGGCTTGCTGTGCCATTTCGCGCTCGGTTACGTCACGGGACACACAAATCACTTCAAGGGGGGTGCCGTCCTCCTCACGAATCGTGCGGCTGGTGGTTTCGAGCCAGATGTAGTGGCCTTTCTTGTGGCGATAGCGATAGGTATTGGTATACATACCCTCGCGATATTTGACGGAGTCTGCGCGCTTTTTTAAGTTGTCAGCATCATCAGGATGAAACAGATCGTAGCCGCGAGTGCCAATAATCTCCTCTGGGTGGTAGCCCAAAATCTTTTCAACTGCTGGGTTTACGTCGATGTAGGTCCAATCAAGCGTTGCGGTATGACGTGAGATCATATCCGTTGATTGCTCCGCCATCAGGCGATAACGGTCGGCTTCCTCTTGGCAAACAGATAGCTGATCTTGGTTTTCTGTAGCGTCCCACATTGCGTTACCCAGTTTTCATACTCGCGTTTGAAGCCGAATATCTTATGACTTTCGGTTAGGTTGTGTAATAAGGGAAACTGCGTATCATGCGAAAGGGTAAGCGGATTTATGGATGCTGTTTAGCTCGATTTAAGACATATAGCGCTCAGCGGCTAGGTATAAACCCGTGTTTTTATCGTTAGTTAAGAGTATTGAAGGCGAAAAATAATGACACATAATAATCACACTCCTTACTCAATGGGTTTAGAGAAAAACATTGCGAACTATGCAGCGTTAAGTCCGCTGTCGTTTATCGAGCGTGCTGCGGCCGTGTACCCTGAACGCACGGCTGTTATTCATCAAGACACAACCCGAAACTGGGCGCAGACATATCAGCGTACGCGTCAGTTAGCTAGCGCATTGGTAAAAGCCGGTATTGGCGAAGGTGATACGGTATCTGTCGTAGCACCTAACTTACCCGAGGTGTTTGAAGCACACTTTGGTGTACCGATGGCGGGTGCGGTGCTAAATGCAATTAACATTCGCCTAGATGCCGAAGCGATTGCATTTATTCTGCAGCATGCTGAATCAAAGGTCGTTATTGTTGATCGTGAGTTCTCCGAAGTGGTTTCAAAAGCCGTAAAAATGGCGGGCACATCGCCGTTGGTGATCGATATCGACGATCCCTACTATGAAGGGGGCGAGCTGATCGGCGCGATGGATTATGAGGCGTTTATTGCATCCGGTGATGCTGATTATGCTTGGCAGCAGCCCAAGGATGAGTGGGATGCCATCACGTTGAACTATACCTCAGGTACGACGGGGAATCCGAAAGGGGTGGTGTATCACCACCGCGGTGCATACCTCAATGCAGTGAGTAATATTGTGTCCTGGCACATGGGAGCACACCCCGTTTATCTGTGGACACTGCCCATGTTCCACTGCAACGGTTGGTGCTTTCCTTGGTCGATTGCTGCCGCTGCTGGCGTCAGTGTTTCATTACGTCATGTTAAAGCAGACGATATCTATGCTGCGATTAAAGAGAACGGGGCTGACCATTTCTGCGGCGCGCCAATCGTGCTTAATATGCTGAACAACTCACCAGATGAGATGAAGCAGGGTATTAACCATCAGGTTAAGGTGATGACTGCGGGTGCTGCGCCACCGGCGGCGGTTATCCAAGGCATGGAAGAGATGGGCTTTGAGGTCACGCATGTCTACGGCCTGACCGAAACGTATGGCCCATCGGTGGTATGCGCGTGGCACGATGAGTGGTCAGATAAGCCACTAGAAGAGAAAGCGCGGCTAAAAGCTCGCCAAGGCGTCAAAGCTCCGATGCAAGAGGGGTTGATGGTTGCTGATCCAGAAACAATGGAGCCGGTTCCTCAAGATGGTAAAACCATCGGTGAGATCTTTATGCGCGGTAACTTGGTCATGAAAGGTTACTTGAAGAACCCGTCAACGACGGATGAGTCTTTCGCGGGAGGTTGGTTTCACTCGGGGGATCTTGCGGTATGGCATCAAGATGGCTACATCGAGATTAAGGACCGCTCTAAAGATATTATTATCTCGGGTGGTGAGAATATCTCGAGCATTGAAGTTGAAGATGTTTTATATCGCCATAATGCCGTTATGGAAGCGGCGGTTGTTGCTAAAGCTGATGAGAAGTGGGGCGAAGTACCCTGTGCCTTTATCAAGGTTAAGGAAGGGGCTGATGTGGCTGAGCAAGAGATTATCGATTTCTGCCGCGATAACATGGCGCACTTCAAAGCACCGAAGAAGATTGTATTCGGTGATTTACCGAAAACATCGACAGGGAAGATCCAAAAGTTCCTATTGCGTAACCAAGCTAACGAGTCATAAGCGGCGTTATGAGTGACAAAACGGCGCTATGTGGCGCCGTTTTTCGTTCTGGCGCACTTAATTTTTGCTTTTTGGTGCAGGTGACTTCATCTCTTGTGAGATGTTCTATAATTACGCATCTTTAATAAATTCAAACGCTTGTTAAAAACTGCTGATGTAAAAGTCCCGCCAGTTTCGGCTTCAGTGGTATAGTAGCGCTGATTTCGCGGTAATCTGATTTAAAGGAACTAATACAGGTGTACAAAGAGAGAGATCTAAATGCCCTCACTGACTTGCATAATGCGATTTGGGTTTACGATGTGCAGAAATATCGTATTCACTGGGCCAATGTACAAGCTCTCGACTTTTGGGAATCAGAGTCACTGGATGAACTCTGCCAGCGGGACTTCCGCGAAAACATGTCTGACGCAGTTTATGCACTGCTAGAAGGTGACCTCGACAACTTTCGTGATGGTGCCGTTTACAAGCAGTGGTGGACGATGTTCCCACGGGGAATACGTAAAGAAGCGTACTGCTGTTTTTCCGGTATTGAGCTAGCAGATGGGCGCGCCGCGATGATGGTGCAGAGTCTGGTCACAAAAGATCTCCTAGAAACGGAGCTATCCGTTCACTCTGCCGCGACCGTTGCCTCCTTATGGAACTTAGATGGCGGACTGATGAGCGCCAACCCGATGTTCACTGACCTATATGGCAAAGAGCTGGATCGCTTCGAGGCACTGTTTTCATCTGCGGCACAAGCAAAAGAGTTATTAGCTGCCGTTCGAGAGGAAGGCCATATCGAACGCGAGCTATTCTTGCCAACCCCCAATGGTGGCCGTTGGCATAACGTCCAGCTGCGTATTAACCGAAATAGCCGCAAGCCTTTGTTTGCCGTGCGCCAGAACGATATTACTGAGCGTAAGCAGACAGAGATCTACCACCGTCATCTAGCGATCATGGATCCGCTAACTGGCCTGTTGAATCGATACGGTGTGATGAAGCGCCTAGAGAGTCTTGCAGAAGATCAGCAAGAGTTCAGTCTGTTCTTTCTCGATCTTGATAACTTTAAAACAATCAATGATTTTTATGGTCATGAGAAGGGCGACCGCTTACTCAAAGCACTTGCAGATCGGTTGCAGTATCGCTTTGATGGTGCGATGGCGATCGCACGCCTAGGAGGCGATGAGTTCCTGCTGATTCACCCCGATGTGCAGCTGGCAGATGTGGAACGTTTAGGAGACCAAGTGCTGCAGGCGGTGCGTGAGCCATTTGATATCACAGGGCTTGGCATGTTTACGGTGACCGCAAGTATTGGCGCGGCGCGCTACCCGCAAGATGGCGGTGCGGTTGATGCGATTTTACGTCACGCAGATGCGGCGATGTATCAGGCGAAAGGTCATGGGAAAAGCCGGATTGAGTATTTCTCCCGCTCGATGACGGATGCGATCCACCAGCGTCAGGTGATGCGCAGCACCATTGCGAAGGCGTTTGAGAGTCGAGCGCTGTCGTTGCAGCTTACCCCTTTGGCGGCGCTGGATGGAAACCTTTCTTCTGCGTATGTGGGAGAATTGATCTGGCACAGCGATAAATTAGGCGACCTTTCTCCTGATACGTTTTATCCCATCGCCGAAGAAAACGGCATGATGATTCAGCTGTATCTGCATCAGTTTGAACTCGCTCGTGAGCAGCTCGCAACTTGGCGAGCGAAAGGTAGGCAGTCTCAGCTAATGCTGAAAGTGTCGTTACGGCAGCTGCAAAACGATAGTTTCGTCTCCTCTGCACTGCAGCAGTTAGATGAAGCGCCAGAGTTGGCTCCGCGCATCTTGTTGGAGCTGGTTGATGCCAATGATCTTGTTGATATCGATTGTGCGGTTGAGGTGATGCAGCGCTTCAGTCAGCGAGGAGTTCAGTTTGCCTTGGGGGGCTTCTGTTCAGGCGGAACACCGCTGACTCTGCTATACCAGCTGCCGCTCACGCATATTAAGCTTGATAAGCAGATCGTTGATGACTTAGATAAAGGTGGTTTACCTATCGCGTTGTCGCTTCTGAATATTGCGAGCCAGTTGAATCTGAAGACGATGGCCGAAGGCGTGTCAGATGCAGATCAAGAGCAGACCCTCAAAAAGCTTGGCTGCCAAATGTTCTACGGTAAGCACATTAAACAGTGCATGACGGTTTAGGCCTCTCCTTGGTGGCTAAAGGCGCTTAGCCACCGTTAGAAGGTTTGATAATCACTCGCTCGGCTTGCGATCAACCATAAAGGTTGCTTCGCCTGTTGCCACTAACTTTTCGCCAACATGAACATCTGTTTTTGCTTTGACTCGGCGGCGGCGTTGATCAACGGCGGTGATGGTGAGCGTTGCTTTGGCTGTATCACCAATGTACACCGGTGCTTTAAATTTTATCTGCTGGTCAACGTAGATAGCGCCCGGCCCGGGCAGGCGCGTTCCAGCAACGGTTGAGATCAACGCTGCACTGAACATCCCATGCACAATTCGGCGCTTGAACGGTGTTTGTGCTGCATACTCTTCGTTGATGTGAACCGGGTTGTCGTCACCAGATATCCCTGCAAAGAGCACCACATCGGCCTCTGAAATGGTTTTTGCATAAGACGCCGCCATTCCGACCTCTAAGTCCTCTAGGTAATAACCGTGTAACTCTTGCATGAGAAACCTCGTTTGAATCTGTCGCTAAAAATAGAATTACAAAGCACTTTTTCGTTAGAAAACAGGGCTAAGCAATAAAAAGCGCTACTTTATCGAAAGTAGTACAAGAATTCCCGAATAAATTTCAGTAAGATAAGGACATAAGTGAATACCCCTACTTTGTTTTAGTCATATGTTTGACAAAGCGGGGGAGCCCGATGATTGATGGATATCAGAGAGAGAAGACATGGCGGATTACAAAGCTCCCGTAAAGGATATGCAGTTTGTTCTGGATAACATCTCACGCATGCCGCAACTCGCAACGACTGAGCGTTTTGCTGATGCAACCCCAGATATGGTTAGTGCCATCCTAGAGGAGGCTGGCCGAGTTGCAGCAGAAGTGATCGCACCCACTAACGAGATTGGTGACCAGCAAGGTTTAACGCTTGAAGATGGCCGGGTTGGCATCCCGCAAGAGTTTGGCCAAGCCTACCAGCAGTTTGCTGAGGGCGGTTGGGGCTCGCTACAGTTCGATCCCGAATATGGCGGACAGGGGCTACCCTACTCTTTATCTATTCCAGTGATGGAGATGTGGCAAGCGGCAAACATGGCTTGGGGCTTATGCCCATTGCTAAGCCAAGGTGCTGTAGAAGCGCTCTACCTAAACGCTAACGATGAGCTGAAAAATCGGTACTTACCGCAGCTTATCAGTGGCGAGTGGACAGGAACGATGAACCTCACAGAGCCCAATGCAGGTTCTGATCTTTCTGTCGTGCGCTCGAAGGCGGAGCCTGAGGGTGATCACTATCGCATCACGGGCCAGAAAATCTTCATCACATGGGGTGACCATGAGATGGCAGAGAACATTATTCATTTAGTGCTGGCGCGCCTGCCGGGAGCACCGGAGGGTGTTCGTGGTATCTCTTTGTTCGTGGTTCCAAAGTTTCTTGTTAATGACGATGGCTCTTTGGGTGAGCGCAACGATGTTCAAGTTGCGTCTATCGAGCACAAACTAGGTATTCATGCCAGCCCGACCTGTGTGATGGCATTTGGCGAGAAAGAGGGCGCTATCGGTTATCTAGTGGGTGAAGAGGGTAAAGGCTTAGCGTGCATGTTCACCATGATGAACAATGCGCGCCTCGCGGTTGGCCTGCAAGGCGTTGCGATCTCTGAGCGCGCTTATCAGCAAGCGTTGTGGTATGCGGGTGATCGTACTCAAGGTAAAGCGGTTGGTCATAAAGAAGCAGGGCCTATTCTGCGCCATCCAGACGTACGCCGCATGTTAATGACGATGAAAGCACTAACTGAAGCCGGCCGTGCGCTGACGTATGACGCATGTGCGAGCTTGGACTTCGCTCATAGCTCTGAAGATGCAGCGCAAGCTAAACTAGAGAAGGCCCGCGCAGCTTACCTTACGCCGATCGTGAAAGGCTGGTGTACTGAGTTTGCTCAAGAGGTCACATCGTTGGGCGTTCAGATCCATGGTGGCATGGGCTACATCGAAGAAACCGGTGCCGCTCAGCACTACCGTGATGCTCGTATCTTGCCAATCTATGAAGGTACTAACGGTATCCAAGCACTGGATCTGGTGGGGCGTAAAACGCTAGTGGATCAAGGCCAAGCAGGCACTGCATTGATGTCTGAAATGCGCGCGACAGTTGAAGCTGCAGCAGGTTCTGCCCGTTTCGCATCGGCAGCACAAGCGCTTGCAGCAGCACTTGATGTCGCTCAGGCAAGCACTGACAAGCTTCTTGCAACTGGCGACGACCCTTTGTTCTCTGCGTCTTCAGCATACAACTACATGATGCTGATGGGCACGGTGTGCGGCGCATGGGAACTGCTGCGTGCAGCGCTTGCAGCAGAGCAACAACAAGCCGGTGGCGATAACGATCCTTACCTAGAATCTAAGCAGCTTACTGCGCTGTTCTACGTGGATCAGATCCTGCCACGTCACTTAGCATACGCGCCAATGGCGGATGCGGGTAGCGAAGCGATCCTTGCGGCTAGCGATGAGCACTTAGAGAGCGCTTTTAGCTGATGAGCACTGCAAGCCATCTAAAACACCCGCTACGGCGGGTGTTTTTGTTTTGGCGTCGTGTACGGCAAGTGTTATGCGTAGGAAGGCCATTAATGGGTAATGCTGCGCTTGGATGCATCTGACTGCTGGTGTGCGCTATGTCTTGTTGATGCCTGATATGTGGCTTGATTTCAGGTAAGATACCCCCATAAAAATCAAATCAGTAACTGAACGAGACTCGCTCAACCATGATCATTAAACCGAAAATTCGTGGTTTCATCTGTACCACAACCCATCCTACTGGCTGCTATGAGAATGTTCGTCAGCAGATCGAGCATGTTAAGCAGCAAGGCGTGATTGAAAACGGCCCTAAGCGTGTTTTAGTGGTCGGCGCATCCAGTGGTTATGGTTTGTGCTCACGCATTGAAGCTGCATACGGTTCAGGCGCTTCCACGATCGGTGTCTTCTTTGAAAAGCCGGGGACAGAGAAAAAGACAGGCACGGCTGGTTGGTACAATGCTGCAGCCTTTGAGCATTTTGCGAAGCAAGACGGCCTTTACGCTAAAAGCATTAATGGCGACGCTTTCTCTCACGAAGCTAAAGATAAAGTGATTGAGCTGATCAAAGAGGACTTAGGCCAAATTGATCTAGTGGTTTACTCACTTGCATCGCCGGTTAGAAAGCTGCCTGATACAGGAGAAGTGGTCCGCTCTGCGCTTAAGCCGATCGGCGAGCCATACCGTTCAACGGCAATCGACACCAACAAAGATGTCATCATCGAAGCAGAGATCGAGCCTGCGACGCAGGAAGAGATCGACAATACCGTGACGGTAATGGGCGGTGATGATTGGCGTTTATGGATCAACGCACTGAACGAAGCGGGTGTACTGGCAGAAGGCTGCAAAACGGTTGCGTACAGTTACATCGGCACCGAGATCACCTGGCCTATCTATTGGGATGGCGCACTCGGTAAAGCGAAGCAAGATCTTGATAATGCAGCTAACGACCTTAATGCACTATTGGGCGAGAAGGGCGGTCAGGCCAACGTTGCTGTGTTGAAGTCCGTTGTAACGCAAGCAAGTTCAGCGATCCCTGTTATGCCTCTTTATCTTTCTATGGTCTTCAAAGTGATGAAAGAGGAAGGGGTTCACGAAGGTTGTCCTGAGCAAATTAGCCGACTGTATCGCACAGGTCTTTATGGCGATGCAGGCCAAATTGATGATCAGCGCCGTTATCGTATGGATGATTGGGAGCTGCGTGATGACATCCAGACGCGCTGCAAAGCGATGTGGCCAACCATCACAACGGATAACCTGTTTGCCGAAACGGAATACGCGTACTACAAAGATGAGTTCTTAAAACTGTTCGGCTTCGGCGTTGCGAATGTTGATTACGAAGCGGATGTTTCACCGCTCGTCGATTTTGAGGTTATCGCGCTGTAAGCTTTAGCGTCATATCACCGTAAGCCCAGCCTTTTCGCTGGGCTTTTTTGTGCAGGGTAGTTTTACACCGGGAGTCGTCAGTAGGAATGATCTGCGATCACTTGCCGTACGGTCCTAAGCGATCTTTCCAGCGTTTCTAAAGAGACAGACCCCAAGGCTAAGCGTATCGCATGTGGTGGATGATCTGTCGTTGCGAAAGGCTCCGCCGTAGAGACGGATATGTTCGCCTGCATTAACGCCATAACGACCTGATCAGCGCGGGTTTCCTCTGGCAGATTAAGCCACAGAAAGTAAGCGGCGGGGTGGCCTGTATAATGCAACCCAGACAGGATGGTTCGCGCTAGTGACTGCCTTGTCATTGCATCTTGGCGCTTCTCCACTTCTAACCTCGCTACCGTGCCGTCATCGATCCATCGGCAAGCTAACGCTGTCATCACTGCCGGAGTATTCCAAGTAGTTGCGCGAATGACCCGCTCTAATTTAGCGATCAGCGGTATTGGGGCAACAACAAACCCGACCCGTAAGCCGGTTGCAATACTCTTTGATAAGCTGGAAACATAGATTGTGCACTCGGGTGCAAGTGTAGCCAGTGGTGGAGGTGGTGTGTCGGCATGAAATGCGTAAGCCGCATCTTCAATGATGGTAAGGGAGTGGCGACGGGCAATAGCGACCAGTTTCTCGCGCTGCGCTAAGCTCATCACCCAGCCCATGGGGTTGTGCAGTGTTGGCATTGCATAGACAGCACGCACATGGCGGCTTTGGCAAAGCTGTTCAAGCGCATCAAGGTCGGGGCCTGCTTCACGCATAGGAATCGGAACCAGCTCTAATTTGTGTAGATCGGCGAGCACTTTAAAGCCGGGATAGATCAGCGCATCAACCGCCACCACATCTCCGGGGTTTAGCAGAGCCATGACTGCGACGGCTAAACCGTGTTGGGCGCCGCTAACGAGCAAAACATTATCCGCATCTGTGTTAAGGCCTCGGCTTGTTAAATGATCTGCCACAATGGCGCGTTCATGCTTGCGTCCAGCATGAGGTTGATAGTGCAGCAAAGCTTCCAAGTCGCCCGATAGTGCAAGCTGTCGAAGACCGCTGCGCAGTAATTCCGTTTGGTTGGGTAATGAAGGCGAATTGAAGTTCAGGTCAATCATGCCCTCGTGCAGGGTCGGTTGGTCGATACCGTGGCTGGTAGATAATGCACTCTCTCTTACAAATGTGCCGCGGCCTGTTTCTCCGCTAACCAGCCCCATCTCCTCAAGCTCTTTGTAAACTCTTGAAGCCGTCACCAGTGCAATGCCTTTCTGGGCAGCGAGCTGTCTATGGGTAGGCAGTTGCGAGCCTGCGGGTAAATCGCCTGAGCGGATATCGGCGGCAAATTGATCGACTAGATGTTTATAGCGCGCGCGGGGCATCTTTGTATTGTATCCATGACAATTTTTTTATTGTCATGATTTTAGGCAATACAATGCAGACTCGCAACGGGCCTTAATATAGGAGATAGAGCCATGCACATAGCGATCGTAACTTTCGATGGATTTAACGAGCTTGACTCGTTGATTGCGTTGGGTATTTTGAATCAAGTGAAAGCGCCGAATTGGCGTGTTTTCATCGCAAGCCCTGACGCGCGAATAACGTCGATGAATGGCGTTGTGATGGAGCGCCATATATCTCTTGCAGAGGCCAATAAAGCAGATGCTGTAATAGTCGGTAGTGGCATTAAAACCCGCGACATTGTTCTGGACGATACCGTTATGGCGCAGCTAAAGCTCGATCCATCACGCCAGTTGATTGGAGCGCAGTGCTCAGGAGCATTGGTGCTTTCTGCACTTGATCTATTAGATGGTGTACCTGCTTGCACTGATCTCACCACCAAACCTTGGGTACAGGAGCGGAATATCACGGTGTTGGATCAGCCGTTTGTAGCTGCTGGTAACATCGCCACGGCTGGTGGATGTCTCGCATCGCAATACTTAGCATTTTGGGTTATCGCGCGTTTAGTCGGTGTTGAGCCTGCGTGCCAAGCTTTGCACTACGTTGCACCGGTAGGAGAGAAAGAGCGATATGTATCACGCGGGATGGAGAACGTCAGAGACTATCTGCCCACCTAGGTGCGCTTGTGGGTTTTGTTGAAGGCTGAGAAGCTAAAAGCGGTTGAGCGGATAATAAAAAGGGGGCTCATTAGCCCCCAAAAAAGTGAAGAGTTACGACTCCTCTTGTACAAACGCTGTTTGGAGCCCATCTAAAATGCTCCGCATAGAATCAAGGTTAGCATCAAATAATGATTTCTGGTCGTTATCGGCGCCTCGATAACGTGAATCTTGTTCAACTAAGTTGGAAAGAATTTCATCCGCCACATTTTTGATGTTATCTAAGAACCCAAGTTCGGGTTTAGTGATGGCGTTTTGCATATTTTGCGCCATATTGCCTAGTAACTTATCAGGTTGAGGTGACGCGTTGCCTAGCCCCTCTACACCACGGTATTTCGCGACAGATGAGTACTGCTCTGACTGAGTCAGTTTGAGGTTCATGGAGGCTAGCTCTGTTTTATCCATCTCAAACTCACTCGCCATCTCAAACGCTTTCTGCATATCGCCATCGAAGAACTCATTGGCGATCTCGTTCACGTCTTTGATCAAGTTTTGTAGGGCATCGATCTCGTCGTTATCAAGATCGCCCTGCACGCTAAACTGGTATTGACTGGCTTCGCTGCGGCTGACATTGAACAATGCTGCGCTGTTGCCGTTACCATCGGTTTCTGCTGCAAACGCAGCTTGATACTGGCTGGCTTGAGCAAAGTTAATCGAAACCTCATCGCCATCTTGTGTGCGGACTTTCAACGACAGGGTCTCTGCTTGGGAGTAGCGCTCAGCAGCGCTGACGCGCGTATAGCTATTGGTTGATGGTGCCTCAGATGGTGGTGTTAACAAACCAGCGAGAGCATCCATGGTTTTCTCTTCGGTGGTGTCGATATTTGCGGCGATCCCCTCAGAAAGCGCGCCAAGACCATCGAGAATTTCTCGTGCTTCAGCAAACCCCTTCTTGACGCCTTCAACCGCAGCTGCGTGCATCTTTTGGATATCATCTTCCGAGCGGCCATTTCTGCGAGCCGTCTCTAGGCCTTGCGCCACGAAATCACTGATGCGGCTGGCAACTTTTTCAGGAGTGAAGTCGTTGGCATTCATTGCCTTCATATCACCTGCGCTCATACCGGGAATGTTTTGCGCTAGGCGATTAAGAAGCAGGTCATTGCTTGCTGCCTCAGGGCTTTTGCCACCGGATCTCGCTTCTTCAAACGTACTGCTCAACGATTGTGAGGAATAGGAGGTGTTGGAGTAAATTGTAGAAATCATGACCAGTTCCCTGGGGTTAGTTGGTATTACCGAATTTAGCGGCGTCAAACCTTAGAACTTAAGTTGGATTTTCGCTGTGTGAGCAAGTTTCATGATCCGTTTTATATGATAATAGTTCTCAGTTTATTTAAGGTACGGCCTTGGCCGTTATTATTGTATCGAGCCGCTCTTCAGACCGAAGAGATATAAGGAGCATAGCGTGGAAGATTTACTCCCAGAACTGTGTGATCAGTTCCCTGAATTAGTACAAGTTGTTGAGCCGATGTTTGGCAATTTTGGTGGTAAGGAGACGTTTGGTGGTGAGATTGTCACTATCAAAGCATTTGAAGATAACTCCTTGGTCCGTGAGCAAGTCGCTCAAGCGGGCGAGGGTAAAGTACTCGTCGTTGATGGTGGTGGCTCGATGCGCCGCGCGATGCTCGGTGATATGTTGGCCGAGAAAGCGGAGAAAAACGGTTGGGAAGGGATCATTATCTACGGCTGTATTCGCGATGTTAACGCAATTGGTGGTTTAGCATTGGGCGTGCAAGCACTGGGCACACATCCGATGAAAACTGAAAAGCGCGGCTTAGGTGATCTTAACGTCAGTGTCACGTTTGGTGGTGTTACCTTTAATCCAGGGGAGTTCGTATACGCTGATAACAATGGTGTGCTGGTGTCTCCAAAGGCACTCGAGCTGAGCTAATACGAATCGTGCCGCCATCGGCGCTTGTTCGTCGGTGGCTGTTAAATTAAACAACTGTTTTACTTGAGCAATATCAAACCACTTTTACACAACCTGTTTTAGTCTAGTATTTCGCAAGCTAAGGATCGCGCGTTGAAAATACTTTTCTCCCTCCTATTCGGCATCTGTTGCACAGGTTTGCTGGCTGATGATTTGGCATTAGATAAGCCGGTTAGTATCGCAGCAGCGGAGTATCTGCCTTTTGCATCAGAGGAGCTCACCAATAATGGTGTGTTACTTGATATCGCCAGTGCTGCGTTTAAAGAGCAGAATCTGGCAGCGCAGTTTATTTTTATGCCTTGGAGCCGGACATTAGCCATGACGCTGGGCGGTAACACCGACGCGTTGGCAGCAGGATTTTATAGCCAATCGCGACTCAACGACTTTCTCTTTTCAGAACCGATATTGCAGGTCACGAGTGTATTTGTGTCGCGTCGCGATGGTATTGAAGCTCACCAACTCGTTAATGGACTTGCGGACCTGCGCGTTGCTGTTGAGACCGGCTCCGTGTTTGAACAACAGCTCGCGGATAGCGGCGCGATTTTGGAGCGGGTAACCTACTTAGAACAAGGGATACGGATGCTGTTGTTAGGTCGGTTGGACTTGGTATTGGGTACGAAAGCGCGTATCGATCACTTAATGGCCGACTTTACAAAACGTGAGCGCCGCTTACTGAGCCAGCTTAGCCTCTTCAAAGGCAAGCACAACCTACATCTGCTATTTCCTAAAACCGCAAAAGGGGCTCAGTTGCGTAGTGCGTTTAACGATGGTTTGGCACAACTGATACGAACACATGAGTACCATGCCATTTTAAGGCGGCATCACTATATTAAATAAAAAAGGCCACATCTTGTGGCCTTTTAGTTTTCGTTGGGTGGGGCTTAGCGCTTATCGAACACGCGCTTAGCTTTGCCTTCGGAGCGTGGGATAGTGCCGCCAGCAACGATGTTGATCTTCGTGCTGATACCCACAACGGCTTTAATGTGGTGGGCTAGCTCTTTCGATGCAGCATTCTGGTCTGCATCAACAGCCTCTGGTGTCATCTCAACGCGAACCTCTACCATATCCATATTGCCAGACTTCGTTACTTCGATCTCATAGTGAGGTGCGAGTGTGCTGACTTTCAGGATCTGCTCTTCAATTTGCGTTGGGAATACGTTCACGCCACGGATGATCAACATGTCATCGGAACGGCCTGTGATCTTATCGATACGGCGCATTGGGCGCGCTGTACCCGGCAATAGGCGCGTTAAATCGCGGGTGCGGTAACGAATGATTGGCAGTGCTTCTTTAGTGAGTGATGTGAATACCAGTTCGCCGTATTCGCCATCAGGTAGCACTTCGCCTGTGTTAGGATCAATGATTTCTGGGTAGAAGTGGTCTTCCCAGATAGTTGGGCCATCTTTAGTTTCCAAGCACTCTTGAGCAACACCTGGGCCCATCACCTCAGAAAGACCGTAGATATCTAGCGCATCAATGCCAAGACGGTTTTCGATGTTTTTACGCATCTCTTCTGTCCATGGCTCGGCACCGAAAATACCCAAGCGCAGTGACAGTTTGTGTGGGTCTACATTCTGGCGCTCCATCTCGTCAATGAGGTTCAGCATGTAAGACGGTGTCACCATAATGATGTCTGGATCAAAGTCTTGAAGCAGCTGTACTTGCTTCTCGGTCTGTCCGCCTGACATTGGAATAACCGTACAACCTAGGCGCTCTGCACCGTAGTGTGCACCCATACCGCCGGTGAACAGGCCATAGCCGTAAGAGATGTGAACTTTATCGCCCTCGTGGCCGCCTGCTGCACGGATGGAGCGTGCTACCACGTTAGCCCAAGTATCGATATCGTTTTGTGTATAGCCAACAACGGTTGGTTTACCCGTTGTGCCGCTAGATGCGTGGATACGCACTACGTCACGGTTGGGTACTGCAAAGGTGCCAAACGGATAGTTTTCACGCAGGTAATCTTTTTTAGTGAACGGGAAGTGCTTAAGATCTTCCAGCTTCTTCAGGTCGAAAGGATGAACACCTTTTTCTTGGCACATTTTGCGATAGGCCGGTACGTTGTTGTAGCAGTGTGCAACGCTCCAGCGTAGACGTTTGAGCTGTAGTTCGCGAAGCTCGTCAATGCTCGCCATTTCGATATCGTCTAATGCGCCGCTCAGGGTTCTCTCGTTATACATTGTTATCGTCCTGTTCTGTGTTCAGATGTGAGCCGCTGCAGCGCAGCGGCCATCAGATTCGGTTGGAGTTACACGCGCTCGATGATCATCGCGATACCTTGGCCAACACCGATGCACATTGTGCAAAGTGCGTAGCGTCCACCGGTACGGTGCAACTGGTACATGGCCGTTGTAACTAGGCGAGCACCACTGGCACCGAGAGGATGCCCAAGTGAGATCGCACCACCGTTAGGGTTAACGTGTGCGGCATCATCTGGTAATCCGAGATCACGCATAACAGCAAGGCCTTGGGATGCAAACGCTTCGTTCAGCTCGATGACATCCATCTGGTCGAGCGTTAGGCCAGCTTTTTCGAGTACTTTGCGTGATGCTGGCGCAGGGCCAAAGCCCATGATGCGTGGTTCTAAACCCGCCGTCGCCATCGCAACAACACGTGCTTTTGGTGTAAGGCCGTTTTTCTCAGCCGCTTCCTTTGACGCGATCAACAGAGCACAAGCACCATCGTTGACGCCTGATGCGTTACCAGCGGTGACCGAGCCGCCTTCACGGAAAGGCGCTTTCAGTTTCGCTAAGCCCTCTAGCGTGGTTGAAGCGCGAGGGTGCTCATCGGTATCAACAACAAGGTCATCGCCTTTACGCTGTGGAATCGTTACTGGGCAGATCTCTTCAGAGAAAGTGCCTGCTTCCATCGCTGCTGCTGTTTTTTGTTGGCTGCGAAACGCAAATAGATCCTGATCTTCGCGGGAGATGTTGAAATCTTCAGCGACGTTTTCCGCTGTTTCTGGCATTGAATCAACGCCATATTCCGCCTTCATCTTTTTGTTGATGAAGCGCCAGCCGATAGTCGTGTCATAGAGACCGTTTGGGTTGCGGCTAAATGCTGACTCCGCCTTGCCCATAACGAAAGGTGCACGGGACATAGACTCACAGCCGCCTGCAACCATCAGCTCGGTTTCACCCGCTTTGATGGCGCGTGCAGCCATACCAATGGCATCCATACCTGAACCGCACAGACGGTTAACAGTAGTGCCCGGTACGCTGGTCGGGAAGCCCGCCAGTAGCGCTGACATGCGGGCAACGTTGCGGTTATCCTCACCCGCTTGGTTTGCGTTGCCATAAATAACATCGTCTACGGACGCCCAGTCAACGTCAGGGTTGCGATCCATCAAGGCTTTGAGTGGTACCGCGCCAAGGTCGTCGGCACGCACTGTCGATAGGCCGCCGCCGTAGCGTCCGAATGGCGTGCGAATCGCATCGCAAATATAAGCATCTTTCATTATCTATCTCCTATGACGCGGTATGCTCGTCTGATTCAACCAACACACCCTTAATTTGGTGCGACTTACCGCGGAAGAAAGCGATCGCTTCCTCCTTTTGGTTGTAAACTGTGATGTCGTAGACACCGGTGCGGCCCTTACGGTGGCGCTCTTCTGCTATGGCAGTCAGCGTATCGCCTTTAAACGCTGGTGCAGCAAAATCGATGCTGCAGCCGCTTGCGACAGTGACTTGGTTGTAACTGTTACACGCATGTGCAAATGCAGTGTCAGCCAGACTGAAGATCATGCCGCCATGGCAAATATCGTGGCCATTTAGCATCGGCTCTGTGACCACCATGCTGAGCTTGGCAAAGCCTGGACGAGTTTCCTCTATTTGCATACCTAGGGCGTGAGCCGCTCGGTCGTTAGCATGCATCGCTTGGGAGCACGCCTGTGCAAGTTGATCTGGGCTCATTAGAGACCTCCGGCCACTTTGCGGCGAATCAATGGCGATGTGCGATAACGATCTTCGCCATAAGTGCTTGCCAAGTTATCAAGAACAGCTTGGATAGTGCCAAGGCCGACAGCATAAGCCCACTCGATCGGGCCAAACGGATAGTTCACACCGCCTTTCATAGCGATATCCACATCAGCTTCTGAGCACACTTGCTGGTTGACGGCATCAAAGCCTTCATTCGCTAGCATTGCGACGGTACGCATCACAACCATACCCGGGACATCATCGATGACCGATACATCCTTGCCGATCGCTTGGAACAGTCCAGCAGCGGCTTGGAGGGCTGCTTCATCAGCTTGGTCAGCAGGGGCGAGTGCGATGCGTTTTGCAACGTTGTAGTCCAACGCCAGATCAAAGTGGATCAGGTTGCTATTGCGCTGCTGAGCTGCACGCTGAGTTGTCATCTGGCCGTTTGTCAGACGCAATGTTGCGTTAGCGACGGTGATACTGCCTTCGCCCTCGTCGACACGAGTCACCTTAAGACCAGCGTCTATCATGAGCTGTACGAGTGGCTCAGCTACGCCTAGATCACCTTCGATTGTTACCTGAGCAGGTGCCTTTTGGGGCGCTGCGGTGGCAGGAGATGGCTTCTCTGCGTTCTCGCTATAGTCATAGAAACCACGGCCTGATTTGCGACCGAGGTGGCCCGCATTAACCAGTTCTTGCTGAATCAGTGATGGTAAAAAGCGCTGATCGTTAAAGTACGCGGCGAACACGGAGCTTGTAACCGCGAAATTAACATCGTGACCAATCAGGTCCATCAGCTCGAAGGGGCCCATGCGGAACTGGCCCGCATCACGTAAAATCGCATCGATAGTCGCTTCGTTGCTGCCGCCTTCTTGCAGTACGCGTAGGCCTTCAGCATAAAACGGGCGCGCTACACGGTTGACGATAAAGCCCGGCGTAGATTTTGCGCGTACTGGTTTTTTGCCCCACGCCTCTGACAAGCTGTAGATGGCATCCGCTACGGCTGGATCGGTATCTAGGCCGGAGATCACCTCAACCAGCTTCATGATCGGCGCTGGGTTGAAGAAGTGCATGCCCACCAAGTTTTGCGAACGCGTTAGCTGGCTACCAATGGCTGTGACTGAGATAGAGGAGGTATTGGTGGCCAAGATCGTATCGGCCGCACAAATCTCTTCAAGCTCGGCGAACACTTGCTGCTTGATATCTAAGCGCTCGACAATGACTTCAATCACAACGCGGGAAGGCGCAAAGTCCTGTAGCGAGTTAGCCAGAGTGATGCGCGAGAGTAGCGTATCTACCTCTTCTTGAGTCATGCGGCCGCGCGTTACCAGTTTCGCTAGCCCTTTTTCGATACCTTCTAAGCCGCGTTGCGCTGCGCCTTCCATTGCGTCAAATAGGATTACCGGATGGCCAGCTTTCGCTGCGACTTGTGCGATACCGGCACCCATCGTGCCAGCACCGATCACACCAATAACCGCCGTTGAGTCAATTGTGATCATCGGTTTATTGTCCTTTGAATTCTGGCTTACGTTTCTCCATGAAGGCAGCAACGCCTTCACGGTAGTCTTCAGTGCGGCCTGCTAATGTTTGTAAGTCACGCTCGAGATCAAGCTGCTCATCAAAAGAGTTGGTTGCAGATGCTTGAATAGCACGCTTGATAAGCGCCAAGCCTTTCGTTGGTTGTGTCGCAAAATGCTGTGCCATGGCACGCGCTTCATCTTGTAGGGCGTCGTCTTCGCATGTCTTCCAGATCATGCCCCACTGCTCAGCTTGCTCTGCCGAGATCTTGTCGCCCAGCATCGAAAGCGCCATTGCGCGTGCTGGGCCAACCAAGCGTGGTAGCGTCCAAGTGCCGCCGCAATCAGGCACAAGGCCGATCTTGCAAAAAGCTTGGATAAAGGAAGCCGATTTGGCGGCAAGGACGATGTCACAGGCAAAGGCGATATTGGCGCCAGCACCTGCTGCTACGCCGTTTACTGCGCAGATAACCGGCATCTCTAGTGCGCGTAAGCTGCGCAGCAGAGGGCTGTAGTTCTTCTCGATCGATTCACCTAGGTTCGGGCGCTCTGCACCTGGGGCGACGTTGCGGTCACTCAAATCTTGGCCGGCGCAGAAGCCGCGGCCATTACCTGTTAATAGCAGGCAGCGTACGGACGCATCTTTTTTCACTTCTTTCAGGGCGCTGCGCACTTCAGCGTGCATCTGAGTGTTGAAGCTGTTCAGGCTATCAGGGCGGTTAAGCGTCAGTACGGCAACGCCTTCGGTAATTTCAAACTGGATCGTTTCGTATGACATCTTCTTATTTTCCTTTGAATTCTGGCTTACGTTTTTCCATAAAAGCAGCAATGCCTTCATTGCGATCTTGGGTCGCAGCGAGCATTGTGAACGCTTTGCGTTCGATATTTAAACCACTATCCAACGTGGTTTCATAGGCTTTCAATAGGGATTCTTTAGCAAGGCGGACGGCAATCGGTGGCTTGGTTGCAATCTTCTTAGCAAGCTCCATCGCGCGCTCAAAACTACGTTCTGGGATGGTCACTTCACTAATCAAGCCAAAGTCACGTGCTTGTTCGGCACTGATAAACTCGCCGGATAGTACTAATTGCATCGCCATCGACTTACCAATGGTGCGAATTAAACGCTGAGTACCGCCAGCGCCTGGAATGATGCCTAGGTTGATCTCTGGTTGGCCAAACTGGGCGTTGTCGCCTGCGATAACGATGTCACAGTGCATCACCAGCTCGCAGCCGCCACCAAGGGCAAAGCCATTCACAGCAGCAACAATTGGCTTAGGAAATTGAGCGATAGCGCGCCAGTGAGCTGGGCGTGGATCGTTCATGACTCCTACAGCATCCAGCGATGCCATCTCTTTGATATCGGCTCCTGCAGCGAATACTTTGTCATTGCCGGTGATAAGCACAGTTTTTACGGTTTCATCGTCTTTCGCCTGCGCGAGAACATCCGCGATTTCGCTTAGCAGTTGGGTACGCAAGGCGTTATACGCCTCTGGGCGATTCAGACGAATTGTTAGGACACCGTCTTGAACACTGTCGACCAAAATATCTTCGTAGGTTTGCATGAATGTGCGCCTTGTTGTGTTACTTATCGTTATTCACTGTAGATTACCCTAAAAATGCAAAGGGATACAATATTTATGATTTAAGTCATTTATTATGTATCATTAATTGACGGTTTCATTTTGTTACAAGTAAGCCGCATGGTTCTCCATCAAAGTCTATTAATGCTGGGGTTCTGGGCGATTTTTCTCGGCTCTTCTCATCGTTGGTGGCAACTTTAAGTCGGCTCAGTTTATTAAAATGATACGCACAAGAGGCTTGGGAGGTGTACCGAGTCTTTGCTAGTAAATATGCCGAGAAGACATGTTTATCCTATCACTGAGACGCTTAATGCAAAGGATAGTGGAATACCCTTAGCGTTATGCGTTATAAAGCTCTATGCCACGGCTATGTGGCCACTATTTAGTTAGCGAGCAAGGAGAATAATAATGAAGGTTTACCAGATTGATGGCGTCACGCCAGTTATCCATCCAACGGCGTATGTGCATCCAACCGCTGTGCTCATCGGAGACGTTATTATTGGGCCGCGTTGTTATGTCGGTCCAGCTGCTTGTTTGCGTG
This sequence comes from Neptunomonas sp. XY-337, assembly GCF_004959845.1. Taxonomy (NCBI): domain Bacteria; kingdom Pseudomonadati; phylum Pseudomonadota; class Gammaproteobacteria; order Oceanospirillales; family Oceanospirillaceae; genus Neptunomonas; species Neptunomonas sp. XY-337. Next base: position 492,281 of record NZ_SPLL01000001.1, on the reverse strand, counting down.
GTGATTTTGGACGCCTAGAGCTGAAAGAGGGGGCCAATATTCAAGATACCTGCGTGATGCATGGTTTCCCGAATAGCGATACAGTGGTTGAGGAAGATGGCCACATTGGGCACGGTGCTGTATTACATGGCTGCACGGTCAAGCGCAATGCATTGGTTGGCATGAACGCTGTAGTGATGGATGGCGCGGTCGTTGGAGAGTCCTCTATTGTTGCTGCGAGTGCGTTTGTAAAGGCTAAATTCGAGGTGCCGTCGAAGTCTTTGGTTGCTGGGTCGCCGGCGCGGATTATCCGTGAACTATCCGATCAAGAGATTGAATGGAAATCGAAAGGCACGGCTCAATATCAAGATCTGGCCGTGCGTAGCCTTAGCACGATGCGCGAAGTTGATGCCTTGACTGAGATTGAGCCTGATCGTAAGCGCATGGAAATTCCCGAAGACGTTAAGCCATTGTATCAACTCAAAGAGGAAGCGTAGGCTCAATACATGAGCGAGTTCCCACCTTGGGGCTAGTCTGCCCCAATATCCGAGAAATGGGGCCAATTCTTACGAATAACCGGGCTATCCTCACGCCAGCCGTGGCAGGTATTTATGATCGCAGGTCTTGGGTTGCCCGGTTCCCACTCCTTTTCATCGATGCGCACATGATACGTGGCTTGATAGGCCGCTGTGGCGAGTGGGCCGAGCATCTCTAGTAGGTGCGTACAGCCATTGGTGGCCCCAAAGAGATCTTTTGTGATTTTGGTAAAGCCCGGTTTTATTTGCAGCCCAACAAGCTTTTTGTACGCTTCGCTAATCTCCTTACAGTGATGATAGGGCGTGCTATCCATACTTGCCTCTGCCGCCAAAATATTGAGCTCTAGATCAATGGTGATACGGATCATCATGTCATGAATCGCTTCACCGGCGGGTATCTCACCTGACGCTCGACCGTGTGATTTGATGTCGTGGTCTTTTACATCGACGAGGTGGCCTTCGATATCCCAGAGGCCGTCTTGGCGCAAATAGCCTTTGCAGGTGACGGTACGGGTGTGTTGTTGGACACGTTCGACAGGTGGTGAGAGTGGCATAGTTATTCTCGTTGGTTTTGCATGGTTCAAAATAGGAGCTGAAGGCTAAACAGCTTAGCCGATATGTGCAAGGTCAAGATGTTGATAAAACAAGTCACGGAGCCAAGCGAGCCGTAGTTACTGCTCTATCGATGAAAGGGGCTAAAAAGGAGGGTGGTTTTAAAGCATAGATATGTTTTAGAAGCAGTGAACAATGCTAGAGGCGGAAATCGATGCTGCCGACGATTCAAGCGAGAGTGATGTTGGCTGATAAGCAGTTGCGCAGATAAGCCTGCATTAAGAGGTGTTGCGGGAAACAGAGGTTTCCCGCCTGAGCAGGGTAAACTTTAGATACCACCAAAGCGCTTGTAGAAGTGGGGCGCGGGTTCTGGGAGCGGGCCATCCGCCGTCTCTTGTGTTGCTGATAGAAACGCTTCCGCAGGCTCATGGATCTTTCGGTAGATATTACGGCACAGTACACGAGCTGATGTCCCAACCCAGTCAGCAGGCAATAGCTTTTCAGGAAGGCGGGGGTCTTTAAGCAGCAAGCGGCGGTAGTGATGGATCATTAAAATACGCAGTTGGAAGCACTGCTCAGGGTCTAGTTCGGTTTCGCCCTCTAGTGCCCTTAGCAGTGGTCTGAAACGATCAAGAAAGGCTTGATAGCCCTGAGAAAGCTCTTCAAGGTTCCAGCACTCGTGCACAAGCTGTTTCAGCGGAGCTGAGGTGAGATTTTCGATGAGCGAAGCTTTCATATGAATGATATCGTTGCTAACGCACAGTTCCTGCAACGTTTCGTTGATCTCAGCCATATCGGCCATCGGATGAGCCATAACTCCGGGTGCGATGTTGCCAAAACCTTGCCACTCCAGCTCTTTCTTCAGCACTTTGCGCAGTTCGTTATCGAGCTGGGTGTTGATGAGTAGATCCCACTTACCTTGCCACTCGGGATAGAGTTCGGCGTAAACACGCTTAAATGCACTCTCAAAGCGGCGTCGGCCTGTCTCGGTTAAGCTGTAATAACTGCGTCTACCCACCTGATTGGAGGTTAACCAGCCATCCTTGGTTAGCCGGAAAATTGATGTACGAACTAAACGCTGATTGAGCCCAAGCGGTTCAAGTAGCTGAATTAAGCTGCCGAGCCAAACTGACCCACCACGGGGCGCTATTGCATCACCGTAGATAGTGATAATGATAGAGCCACCTCGAATAGGTCGTTGATTTTTAAACTCTTCAATCAGCTCTTCTGCGTATTTTAGTTTCTTCATCTGATTCCTGTATCACTTCACTAGAGCGACTCAGTGGGCGTTTTAATAACAAAACTATTGCACTCGAAACGTTGTTATAGCGAAAAAACGTAACAAGCACCATATGAGGCACCATTTAATCTGTTCTCTTCGGTCTGGTCGCGTAAAAATTGAGTATACGCCTAAAGTATAAAGTGATACTCAATAGATGCTGATGTATTCTGTTTTGTATCATATGATAAAAAGCATCAAGATACGGTTTCACGCAGAACCATGTAGTCGTCAGCATATGGCTATATGGCCGACTCATATTATCTTAGTGTTTGCTAAAGTTGCTTCGCTAATACGTAATTGAAGTCTTTCCAGTTTGGAAAATATCTTCTGCATGAGCTAAAGGTTATCCGTTTAAGTAATTCGGGTATCTTTTGATAGGCATCAACATTTTTAATGTTGGGGCCCTGATTATGTGATACAAAAAACCGAGGGTTTACGTGTTTACTGTGCTCAGATAGAACGCACAGCGTTACTCAGCATGGCCGTAGCCCAAAGGATGATTCTAATAACAAACTAGCCATCAATGTGGTGGTAATTTAGCCAGGAGAGCAGATCAATGATAAGAAGAAACTTCCTGAAAGTAGCAGGTGCACTGACACTAGGTATGGCACTGTCCGGTCAAGCTTCAGCAGAAACCGTTCTGCGTGTAGGCAGCTGGTTGCCACCAACTCACCCACAAAACGCCGTTGTATGGCCAACATGGTCTAAGTGGGTTGAAGAAGCTACTGAAGGTCGCGTAAAGGTTAAGGTTGAGTATGGCCTAGGCCACCCGAAGACGATGTTTGACCTTGTGGAAGATGGCGCAATTGATGCCAGCTTCAGTTATCACGGTTACGTGCCAGGACGCTTTAAGTTGACTCAAGGTATCGAGCAGCCATTGCTGGGTGTCAATGCAGAGGCCGCATCTGTAGCTCACTGGCGTGTGCACAACAAATACTTCGCGAAAGCTGAAGAGCACGATGGCGTTGAGCTGCTGGCGTTGTTTACGCACGGCCCGGGCCAAATCCACATGGCTGAACCGATCAAGAGCCTGGCTGACCTTAAGTCTAAGAAAATTCGTCTAGGTGGCGGTGTTCAAGGTGAACTTGGTAAGCGCATGGGCGTAACCGCTGTGGGCGCACCGGCTCCTAAAGTCTATGAGATGATGCAACAGGGCGTTATCGATGGCGTATTCATCCCAATGAGTGAACAAAAGTCTCTGCGCTTGAAAGAGGTTGCGAAGAACGTTGTTCATCTACCAGGCGGTATGTACCTCGGTAGTTTTGCGATGTTCATCAACCCTGATTTCCTAGATGGCCTTAGCCAGAAAGATCGTGATGCGGTGATGGCTGTATCCGGCGAGAAGTTATCGGCAATGGCCGGTAAGGCGTGGGATCAAGGTGACCGCGAGGGTGTTGAAGCTGCTAAGGCTGATGGCGTAAACATCATCGAAGTGGGCGCTGATGATAGCTTCGCGAAGGAGTTCCGCGAGCTTGTTGAGGGTATGGACGAAGAGTGGATCGAGAGCGTTAAGAGCCGTAAGGTTGACGCGAAGGCCGCACTTGCAGAGATGCGTGAAATTGCACGTAATTACGGCAAGTAAGGAGTCATTGTATGGCATTTAGTGCCTGGTTATCAGCGCACTATGAAGAGAAAGGGCCAATCAAATGGTTGGCCTTTGCTCTGGAATTAGTCGCCGCTTTAACGCTGTTCTTTTTGATGATTCTGACTTGCGCGGATGTCGTAGGTCGCTATTTCTTTGGTAATTCAGTTGACGGTGCAACCGAGCTGACCGAGATCGGTATTGCGATTCTGGTATTTGCTGAGATGCCAGTTGTGACTTGGCGCGGTGGCCACGTCGTGGTCGATATTCTGGACCGGATGTGGGGCAGTGTTGCTCTTAAAGCATTGGGTCTGCTATCTGCGCTGTTGATGTCTGGGTCTTTGTACTATCTAGGTGTGCGCATCTATCAGCTAGCCGAGCGCTCTCTTCGTCGTGAAGAGGTAACAGAGCTGCTCGAGTTGCCAGTCGGCTTCATCGTTCAGTATATCGCTGTGATGAGCTGGCTAACGGCTGCACTGATGATCAGCTACGGCGTCTATCGCCTGTTCACGGAAGAGCGCAGCTGAGCCTGACCTCCAAAGTTTGTGTTTTATAGGTAACTTAGTATGACAACCGCTCTTATCGGTTTCGCGATACTGTTGTTCTTGATCGTGGTTATCCGTATCCCTATTGCCTTCTCTATGGGTATTGTTGGTTTTTTCGGTTTTGCGGCCGTCCAGGGATTAACGTTCGAAAACTTCGCGGATTTTAATTGGAAGCCAGCCTTGAGTATGGCGTCCAAACGTATCGTGGATACAGCACAGGAATACAGCCTGTCAGTTATTCCACTCTTTATTCTCATGGGTAACCTTGTGACCAAGTCAGGGTTATCGCAGGAGCTTTATCGCGCTTCCTATGCCTTTTTAGGGCATAAGAAAGGTGGTTTGTCGATGGCAACGGTCGTGGCCTGTGGTGGTTTCTCGGCGATTTGTGGCTCAAGTTTGGCAACTTCGGCAACGATGGCGAAGGTAGCGATGCCGCCAATGCGTAAGTACGGCTATGCGGATTCGCTAGCAACGGCATCTATTGCAGCTGGTGGTACGCTGGGTATTTTGATTCCGCCTTCAGTTATTCTTGTTATCTATGGCTTGTTGACTGAAACGAGTATCCGTGAGCTGTTTGCTGCAGGTTTCATTCCTGGATTCTTGGGCATCTTCCTTTACCTGATGGCCGTGAAGTACGTTGTTTGGCGTAACCCGGAAGCGGGTCCTTGTGGCGAGAAGTTCACATGGAGCGAACGTCTGCAAGCGTTGAATGGCGTGTGGGGCGTATTAATACTCTTCACTATCGTTATGGGCGGTATTTACTTAGGCATCTTCACTCCAACAGAGGCTGCCGGTATTGGTGCCGGTGGTGCGTTTGTGATTGCGCTGGCGCGCAAGTCACTGTCCTTTGGTAGCTTGTTCGACATCCTAACAGACACCGCACGTACCTCAGCGATGTTGTTTTCGGTACTGATCGGTGCGTTGATCTTCTCGAACTTTATCAACCGTGCAGGCCTACCGGATGAGTTGCTGACCTTCGTTACTGGCCTCGATGTCTCTCCGATGATGGTTATCTTTGTCATCTTATTGGTCTACATCGTGCTGGGCATGGTATTTGAAAGCTTATCAATGCTGCTGCTAACGGTACCAATCTTCTTCCCATTGGTGCAGAGCTTGGGCTTCGATCTTGTTTGGTTCGGTATTGTTGTCGTTGTTGTTACCGAAATCAGCTTGATTACTCCGCCTGTTGGTATGAACGTCTTTGTGCTTAGTGCTGTCCTTCGGGATATCAAAGCAAGCACTATTTTTAAAGGTGTTACGCCGTTCTGGTGTGCCGATATTTTGCGCCTGATATTGATCACGCTCATTGCACAGATATCGCTATTTTTACCAGAATTACTGTATCGATAGCTTTTACTCATAGGGTGCTGCGGCACCCTTTTTTATCCCTTATTGGTAGCCAATGTGCTGCCATATCTACCTGAGGTGACATTATGCTACCTGATGTAAAACGTATTCTTTATGCTTCTGATATTGAGTCAGGGTCGCGCCCTGCATTCCGTGCGGCGATCAGCATGGCAGGGCATTACGATGCGCAAGTGACTTTCTTGAACGTGATTGAACCATTGAACTCTACTGCACGAAATCTTGTTAAAACGATGATGAGCGATGAAATGCTCAGCGAGATGCACGATGAGAGTGTGAATCACCTAAAGCAAAAGCTGGTGGAGCGTATCGAGCAGTTCTGCGACCAAGAGCTTGATGAATCTGAAAAGATGAAAGAAGGGCAGGTCGTGCCGCGAGTGGAAGAGGGCAGTGCCGACCAGGTGATTCTTGAAGTGGCGGATGAGATCAACGCCGATCTGATTGTTATGGGCACTCGTACTCACTCGTCGGTAGGGCAGTTCTTCCTTGGATCAACAGCGAATCGGGTGATGACTCACACCAAACGTCCCGTTTTGATTATTCCTCTTAAGTAACGTTTATCTACGATTTGGAAATAATCTTCTTCAACATAAGTGCTTATTCTCCAAGATAGGATTCGGTATCTTGAATACCAATCAGAAAGGCCTGCTCATGTAGGCCTTTTCTATGCTGTATAACAGAGACAATCAGAATTTCAGGTAGGTGATAACCATGGCGAAGAAGCCGTTTGCATCCTCAGCGGATTTGGGTGAGAAAGTTGAAACGTTGGAAGTACTAGCAGAGGGTGTTTACGCTCTGACAGCGGAAGGCGATCCGAACGTCTGCGCGGTTGAAGGTGAAGACTTTATCGTTGCATTTGAAGCGCGTGCTACACCAAAGGCTGCAAACGATTGGTTAGAGCAGCTACGTGAGCACACAGACAAGCCAGTTAAGTACCTTGTTCTTTCTCACTACCACGCGGTACGTGTGCTGGGCGCATCTGCTTACAACGCCGAATCTATCATCGCTCATGAAAAAACTAAGTTCTTGATCGAAGAACGCGGCATGCAGGATTGGGCAAGTGAATTTGGCCGTATGCCTCGCTTGTTCCGTGAACCAGATGGCATTCCTGGCCTGACGCATCCAGATATCGTGTTCAATGACCGTCTTGAGATTCCTCTGGGTGGCGATCGTGGTAACTTGGTGTTGCAATACTGCGGCCGTGGCCACACTGCTGGCGATATCGTTGCTTGGTTACCAAAGCAAAAGATCTTGTTTGCAGGTGACTTGGTTGAAGCTGCTGCGGCACTTTACACCGGTGATGCGTTCCACTTTGACTGGGCATCTGAAACACTCGACAACGTTAAAGCGTTTGAAGCAGAAGTACTGGTGGGTGGTCGTGGCGCTGTTGCGCACGGTCGCGAGGCGGTTGATGCGGCTATCGAGCAGACGCGTGGTTTCTTGAACGGCATGATCGAGAAAGTGGGCGAAGTCCACAAACGTGGCGGCACGCTGAAGGAAGCATTTGAAGCGACACATGAACACCTAGAGCCAAAATTCGGCATGTGGCCGATCTTTGAGCACTGCCTGCCGTTTGACGTACAGCGCCTGTGGGACGAGTTCGAAGGCACTGACTGGCCGCGTATTTGGACTGATGAGCGTGACCAAGAAGTTTGGGATCAGTTACAAGACTAAGCTTATTTGCTTTTCAAAAGCCCTCGTTTGAGGGCTTTTTTATTTCCGAATCTAGGAAAATCGCCAAGACTTTCTTATAGTCTAACTTGGTTCAAACAAGGGGTAAGGCTGATGGATGTATTGGCGGCAATGGGTGTTTTCGTCAAGGTTGTTGACCTAAAAAGCTTCTCGCTTGCGGCAGCGGAACTTGGCGTGTCTAGCTCATCGGTTAGTAAGCAAATATCCCAGTTGGAGCAGCACGTCGGTGCCCGTTTGTTGCAGCGTACGACACGTCGTTTGTTCGTTACCGAGGTGGGTGAGGCCTATTACGAGAAGTGCCAAAACATCCTCGCTGAAGTCGAGGAGGCGGAGAGCCTTGTCTCCCAGTTGCAGGGTGAACCGCGCGGCATCCTCAAAATCACTTGCAACATGACGTTCGGTCAGATGCAGCTCTCCAAGGCAATACCCGAGTACATGCGGCTGCATCCTGATGTGAAAGTCGATGTGACGCTAGATGACCGCGCGCCGGATCTTATCCGCGATGGCTTTGATATGGCGATCCGTATCGCTGACCCGCATCTCCCTGACTCTAGCTTGGTGGCGCGTGAAATATCCAAAATACCGATGTATATCTGCGCGACGCCGCAATATCTTGAAGAGCATGGCACACCGGAGTCCCCAGCGGCGTTGGTGGATCACAACTGTCTTATTTTCGTGCATGCGGCTAACGCCAATCAGTGGTCCCTGTTTAAGGCGGGGGAGCAGTCTACGGTGCAGGTGAGCGGTGATATGCGGGCCAATAATAGCCTTGTCGTGCGTGAATCTGCGTTACAACATCGTGGTATCGCAAACTTGGCTGATTTCGTAATTGAGCGCTTTGCAACGAGTGGCGATTTAGTTCGAGTGTTTCCAAGCTATCAGCCTGAAAGGTTGTCCATCTTCGCAGTTTACCCTGACCGCAAGTATATCTCACCGAAGGTCAGCTCGTTCATCTCTTTTTTCCAGCAGTGGTTAGCTGACCATCAGCTACAAAATTTGTGGGCTGACGGCTAAGTTTCTGAGGCTTTTCTTTCCTAATTAGAAACAATCTTCTTCGGGTGAACTGGATTATCCAGCGCATTGATTACGGTATCTTTGGTTTATCAAATGACAGTGGCACGTATGCGAATAGCGTGCTTGCCATATGTAAAGGAACTAAAGCGAGAGTAATTCGATGCTTAACACGTACAATTTCCCGGAATTCGATTATATCCGGTCGGCTGATCAGGATGCTGACCGCCCGGTAAAACATCCTGTTGTCATTATCGGAGCAGGCCCTGTGGGCATGGCGGCTGCGGTTGACTTGGCTCAGCACGATGTGCCGGTTGTCGTACTAGATGACAACAACACGGTGAGTGTCGGCTCCCGCGCGGTTTGTTACGCAAAGCGCTTTCTTGATATCTCCGACCGCCTAGGTGTCGGCCAGCGTCTGGTAGATAAAGGGGTGACATGGAACGTAGGGCGTGTTTTTCTCGATGAGGAGCAAATTTACAGCTTCAACATGCTGCCTGAAGACCATCATCGTCGTCCTGGGTTTATCAACCTGCAGCAGTACTATTTAGAAGAGTACTATGTTGATCGTATCAACCAGCTCGAAAAAGCGGACCTGCGCTGGAAGAACAAGGTGGTTAACGTGGCACAAAATGACGGCTACGTTACGTTATCTGTTGAAACGCCTGAAGGTGCTTACCAGATTGAGGCTGAGTACGTTATCGCGTGTGACGGAGCTAACTCTCGTGTTCGCGCGATGTGCGGTCTTGAGTCGAAAGGCCAAATTTTCCAAGACCGCTTCTTAATCGCTGATGTGGTAATGGATCCTAAGAAATTCCCGCCAGAGCGCTGGTTCTGGTTCAACCCGCCTTTCCATGAAGGCCAATCGACGCTGCTACACCGTCAAGCTGATAACGTATGGCGTATCGATTTTGACTTAGGCTGGGATGCCGATCCTGAAGAGGAGAAGAAGCCAGAGAAGATCATTCCTCGCGTTAAAGCCTTCTTGGGTGATGATGTTGAGTTTGAACTGGAGTGGGCTTCCGTTTACACCTTCACATGCCGACGCATGGATAAGTTCCGCCACGGTAACATCTTCTTTGCCGGTGATGCGGCGCACCAAGTTTCGCCATTCGGTGCACGTGGTGCTAACTCCGGTATCGAAGATGCGGAGAACTTAGCGTGGAAACTCAAGATGGTTATGCAAGGCGATGCAGCGCCAGCGTTATTGGATAGCTACTCGGATGAGCGTGTTTTTGCTGCTGATGAGAACATCCTTAACTCTACGCGAAGCACCGATTTCATCACGCCGAAAAATCAGATCAGCCGCGTGTTCCGAGATGCCGTTCTGAAACTGGCGAAAAACTATAGTTTCGCTCGTCCATTGGTGAATAGTGGCCGTTTGTCGGTTCCGCCATTTTTAACAGAATCGCCGCTCAATACGCCGGATCAAGATAAGTTTAACTGCAAAGTCGTTCCCGGTGCGCCATGCACCGATGGCTCAATTCTGCGAGCAGGTAAAGAGGACTTCTTGCTGAGCTGCTTGGGCAATGTCTTTAATGGTTTGCTATATGCAGAGAGCGCCAGTGATCTAACACCTGAATTGCTAACGGAGCTTTCAAGTCTTGCTGAGCAGCCTGTGCCGATTAAAACGATCGTGGTAGCGGCGCATGAACTTGCCGTTGAGTTGCCAAGTGGCGTGGAGCTTGTGGTCGATCAGTATGGTGTTGTGAAAGAACGTTTGGATGCCGCGGCTGGGACTTTCTATTTGACGCGTCCTGATCAACTGGTCACCGCACGTATGCGTCAGTTCAATCGCGAGTCGGTTGTGGCTGCGCAACACAAAGCACTGGGTAAGTAAGGAATACACTATGAGTAAATTAATCACTGAGCCAAATCTTGCACGTCCAGATGACTTCTATCAGGTGTTGACGGATCTGCATCGTGACCTCGCTGATGAGCAGAGCGCAGATGTTAATGCGCGCCTCATTTTGCTACTCTCCAACCACATCGGCGATCACGATGTGCTGGAAGAGGCGATGAAAATTGCAAAAGAGCACCTAGTTTAAACCTGCCGTTTGTAACAGCCCAGCATTTGCTGGGCTTTATACGTTATGCACTCGAGAATTCGGAGTTGTTACAGATGATTCTATATGATTATTGCCGTTCCTCTGCGGCTTACCGTGTACGTATTGCCCTTAACCTAAAGGGACTTGCGTACGAGCAAATCCCCGTCAATCTGGTTACCGGAGAGCAGCGAGCAGAAGCGCATTTGGCGCGTAACGATCAAGGTTTGGTGCCGGTGTTAGTAGACCAAGGTGTTGAACTGACGCAGTCTTTGGCGATCTGTGAGTACCTCGATGATGCTTATCCTGAAACCGCTGCTTTAGTCTCTGGTTCTGCCGTTGCGCGTGCACAGCAGCGAGCATTTGCGCAAGCGATTGCATGCGATATCCACCCGATCAATAACCTTCGCGTCCTGCAGTATTTGGTTGGCGAGGTAGGTGCAACTGAGGAGCAGAAGTTGGCTTGGTATCGTCACTGGGTCGAGAAAACATTTGCTGCGCTTGAAGCGAAACTGGTCGCTCGGCCAGAGCAAACCGCGTTCTGCTATGGTGATGTACCATCACTGGCGGATGTCTGCTTGGTTCCACAGGTCTTCAACGCTAACCGCTTTGAGGTGGATATGTCAGCATATCCAACGCTCGCTGCTGTTGATGCGCATTGCCAGAGCTTGCCGGCTTTTTCTGATGCTCACCCTGCGAAGCAACCCGGCGCTTAGTTAAATGGGGCTGAAGTTCTTCAGCCCTCTCTTCCTTGATGACGATGTTTGCCTATAATGCCAATATAGGGTTCCTTGGAGTGAACAAGTCATGACGCCTTTAACGGCACAAGCGCTACTTGAACTGATCCCCCTTGATCGGCTGAAAGAAGCTTCAACCTTTGGTGCACTGTCGGGTTCGGCAATCGAATACTTATTGCATAAAGGTTCGCTCCTGAAGCTATCAAAGGGCGAGGCCCTCTATCAATATGGCGACCCCGGCGGCTGCTTTTATGTTGTCTTAGATGGCGCACTTGCTTTCTATAAGCACCATGAAGGCAAAATGCTTTATATCCGCGACTTTTGTTTTGGTGAAGAGTTGGGCTTTATGGCGATGGTTGCGTTGCATCATCGTGTTGGGAGCGCAGAGGCCGCCGAGGATACTATCGTTCTTGAGGTTAGCTGCGGCCTTTTTCACGATCTTCACGATACGATGCCAGCTGATTTCGGCGTGCTGCTTTTAAACCTATCGCGAGAGATGGCTCGTGTTGTACGGGAGCTTGAAAATCGTATCGTCAAACTTGAGCTACCCGAGTAACGGGCGCGATTTCTAACCTACCGCTTCGCATAATGACCTGCTACAGTGGCGTGCCAACCCACTGAATAATGGAGAGTTTTATGAAGGCGGTCTTCCTTGATTTGCAAAGCTTAGATGATTTGGACTTGAGTGCGTTGGAAGCATCCGTCGATGAGTTGGTCACCTATATGGGGACAACCGCTGCTGAAGTGGCGGAGCGAATTCAGGATGCGGATGTTGTGATTACCAATAAAGTTGTCCTGAATGCTGAGCAGATAGCTGCAGCTAGCCAACTGAAAATGATCGCGGTGGTTGCGACTGGCGTGAACAATATCGATCTCGATGCCGCCAAACGCCGCAATATCGCTGTTTACAATTGCCAAGCTTATGGCGTTCCCTCGGTGGTTCAACATACGGTCAGCCTCATGCTGGCACTGCATACCAATTTGTTGAGCTATGACCGCGCGGTGAGGGAGGGTGAATGGCAAAAATCGCCCCAGTTTTGTTTATTAGACTACCCTATTCGAGAGCTGGCCGGACGTACGTTAGGCGTGATCGGTTACGGTGCGCTTGGGCGTGGTGTTGCGGAAATTGCGCGTGCGTTTGGTATGCAGGTGCTCGTAGCAGCACGTGATGAACATGATAAGCGCCCGGGCCGCTTGCAATTAGCTGACCTGCTTCCGCAGGTGGATGTATTAACGATCCACTGCCCGTTAACGGCATCAACCCAAGATTTGATCGACGAGGCTGCTTTGGCACAGATGAAGTCTGATGCCGTGCTAATCAATGTGGCGCGTGGTGGTGTTGTGAATGAGTTAGCTTTGGCGGACGCGCTACGTGAGGGGCGTTTAGCGGGTGCTGCGACAGATGTTCTGACGCAAGAGCCACCCACCGATGACAATCCGCTCCTTGCAGGAGATGTTCCGAACCTGATCGTAACACCGCATAGCGCGTGGGGCAGTAAGGAAGCGCGCCAGCGCATCATCGGCCAAACAGCGGACAATATACTGGCATTTAAAGTCGATAAAGGCGGCTATCGCGTTGCGTAGAGGCTAAACCTTGGCCTAGAACGGTGCGGGTGAGCTAATCGCGATAGGCTCACCTGTAATCGGATGCGTAAAGGCGATCTGTTCGGCATGCAGTAGCAGGCGGTCGGCCAACGACAGCGCTGCTTCATCGGCGTAGAACGCATCACCAGCGATAGGATGCCCTAGCCATTGCATATGGACACGCAGTTGGTGAGAGCGGCCTGTTACTGGGGTCAGAGCAACGCGCGTGGCTTGCGCTAGTCGCTCCATCACTTGCCAATGGGTGCAAGCGGATTTGCCATCCACCGGATCGACAATCTGTAGTGGCCGCCGCTCCCAATCACAGCGCAGGGGCTGTTCTATGACGCCAGTGTCCTCGGTTGGATGGCCGCTGATAATAGCTTGATAGCGCTTACTGACCTGCCGCTGCTGGAACAGTTGGCTCATGGCAGCATGTGCTTGCGCAGTGAGTGCCATGACCATCACGCCGGATGTTGCATAGTCTAAGCGGTGCACAATACGGGCGGTGGGGTGGCTTTGGTTGCGCACTCTGCGGCCTAAACAGTTCTGCTTATCAGGCCCTTTGCCGGGCACTGAGAGGACTTGATCGGGCTTGACGACTACGATCAGGTGTTCATCTTCATAAAGTACCGGAATCATCTTTTCTTTTGCTTCTCAAACAGCGCCATTGTTTCGACATGAGAGGTTTGCGGGAACATATCCATCAAGCCAACTTTTTTAAGCACGTAGCCCTTTTCGGCTAACAACTTGGTATCTCGTGCTAACGCTGATGGCTCGCAGGATATGTAAAGGATGCTCTGCGCACGGGCAGGGAGCTGCTGAATCAGTTCGTATGCGCCGGAGCGCGGTGGGTCGAGCAGGATTTTGTTGTATTTCGCTTTAAACCAAGGCGTGTGCTTGCTCGGTTCTGCGAGGTCGGCACAGTAGAAGGAGCAGTTTGTTAACTGGTTCTTTGCTGCATTTTGCGTGGCGCGCTCAACCATCTCTTTAACACCTTCAACACCGAGCACTTCACCGGCACGCAGTGCCATGGGTAGCGTGAAGTTACCCAAGCCACAGAACAGGTCTAAAACGGTATCGTCTTTACAAAGTTCGAGCCATTCTAGCGCCTGCTCAATCATCGCCTCATTCACGGTGCGATTGACCTGCAAAAAGTCGCCTGGGGTAAAGGTGAGTGACAGTTTGTGATCCATGACAGCGTAGCTTAGCGGCTGTGGTGCACGTAAAGGCTCCATGCCTTGATCCGTTTGCAGGAAAATATGGCAGTCCTGTACATCGGCAAAGGCGGCGACACGCTCGCGATCATCGTTCGAGAGAGCAGGTTTGCAGCGCAGTGTTACGGCCACCGTGGCATCACTCGCTTGAAGCTCGGCATGTGTTATCCGCTTTGGATGATCAAGTGTTTCCAGTAGATCGCGCAATGGGGCGATTAAAGCGTTGAGTGGGTCGACCAGGACCGGGCAGGTATCTATGTTGAGTAGCTTGCTGCTTTTACGGCGGCGAAAACCGACGATGATCTCACCGTTGCGCTGCAACTGATTGACCCCTAAGCGTGCCGCCCGGCGATAGCCTGTAGGCGTTGACGTTATCGGCTGCACGACAGTTTGCGGTGTTGTGTCGCCAATGCGCTGTAGCTGCGCTAGCACACTCGCTTCTTTATCAACAATCTGTTGTGGCGCGGCTTGATGCTGGATCTGACAGCCGCCGCACTCAGCGTAATGGTGACAGACCGGCACGGTGCGGTGCTCAGAAGCAACCTCTACTGCAGTGACTTCCGCTTCATCAAAGCGCTTATGCCGCTGCGTCAGGGTTGCGGTCACCGTTTCATGAGGAAGGGCTCCGCTGACAAAAATGGTTTTTCCCTCGTGCCGAGCGACACCCCGGCCGTCATGGCTGAGTGACTCAATCCGCAAGGTGATTGGTGTGGTATCGAGGGTAGGTTTTTTTTCCGCAGGGCGGCCAAATCGAATCGGTCGGGATTTCATGGAGGCTCTCTATGTTTGATGCGCGCATTCTAGCACAAGCTTATCTGTTATAGTGTGGCCTCTGTTGAGTCTTGAAGTATGAGGTTTTAGCCGTGAGTGAGCATCCGTTCGCGCCGTTTGTACGCATTTTGGGAAAAGGAAAAACGGGCTCCCGCTCGCTAACGCGAGAGGAGGCCCGAGAAGCGATGACCATGATCCTTCAAGATGAAGTGCGTCCTGAGCAGTTAGGTGCGTTTCTGATGCTGTTGCGAGTAAAAGAGGAGGCACCAGAGGAACTCGCAGGCTTCGTTGATGCGGCACGTGCGGTGGCTTGTGCACCTGAGTCGCTGCATGTTGATCTAGATTGGTCGAGTTATGCCGGCAAAAAACGCCAGCTTCCGTGGTTCTTGTTAGCGGCGTTTGTGCTTGCTGAAAATGGCGAGCGTATTTTTATGCACGGCGTAAAAGGCCACACGGCGGGGCGTATCTATACCGAGGATATGTTGCAGCTGTTTGGTTTGCAGCCTTGTCATGATTGGCAAGCGGTTAGCCAGTCGCTGGACTCACATGCTTTTGCGTTTATGAGCATCGATACGCTAGTGCCTAAGCTCGGCGATATTATCGAACTACGGAACACCTTTGGTTTACGCTCGCCCGTGCACACGCTATGCCGTCTGATTAACCCGCTGCGGGCTGAATATACCGTCGATGGTGTATTCCATCCGGCCTACGCACCTATGCACCAACAGGCAAGCTACCTGTTGGCGATGCAGAACAGCTTAACGATCCGTGGTGATGGTGGCGAAGCAGAGTTAAAACCTGATAGTGATTGCGAAGTACGCTGGATTCGCCAAGGGGAACTGTCGGATGCCACGTGGCCACGTATCTACGAGCGCCGATTAGTTAAGGACCCAAGCCTAGACGTAACCTTGTTATCTGCCGTTTGGCGTGGTGAGAAAAGCCATCAGTATGGAGAGGGGGCTGTGATCACGACACTTGCAGCCGTTCTTTTGTTGCGTGGGCGTGCAGTTGACCACGCTGAGGCGGTCGTTCAAGCGACTTCCATGTGGGAAAACCGCTCCCGCGAGCGGTTTCAGTAACCCAACGATTTAGTCGCGGCGCAGTTTATCTGAGATAGCGATAGGTGATGGATAGTTAAAGATGACCACATAGGTCGATATCAAAAAGGTCAGGATTGCGGTTGCCTGTATAACGTGCGATGCAACCTGACCAATCATCGCTGAGCCTGCTGCAATATAGGCGATCAGTAGTGAAAACTCGCTAATTTGCCCTAAGCGAAAGCCAACTTCCCAGGCCATCTTGTCGTTCTCTTTGATCGTGCGGAGCAGAAAACGGAACACCAGTGGCTTTAAAGCAATCACTGCAATCGCGAGCAGTATTGATGGAACGATAATCTCGCCAACTAAGCCGAGATTGAAGCTCGCGCCGACAGAGAAGAAAAACAAGATCAAGAAGAAGTCACGCAGCGGTTTTAAGCTGGTTGCGATATATTGGGAGATCGGGCTGGTGGCTAATGCAACACCAGCGAAGAATGCACCCATCTCGGCGGATAAGCCCATCGCTTGTGCGGCTTCTGCCATACCCAAACACCAGCCGATGGCGAGCAAAAAGATATACTCATGGAAGCGGTCGAAGCGTTGGATGAGTTTCAGCACAACGTGCTTAACCAGCAGAAGGCCCATAATGATCAGAACGGGCAGCGCGAGGAGCGGCTTAACCATGCCAAACCAACTGGTATCTTCTGATTGCCCGCTGTAAAGCACCAGTAGCACGATGATTGCTATAACGTCTTGCAATAGCAGCAAGCCAACAACTAACTCGCCGGTATGTCGGTGGTGTAGCACGGTTGTGGGTAGCAACTTAATCCCAATAATGGTGCTAGAAAACATCAATGCAGCACCAATAATCACCGCTTCAAGTTGGGTGAAGCCAAACAGCACGCCAGCACCATAGCCGATCGCCATGAATATCAGTGAGCTACCCAACGCGACCCATGTGGCTTTTTTTAGCATCTGCACAAGGTGAGAAGGCTGCATATCTAGACCGAGTAGGAAGAGCAGAAAAATAATCCCGATATGGGAGATGTCGGTCATGAGTGCCGTATCAGAGATGCTGCCGACACCGTAAGGTCCTAAAATTGCACCAATCACAATGTATGCAACGAGCAGAGGCTGGCGTGTGTAGAGTGCGGCAGATGCCAGCACGGCTGCGCCGGTGAAGATCAGAAAAAAAGAGAAAACTATTGAGTGCTCAGCCATTTAGGGCGTCCCTGAGTTGTGATGCGTATAGTTTATCAGATGCTATTTAGTGTTTCGAAGTGGTTTTACTGCAAGGTGATTGTTTCAATAATAGCATCGTGTGTTTAATAACTGATCAATTTACTCAGGTATGTGAAAGGTGTATCCTATATCGAAAATCGCTAACAGAATTTTAGGTACTACTGCATGGCACTCTCAATTACCGTAACGGAAGGCGCGGAAGACTATCTCGCTGAGCTACTCGAAAAACAAGATGTTGAAGGCATCGCGGTGCGTATGTTTGTGACTCAACCTGGCACACCATACGCGGAAACGTGCTTAGCGTATTGTCGCCCGGACGAAGTTATTGAAGATGACGAAGTTCTTGAGTTAACGAAAATCCGTTTTTATTTTGAAAACAACAGCTTGCCATATCTTGAAGAAGCAATTGTTGATTACGCGCAAGACCGTATGGGCGGGCAGCTAACTATTAAAGCCCCCAATGCGAAGATGCCGCGAGTATCTGCTGATAGCCCAATGAGCGAGCAGATTAACTATATCCTCTATTCTGATATCAACCCTGGTCTGGCATCACACGGTGGCGAGGTAAAGTTGGTTGAATTGGTTGAAGAGACTGACGGCTATATCGCAGTGTTGCAGTTTGGCGGTGGTTGCCAAGGCTGTAGCGCGGTTGATTTGACGCTTAAAGATGGTGTTGAAAAAACGCTAATGGAGCGCTTACCTGGCTTGCTTGGTGTGCGCGATGTTACGGATCACACCGTAACTGACAACGCTTATTACAAATAAGTTATCTCACAGCGCCCCGGTTTGATGGGGCGCTTTATACCGCTTGACCCCCTATCTCACTGCCTGTTATCACTTTTAGTACAGAAAACCTGACAATTTAATTCATAAATACGCTTGTTTTCTGTGTTAGTAGTCCCATATTTAATATTCAGACGTATAAAAGTTGTAGTTTTCGTTTTTTCGCGCCTTAACACTTTTTAGAGGGCGCCCTGCAGAGAGGCCATGCCAATTATGGATCAGTTCGAAGTTGCCGACGAGGTAATCAGTGTAGAGCTTCCCGTGCTGCCGCTACGTGATGTTGTTGTTTATCCTCATATGGTCATCCCACTTTTTGTTGGCCGAGAGAAGTCCATCGAAGCGCTAGAAGCTGCGATGGAATCAAATAAAGAGATTCTGCTTATCGCTCAGAAGAACGCATCTGAGGATGAGCCAACTGCCGACGACCTTTTCGAAGTTGGCACTGTAGCGAGCGTCCTGCAGATGCTCAAGCTGCCTGATGGCACTGTGAAAGTTTTGGTAGAGGGTGACTATCGAGCCAAGATTCAGAGCTTAGAAAGCTACGAAGGTTACTTCATGGCCGAAGTGCAAAGCTTGCCTGTTGAATCACTCAAAGAGGCCGAAGGCGAAGTTTACAAGCGCACGGCACTTGAGCAGTTTGAGCGCTTTATCCAGATCAATAAGAAGATCCCATCTGAGGTACTAACCTCTTTGCAAGGTATCGATGATATCGGCCGTTTGTCCGACACGATTGCCGCGCACATGACACTCAAGCTTGATGAGAAGCAGGTCATCCTAGAGATGCTAGACAGCCGTCAGCGTCTTGAACACTTGATGTCTCTGATGGAAGCTGAAATTGATCTGGTTGAAGTCGAGAAACGCATCCGTGGCCGTGTTAAAAAGCAGATGGAGAAGAGCCAGCGCGAGTACTATCTGAATGAACAGATGAAAGCCATTCAGAAAGAGCTTGGCGATCTTGACGAAAACGGCACCAGTGATATCGAAGAGCTGAAAAATCGTATTGATTCAGCCGGTATGCCAAAAGAGGCTTACGATAAAACGATTGCCGAATACAACAAGCTGAAAATGATGTCGCCAATGTCTGCTGAAGCTACGGTTGTACGCGGCTACATCGATTGGATGTTGCAGCTACCGTGGAATAAACGCTCCAAAGTGCGCCACGATATGAAGCGCGCTGAGCAGATTCTTGATGAAGATCATTTCGGTCTTGAGGAAGTGAAAGAGCGTATCCTCGAGTACTTGGCGGTGCAGAAGCGCGTTAAAAAGCTCAAAGGTCCGATTCTTTGCTTGGTAGGGCCTCCGGGTGTGGGTAAAACGTCTCTTGGTCGCTCGATTGCGCGCGCGACTAACCGTAAGTATGTTCGCATGGCGTTAGGTGGGGTGCGTGATGAGGCGGAGATCCGCGGACATCGCCGTACCTACATCGGTTCAATGCCGGGTAAGCTAATCCAAAAAATGGCTAAGGTTGGCGTTCGCAACCCTCTGTTCTTACTTGATGAGATCGACAAAATGGGCATGGATCAGCGTGGTGATCCAGCGTCTGCCCTGCTTGAGGTACTTGACCCAGAACAAAATGGCACTTTTAACGACCACTACTTGGAAGTCGATTACGACCTTTCCGATGTAATGTTCGTATGTACATCGAACTCCATGAACATTCCGGGTCCATTGCTTGACCGTATGGAGCTGATTCGTATTCCAGGTTATACGGAAGATGAGAAGTTAAATATTGCGCGTAAGTATTTGGTTCCAAAGCAGATTAAGCAAAACGGGTTGAAGCCAACCGAGCTCGAACTAACCGATGATGCGATCTTGGCCTTAGTACGCTACTACACGCGTGAAGCAGGCGTACGTGGGTTGGAGCGCGAGATCGCTAAGATCTGCCGTAAGGTCGTTAAAGAGATCTCACTGGGCAAAGC
This sequence comes from Neptunomonas sp. XY-337, assembly GCF_004959845.1. Taxonomy (NCBI): domain Bacteria; kingdom Pseudomonadati; phylum Pseudomonadota; class Gammaproteobacteria; order Oceanospirillales; family Oceanospirillaceae; genus Neptunomonas; species Neptunomonas sp. XY-337. The sequence continues at coordinate 472,405 of NZ_SPLL01000001.1, read as the reverse complement.
GAAAGCACCGATTACGATTCAGCCGGACGCGTTGGAAGAGTACAGCGGTGTTCAGAAGCACAAGTTTGGTCTAGCGGAAGAGAAAGATCAGGTTGGTCATGTGACAGGCTTGGCTTGGACGCAGGTAGGCGGCGATATTCTGAGTATTGAAGCAACGGTAGTACCGGGTAAAGGCCGTCAGGTGACAACGGGTAGCCTGGGTGATGTCATGAAAGAGTCGATCCAAGCTGCATTGACGGTTGTACGCAGCCGAGCGATCGGTTTAGGTATCAAAAGTGACTTCCATGAAAAGCAAGACGTGCATATTCACGTACCAGAGGGTGCAACACCGAAAGATGGCCCAAGCGCTGGTATCGGTATGTGTACGGCGTTGGTTTCGGCCTTAACTGATATCCCAGTGAAGTCAGATGTTGCCATGACCGGGGAGATTACCTTGCGTGGACAGGTGCTTCCGATTGGCGGTTTGAAGGAGAAATTACTCGCAGCACACCGCGGTGGCATCAAGACAGTTATCATTCCTGATGAAAATCAACGTGACCTGAAGGAAATACCTGATAACATTAAAGCTGATCTGACTATTTGTCCGGTGAAGTGGATTGATGAGGTGCTGGATATCGCACTGAAATATCAGCCAGAGCCACTGACGGAAGAACCGGTTGATCACACTTCATCCAAAAAAAAATCTAAGAAATCCAGTGCGGCGCAAATAAAGACGCATTAATCGCAAACATAGGCAGAATCAGGGGTGTAGAGCTTGACACCCATTTCTGCCAGTTGGTATAAAGTGCGAGATATTTGTGCTGAGCATGGACTACAGAACATAAAAAATAATCGACTCGATAAAGGGGAACATCGTGAACAAGTCTGAACTGATCGACGCTATCGCAGCTTCTGCAGACATTTCAAAAGCAGCTGCCGGTCGCGCATTGGACGGCGCCCTGGACGCTGTGACTTCTACACTACAGAAAGGTGAATCTGTAGCTTTAGTTGGTTTTGGTACTTTTTCTGTTAAAGAGCGTGCTGCACGTACAGGCCGTAATCCACAGACTGGTAAGCCAATCGAAATTTCAGCAGCTACTCTGCCTACATTCAAACCAGGCAAAGCACTGAAAGACGCAGTAAACAAGTAAACTCTTTTTGCCTGGCCGCTTGACGGCCAAGCCTAAGGTCAGGGAGCGGTAGTTCAGTTGGTTAGAATACCTGCCTGTCACGCAGGGGGTCGCGGGTTCGAGTCCCGTCCGTTCCGCCAGACAGAAAAGGCGCATTCAGGGGAATGCGCCTTTTTTTTGAAGTTTTGGATTTTTAAGGTGAGCCATGCTGCAATCAATCCGAGATAACTCTCAAAGTATTGTTGCCAAGATCATTGTTGGTTTAATAATCGTTACCTTTGCACTATTTGGTGTTGAGTCTCTAGTAAGTTTGACGGCGGGTTCTGATGCGCCGGCAACAGTTAACGGCGAAGAGATTACTCAACAGGAGTTTTATCAGGCAACTGAGCTGCAGCGTCGTCAACTGCTATCCCAGATGGGAGAAAATGCAGATCCAACCTTGCTGGATGAGAATCTCATTCAAAACATGGTGTTGGACTCGCTTATTGAGCAAAAAACGCTTCTTTTAGCGGCTCAAGATCAGGGCTTACTGATCTCTGATCGTATGATTGATCAGATGATCGTCAGCACGCCAGACTTCCAACTTGACGGTAAGTTTTCTGCTGAACAGTTTGAGGCTGTGCTGCGCAACGTTGGCCTCACACCGCTGATGTACCGCGATTTAATGCGCAAAGAGCGCTTAATTCAGCAGACTAAAAATGCGATTGAATTCTCTGCTTTTAGCACATCAGGTGCAGTAGAGCAGCTAGTAGCGCTTGATCGTCAAACACGTAGCTTTAGTTACTTTCCTCTCTCTCTCGAGCAAGCAAAGCAAAGCGTTAATGTGACGGACGCTGAAATAGCGGCACGATACGAAGAGCAGAAGGATAGCCTGTTGACCGATGAGCAGGTTATTATTGAATACATCTTGTTGGACAAGCTCGCATTGCGTGACACAATTTCGGTGTCCGAAGATGACTTGCGTGCGCAATATGATCAACTGCTCGCATCATTTAAAGCTGAAGAGCAGCGCCCTGTTGCCCACATCTTGGTTGAAATTAACGGGGATGTTGATGAGGCAGCAGCTCTAGCTAAAGCCAACGACCTTAAGGCACAGCTAGACGCTGGCGCTGACTTTACTGAGCTTGCTAAGGCTGAATCAGACGATATTGGCTCTGCTGCGTCTGGTGGTGACCTTGGTGTGAATGGTAAAGGAGTATTTGTTTCTGAGTTCGAAGATGCAATGTTTGCCTTGGACGCTGGAGCGACCTCTGAGCCTGTTAAAACTGAATTTGGCTATCACGTTATCAAAGTAGGTGAGTTGTCTGAAAAGACACCTCCAACCTTCGCAGAAGCTAAGTTTGACTTAACTGACGAAGTAACAGACAACAAAGTCGAAGCCCTGTACGTGGAGAAGCTGGAGCAGCTAGCAGATGTGTCCTTCTCTTCAGGTGACCTTATTGAGCCTTCAGAAGTATTGGATATTGCCATCGAAACAGCCGCGCCGTTTTCGCGTAATGGCGGTGATAATGCGGTGACTGAGAATAAGCGTGTTATCGATGCAGCGTTTAGTGCCGAACTGATCCAAGACGGCGTTAACAGTGCGCCGATCGAACTAGATAGTGACCGCACGGTTGTTATCCGTGTCAGAGAGCACCAGCCACCGCGCCCACAGGCGTTGGAAGAAGTGGCTCAGCTGCTGAAAGAAACGCTACAGACAGAGAAAGCTGCAGCGGTTTTGAAGGAGCAGGCTGACGCTGCAGTAGCGGCATTGCAGGAGGGTAGCGATATCAATACTGTTGCTGCTGGCCGTGCTGTTTCCAATGAAGAAAACGTCTCCCGTACCGCGAGCGAAATCGATCCTGCGTTATTACAGCAGGTATTTGCAATGGCAAAACCTGTTGCTGGTAAGGCAACAACGGGTACCGCTGAGCTATCAGATGGTAGTCTGGCGGTTGTGGCGCTCATCGGCGTTACAGCGCCGACAGCTGAGATATCTGCCGATGAGCAACGCTTTATTGAAGGCTTCTTGCAGTCCCGGGTTGGACAGCAGGAGTACCAAGGTGCCGTTGAAGTTTTGAAAGATGCAGCTGTAGTTGAAAAACTGTAGTTGATATTTCGTATAAAAAAGCCCCGCTAAGCGGGGCTTTTTTGTTGATGTTTTTGGCGATTATCGGGGCGGAAGTGAAAAGTCGCGCTAAGCTAGTACTTCCTCAGAACAAGGCTTCCGATAGAGTAGCCGGCACCGAATGAACAGATAACGCCCGTTGCTCCGCTTGAAAGGTCCTCATGGTTTAGTGCAAACGCTACGAGTGAACCTGCAGATGCGGTATTCGCATAGCGGTCTAGCACGATGGGCGCTTTAGATGCATCAGCGTCGCGGCCTAAAAGCCGCTTCACAATGAGATTATTCATGTTGATATTGGCTTGATGTAGCCACCAACGGTCTACCTCATGTGCTGACAAGTTGTGTTGCTCGATATGCGCTTCCAAATGCTGAGCAGCCATGGGGCACACTTCTTTGAAGACTTTTTTGCCGTTTTGGTGAAAGAGCGCAGCTTCCTCAAATGGGTTTGTATCGCTAACACGAGCGGTATATCCGAAGTTGGAGCGGATGTTGTTTGAAAACTGCGTTTCTGCCCGGGTGCTTAAGATCTCATAGCAGTGTTCTGCGTGCGCTGTGGCTTTGCTTTCAACAACGGTTGCAGTGGCTACATCGCCGAAAATAAAATGGCTTTCTCGGTCAGTATAATTCACTTGGGGTGAGGTCAGCTCAGGGTTGACCACCAACACTGCGCGTGCGGTTTCAGCTTTAATCATTTCGTAGGCACGATGTAAACCAAATGTCGCAGCTGAACACGCCACGAGCATATCGAATGCAAAGCCTTTAATGCCCAGTGCGTGCTGCACCTCGATAGCGATAGCGGGATAGGCGCGCTGAGTATAGGAGCAGGAGACGATGACTGCATCGATCTCTTGTGCTGACTTGTTAGCCGCGCTAAGCGCTTTTTTGGCGGCATCAAGTGCAATTTCGGCCTGATGGGATAGCTGGTCATCGCTTCTAGCCGCAATCTTTGGGCGCATACGATTTACGTCTAGCGTGCCCTCTTTGCAATAGGTATAGCGGCTTTTAATACCTGATGCTTTCTCGATAAATTCAGCACTCGATAGGGCTTTGGGCTCGCAAAGGCCCTGTGCAATTTGCTCGGCGTTGTGCTCATTAAATTGAGTGGCCCATGCATTATATGCATCGACCAGCTCCGTGTTGCTGATACTAAATGGCGGCGTCCATACCCCTACACCACTAATGACAACTGACATATCTGTATCCCAGTCAGGCGCATTGCCTGACATTTAAATTTTGAACTTGGAAACGGTCGCTTGTAACTTACTACCTTGCTGGTGCAGGCTGCTCGCCTCAGCTTTAATGCGTTGCGAGTCTTCGGAAACAGCACGGCCAATGGCGCTAAAGCGCTGCACTTCTTCAGAGAGCTGTGATACCTGCGTACCCGCTTGCTCTGTTTCGACTGCGACCAGGTGGCTCTCTTCACTTAGTGCCAGAATATTTTGGCGAATATCGTTCAAACTCGCCACCATCTGTTGCCCGAGTTCTACCGATTGTGATGCTTGGTCTCGGCCGGTTTGCATAGAGCCAACTGCACCATTCACGGAAGCAACCAGTGCTTCCAGCATCTGATTGATCTCAATAGTCGATTGGCGTGTGCGCGTTGCCAAGGTGCGGACCTCATCTGCCACAACAGCAAAGCCCCGGCCCGACTCACCTGCGCGTGCCGCTTCAATGGCTGCATTGAGTGCCAGTAGATTCGTTTGCTCCGCGATCTCTGCAATTGTGCTGACCACGTTGCCCACGTTGGAGCTCGTTTCATGCAAACGCATCAGCTCTTCAGCGGAGCTTTCGACATCTTGAGCTAGGCGGCCAATACTTTCGGATGTGCGATGCATCGCTTGCGAGCTGACCTCAACGCTCTCTGCACTCTCTTGCGCTGCGCGTGCTGCATCTTCGGAGCGCCCCACTTGAGCAGCGATGTGGTGTTCTAGATGCGTCATGGTGTTGACGAGCTCTTCGATCTTTGTGGTCATCATATCGATCTGCTGGTCTGATGTTTCGGCTGTTGTGCTCAGTGTCGATACCGACTGCTGTGTATTACCAGCCGCTTGCTGCACATCGCGCAGGGCTGAACTGAGCGAGCTGAGTAACGTATTTAGCTGTTTGCTGGTATCGCCAATCTCATCGTTTGTCAGCACTTTGGCTTGATGCGTTAGATCATAATGTGTGGCTACATTCGCTAAGTCGCCAGATAAAGCCAGAATAGGGCGAGATACAAACTTTTTCGTCAACAGCGCAGCAACGAACAGCGTAGCTAATACAAGTAGAACCAATAAAATAGCCATATTGAGTTGCTGGTCGAGGCGCCCGGATATGGCGTGTCCGCGCGAAGATGCTTCTGTTTTAATCATCTCAGAAAGTTTGCTGACCTGCTGAGTGATCTGGCGCTCGTTCTGTGACATCTCTTGCAGAACTTGGCGCGCGCGATCCCAATCAATCGACGACGCTGACATAACATCACCTAATTGAGCCAGTGAGCGTTGGTTTTGGTCGATGGCGCTGCGTAAGGGGCGCACTTGTGATGCATCGCCCACAACGAGGTCGGATAGGAGTGCTTCGAGTTGTTGAGAGTTGGCGGAGATCGCGCTGCGGTACTGATCGATTGTTAACGTCGTTCCGTAAAGTTGATAGGCGCTAATCTGGCTATCACGGATCGCCAAGTTGATGTCGTTGGTTGTATTGAGCGCTGGGAGGTTTTGATCTGTTAGCGCGTCTACATCGACTTTAATGGCACTACTCGAGCGATAAAGCAGCAGTGATGCTAATACAGCCAGTAACAGTATGACGATATACCCGGCGATGGCTTTAGAGGCTAGCTTGAGTTTCATGTCGAATTCTCTTGGAAAAAGTTAGTATCAGGATAGCTCAAAAAATACACTTCTTTGCTATCTCTCTAAAATATAACGATTTTCGTTTAACGAGCGAGGGTGAATAACATACTGCGGGGCTTTCCTGTTCTGATATATACTGAGCCGCAGTTCAAACTAACGGCCACCGAGGAGTTTATGCAAGAAGCACTATATGACGTTGTGATCGTTGGCGGCGGGATGGTTGGCGGGACATTAGCAGTCTCTCTCGGCAAAGCAGGCTTGCGCGTGGCGGTGATTGAACGCCAGTTGCCAGAACCGTTCGATCATAGCCAATCTCATGATCTGCGCGTATCTGCATTGAGTGTTGCGTCGGAGCTAATTTTGCGTGACCTAGGTGTTTGGAATGGTGTTCTTGCTCGCCGTGCTTGCCCCTATCGACGCTTAAAAACTTGGGAGCAAAGTGAGCAGCTGGCAGCAACTGAATTTGATGCTGCGGATATCGATGGGCACGATCATTTAGGGCACATCGTCGAGAACCGGGTGCTGCAGCTTGCTTTGCTGGATCAGCTAAGAGAGCTCTCGAGCGTTGACCTGTATATCAGTTCTGACTACGAGTTAGATTTCGCGCCCGGCAGCAGTGTTATCCGCCTCACAAATGGAAAAACACTGGTGGGCAGTCTCGTTGTTGCCGCAGACGGTGGGGAATCCAAGGTTCGTCAGTTGGTTGGAATTGGCACACATAAGTGGGATTACGAGCAGCAGGCTTTGGTCGCTTCGGTTGAGGTTGCCGGTGAGCAACAGGATATCACTTGGCAGCAGTTCAGGTCGGCTGGGCCATTGGCTTTTCTACCGTTATCCGGCGCTTGCGCGTCGCTGGTCTGGTATGACTCGCCTGAGAAAGTCAAAGCATTGGCTGCGCTTGACGATAAGGCTTTTATCGCGGCGGTTGAGCGTGAGTTTCCAGTGGTGTTGCCCAAGATCACCAAAGTGAATGGGAAAGGGTTCTTTCCACTGCGCCGCCAGCATGCACAAGACTACGGTAAGCCAGGCGTGGTGCTAGTTGGCGATGCTGCACATATGATACACCCACTGGCAGGGCAGGGAGTCAATATCGGATTGCTTGATGCTGCCGAGCTGGCTGACGTTATTTTGACCTGTCACCGACAAGGTGTGTTGTTGGAGTCTGAAGCGCTGGTTACTCGTTACGAAAAACGCCGCCGCCGTCATAACCTCATGATGATGACGGTTATGGACATGTTTTATCGGACATTTAGTAATGATCTAGCACCTATCAAATTGATACGAAATATCGGGTTGGGTGTTGCTGGACGGCTTGGGCCTGCGAAACGCCAAGTCATGCGTTTCGCCCTTGGCCTAGATGGCTGGGGTGTCGGTGGCGCTGATAAAAAGCAGCTATAAAAAAGCCGCACAGTGTGCGGCTTAAGGCAGTTTTGCGTTCGGACAACAAAAAAACCGAACGCAAAGTAAAAATTAGGCAGCAGACGCTTTGCGTGCAGTTTTCGCAGCAGGCTTTGCAGCAGGTTTTGCTGCGGCAGTCATCGCTTCAGTTGTCTCTTGAACTTTAGCTTGTGCTGCTTGAAACATCTGTGTCACTTCTTGCAGTGCTGGTGCTTCAGATAGATCGCTCATGCTCTGCTCCGCGAGTACAGTAAGTTTCTCTTTTGCTTCAACCATTGCCGCAATCTCTTGCTCGGCAACGTTGGTTAGCTTAGCGTCTAGCTCTTTGAAGTAGCTCATTTGAAGTTCTAGCGCGTCTTTAGGTGCTTTGACTTCTGTTAGTGCTTTCATCTGATTGACGCCTGAGTTGAACAGGTCAGAAACGTATTCAGTGTGCAGAGCAACGAGCTTTTCTGCTGTCGCTTTATTGATCTCAACAGCGTCGTTGAATGGTTTCATCTTATCTTGAACGTCTTTCATCATATCTTGGTACATGGTGTTTTCCTCGGTCAGCAGCGTTTATGTTGCAGTGCAACACTTGAATTAAATATTAGGAGGTTGGTAAAAAACTGTCAATAGCTATTTTGTGCGCTGCACAATGGATCTGTTTATCTTTAGTCGAACCCCAACTTCTTATAATACTGGGGCTGAAAGGGCGCAGCATAACTCCGCGTTTGGCTAATGCTGCGTATGCGTATTAAACAGTTCATGAGAAGCTTTCGAGGCGATGAATTCGTGGTCTCGAATGGTTAGAATAACCGCTACACTGCCTGTACGCGCTGCGCGAATTAACATAGTGCCTGCAGCTTATGACATCTGTATGAAAAGGATAGTTAACTTATGACCCAACCAAACAGCCACGCCAGCTTTGAGTTTATTCGTTCTGAGCATATCGACTCATTGAATGTGGACGTTGCCGAATATCGCCATCGAGTGACTGGGGCTATGCACTATCACATCGCAGCTGACCAAGACGAGAACGTTTTCTTGGTTGCGTTTCGCACAGTACCTCAAGACTCAACGGGTGTGGCGCACATTCTTGAGCATACTGCGTTGTGCGGGAGTGAAAAGTATCCGGTACGCGACCCCTTCTTCATGATGACACGGCGTTCACTGAATACCTTCATGAACGCCTTCACAAGTTCAGACTGGACGGCATACCCCTTTGCTAGCCAAAATCGCAAGGATTACTTCAACCTGCTAGACGTCTATCTGGACGCTGCCTTTTTCTCGCGCTTGGATCCGCTGGATTTTGCACAAGAAGGACACCGCGTTGAGTTTGCGGAGCCGAGCAACCGTGATAGCGACCTCGTCTATAAAGGTGTGGTCCTAAATGAGATGAAAGGCGCCATGAGCTCGCCCGTCTCGACGCTATGGCAAACGGTGACTAAACACCTATTCCCGACCACCACGTACCACCACAACAGCGGCGGTGATCCTGAGTCGATAACAGATCTTAGCTATCAAGAGTTGCTCGATTTCTATGGCTCGCACTACCACCCGACCAATGCCGTATTTATGACCTTTGGCAATATCGCGGTTGAGGAGCTGCAGCAGCGTTTCGAAGAGCAAGCGTTAGGTCGTTTTGAGGCGTTAGAGCAGTGTATCGAAGTATCTGATGAGAAACGTTTCTTCTCGCCTGTACGTGTTGAGGAAGGTTACGCACTGGATGAAGAGGATATCAGCGCTAAAACTCACCATGTACTGGCGTGGCTGTTAGGCCAGTCGATCGACCTGAAAGCGCAGTTAAAGGCGCACCTGTTGTCGCGTGTTTTGCTTGACAATAGTGCAAGCCCACTGCGCGCTGCGCTGGAATCGTCTGAGTTAGCTAGCGCGCCATCGCCGTTGTGTGGCCTTGAAGACTCCAACCGCGAGATGTCTTTTATGTGTGGCCTAGAAGGTAGCGAGCCTGAACATGCAGCAGCATTCGAACAACTGGTTTTTGATACCCTCCAGCGTGTTGCTGAAGAGGGCGTGCCGCAAGAGATGGTTGAGGCGCAGTTGCATCAGTTGGAGTTGGGGCAACGTGAAATCAGTGGTGATGGCTACCCATACGGTTTGAATCTCATTATGGCGTCGGTTTCGTCGGCGATTCATCGGGGTGATCCTATCGCTTTGCTGAATCTTGACCCTGTTATTGAAGAGCTGCGCGAAGAGGTACGTTCTGGTGACTTTATCCCGAATATGATTCGTGAGCAGTTGCTGGAAAATCCGCACTTTGTGCGTTTAACGCTGCGCCCAGACAATCAGATGAGTGCGCGTAAGGACGCAGCCGAACAAGCGCGCCTTGCGAAGATTAAAGAGGGCCTTTCAGATGATGAGGCTGCTTTCGTAGTCGAACAAGCGCAGCGACTAGAAGAGCGCCAAAACCAAGACGATGATGAATCAATCTTGCCTAAAGTGACGTTGGCTGACGTACCGGCAGGTATGCATGTGCCTGAGAGCCAGACCTTAGCCACAAAAGAGGGCGATCTAGATTGGTTTGGCCAAGGCACCAACGGCTTAGTTTATCAGCAAGTCATTATCGACATGCCCGCACTGACTGATGATGAGCTGCAACTATTGCCGCTCTTTAGTTATTGCCTGACGGAACTTGGTTGTGCGGACCGTACCTACCAAGAGAACCAACAATATCAAGCACAAGTGACGGGTGGCCTGAGTGCGTTCTCTACGCTGCGCGGTGCGACCGATGATGAGCAAAATGTGAAAGGCTTCTTTGTTATCTCGGGTAAAGCGTTGGTCAAAAATGCGGCAGCGCTTAACGGGTTGATACACGAAACATTGCATAGTGCTCGTTTTGATGAATTAAGCCGTATCCGTGAGATCGTATCGCAGCAGCGCAGTCGCAAAGAGCAGAGCATCACGGGGCAAGGCCATTCGCTTGCGATTATGGCGGCGGCTGCGGGCTTTAGCCCTGCTGCGGCGTTGGCGCAGAAGTCTCGTGGCCTGGCGAGTCTTCAGTTTATCAAAACGTTGGATCAGTCCTTACAAGATGAGAAAGCCCTAGCGGCGCTTGCTGAGCAGTTGAAGACGATTCATAGCAAAGTACGCCAAGCGAATAAGCGCTTCCTGTTGGTGGGAGAGCCGGAGCAGCAAGCGTTACTCGTGAATGAGCTCTCAGAGCAGTGGCAAACCCCCGCCGAGGGCGCATCACCTCTGGCGCTGCCCGCAACGCGCACGCCAGTGAAGCAACTTTGGGTTACCAGTACTCAGGTGAGCTTCTGTGCTAAAGCGTATCCAACAGTTCCCGTTGATCATGCGGATGCGGCGCCATTAACAGTGTTAGGTGATTTCTTGCGCAATGGTTTCCTGCACCGTGCGATACGTGAACAAGGTGGAGCTTATGGTTCGGGTGCGGGACAAGACAGCGGTGATGCGGTGTTCCGTTTCTTCTCTTATCGTGATCCACGACTCACAGAAACATGGGATGACTTCGATAGCTCGGTGCAATGGTTGCTCGATAGCGATCATGATGCTGTTAAGCTCGAAGAGGCCATTCTGGGCGTTGTAAGCTCGATGGATAAACCCGCCTCGCCAGCCGGTGAGGCAAAGAGCGCCTATCACAGTGCGCTATTTGGGCGCACCGCGGAGCAGCGCCGCGAGTTTAGAGCACGTATTTTGGCAGTGACACTGGCGGACCTAAAACGCGTGGCTCAGACCTACCTAACGAGTAGTGAGGCAAGCTTTGCTGCAGTAACTAATACTGAAAAAGCAGCCACGGTTGGCGATGACTTTGAGGTTATCAACCTGTAAGCTAGCGCCAGCTTTGGAAAGAGCACCTTAAGGTGCTCTTTTTCGTTTCGGATAGGACGCAATGTTTAAGGATAACCCGTTTTATAAAGGCGCGGCGCTGATCTTGGTGTCTGAGCTATTTTTGGTGCTCTCTGGCATGTCTATCAAACAGGTGAGTGCTGAGCTACCCACGGAAATGACGGTGTTTATCCGCAACTTGTTCGGTGTGATTTTATTGCTGCCCTGGTTAGCAAAAAACGGAGCTGATGCGCTAAAAACATCGTTGCTGCGCTTTCATCTTATGCGTGCTGCAGTGGGTGTGACAGCGATGACGTGCTTGTTTTACTCGTGGGGGCATCTGCCGTTAGCGCAAGCGGCGCTGTTAAAGCAAACCGCGCCCTTCTTTATACCCTTTATTGCTATGCTGTGGCTGGGTGAGCGCGTGACTCGCGCGGCTAAGCTGGCCATTGTCGTGGGCTTTGCTGGCGTCTATGCGGTACTTAATCCTCAAGACGGGACGCTAAATATCGCTGTGCTCATCGCCGTTTTTGGAGCCATGTTGGGTGGGCTCGCTAAGGTGACGATCCGCCGCATGTCGGCTACGGAGAGTCCGCAACGCATCGTTTTCTACTTCGGCTTCTTTAGCGCCATTTTTGCGGCAGTCCCTGCAGCTTTAGTCTGGGTGACGCCCTCGTTAGCACAGTTCGGTTGGCTGGTTGCGTTGGCTGTTACCTCTACCTCAGCTCAGTTGCTGTTGAGCAAAGGCTATAGCTATGCACCGGCAGGCCAGCTCGGCCCCTTTACCTATGGATCGGTGGCATTTGCTGCGCTATTTGGCTGGCTCTTTTGGGATGAGTTGTTAGATTGGAACACCTTTTTGGGGGTGGTGCTGATTATCGCCGCTGGCATTATCACCGTACGAGGATCAACAACGCCTGAATCCAAGGCTGCAGCGGCGAAAAGCTAGTGCGATTCAGCGCGGCGCTGCCGCTTTTGTGTTACTGTTCCGTTACGAATTTGTGACGGAATACCTTCATGTTTGAGCGGCTTAAAATCTCCTCTATTTTCTCTTTAATCGCCTTCGCTATCTTTCTGGCATTACTTTATTTTTCTATCGATTATCGCATTCTAGAGCTCAACGAAACCTTTAGCGCTGCGATTGGCTGCGATGGATGCTTTAAGCGAAGTATCGCACTGCATGATTTGCTGTTCTTTGGCGTTGTTCTGCTATTGATCGCTTTGTCTTTTGTGATTCGGGCCTGGTTCGTTTCAATCGCGTTGCGAATACTGTCTAGCGTTTTATTGATCGGTTATTGGGCCGATGTCTTTATCATGCGTGAGTTTTTCACACGCCTGAATTTGGGGGATGTGAAGCGCTATGGGACCGACCCTAGCCTTGTGTTGAGGCATATTGAGAATACGGGCCTCTTAGAAATTTACGGGCCTTATACCGCCCTGATGATTGCAGGGGCGGCGTTTGTGTTATTGATGCCGGCGCGTGGGTTTTCGAGTCTCTATAAACTGGCGTCCGTACTCGCCTTGGTGATGATCGGTGCGAGCTTCTTTGTTAAACCAACCTCGTATGTGCACGACTGGGGGTTGGTGAATTATGTGCAATCCAACATGGCCGCAGGCGTTTCCGAGCCGTATTCAACAGAGCGGGAGGTGATCAGTCTTGCTGAGTACAACAAATCAAGGACGCAGCTGGCGTGTCGAGGAGAGAGCCCCATGGCTGGCAAGAATATTATCTTGCTGATTTTGGAGTCTTGGTCCCCTTATCAAAGCGAGCTGCTAAGCGGGATCAGAGATTGGACGCCACGCCTTGATCAGTTGGCGAAAGATAACACCTACTTTACGCAGATGTACGCGAGTGGGTTCTCCACCAACGAGGGGCTGATGTCACTGTTGGCAGGCAATGCTTTTCTATCGCCGATCAAGAGCTTTCATGCGGTGAGACCTTTTGAAACGGCGTGGAAGCGGGAGCGGACACTGCCGCTGTATTTAAGCGAAGCGGGGTACCACACTCGTTTTATCACGAACGGGAATCTTAAATTTAGTCACAAAGGTAAGTGGCTTAACCATATCGGCTTTGATCGGGTAGATGGACATGATCTGCCCCTATTTACAAACTCTGGTCAACGCCGCCTGCACTTTGATGCAGTGCCCGATGCATTACTCTATGAAGCAGCATTCCAACATACGCGCAGCGCCGATCAACCATACTTTATGGTGCTTGAAAACGTTTCGACTCATCATCCGTATATCCAACCAGAGACCCTAGAACGCAGCCAAGAGCTGGTATTCCGTTATATGGATAATACGGTTGCAAACTTCTATGAAGCGCTAGAGGGAATTAACTTCTTTGATAACGGCGTGTTAATGATCGTGAGTGATCACCGAGCGATGATCCCTATGACCAAGCAGGAGGTTGATATCTTCGGGCGCGCCGCTGCATCACGGATTCCGGCAATTATAGTGGAGAAAGGGCGAGCGCCAACACGTATCGATAGACCGGTGCATCAGTCTGATTTGGTTAGCTCGTTCGCAGCTTGTAATAGCGACTCGCCGAGGAGTTGGTTTCATGAAAAGGGCGATCAGGATGCCTGCCTTTTTCATGCAAGAGGCGATAGCCGTGATGTCATCGATGTCTTCTGTCCGGCAGGGCATGGGTCGATTGTGTTAGCGGGGGAGAACAGTCGTTTTCGCGATAGTGAAGGGTTATCAGAAGACATGAAACAAGCGCTGCTGGATGAGGTTGCTTACAAGCGCATCGTAGGTGATTATCAGCATGCTAAATATCTCGAAAGCCGTTGATTTAAAATGTTAAGTCAATGGCCGAATCGGTTATTGATTGCAAAACATAGGCGAAAAACAATAGTCTCATAAGATGTGGGTTGTCGGGATGGCAGCCCGCACGCCACTATAAAAACAACTAGGGTAGAGACAATGCAGACTAAAATACTTCCGCCAACGGATAATGCTTATCAGTATCAACTGCTTATAAAAAGTCTATTGCTATCTGGGGCGCGCTACGAACCTGATCGTGAAATCGTTTATAGCGATGTGATGCGCTACAACTATCGCACACTCAACAAGCGTATCGCTAAGCTGGCCAATGTACTATCGGAAGCGGGCGTGCAAGCGGGTGATACCGTTGCGGTAATGGATTGGGATAGCCATCGCTACCTAGAAGCCTACTTTGCTGTTCCCATGATTGGAGCAGTGCTTCACCACGTTAATATTCGCCTTAGCCCTGATCAAATTCTTTACACGATGAACCACGCAGAAGATGACTATGTTTTGGTTCACGATGATTTTCTAGCGCTGGCAGAGCCTTTAGCTGACCAAATGCCATCCGTTAAAAGCTGGATACAGCTGACGGATCAAGATAGCGCCGCTAGCACGTCACTGCCAACTGTGGGAGAGTACGAAGCACTGCTTGGCGCCGCCTCTGATCAATATGATTTCCCTGATTTTGACGAAAATTCGGTGGCAACGACATTCTATACCACCGGCACGACTGGAAACCCGAAAGGCGTTTACTTTACGCATCGCCAATTAGTTTTGCACACGCTGACCATGGCATCAACGCTGGGTAACTATGAAGGGCAGCCGCTGCTGCGCTCTGAAGATGTATATATGCCCATGACACCGATGTTTCATGTGCATGCGTGGGGAGTTCCCTATGTGGCAACCATGTTAGGTGTTAAGCAGGTCTACCCTGGCCGTTACGAGCCGAATAAGTTGGTGCAGCTGTATCAGGATGAGCAGGTGACGTTCTCGCATGGCGTGCCGACTGTTCTGCAGATGGTTATTGATTGTGAAGCTGCAAAAACAGCTGACTTTAATGGCTGGAAAATGCTGACCGGAGGTAGTGCGCCAACGCTCGGTTTAGCCAATACCATGGCTGATTTAGGGGTGCACTTCATCACTGCATACGGAATGTCAGAGACGTGCCCAATTCTTACCATGACGTATCAGCGTAAAGATGAGTTTTCCCAACCCATGCATGATCAAATGGCGCGCCGTATTCTGACCGGTGTACCGACTGGAATGGTGGACCTACAGATCATCGATCCGGCGGGCAACCCGCAACCTCATGATGGCGAGGCGATGGGTGAGGTGGTTGTGCGCACACCATGGCTGACACAAGGGTATTACCGCGAAGCAGAAAAGAGCACTGAGCTTTGGGAAGGCGGCTGGTTGCACACCGGCGATGTGGCGTCAATTCATCCGAACGGCTCGCTAGAGATCAAGGATCGTATTAAAGACGTTATTAAAACGGGTGGTGAATGGATCTCTTCGTTAGAGCTAGAGAGCTTGATCAGCCAACATGAGAATGTTAGCCAAGTGGCTGTTGTGGGTGTGCCTGATGATCAGTGGGGCGAGCGCCCTTATGCGATGGTAGTGCCCATTGAAGGTGCAGAACTTACCCACGACATGTTGAAGCAACACCTCATGCAGTATGTTGAATCTGGGCAAATCGCGAAGTGGGCGATACCTGAAAAGGTGTCGATTGTCGCCGAAATCCCTAAGACTAGTGTGGGTAAAATCAATAAAAAGCTCATTCGGGAGCAGGTAATCGCGTAAGCTTGCATATTTTTCATCCCCACCGGTGGTTTTGCGCTGGTGGGGGGTATCTGATTCTGGGACAATGGCGGGCTTAGCACACAACGTACCCGAGACTCATGAATCGTACCGCACAAGATCTTTTTTCTTATCCTCGATACTGGGCAGAATGCTTTGGCCCAGCCCCGTTTCTGCCTACCACCCGCCAAGAGATGGACCAGCTCGGTTGGGATAGTTGCGATATCATTCTCGTCACGGGTGACGCCTATGTCGATCACCCGAGTTTTGGCATGGCGGTGATGGGCCGCGTGCTCGAAGCGCAGGGCTTTCGCGTTGGTATTATCTCTCAACCTGATTGGCGCTCTACCGATGCGTTTACCGAGCTGGGTTGCCCGAATCTTTACTTTGGTGTGACAGCGGGCAACATGGACTCGATGATCAACCGCTACACTGCTGATCTTAAAGTTCGCCACGACGACGCTTATACACCGGACGGCCAAGAGGGAAAGCGTCCTGACCGAGCGGTTATCGTTTACTCACAGCGCATTCGCGAGTGCTATAAAGATGTACCGCTGGTTATCGGTGGTATTGAGGCGAGTCTGCGTCGTATTGCTCAATACGATTATTGGAGCAATAAAGTGCGGCGCTCCGTGTTGATCGACTCCGGCGCCGATATCTTGCTTTACGGTAATGCAGAGCGTGCCATCGTTGAGCTATCGCATCGTTTGGCGCAGGGTGAGCCTGTGCACGCGATTGATGACCTACGAGGCACAGTGGTGCTGCGTGAGCATGTGCCCGAAGGCTTTGTTGAGGTGGATTCTTCGCGTGTTGACTGGCCCGGCCAAATTGATGCGTTAAAAAGCCCCTATGACTATGAAGGGGAAGAGAAGAAGTGCAGCACGAACCGCTCTGAAGAGGGCGCTGATGTGCAGCCGTTGCGGATTATTCCAGCACCGTTGAAGGGGCGGCAACACCTTGATAAAGATGCGACGTATATCCGTTTACCCTCCTTTGAGAAAGTATCGAAAGATCCGGTCCTGTACGCGCACGCTTCCCGAGTACTGCACCTTGAGTCAAATCCGCACAACGCCAAAGCGCTAGTACAACGTGATGGTGGCAAAGAGATTTGGGCTAATCCTCCTCCGCTACCGCTGACGACAGCAGAGATGGACAGTGTATTTGGTTTGCCCTATCAGCGTATTCCGCACCCAAGCTATGGTACACGTAAGATTCCCGCCTATGACATGATCAAGTTCTCGGTAAACATCATGCGTGGCTGTTTTGGTGGTTGTACCTTCTGCTCTATCACCGAGCATGAGGGGCGTATTATTCAGAGCCGCTCACAAGAGTCGGTACTGAATGAGATCGAAGAGATTCGTGACAAAGTGCCGGGCTTTACTGGCATGATCTCTGACCTTGGTGGTCCAACGTCCAACATGTACCACCTCAACTGTAATGACCCCGATATTCAGGCGTCTTGTCGGAAACTGTCTTGCGTCTACCCGACGATTTGTAAGAATTTGGTAACCGATCACAGCCAAACAACGGAACTTTACCGCAAAGCTCGTAAGATTGACGGCGTCCATACCGTGGCAATAGCATCAGGCCTGCGTTACGACTTAGCAGTAGAAGACCCAGAGTATGTGAAGGAGCTTGTGACTCATCATGTGGGTGGTTACCTGAAAATAGCGCCGGAGCATAGCGAAGAGGGTACGCTCTCGAAAATGATGAAACCGGGCATGGGTACTTATGACCGCTTTAAAAAGATGTTCGACAAGTACTCGAAAGAAGCGGGTAAGAAGCAGTATCTGATCCCTTACTTTATCGCTGCGCATCCGGGTTGCGAAGATGAGGATATGCTGAATCTAGCGCGCTGGCTGAAAGAGCATAAGTTCCGTGTGGATCAGGTGCAAACGTTCTATCCATCACCAATGGCGCTAGCAACCGCGATGTATCACTCCCAGCGTAACCCGTTGAAACAAGTGAATTACAAGAGCGAAAAGCTCTATATCCCACGCGACAGTGAGCAACGCCGTGTTCAGAAAGCGTTTTTGCGCTACCACGACGAGAAGAACTGGCCAGCCTTACGCGAGCAGCTGCAAGAGATGGGACGGGCAGATCTGATTGGTAGTGCCGATTGGCAGCTAGTGCCAGCACAAGAGAAGCCAAAGAAAGCACAACAACGCGCTAAGCCTGCAACTCAGAAAGGTAAAGTCGCTGCCACGACAGCGCGTATTGATCTATCTAAACGGCCAACCGCGTTGGCGCGTAAGAAAGCGGCTAAGAAGTCGACTAAGAAAGGCCAGCAGCGCAGTCCAAAGAAAATGGCGCGATAGCTTAATCAGGCTGCCCGGTGCGCGCTTTGTAAGGGCGTGTTGGGCAGCGAATACGCCCTTATCATAGATTAATATAGCCACATTTGTTAATTGACTAAGCAATCAGCTGGCATTAAGTTTTGCCCATCACCTGATCGTTAGTTCAGGCCCAAGGTGGCCGTTGCGCCCCGCTAACTATGATAAGAATGGATTGCATGAAACCAACACTGCTTATTGTTGAAGACTGCGAAGCAACGCGCGAACGTCTGGAAACCGCGATTGTTCAGGGAAATCAGTTTCGTTTGATCGGCTCGGTCGGCTCCTGCAAGTCAGCGGCGACGATCCTCCAAGATCGCTCCCCTGAGGTACTCCTTACCGATCTTGATCTTCCAGATGGGAACGGCGTCGAACTTATCGAGATGCTTAAGCTTCCTAATGTCCGCACCAAGCTTGCAATTGTTATCACCATCTTCGGTGATGAGGGGCATGTCATTAAAGCGCTACGGGCTGGCGCATCAGGCTATCTGCTCAAAGACGATGATTTTATCGAAATTAACTCTGCGATTACGCAAATGCTCGAAGGTGGTTCACCCATCAGCCCGAGCATTGCACGTTATTTGCTAAAAGAGCTATCACTCGCCACATCGGCGGCGGACGATCTTGAGGAGCGCCTTAGTAAGCGTGAACACGAGATACTGATGTTAGTGAGCAAGGGCTATACCTCGAAAGAGATTGGCGGAATGCTTCATGTGTCGTTTCATACGGTCAATGCGCACGTGAAGAGCATCTACAAAAAGCTTTCGGTTAGTAATCGTGCCGAAGCGATCTACGAAGCTACACGCAAAGGTATTATTTAGTCGGGTTGTTAATATGTCGGTCTCTCGCTTCTGCTCTTGCGCTGTATTGGCTCAAGCTGTTGTTGGTACTTTTACCTATTCATCATCGGTTTGGGCGGATGAGGAGCTGATTGGCGACGAGTTATTTGGCCAGTTACCCGTTGTGGTCAGTGCGAGCCGCTTAAACCAATCGATCTTAAACACACCGTCAGCGGTCACCGTTATCGATAAGCACATGATCGAGGCATCCGGGTTTACCGATATCTCTGACCTGATGCGGCTCGTGCCTGGATTTAACGTGGCGAATATTAATGGCCGAGTAAAGGCGGTTAACTACCACGGTGGCGGGTGGGAGTACCCTAACGGGTTGCAAGTTTTAGTCAATGGCCGCTCAACGTATCTGCCGAGCCTGTCAGTCGTCGATTGGAACAGCTTAGGTGTCCAGCTTCAGGACATCGAGCGGATTGAGGTGGTGCGAGGCCCCTCGCCATCAGCCTACGGTTCAAACTCATTTTTAGCGGCAATTAATATCATCACTATTGCGCCGGAGCTGGATGCTCGTTATGCGGTTGCTGGGCGTTATGGCTCTGACGATGGCGGCTATATGCTGGTGCGTGCATCGGATAATGTGGGTGTTTCGAATTACCGGATCTCTGCATCGGTCAATAAAAGCAGCGGGTATGATGGGCTTGATGATGATATCGACTATCGAACCCTGAGCTTTCATTCCCGTAGTTATCTATTTGAACAAGATACCTTGGATCTGAGCTTTGCAGTCAATCGTGGCCGCTCGGATCCTATGCCCGACAACCTGCTAGAAACGCGCAAGAACCGTTTGACGAGCTGGTTTGGGCAATTGCAATGGCAGCGACCATTGTCTAAACAAGGTGCGCTAACGTTTAACCTGTATCACAACGTGCACCTTGAAGACGATGCTGCTGATAGCAACCCGGTTGGGACAGCAGCAGGTTTATCAAACGAGGTGTTCCAGAGTCTGTTTGGTACGGATAATCAGATTATTCACTACGGTATCGAAGCGAACAAAAGTGTCAAGTCGGATGCTGAACTGCAGTACAGCTGGATTAACGAGCAGGGCTTACAGTTTATCGCAGGAGGAGCGGTTCGCTATGATCGGTTAAAAGGGTCCTACTATGCAGGTATTGAGGAGGAGCATTCGGGTATTAGCTACCGCGCGTTCGGTAATATGCAGTCCCCCCTTGGCGATCGCCTTACGCTCAATCTCGGTGCGCTTTGGGAGAAAGATGAAGGTCGGCACGATTATTTTTCGCCACGCGCCAGTCTTAATTGGGAGTTGACCAAGCAGCAGTCGATCCGCTTATCTGCGGCGCGCGCTTATCGCTTGCCATCTCTGCTAGAGCGCAACGGCGACTGGGATGTTGCGTTAGACAATGGCGTGGTCATCGATAAGCTGTATCGAAATAACCCGGATCTACGTGCTGAGAAGATCGATAATATCGAAGTTGGCTACCTTGGCCGTTCGATAAAGTATCCGCTCAGTTGGGAGCTGAAGGCCTACCACGAGAAGCGTTCTGATTCGATTTGGTATGTGCGCGACGACTCGGTGGAGGATTTTATCGGGGACGGCGTAAAGGTCATTAGTAATGCAGCTAAATATACTGCCTCAGGCCTTGAAGGTGAGGTGATGTATCGTCCCAGTCAGCGCACGTTTATCCGCGGTCACTTCAACCTTATTGATGATAAATCAAACTATACGGCGCGCTTTAATCCTGAACGCGTAGACTCTTATGATCAGTTAGCACCGCGCAATAGCTTTGGTGTGCTGGGCTCAAAGGAGTTTGGTGATTGGCAAGTGAGTTTAGGCGTATATCATTTGGCGGCAACGCGTTGGTTAAGCCGTGGCGATAAAGTTGCCAGCCATACGCGTGTTGATGCCGCTATTTTTAGGCGTATTCCGATCTCGGCTAAACACGAACTCAAGCTGTTCGTCGCAGGACAAGCACTGAATGGCGCATACCACGAGTTTCGCGTAGATCAAGAAATAGAGCCGCGCTATTACATTGGCTTCACGCTAACCGAGTTCTAGATGCGCGCTATCTATCTGCTGTTGCTCTTGATATTGTTTTGCGTGCCGCGATTAAGCCTCGCGCAGGGCCAAGTGCATCTTATTTTATCCTCGCAAAATGGCATCTTTAGTACCGTTCACGAAAAGATTAGCCAACGCGTTGCACAGCTTAATGCGCAGCTCCATATCGACGCGCATCTTTTAGATCAGCCTTGGCAGCAAGGTATTGCGCCGAACGATCTGCTGGTGGCCGTGGGTGCAAAGGCGGCAAAAGCGCTAATACATCAAAAACTTCCCAATCCGATTCTGTTTGTGTTCGTGGAATCGCCGTTGTTGGCTGATATTTTACCGCATGAAAACGCGCCCTCTTGGGCAGCGGTGGTGGTTGATCAACCATTAGAACGGTTAGTTTCAGTCGCCCAGTTACTGCGTGAAAGTGAAAGTTATCGTAAGAAGATGCTCTTGGTTGTCAGTGATGATAACGATGTCATGCTTGAGCAGGTTGAGCGTTTAACCCAAAGTCAGCGCCAGAATTTAGAGGTTATCTTGATCGAGGCGGGAGAGGTGGCTGCGAAAGTCATTGAACCTGCACTGTTCAATGCCGCTGCTGTGATAGCCGTAAAAGACAAACAAGTTTGGTCGGGTAATAATGCGCGCTGGATGCTGCGCCAAGCCTATGCATTTCAAGTACCGGTGATTGGCTACTCTAAAGCATTTCTCAAAGCGGGAGCGCTGATCTCGGCGTACTCCACGCTAGACCAGCTTGTTGATCGTTCTGCCAAAATGATCACGCAGTGGGAGAGTGCGGGTGGCTTTGCCGACCCAGGTATCCATTATGCGGATTATCAAGTTGAGGTGAATAAAAGCATTGCTCGTGCCCTGCGCGTTGATGTTGATCGGTTGGAGGGCGAGCCATGATAAAGCGCTTATTCGCCTCGATTCAGAACCAATTGGTCATCAATGCCATTGCGCCAGTGGTGTTCGTTATCGTTTTGGTGACCTCTTTCATGTTGATGGACTCGTTAGATGGCCTCGAAGAGCGCACAGCGACACGCGGGAATGATCTGGTTCAGCAAGTGTCCGCCATGTCGGAGTTTTTCTTCTTCGCAGGTGATACGGATAAGCTCGAAGATGTCGCTGAGCTGATGATCAAGACCGATGGGATGGTGTCGATCACCTTCTATGATAGCGAGCGCCGCTTACTGCTGGAGCGCACGAATGTTGCGCAAGGTAGCGTTAACCGATACGAAGTGCCGATCTTTTCGAAGCCAACGGAGCTGGATGATTTCGCAACGATTACCGATGACAGCACAAAGGCTGAACTCCTCGGTTATGTGAAGATAGGCTTGTCCAATAGTGCGGCAGATGAGCAGCGCGTCAAAATATATCTGCGGGTGCTGATCATCGCTATTTTGGGGACGATCTTTGGAACGATTCTGGCTTTTATCTCCAGTCGTCATATCACGCGCTCCCTTTCAACCATGATGCAGGCCGCGCGGGGTATTAAAGCGAAGCAGTTTGCCGCCCGAAGTGCGGAAAATGGGCATGGTGAATTGCTAGAGTTCCAGCGCAGCTTTAACGAGATGGCCTCGGCACTGGAGCAGAACGAAAAAGACCTGCAGCAACGCATTAGCCGCGCGACGCAATCGCTGAATATTACGGTGTCTGAATTATCCAAGCGCAACCAAGAGCTGGCTGCGCAACGTCAGGAGACGATTGAGCTGGAACGCTCCAAAGCGATATCGGATGAGCGCACCCGTATTATGAAAGATATGCACGATGGTATTGGTGGACAGTTGGTTGCCTCAATCGCCATGATTGAGCGGGAAAAGGAGACGGAAGTCGGGCGCAACATAGCGACGATTTTGAAAGAGTGCCTTGATGATTTCCGCCTAATTATCAACTCGTTAAATGTCAGTGCGAATGACCTTTCGGCGCTGCTGGCAGACTTTAAATATCGTAACCAACGCAAGCTGGCTTTGGCGGGCATAGCCTTAAACTGGCGCGTGGATAGTTGTGCTGATGACATCAACCTACAACCCCAGCAGAGTTTGCATGTGTTGCGAATCTTGCAAGAGCTTTTCACCAATATCTATAAACATGCTGGCGCATCAGAAATAGACTTTTCCGTCTATCAAGACGGAGATAATATCGTGATTAAAGTGGCCGATAACGGCCGTTTCTCGGGTTGTGGCGACGGCGTAGGGCACGGTATTAAGAACATGCAATGGCGAGCCAACGAACTGGGCGGAGAGATGGTCTTTAGTCGCTCAGAGGTAGGTGGATGCCAAGCGCTGCTGAAGGCGCCACTGGCGCGCTAGATTGTGATCTCTGTCACTATTATTGGTGGTTCTCAGCTGGCCACTATAACCCTGTTTGGCTATACCCGAGTTAAACATGTACCTGTTAGCCTATTCATTATCGTTAACGCATCTGCAGTTTGCATGCTGAACATCTTACCAATAGGGATATCAGCGAATGAATGGGATAAACATCGCGCTCATAGCCACCCTCCTGATGACATTTGCTACCTTCAGCGCGCCGTTTAGCGCGGCGCGGGATAATATAGGTCAGCAGCATGTCGTAAAGGTGCGCGTTAAACAAACGGGCGGCACGCGCGGTGCAGGTTTGTGGGTTGAAATGTTACGAGATCAAACCGTTATTGCGCGTAAACGGACACATCAGCATGGTCAGCTAGAGCGCTTTCACATCCCTCATGACGACCATGCTAGCCCTGTTGTTTGGCTGCGTGTAACAGGCTTTGCGGGAGAGCCCCATCTTGAAAAGCTTGAGTTAACGGATGCCGCGCAAATCGATATTGTGATCGATCTGGATAAATAGCACATCGTTAGGTTGTCCATAGCAACCGCTGAGCTGCATCGCTATAATGTCGTTTTTTCTCGATAGTTCGCTAACTCAGCAGGTTTATTAATGACAGTACGTACACGCGTCGCTCCGTCTCCTACGGGCGATCCTCATGTGGGCACGGCCTATATCGCACTTTTCAACCTCGCCTTCGCACGCCAGCATGGCGGTGAATTTATCTTACGTATCGAAGATACTGACCAAACCCGCAGTACCGAAGCGTCTGAACAAAAGATTTTAGATTCGCTGCGTTGGTTAGGGCTTGAGTGGGATGAAGGCCCTGATGTTAGCGGCCCGCACGGTCCTTATCGCCAAAGTGAACGTAAAGATATCTATGCGGATTATGCCCTTGAGCTGGTGGAGAAAGGCTTAGCATTTCGCTGCTACCGAACAGCCGAGGAGCTAAATGAACTGCGAGAAGCACGTCGTGAGCAGGGCCAGCATACGGCGCTCAAGCAAAGCGATCTAGCATTGCCAGAGGCGGAAGTCGCGAAGCGCGAAGCCGAGGGCGCGCCATTTGTTATCCGTATGGTCGTTCCTGAAGAGGAGGGCGTGTGTGTTGTTAACGACATGCTGCGTGGCGATATCGAGCTGGACTGGGGGATGGTTGATGCCCAAATCCTGCTGAAGTCCGACGGTATGCCAACATACCACCTCGCCAATGTGGTGGATGATCATCTGATGAAGATCACCCACGTGATCCGTGGCGAGGAGTGGATCAACTCCGCACCGAAGCATAAGCTGCTCTATCAATACTTTGGCTGGGATATGCCGCAGCTTTGCCATATGCCACTGCTACGCAACCCAGACAAATCAAAGCTCTCTAAGCGTAAAAACCCAACCAGCATCCTCTACTACGAGCGCATGGGTTACTTACCCGAGGCGTTGCTGAACTACCTAGGCCGTATGGGTTGGTCGATGCCTGATGAGCGCGAAAAGTTTAGCCGTGACGAGATGTTCGCCAACTTTGATATTCAGCGCGTATCACTCGGTGGCCCAGTGTTTGACCAAGAAAAGCTCAGCTGGCTAAACGGACTATGGATGCGTGAAGATCTTGATGCGGCGGCCTTTGCCGAGAAGTATCAAGCTTGGGCGCTCAACCCAGAATATTTGATGCAGATCGTGCCGTTGATCCAGCAGCGTGTAGAGAAGTTCTCTGATGTAGCGCCACTGGCTAGCTTCTTCTTGTCTGGCATGTTGGACTTAAGCGAGTCTGACTTTGAACACAAGTCCGTTACTTTGGACGATGCGAAGAAAATCCTGCAGTTTAGCGTTTGGTTGTTGGATACCGAAAACAACTGGGAAAAAGATCACCTGTTTGCTGAGCTGAAGAGCCTGTCTGAAAAGATGGGTTATAAGTTACGTGACTTCCTCTTCCCGCTGTTTATCGCTATTGCGGGTACGAACCAGACTGTCTCGGTGATGGACTCCATGTCTATTCTTGGCCCAGATATGAGCCGTGCTCGCCTGCGCCATGCCGTTAATCTGCTGGGCGGTCCTTCTAAGAAGGAAGCGAAGCGCTGGGAAAAAGAGTTCAAAGCGCTGTAATGTAAGCGAAGAGCTCATCTTCAAGGCCTGTAAACGCAGGCCTTTTTTGTATCTGTAATTTAAGTGACAGCTGCGCTGTTTTGCTGACAGCCCCTGCGTATTAAGCCCGAGATACCTCTATCCAGCGATTACTGAGCAAGCTTGAGTGTTTACAGCACCTCATAGCGGAAACTATTTTACGTGGCGGCGTGTACTTTATTTCACGCTATCGGTAGCATCTGTTACCAATTACATACATGAGGTTAAGCAGTACGGTGTTTTTAACAGGTAAACATGTCGATTTGGCCGCATCATTGGAAGCGGTAGGTGCTCCTATTTCTATCTGGGAGCGCAGCTATTCAGGGAAGCTGCTATTCGTCAGCGGCAATTCGCGTTTTCAAGAGATTGTCGATCAACGCCTTTCTGGGCTCGTTGAGCATGATCTAGCTTCGGTATTGCCACGCTATGTCGCGTCACAAATAGAGCCTGCCATTGACGAGTGCTTAGATAGCCAGCGCTCTGTTGAGACAGAGGTGGTTATTGAACGCCATGGCAGAACCCGCTGGTGGCGTTTTCAATACTCCCCCCTGCTCACGCGGGAAGGGGAGGTTCGCCGTCTGATGAATACCTGCATTGAGATAACCGAAAAGAAAGAGCTAGAACGTTCGCTCGATACCAGCTTGCGTCGCTTTGAAGCGGTCATCAACACAGCCTATGACGGTATTATCTCCGTTGACGAATCTCAGCAAGTAAAGATGTTTAATCAGGCTGCGGGAGATATGTTTGGTATCAAACCTGATTCTGCCGTCGGCCGCCCGCTAACGGACCTCATGCCAGCGCGTTATCGCCATGGTCACCACGGTTATATGGAAGGATTTAAGCACTCGCCGGTAATGTCCCGCCCGATGCACACGCGTGAATCGGTAACAGGGCTGCGTAGTGATGGCACTGAGTTCCCACTGGAAGTGACGATCTCCAAGATACAGGTAGGTACACAAACCGAAATGACCGCTGTGCTGCGGGATATCTCAGAGCGCTCACGTTTGATGGAAGAGCTACGAGAAGCAGCCTCCTTTGACAGCTCAACAGGGCTGTATAATCGCCGTTTCTTCGAGGACCAAACTGAGCGCGAACTTGCGCGCTGCCGTTACTTTGGCCATAAAATGACGCTGATGGTCATTGCCGTGGACCGCTATAAAGAGCTGGCTGATGGACACGGAAATAGCTTTGGTGATCGCTTGATGAGCGATGTTGCAAAGGCCGTTGTTGAAGGTGGCCGTAAAGTCGATATTGTTGCCCGATACTATGCGGGTTCTTTAGCTATCCTGTTGCCTGAAATGCCTGCAGAGAAAGCATTAGAGCGGGCTGAAGCGATCCGCAAATACGCAGCAAGCGCGTTGGCACCAGAGAGTATGATCCCGATTACATTTAGTATCGGCGTTGCCGAGTTCTGTGATGAAAGTCATGCTGAAGAGCTGTTTGCACGCGCCGAGCGTGCATTGAGTAGAGCGGGCGAAAATGAAGTGGAACAAGATAGAAAGTAGCAAGCAACACCTTGAAAACCAAGAAAAAAGCTTGACTACAAAAATAGATATGGGATCATAGCGGCGTGCTCAGCAACACTCTTCGAGCACGTCAAATGGGGCCTTAGCTCAGCTGGGAGAGCGGTTCGCTGGCAGCGAACAGGTCAGCGGTTCGATCCCGCTAGGCTCCACCATTACTTTTCTGTAACTTGCTCTCGGTTCGCAAGTAACAAGCACATTGCTTCCAATGCGTTTCTTCCGATGGCTGCGCTAGCAGTTACATGGCTCAAGGCATTCATGATTTTATACTGCTAGCGATCTTTGCTGGCTTTGTCCAGTTCTGTGCTGGCTATATAGCTGCAGTACTCATTGAGTCGTACCGACGCAAAGCTTATTATCCGGTCTCAATTTTTTGTATATGGGCGCTAATCATGGTGTTGTTCTTCCCGATCCAGCAAGAGTTGGACTGTATCAATCAAAGTGGCGAAACTGCATTGTTGAAGGAAGATGGAGCGCTAGCTTTTTTTGAATTTTTAATGATATGATATTTATCACATTTTCTATACTATTTTCTGATGAATAAAGAGATTAATATAGAGAACACACCTATCCCCATAACAAAATATCGTTGAAAATTATATCCTCTTTGGATTTCATCATAAGTTCTAATTGTTTTTCCATCTATGGTTATTTCATAAACTTCTTTTGATCCTTCATGATACTTACTTGGGCGATATTTCTTTTCTCCAGTCAAAATAGATATGGTTCCATTGCTCTTCTTTATTAAGTTAACAACATGCTTGTTGTCGCCCGCATGCGGAGAATACAAAAATTTCTCGCTATTTCCCTTAAGGGTGAATATTATGCCTGTTCTGCTTTTTCCTACCGTGCCTATAACTCTTTCAAGCTCTCCAGTATGGT
Source organism: Neptunomonas sp. XY-337 (assembly GCF_004959845.1). NCBI lineage: Bacteria > Pseudomonadati > Pseudomonadota > Gammaproteobacteria > Oceanospirillales > Oceanospirillaceae > Neptunomonas > Neptunomonas sp. XY-337. The sequence goes on along the minus strand of NZ_SPLL01000001.1, from coordinate 444,589 downwards.
CTATTAAGTCATATCTCGATGGTATTGATTCCTCTTGGGAAAAGGCTATTAGAAGCGCTAGGACTCCAAAAAATATCGCGAACGCTCTTCTCATTATTATTCCAACTACTAATGTCAGTAAAATTTTATATTCAATTTTTAAATTATTTGATCTTTTTAAAAGGTTCTAAACTCAAGCCATTAGTTAAAAAAGACTGGAAAAAGCATGTACTTCACTGAAAATGAGTCGCCATATTTGGCATACCCAGCATGCCATAACCTTTACGTACTCGCCACGATTCGTCTAAAGCACTACTTGCTCATCTAAAGTGTCAAGGTTCGGTCTTCAGCGGAAAGCTCGTTGAGCGCAAGCGCATTAGTTTGCCGCAATTTACTTTGGCGGGCCCCTTCATCGTGCTGGTGGTTTTTACTGGTTTTCTATGGCTCTATGCTGGCTATATAGCTGCAGTACTCATTGAGTCGTACCGGCGCAAAGCTTATTATCCGGTCTCGATTTTCTGTATATGGGCGCTAATCATGGTGTTGTTCTTTCCCATCCAGCAAGAGTTGGACTGTATCAATCAAAGTGGCGAAATCCTTGGCAAGATCGTGTTCGATGCGGTTAAGGATGAGCATCTTTTTAAGATCGCAGATGGTTTAACTGCTTTGTCGCCAGAAGATGAGGCGCTGATTGCTGTGCGTATTGCAGGCCTTAACGCGGGTGCTTTTACGATACCGATGCAGGATGATGACTAGCACCAAGTTTATCGAGTCACTGTGGCTGTATACCTTTTACCTATTCAGTGCGCACGGCGCTGAGTTGGCTTGAACGTTTGTAACTACCTCTTTTCAAAATAGATTTCCGGTGAACTAGGTACTGTGGTGGTTACGTATAGCAAGTATTGATTAACAGCTCGGCGAAACCCATGCATAGAATTAACCCGAAAAAACTCCTGCACAGTAAGTGGACCGCTGTGAAACCGGTCAATAAAGAGAAGCACTTTTTAGTCACTGAGGTCGAGTTTGATGAAGAGGGGCAGGTGGTGCATTGTTTGATCGAGGCGGTTTCGTCTAAGCGTGAAATATCGATCGACTGGCGCTGCCTTAAAGATCAAACTCATTGGCTGCAAGGTTGGAAGTAGCGTTTAACGTGTTGCCTCGCAGGTTTCGGAGCTAGAGAGTGATTTTCGAAAACAGCACGATGAAAAAAGTGATGGTGGTTGGGTCTGGTGGCTCGGGTAAATCTACGCTCTCGGTTTGGTTGGCTGATGAGCTGCGCTTGCCGGTTTATCATCTTGATCGGCTTTACTGGAAGCCTAATTGGGTCAAAACCGAGAAGCAGGCTTAGATTGCGCTACAGTATTCGCTTTGTGAAGAAACGGCGTGGATTATTGATGGCAACTATCAAAGCACACTAAATATCAGGCTCGCTGCCTGCGATACCGTTATTTTCCTAGATGTTAACCGGCTGAGTTGTATCTATCGAGCACTCAAGCGCTCTCTGATCAGTCGTAACCGGCACGATTTAGCTGAAGGCTGTAACGAGCGGGTCGACTTCGGGTTTCTCAAATTTCTTTGGTATTATCCTCGCAAGTCGAAACCACTTTTGATGGAGAAACTGGCCGCCCTTGACCACGAGAAAACCGTCATCATCGCGACATCGGCAGCCGATGCGCTGCGAAGGGTTCGGCAGCAGCAACACGGCTCATGATAAGGCGGGTTGCTGCGTTTTTAAGTTGTTTTTAAGCAGATCATTGATCCATTGAAAGGGATATCTTGGGCTCACTGAGTATTTAACGGCAGTGATTAAGGTGATTATATGGACGCTATCGTTTGGTTCACTTACGTGGCTACTGTGCTGGTGTTGATGAGTACGCCGGGCCCGAGCCAGCTGTTGATCCTCTCAAATAGCATCAGCTATGGTTTGGGGCGCTCAATGTATACCGCAGCAGGTGATCTAACGGCTAACTTCTTACAGATGATTGTAGCGTCCGTTGGTTTAGCGAGTTTGGTAGCCAGCTCCGAAACGTTCTTCATGGTGGTGAAGTGGGCAGGTGTGGCATATCTTGTGTATTTAGGCGCGCGACAAGTTCTATCATCGCAGCCTTTACACTGTGGCCAAGAGGCTGCGCAGCGGTCGGCATCTTCACTTTATTGGCAGGGCTTTATCACCTCTGCCGCAAACCCAAAAGCGGTTATCTTTTTTGCAGCGCTGTTTCCTCAATTTATTAACCCGCAAAACGCCCTGTTACCGCAGTTTATTGTGCTGAGCGTAACGTATCTTACGTTGGATGGTGTCTTTCTATTCGGCTATGGTCGATTCGCTGGCTGGGTAAGAGGCCATCTCTCTTTTGGCTCGCACGGCGTCATAAACAAGATCTGCGGCTCTCTTCTAATCGGAGCAGCGGTCATGCTCGGCAGTCGGGATATTAAGTAAGCACCGCTAACCTAGCCGAATAATCGCGGCGGGCCCGTTTAACCCGGGATCAGCGTTTCTCCGCATCCATATCCTGAATCTGTTTAAACAGTGCTTCGGCCTCGGCTGTGAGCTTGGAGTAGGTCATGATGTCGCCATTGCGTTGGGCATGCATCGCTTCCTCTAATAGCATCGAGTGCTGCTTTTTCAGCTTTTTGGTTGGGTCACTTTTGAAAAATGAAAACATGAGGGTGCTCCTTGAATTTGCTTTCATTTCTATACGGGGCGTTTGATAAAAGCGATGAGCGTTGCTGACTTGTATTCATGTGCTGATCTGCTCCTCTATAACTGAGCAATAAAAAAGGCGACCTGTTTGGCCGCCTTGTTAACTAACGTTGTTGGAGACTTAGTTGATGTTGTCTAGATCGTACCAAGGTGTTGGGTTGATCGGGCAACGGAAACGAACACCATCTTGCGTAACTGATACACGAGAGATACGCGTTTGACCCGGCTCAAGTGGGAACATGTCCAGACCTGCGTGAGTCTTAAAGTTCTGAATCTGGAAGCCAACAATCTTGTCTGTCTTGTTTGTTACAACAAACTCATACTCGCCCGCTTTTAGGTCGGCTAGCGTTTCGTCAGCGGTGAAGTGACCACCATATTGATCTAGGTTGATAACTGTTACGCCATCAGCGCGTGTTTCTGGCGTGCCCGCTGTAGCAAATGGTGCCGCAGCAACAGCAGCTAACAATACAAACAGTGCTGTGATTCGTTTAAAGAACTGCATGTGTTTCTCCTTGGTTTCGCTTTGCTTTATGTTTGTGGGGTTTACTTTAAACGCGGTTATTAAGACGATATATGTCTTAATGTCTCGTATTTATGTTCAGGAGTATTTTTATGTATACCGATGCTCTCAGCGATATCTTGAAGTGGCTGCGCCTTAAAGCGGAGGTTTACCTGCATACCGATTTTCAGGGCTGTTGGGCGGTCGATACGTCTGGTAGCCGCTCTGTACCATTTCACTTAGTGCACAGCGGCCGCAGTTGGCTGCATTTACAGGATGAGGCCCCAAGGTTGTTGTCGGCGGGGGATTTAGTGATATTTCCGCATGATGCGCAGCACTATTTAAGCAGTGAGAGCCATTGCCCGAATGCTGAACTGGTTGAGCAAACGATGGCGCAGTTAGGGGCTCCCGCGCAGGGGGAGGTGACCGGGCTAACCTGCGGCCACTTTATGTTTGAGAACAAAGCCGACTGGCCTTTGTTGGATAGTTTGCCAGCAGTGATTGTGTTAGAGCTGAGCGATACCAGCCGCCTCGGCAATACGCGCGCTCTGTTGCAGTTGCTTATCGCTGAGCTCGAAGAGCAGGGCGCAGGTACCTCGTTAGCTGTCGACTATATAGCGCATGTGCTCTTCATTCATATCCTGCGCAGCCAGCTAGAAAAGGGATTACCCTCTGGACTTCTGAAAGCACTGTTTTCACCGCAGGTAGGTAAGGCGCTAACGCTGATCCATGCCGATATTGCCAAGCCCTGGACTCTGGCTTCATTGGCGAGTGCCGTAGGTATGAGCCGTGCCGTCTTCGCCGCCGAATTCAAAAGCTTAACGGGAAAAACAGCCATTGCCTACCTATCTGAGTGGCGCATGTTGACCGCTGCTGAGCTGCTGCAAACAACCGATTTAACCCTGTTTGATATTTCAGAGCGTTGCGGTTATCAGTCTGAAGCGGCGTTCCGTAAAGCGTTTAAGCATGTGACCGGCAAGACGCCGGGCGAGGTCAGAAGAGCGGCGGACTAGAAGGCTACATTGGCTAACACGTTATATGGGTGCGACTTTCGTTTTATCTCACTGAATCCTGTAAGATAGCGCCCTTGCCGAATGCCGCCTGACAATCTTCCGGTTGGCCTGCTGACTAACTAAGACGAGTTTTCAAATGGAAATCAAAGTAAATTTTTTAGATAACCTGCGCCTAGAAGCGAAGTTTGACGACTTCACCGTGATTGCGGATCAACCGATTCGTTATAAAGGTGATGGTTCCGCGCCTAGCCCATTTGATTACTTTTTAGCGTCCTCTGCTCTGTGTGCAGCGTATTTTGTGAAGGTTTATTGTAACGCGCGGGATATTCCAACGGATGATATTCGTTTATCGCAGAACAATATCGTTGATCCCGAAAATCGCTACGACCAAACCTTCCAGATCAATGTTGAACTACCCGATACGATTTCTGAAAAAGATCGCGTGGGTATTTTGCGCTCGATTGATCGTTGCACGGTGAAAAAGGTGGTTCAGCAGTCGCCAACGTTTGCCATCGAGACGGTGGAAAATATTGATAGCGACTCCGGCATTATGGCAGTAGGCATTGAAGATGAAGGCCAGACGATGATCCTTGGTAAGGACTTGCCGCTGGAAGAGACCATTCGGAATATGTCTGAGCTGCTCGAGTCCTTGGGAATGAAGATAGAGATATCTTCATGGCGCAATATCGTGCCGAATGTTTGGTCACTGCACATCCGTGATGCGGCATCACCGATGTGCTTCACAAACGGCAAAGGCGCGACTAAAGAGAGCGCGTTGTGTTCGGCGCTTGGCGAGTTTATTGAGCGTTTGAACTGCAACTTCTTTTATAACGACCAGTATTTTGGCGAAGAGATCGCCAACGCTGAATTCGTACATTACCCCAATGAGCAATGGTTCCCGCTCACCGAAGATGACCAGTTACCTGATGGGATTCTCGATGAGTATACACGTGCTATCTACGATCCCGAGGGCGAGCTGTGTGGTTCGCATTTGATTGACACGAACTCTGGCAACATCGAGCGCGGCATTTGCTCACTACCTTTTGTACGCCAGTCGGATCAGCAGGTGGTTTACTTCCCCTCAAACTTGCTAGAAAACCTCTACCTGAGTAACGGTATGAGTGCGGGTAACAACTTGGCTGAGGCAAAGGTGCAGTGCTTATCTGAAATTTTCGAGCGCGCGATCAAGCGCAAGATTATTGAAGAGGAGATTGTTTTACCTGAGGTACCAGCAGAGGTGCTAGCGCAATACCCTGCAATCGTTGAGGGAATCAAAGGCCTTGAGGAAAATGGCTTCCCAGTTGTCGTTCGAGATGCGTCGTTGGGTGGGCAGTTTCCTGTCATGAGCGTCACCTTGATGAACCCAAGAACCGGTGGAGTATTTGCTTCTTTTGGCGCGCACCCAAGCTTTGAAGTGGCGCTGGAACGCAGCTTGACGGAGCTGCTCCAAGGCCGCAGTTTCGAGGGCTTAAATGATGTCCCGAAACCCACATTCAACAGCCATGCAGTCACTGAACCGAATAATTTTGTGGAGCACTTTATCGACTCGACAGGGGTTATTTCATGGCGTTTCTTCAGCACCAATGCTGATTATCCTTTCGTGGCATGGGATTTCTCCGGCTCCAATGAGCAGGAGTGTGAAAGCTTGATGGGTATCTTGGCAACGCTAGAGAAAGAGGTATACGTCGCCACGTTTGATGATTTAGGCGCAGCGGCGTGTCGTATTATCGTGCCGGACTTTTCTGAAGTTTATCCCGTGGAAGATCTGATCTGGGATAACACAAACAAAGCACTCTACTTCCGCGAAGATATCCTTAATCTGCATCGCTTAGACGAAGATGCGTTAGCGGAGCTGGTTGAGCGTTTAGAGGAGAGCGAAGAGGACAACTACACCGATATTCGTACGCTGATTGGTGTTGAGTTTGATGAAAACACAGTGTGGGGCCAGCTCACTGTGCTTGAGCTTAAAATCCTGATCTACCTTGCGCTTGGCGAGCTAGAAACGGCGCTGGAGCTGGTGGAGACATTCCAGCAGTACAATGACAACACCGTTGAGCGTAACCTCTTTTATCAAGCAATGAACGCGGTGTTAGAGATCACCCTGGATGCAGAGCTTGAACTGGAAGACTTTGAATTTAACCTGCGCCGTATGTTTGGTAATCAGGTGATGGATGCGGTGATCGGCTCTATTGAAGGCAGCGAGCGTTTCTATGGTCTGACGCCAACCAATACACAGCTTGAAGGGTTGGACCGTCATTTGCGTCTGCTCGATAGCTATAAAAAGCTGCAAGCGGCGCGTGCTGCCAATTTAAAATAACATTATACCGTTATCTGTATGGGTAAAGCTGCGCGCTAACGGGTTATCAGCGCAGCATGGGTGAGGTTGGTCTAGCAACCGTGAGGGGGCGAGTTTTGGGTGTTATACAAGCGGAGCTGTATCTAAATACGGAGAGCTGACATCCAAAATCGTGCCGAATGCATGGCACTTTATTCTCGGTTGTTGCGCTACCCGTGCTTTTTATCAAACGCGATGGCGACTTTCGCACCACGTGTTTCTTATGGCGTGCTGCATACTTAATGATCGAAAGGGTGGGTAAGACGGCTGTAAAAGAAAGAAGCCGATTGAGCAAGGCGCTGCGCAGCTACGTTTAACGTGACTGATATCGATAGGGTACTCGTGCCTCTTACTGCGCTTAGTATCTGCGTCCCCTATTGCCATCGCACCGGGATTCGAGATGATCCTCGCTTTAAAAATCAATGTAAACGTTGAATTAATTAAAACAAATTTTTATAAATATCGTTTTTTGTAATTTAGTTAAGCTGTTGAAGTAAAATGATATTTATGATCTGTAATATGCTTATTAGATAATAATTCAAACAAAAGTGGCTTTTTTAATCATCTCTAATATAATGATCTCAACAACAGACGAGCGGATAAGCGATAGGTAGCGTTTACGCCGTTCTCATTGTCCAGTTGCTCCGCTTGTGACGCGTTTCAAAAGTATCGAAGCTGTATTGTTTACTTCTCTAAATCGCTAACGAGCACATTTATTTATTGGTGAATCTGAAAAATCGGCTTTTTCAAACAGGAGATTTCACCCCGGAGCTAAGCAGGATGCGCAGCTCCGGCCCCTCTTTTTTCAGTGGTTTTCGCCAACGTCCTTGCAAGGTATGCTAGCCCTTTTTAACGGCTAGCTCATGCATCTAATTCTGCTCACTCACGAAAGAGAACTTGCGAAAAAAACCAATACCGGTGCGCTGTTGTGTGACCCACTGCCTGGTGTTGTTGTGTCACGCATCGAGTGGGCACGGAAGAACCCAAATGCCGATCTTTTAACCTTTATCGATCAGGGCCGCGTTGGTTTGCTGTACCCTTCTGCAGAAGTCGCTGCACACACAAGCGTGTTGCCATCTGCACTAGCAACGCATGGCATTGATACGCTTATTCTGATCGATAGCACTTGGCAAGAAGCGCGTAAGATCTATAACCGCAGTGCATACCTGCATGAGCTGCCGCGCATTTCATTACCCCTCGGTCTTCAATCCCAATTTAACTTGCGCAGAAATCAGCGCGAAGGTGGGCTATGTACCGCCGAGTGCGCAGCAATGCTTATGAGTGAGGCAGGGTTTCGATCGGCTGCGCAGGTGGTTGAGCAGCGTTTTAGCAAATTTCTGTCGGAATTTGGCGCCTGAGCAGGAAAAAGCTGCCGTTTTTTTTCATCAACTTTTCATTTTTTCCTGAAGATCAAGTATCCTGTGGCAAATTCGACAAAGTCAGAACCAGAAACTAACGTTTCGCCGAGTATGGGAGTTATAGCTTTGCAAAATTACGTATTGCGTCTTGATCAGGCGGGTATGGATGATGTTGAAAAGGTAGGTGGTAAGAACGCGTCGTTGGGTGAGATGATCAGCCAACTGAGCGAAGCCGGTGTAAAAGTACCCGGTGGCTTTGCGACGACTGCCGAGGCTTTCCGCGAATTTCTAGAGCATGGTGGTCTTAAAGAGAAGATCGATACCACGCTATCCCAACTCGACGTTGACGACGTGAATGCACTGGCCGAGACCGGAAAAATGGTTCGTCAGTGGATTATGGATGCAGAGTTTCAGCCTGCACTTGATCAGTCGATCGAAACGGCCTTTGCAGAGATGACTGGCGGAAACGAGCAGCTGGCGGTTGCTGTGCGCTCCTCTGCAACAGCGGAAGACCTACCCGATGCATCATTCGCGGGCCAGCAGGAAACCTTCTTGAATATTCGCGGCTTGAGCAATGTTAAGCAGGCGATTAAAGAGGTATTTGCATCTCTTTATAACGACCGCGCAATCTCATACCGTGTGCACCACAACTTTGAACACAGCGAAGTTGCATTGTCTGCTGGCGTGCAGCGTATGGTGCGCAGTGAAACAGGCTCATCCGGTGTTATGTTCACGATGGATACCGAGTCTGGCTTCAATCATGTGGTATTTATCACCGCTGCTTATGGTTTGGGCGAAACCGTTGTGCAAGGTGCGGTCAACCCGGACGAATTCTACGTTTATAAGCCAACGCTGAAGCAGGGCGTGCCGGCTATTTTGCGCCGTACACTCGGCTCTAAAGCGATCAAGATGGTTTACGCTGGCGAAGGCTCAACCGCAAGCGCAGTGGAAACCGTTAATGTCGATGCGAAAGATCGTCAGCGCTTCTGTATCAATGATGAAGACGTGCAAGAGCTTGCGAATATCGCATTAATCATTGAGCAGCACTATGGCCGTCCAATGGACATTGAGTGGGCTAAAGATGGTGACGATGGCCAGCTTTACATTGTACAAGCGCGTCCTGAAACGGTTCGTAGCCGCGAATCTGGCAATGTGATTGAGCGCTACTTGCTTAAAGAGACAGGTAATGTGTTGGTTGAAGGCCGTTCGATCGGTCATCGAATCGGCTCAGGCCCTGTCCGCTTGGTATCTGACTTGTCGCAGATGGATCAAGTTAAGCCTGGCGATGTTTTGGTAACCGATATGACAGACCCAGACTGGGAACCGGTCATGAAGCGTGCTGCGGCAATCGTAACGAACCGCGGTGGTCGTACGTGCCACGCTGCGATTATTGCGCGTGAGCTTGGTATTCCAGCTATTGTGGGTTGTGGTGACGCCACTGAGCGTCTACAAGATGGCCAATTGGTCACGGTTTCGTGTGCTGAAGGCGATACCGGCCGAGCGTACGATGGCCAGCTAGAGTTTGAACATCAGACCAATAGCGTTGAGTCGATGCCAAACTTGCCGTTCGATGTGATGATGAATGTGGGTAATCCAGACCGTGCATTTGATTTCCAAGCGCTACCGAATGCGGGTGTGGGCTTGGCGCGTCTTGAGTTTATCATCAACCGTATGATCGGGATTCACCCGAAGGCGCTGCTGAACTTAAACGATCAACCGGCTGATGTGCGCCAAGTGATCGAGCGTCGCATTGGTGGCTACGATAGCCCAGTCGATTTTTATGTTGAGAAACTTGTTGAAGGTATCTCGACGCTGGCAGCTGCGTTCTATCCGAAGAAAGTGATCGTGCGTATGTCTGACTTTAAGTCAAACGAGTACGGTCACTTGATTGGTGGTGATCAGTACGAGCCGGGTGAAGAGAACCCGATGCTGGGCTTCCGTGGCGCGGCGCGTTACATCTCTGATGACTTCCGTGATTGCTTTGAACTTGAGTGCCGTGCGCTCAAGAAAGTTCGTGATGAAATGCGCTTGACCAATGTTGAGGTTATGGTGCCGTTCGTGCGTACGGTAGGCGAAGCGAAACAAGTGGTTGAGATGCTATCTGACAACGGCTTGAAGCGTGGCGAGAATGGCTTGCGCATCATTATGATGTGCGAAATCCCATCCAACGCACTGCTGGCTGACGAGTTCTTGCAATACTTCGATGGCTTCTCAATCGGTTCTAATGACCTCACGCAGTTAACGCTGGGCCTAGACCGTGACTCCGGAATTATCGCGCATCTCTTTGATGAGCGTAATGAGGCGGTGAAGAAGTTGCTGGCTATGGCGATTAAAGCGTGTCGTGACCAAGGCAAGTACATTGGTATCTGTGGCCAAGGCCCATCTGACCATCCAGATCTTGCTAAATGGCTTATGGAGCAGGGGATTAGCAGTGTCTCGTTGAACCCAGACTCTGTACTGGACACATGGTTCTTCCTAGCGAATGACGTTCAGTAATATTGCGCTGGAAGTTTAGAAAAGGGAGCTTTGGCTCCCTTTTTTGTTGTCTGCTATTCGAGAGTGGAGAGCGGCAGTGGCGTGTTAGTTTTTACCGCACGAATCGCGAAGTTGCTGTGTATGTCCTTAACCACTGGGAGTGTTTGTAGCGCTTTTAACCACTGTTCATAATCGGCTAGATCCTTTACGACAACCTCCAAGCGGTAATCTGATGCGCCTGATACCACAAATGCACTGATCACGTTTTCCATTGCTCGCACGGTGTTTTCGAATAGATCGCTGGCATGGTCGCGGTGGTTATCTAATCGGACATCAACAAATACGGTCATACTGAGCCCAACCTGCTGTCGATCAAGTGCAGCATAATATCCAGTAACGACTCCCAACTCCTCAAGGCGCTTCCAGCGACGCAAGCAGGGTGAGGCAGATAAGTTTATCGCTTCGGCTAGTTCGACATTGGTTAATCGGGCGTTCTCTTGTAGTAACGCGGCTATCTTTTTATCTGTTTTGTCCATGTGTTGGCATATCTAATTACAATTTAATGATTTATTGGAAGCTTATGCTAATACGGTAGGGTTTCGTAATCGAATTCGCAAGGACATGCTCTCCTAACTCGCTCGATAATGTGCTCTTTTTATGAGCCGTTAAAGGGAAAGGTATGAATGAGCTAAAGGGGCAAGCGAGTCTTGGTATTGCAGCGGGGATGCTGACGATCTGTATATGGGCGTCTTGGCTACTCTCTATGCGCTATGGCCAGCAATCAAGCTTGAGTACCTATGAGTTGGCCATATTACGTTACGGCTGCGCTGCGCTAGTGCTTTGGCCAGTTCTGATACGTCATCTGCCGAACTATCTTTGTGTTAAGAAGCGTTATTTGCTTGGTATTTGTTGTGGTGCGGGGTTGCCGTTTTTCTTTCTATCTTCTCAAGGCATGGCTTACGGCCTTGCGGCGGATGCCGGTTTGTTGATTACCGGCACCTTTCCAATTTTTGTGGGGATTATCGCTGCGGTTTTTTATCGTGAGCCGCTTAACCATAGCAAAGTGGTGGGCTTGGCTGCGATTGCTGCTGGGGTTGTTGTATTAGTTGTACGCTCTCTTTGGGCGGGTCACCAAGAGAGTTTAATTGGCTATGGGTTTTTCCTCGGCGCAAGTGTGTGTTGGGCACTATTTACCATCTCGTTGCGAGTGTCTGGGCTATCGCCTTGGGCAGGGGCAGCGCTGTTGTGTTGTGTGTCCACCGTTGTGTTGTTGATGTTATTTCCGTTTACAGATGCTGTACTGTTTGCCAGCGCTAATTTTGCGGATCTCTCGCATCAAATGTTTGTGCAGTTTCTTTGTGTTGGTATCGTCACAGGGTTCAGCTATGCCTATGCCGTACGTTCACTTGGTGCAGAGGCAACCTCAGCCATTGGCGCGTTAACCCCTGTATTGGTGGCCATCGGTGGTTACTGGCTATTGGGTGAGTCGCTGACGCCAACCATGCTTGTCGGTTTGGTCTTGATTTCGCTTGGCGTGTTTGTTGCCAGCGGTGTGCTGCGTGCGCTGCACGTGAGGCTGATCTCCTCACCCGCTTGATATATTTAGCGCGTTGCTCGTCAGGGCTGTTAGAATGCGTCTCTTTCTCACCCGGAGCATAGTATGGATAACTTGCTGGCTTGGCAGTATATCGCTATTGGTATTCTTTTCGTATGGAGTGGTTTTGTTCGCTCTGGCTTAGGGTTTGGTGGCGCTGTCCTGAGTTTGCCATTTCTGCTTCTGGTTCATAACGATGCATTAGTCTTTCTACCTATCATCGCGGTCCACTTGTTGATTTTTTCCAGCTGGATCGCATGGCGTAACCAAAAAAGTCGGCCGCACGGGCAGGAGGGGACGATTGACTGGCAGTACTTGGGTGCTTCTCTGCGAGTCATGATCATCCCTAAGCTCATTGGTGTGTTTGGCTTGCTGACATTGCCTACCGCCTGGATGACGAGCCTCATCTTTGCCATCGTGGCTTTCTATGCGGTGGGGTATATTCGTAACCGACCTTTCCAAAGTCGCAGTCGTGCGGTGGACAATACGTTTTTGGCGCTAGGTGGCTACATTAGTGGTGCATCTTTGATCGGAGCGCCCCTTATCGTGGCGGTTTATGCGGGCCGAGTGGCAAAAGAATCGCTACGTGACACGCTCTTTGTACTATGGTTTATCTTGGTACTGATTAAGTGTGCTGCGTTCGTGTGGGCAGGTGTCGATTTTCAACTGATTCATCATCTTTGGTTACTCCCTTGTGCCACACTCGGTCATGTACTGGGTTCGCGTTTTCATCGTAAACTTGTCACCGCTGAGACGCCGGTTTTCTTTCGTGTCTTAGGTAGTGTGCTTTTGGTCGTTAGTTTGTTTGGATTGGTGAAAGCGTGGTGGTAGTGCCGTGTGATTCTTGGATGCGGCGATCTGTTATTTAGAAGGAAGTGGTTGTGTATAGAAAAAAGGCGTTAGCAGTGGCATTGGCTGCATTACTAAGCAGCAGTGTAAGTGGTGCGAATCAAGCGGATGTTGCCAACTATTATGAAGATGCAAACCGCTTGTTCTACTCTGATGACTTGCCAGGAGCGATGATTCAGCTCAAGAATGCCTTGCAACTTAATCCAAAACACCTGCCTTCGCTGATCCTCTCGGGTGATATTCTTCTAAAAGAGGGTGATGCAGCAGCGGCGGAGTATGCATTACGCCAAGCACAAGAGTTTGGGGCGGACCCCTCTTTGTTGGTGATCAATCTTGCAGAATCCTATCTGCAGCAGGGCAAATACCGCGCGTTGGTTGAAGATATCAATGCCGACGATATCAGCCCCACCGAACGAGTGCCGCTGTTGGGCTATCAGGCAGAAGCGTTAACGGTTTTGGGAAAATTTACCGATGCGCACCTCAAAATTGAATATGCCCTTAGCTTAGAGAATAACGCTTTGTTACCTAGCTTGGCTGAGGTAGCGTTATTACTAAAAGAAGGTAAGCGTACCGACGCACAAGAGAAAGCCAAGCAGCTGTTAATGCAATACCCCGATGATCCGCGGGCGTGGAATAGCCTAGCCTCCACGTTACATGCCTCGGGGAGGTTGAGTGAGGCGTTAAAAGCTTATAGCAAAGCGCTTGAGCTAGACCGCGCTCATGTGGATGCGCGAGTGGCGAAGATAGGTATTTTGGTCGACTTGGACCGTAAAGGTGACGCCAGAGCTGAGCTTGATGTACTAAAAGAGGTCGCTGAGCATGAGCCTCGTGGCGCTTACTTTCGAGGGCTTTTACTCGAAGATGAAAATGAAACTGAATCTAAAGAGAGTTATCAGCTAGCGGCGCAAATTATCGACGCGGTTCCAGAGCAGCGCCTTAAATTGGACGCTAGGTTGCTCATGTTGGGGGCTTTATCTCATTACGCCTTGGCTCAGCTAGAAGAGGCAAGAAGCTATCTCGAGCTTTATCTGAGAAGAAACACGACCGATGTGGGTGCACGTAAGCTATTAGGTGATGTTTTGCTCAAGCAAGATGTCCCTGAAGAGGCGATACGTGTGCTTCAGGCGGCAAGGGCGTATGCTTCGCGAGATCCAGCCTACTTGAGCTTATTAGCGGCAGCCTATTCGGCCACTGGCCGTGACACGCAGGCTGCGAGCATATTGGAAGAGGCTGTTGGGCTGTCACGTAACTTAAACTTGCAAACCCAGCTTGCGCAGAGCCGTATTAAAGCAGGTAAGAGTGTCGCTGAGGATATCGAACGACTACAGAGCTTATATGAGAAGAATCCATCTCATCAGTCAGGTGTTGTGCTGCTGGTTCATTACTTGAACGAGGGGCTTATTGATCAAGCCCAAGCTATCGGTAAAACGCTTGTCGCTAATTCACCCGATAATGCAACCTATCAGAATCTCTATGGTGTGTCGTTACTAGCGGCTGGGCAGTTGGGTGCAGCGCGCCAACAGTTTGAGCATGTCTTGTCCATCACTCCAGCGTTTCTACCAGCAAAGATAAATATCGCCAAAATAGACACGCTAGAGGGCCAACTTCTTCAAGCACGGGAGTCGCTGTTGGCGCTAAATCAGGCGGAGCCAGAAAATGTTAAGGTCGTCTTGGAGTTAGCTCGTGTGGAGGAGGCTGACGGTAATATTGCCGAGGCGCGTAAGTGGGCGGAGAGAGCAACAAGTATGCAGAGCGGCCACCTAGAGGCGTCGCTCTATCTGGCTGATATTCTTGTTGCACTGCAAGCCTATGAAGAGGCTGAGAGCGCGATCCGCGCAGCTGTACATGCAAACGGAAACTCTCTGGAAGCTAAGTCGGCGCTGGCTCAGATTCAGTTTATTCAGCAAAAGAATAAGGCTGGCTTAACCACGTTGAAGACGATGGTGAAAGATGCTGGGTTTGATATTGACGCCCTCTATAAAATTGCTCGTCTACAGCTACGGGCGGGGTCGATCAAAGATGCGCAGTACTCATTGGCTAAAATCCTGCAGGTCGATAGCCAAAATTATCAAGCGTTAGTTTTGATCACTGAGCTACAGAGCAAGCAGGGGCTATTTAATGATGCCCAAACCAGTTTAGATCAGTTACGCGCGGCATATCCTCAAAACCCCGTTAGTGCCAAACTGCAAGGGGACCTTTTCCTTGCACAAGGGCGTCTGCCTGAGGCGGAAACAGCGTATCGTGAAGGCCTAGCTCTTCAGCCTGTGGACTCTCTGGCGGTGAGCTTGGTGCGCACATTGCAGCAGCAAGGACGTATCGATGACGCACTGTCCGAAGCCGCGAAGTGGCGCGATGCCATGCCTGAAAGCTTAATCTTAAAAGCTACCGAAAGTGAACTGCTGCTTCACAAGCACAACTACCGTGGCGCTGTTGTATTGTTGGCTGAGCTTTTAAAAGCGCAACCCGATAACGTGTCGTTGCTTAACAATATGGCTTACGCACTTTCTCATCTTAATGTGGGGGAAGCGCTAAAGTTCGCAAAGCATGCTTATGGTTTGGCGCCAGAGAATCCGTTGGTTACCGATACCTATGGTTGGTTATTAGTTAAAAATGGCGATAGAGAAGAAGGCTTAAGGTATCTGCGTGAAGCGGTTTCACGTGCGGCGAACCGACCTGAAATTCTTTACCATCTAAGCTCTGTGCTCGCTGAACTTGGCCGTGATGCGGAGGCGAAGCGTTATATAGTGAAAGCGCTAGCCAGTGATTTACCTTTTAGTGAGCGGCATAAAGCAGAGAGATTAAAAGAACAGTTGTTTGAATGATGTTAATAACCGGTTGTTTTTATTAGATTTAATTTCTTTTAATAAAAAAGTTATTGTTTGAATGCTGTATTTTGGCTAGAATTTGCGCAAGTTTTAAGTGAGCTGAAAGATAGCGGCTTGATTAGCTGTCTTGAGTCAACCAGCTGGTTTAGATTCATGATCTAGCTATATGAACTTTTATTAATACTTTGTTCATCTCGCTAGCTTAAGCTATCACACACATAGTTAGTATTTTAGCTTGTTGAGATACCTGACTTTCGTGCGTGCACATTCGCTAGCTTAGGAATAGTCAGCTCGTTTAATTGATAACCGTTTAATAGTGTAGGAAATGGATATGTTGTCACTGTTCAAAAAAGTGGGTGTATGTGCGTTCGCATCGTTGATTAGTGTCGGCGCTCATGCGGCTGTCAGTTGGGACTTTACAGGCAGCGCCGAGCGTATTTCGACCGTTACCGGTGGTTCTTATGAATGGTCAGGCAGCGATGGTTCTGTTGTGACGTTATCGGCTTGGAACGCGGTTGGTCACAACGATATACAAAGTGCGAACCATGTATTCGGCCGTAACCCTTGGGGTTTAGTCATCGACCAAGATGGTTACCCATGTGGTAGCAATGGTGGTTGTTCAGGCGGTGACTCGCATTATATCGATAACGGAAAAGTACAAGAATTTGTACTGTTTGACTTTGGCGATCAAGAGTTCTCCCTAGAGTCGTTCTATAACGGTTCAGTGGGCAAAGACTCTGACGTTACTGTGCTCGCTTACACAGGTAACGGTGATCCTACTCAGAACATCTCTTCGCTGAATGTTAGCGAATTGAGCTCCAATGGTTGGGGTGTTATCAGCCATCACTCCAACACTGGTTCTGGCTATGAAAGCGCCAACAGTAATCTTAACAATGTCTTCTCGAGTTACTGGATTGTTGGTACCTACATGTCTGCCGTGGGTGCGGGTGGTGATTATGTAGGTGACACTGCCTTTGATAGTATCAAGTTTGCGGGCATCACCGGTGAAGTACGTACACCAGGCCCAATCGGCAGCCCTCACACAGGTGTTCCATTACCAGGAACGCTTGCTCTGATGTCACTAGGGCTCGTTTTCGCTGCTCGCCAGCGCCGCCGCAAAGCTTAGACTTAGTAAGTATGCATAAAAAAGCGGGAGTTTACTCCCGCTTTTTTGTTTTCAGCCTAAAGCCCTCCACTTCAGTAGGTGGTTATGAGTTTTGCTCAGTAGACCGCTGTTTCGACAGTGCCTGCCTGAATATATCTGCTGACTTTCTTACCGAATCCGCGGCACTTGCTACTTTCACCGGATGGAAGGTGCTGTGATCAAATTAAGCCACACAATGAATCTGGAACCCGCTCCAAAGAAAACTTCGTGACGCTCACAAATGCGGTGGCTTGGTACCGCTATTCTTTCTTGAGGTCCTGAATCTGCGCAATATAGTCAGATGAAGGGCGAGTACGAAGCGTTACGTAAAGTGTCGGTGCAAAAGAAGTGCATGTTTGAAAATAAGACGCTCGATGAGCGGGTTAAAGAGAAAGTAAAAGCGTCAGAAGAAAAAGAAGAGCAGCGGGCGATGCCTTATGCGATGTAGCTATGCTGCTTTGTGGCAGATCCATTAAAAAATCTAAAAGGGAAGTCGTCCCTGACCTAGAATGCTCTTTTAAATTAGACTGACATGACGCATACGTCAAGCTTTTCAAACAAGAGTTTTAAATAAGCTTTACATTTGCAAATTTAGACTATAATTGAAGGGCATCGCTGTTACATCCCGACGTTTGAGGCGCTAGATTAGCGCCTTTTTTATTGCACGTTTCTACTGAAAGTTTGCCCAGCGCTGTGCGAGTTTTGCCGTTGCGTTTTCGAGGCTCACGGGGGTGATGACACCCTCTGTATTTGTGCTAATGAGCCCCAGTGTGGTCAGCTTTTCTAAGGCGTCATCAATCTCAAAATCGACTACAGCTTGCCATTTATCGCTCAGCCACTGCTCAATGGTGTGGTCGAGCATCGGGCGCGACATCGGCGCCTGCGCGGTAAGCAAAAAGTAATAAGCTAAAATCGCTTCTTTGCACTCTTCCTCTTCTGCTTCGTCCAAGAGGCGGTGAAATACGCCAGCGTTGTTATCTAAGTTCTTAAAATACAGGTTCTGTGTCAGCTTCTGAACAAACTTCAGCTTGCGGTTCTTGAAGTTGTTAAACTGCTTCCAGAGATAACTCCCTAACGCTCCTAGCCCAGCGAGCAGTGCGACTAACGCGGCTTGGTTGAGCTCAACAGGTCGGCTATGCAAACCTAGCCAGAACCCCAGCAGCGATCCGATCAGCACTAGGCTGGCGCCCAGCTTAGTCGTTACCACTAAGCCACCGCTTACCGCGGCGGGAACGCCAATCATTAGCTTGTCGATCAAGCGCATTCGAACCTGTGTATTTGGGAACAGCATCTCCAAATCTGCTTTGGGAACATTTTTAAACAACTTCAAAATGATCCCCCCTGGTGGCAGGTTAAATGTCTCTGCGCGTTCGGTGGGCAAGTCTTCACGGATGCGCAAATACAGGGCGACCCGCTCATAATTAGTGAAGGTCAGCGGGGCAGATTTAAGCCCCCAGAATTTGGGTACCGACTCCGTCTTTTCGTGCTCGCCACGTACATACAGTACAACCTCAGCATAGTCAGAGAAATCAACTTCTAAGCGTACTTTGAACAATGAATCTTGAGAAAGAGCATCCTCGATCACGCTTTGGTTGAGAGCTTCATAGTTCGCCTTTTCCAATAGCTGGCTTAACAATGTTGGAAATGGGGTGATCTCTTCTGCCATCGTTGCAGGCAGTTCGACGGCGAATGTGTCTCGGTCGGGGTTGATGCTGCTAAAGCTATCCTTCATCGCTTCTTTTTGCGTTAGAAAAAGCACATGAAAGAGTTGCTGAATCTGTGTGGCAACATGACGAAACTGCTCTCGTTCCTGCTGGTTTAATCCGTTAGATACTAAGCACATCTCGATAATGTCTCTTTTTCGGAACGGAATAAAGCGAAGAGGTTTGAGTGTTTTTCTATTCATATTGGCAGACGTTCAGTGTTTTTCGTAACTCATGAGGCTGCGCAGTATAAAACAGGGTAGAGAAAAAACCGAGTACAAAAGTATCTATTTTCGTGGTTAAAGCGGCTCTGTTTGTTGCGCTGCACAATATACCTTAGTATAATTCTACCTGATTCCAAAGTAGCAGTATCCGCTTTGAATAGTTTTGACTAACTCGTGCTCTAGTGAGGTACACATGGCTTCGAAGATCCGTGATTTTGAGGATTGGGTCGACGTGCAGGAAGCGCTACTCGACACCTATGTTGAAAAGGTGTTTGAGGCAAAAAATATTGATGATTGGTTTAGTGCAGCGCATTGGTATATGGATGCAGTGATGACGACTTATGCCGACCAAAGCCGCCAGCTGTTTCAAAGTGCGGCCTAATCAGTATATCTGAGGGGCGTTTTAGCCCCTTTCTTGAAACAGGCGTTCGCCCTGTTGATCAATCATTAGCTTCGCTTTGCGGAAAGTTTCTTGAGCACATAGCTCTTCGGATGGCAGGAGATCTGCTCTGATAAAGGTATGCTCTTTCTCCTGAAAACGAATAAGACCGTTGATTCGATACTGTCCGCCCTCTGCGGCAGGTTCTGCAATAATTTCGTAGTCTTCATATTGCTCAGTGTAGCGTGTTGGCTCTGGTGGTGTGCTAGCACCGCTAAACATAGCTTTAAGTGAGTCAAACAGTCCCATTAAATCATCTCTATATTTGATTGAGTTTCGAGTATAGCGTTATTGGTCTTATGCTTGCCATCTTATTGAGCGGTGTAAAATGATCGGTATTACGCACAGACTAGGTTCAAGAGTTATGAGATTAAATTTAGGCTTAAACGGATGATAGAGATTACGCCGCGCGTCAGTATTGGGGAAGATGAGGTAAGCTTCTCCGCGATTCGCTCTCAAGGTGCAGGAGGGCAAAACGTCAACAAAGTCGCAACGGCGATTCAGCTGCGTTTTGATATTAAAGCATCCTCTCTCAGTGAAAGCGTCAAGCAGAAACTACTAGCGTTATCTGATCGACGTATCAGTCGTGAGGGCGTGGTTGTCATTAAAGCTCAGCAGTTCAGAACGCAAGAGAAAAATCGGCTTGAGGCGGTTGAGCGGCTGCGTGCATTGATAGCGGCAGCGCTGGTGGAACAGAAAAGACGAGTGGCAACACGGCCGACAAAAGGCTCGCAGCGCAGACGCATGGATAGCAAAAGTTTACGGGGTAAAACAAAACAACTGCGTGGTCGGGTGAGCGATTACTAGGCAAGGGCAGAGCGGTGTTTATGGCGGCCTTCTCAGCCCCTATCTAGCTTAGCGTCAAGGGTTTGAGGGATGCGTATTAATAAGTTAAAGCCATCGTCATCGTCTAGTTTTAATCGCCCCTGCAGTTGTTTGGTGACGATGTTATAGACAATAGACATTCCTAGACCACTGCCTCCTTTACCCCGTTTGGTTGTGTAGAAAGGCTCGAAAATACGCAACCTCTCCTCATCTGATAGTCCCCGTCCGCTATCTTGATATCTCAATAAAACGCAGCCTTCATCAAGCGTTGCCGACATGCCTATTTCGCCACTTTGCTGGTTAAAGCCGTGGTTGGCTGAGTTCAAAATAAGATTG
This sequence comes from Neptunomonas sp. XY-337, assembly GCF_004959845.1. NCBI lineage: Bacteria > Pseudomonadati > Pseudomonadota > Gammaproteobacteria > Oceanospirillales > Oceanospirillaceae > Neptunomonas > Neptunomonas sp. XY-337. The sequence continues at coordinate 424,290 of NZ_SPLL01000001.1, read as the reverse complement.
GTGAGCACTTGGTGAATCGCTCCGGGGTAACTGGTGAGTTCGATCACGTCAGGAACGTCAATGCTGAAGGTAATATTCTGCTTTTTAATCTGCGGAAAAATCGTCTGGATGGAGGAGTGTATGTACTCGTTGAGATTAAAAGTATGAATCGTATCGTGGCTTTGATCGGTGGATATGAGCTTGAAGTTAGAGATCAGGTCGCTTGCTTTAATAATGTTCGTATCGAATAGGCTGCTTGCTTCCTCAACATCGTCTAAAAAGCGTTTTAGATCTGACTGCGTTAGTGTGCCTTGTTCCATTTTTTCGCGGACTGAGGCGACACCATCGCTTTGCACACTCGCAGCGGTACGGCACACACCGATTGGTGTGTTTATTTCGTGCGCGATGCCCGCGACCATATCACCAAGTGCCGCCATTTTTTCTTTTTCGACGAGCGACTCTTGGGCGGCTTTGACATCAGCAAGTGATTGTTCAACTTGGCGTGTACGCTGTGTTACGAGCAGCTCTAATTGCTCGTTATAGATTTTGTCCATCTCTAGCAGTCGGTCGCGCTCCTTTAGCAACTGCCTTAGCTCTTGCTGAGTCGCTTGCAAGTGCTCAATCGCAACGTTTAGATTGTTGCGCATGATGTTTAAGTTCTCGACGACAGAGTCAATTTCATCTTTCTTGCGTGTATGTCGAGGGTGGCTCAGGCGAAGTGGTTGGTCGATACTGCGCACCGATAATTGGCTCAGATAATCGGCAATGCTCGTTAATGGGCGAGTGACGAGAACGTAGATCAAAATAAGAATAAACCCAGAGACGGCGAAGGTTTTCAAAGCGTTGCTAAACAAGATAACCCCGGCCTTGTAGAGCAACCGGTTGTAGATATTGTTGATGTTAACAGCAATATTAAGCTGGCCTAAGGCAATGGGTTCCGTCCTGCCGGATTCGTATATCAAAGGCAACGTGTGTAGGTGGTCTTCGCTAGCAGGACGAGAGCCAGCCTCATATTCTACGCGCCCATCTGCTGTGATCGCGACCCACTCGATATCGGGTAGAGTGCTGAGCCCCTGTAACTGCACCGCGAGCTGGTCCTCATCAAGAGACCACAGGCTCAATGTAATGGTGTTGAGATAAGACCTCTCGATATCTGAGACTTGGCTGTTAACGCGAGTTACATCTTCGTTGTAGTCCATAAATAGCTGGATGGAGCTGGCGATCAGCGTAAAAAATGAGCTAAACAGCACGATCAATAAGACGAATCGCCGCCCCAAAGTACTTGCGAACACACTAGGTAAACTCATCACGATCTGGTTTCCCCTATGAATGGCTAGCTATTCGTGAAACCGGTCACAGATATCCATGACAGCATCGACGTTCGCCAGCAAAAGGTCAACGAGTTCTGGGTCAAAGTGCTTTCCGCGCTCAGAGACAAAGTAGTCTAAGGTCTCCTCTAGCGACCAAGGTGCTTTGTAGCAGCGTGTATGGAGAAGTGCATCAAACACATCTGCAACTGCAGTGATCCGACCCTCGAGAGGGATCTCTATACCACGCAGTTGGCGCGGATATCCCTGGCCGTCCCAGCGTTCGTGATGGCACCCAGCAATGGTCGCTGCACATCGGAATAGAGGTTTGTCGCTGTGCGATAGCATCTCCTCCCCAATGGTGGTGTGTTGTTGCATCACTTCCCACTCGTGTGAATCGAGACGCGCGGGTTTTTCTAATATCGCATCGGGAATGGCAATCTTACCAATATCATGCAGTGGCGCGGCTAAACGCAACGACTCTACGAACTGATCAGGTTCACCGTATTTTGCGGCAATGAATGCCGATATCTCTGCAACACGGCGCACATGAGCACCCGTCTCTTCAGAGCGTTTTTCGATCGCTTCGCCCAAAATGCAGATCAACTCAGACTGAACAGCGTTGAGCTCATCTTTGGCCATCAGTGTTTGATAGGTCGCCAGAGCGCCGCTGCAAAACAGGTCCAGTGCATGTAACTCATCTTGATCGAGAGCCTGTGTGCTAGCTAGATAAAGGAAACAATTATTTCCACTGTGATCTTTGCTAAGCGCTGTGTAGCCAAGACCGGTTCGGCCTGACTGTTGTTTAACGAGGGTCGTCGTGATGGCGTTTGCTAGATGTTTGGGAAGGTCGGCAGCAGATACTGCAGTGAGACCGGTATAGGTATCCGAGGTTTTTTGGTCATTGGCCCTTGTTAATTGAAGGTACGCTTCACTATCCCCAAATGGGATTTGCGTAATGAACTGAACCTCTGAACAGTCAATGCCCAGTGCTGTTTTTAGCGCTGACTCTGTCATGTCAGGTAGTAGGGGGAGGCTCGGTGTTCTGCTGACCTCTCGTAATGCTGAGATAGTCGCTTCTAGTCTTAGCCGTTGTTTATGTAGCGCTAAAATATCTTGATAAGCCCTCAGTGCTGAGTGCATAAGGGTTTTGAGCTTAATATGAGTTAGCTCTGTTTTGGCTCTGTAATCGTTGATGTCATAGTGCGCTATGACGTGCTCCTCGGGTGCCTGGCCTGGTTGTCCTGTACGCACCACTAGGCGGGTGATGGAGTTGTTTAAGTGCTCTCGTATATATTCGATCAGCTTGAATCCCGCGTCTTCGGTCTCCATCACAATATCGACCAAGGCAAGGGCTATGCTGTTGCCTTTGGCGTGGAAAACGGCTTTTGCCTCTTCACTTGAGTATGCATGCACCAACTCGATAGGGCGGCCTGCGCATTCCAGATGACGCAGGGCCAGACGGGTAATCTGGTGAACACTCTCTTCATCGTCAACGATGAGGACGGTCCAAGGAGGCGTCGGTGGCAGTGTGTCAGCATCCGTGCTTTCCGGTGCAAAGGGAAAGGCTTGCGTCGACATAGGTGCGCTCCGTTGTTTTGCTCGTACCCTTCAGTGTAGTCGAAACAAAACGGATAAACGCAAGCGAGCTGCAGGTAGTGGCTGATATGGTAGTTGGCAGGGTAGGTGTTTGCATCCTAGCGATGCAGCTAAGATGCAAGCAGACAGTGAATAGGTATTAATCAATAGAATCAAGAATTCTTCGTAACTCATTGATTTTAGATGTCATAACTTTTTCTAAATGATCAATGTCGGAGCGGATCTTCTCTTTTGGATCGATTGGGTCGGCCTCATGGCGTGTTGCCTCAAGCTGTTTTAGCTCTTCCAGTGCAGCCAGCAGTTGAGGACTAATACGCTGCATGTTTTCAAACGCTTTTGAGTTTTGGACCTCAAGCGGGACGCCACGACGACCACGGACGAATGTAAACTTCTTACTACGTGAGAGCAGCGAGCCTTTGGGACGTTTATAGTAGATTTTTAACACGTCGGTGTTGCCTTGGTGGCGCAGGGCGAAGCGTTCGATCTGATCGAGTGATTTAACACCCATTTTGGTCAGCGTTGGAAAGTTTGACATGCTAGAAGGTTCTCATATTGCGCGCGACGCATCGCGCAAGGCTCAAAAGACAGATAGTAAAAAACCAGCGAAACCATACCTGATGGCGCTGTAAAGTGTTTGAGCTGAGCGGTCATTACGGCTCAAAAGTAGCGGTGTTGGACGGTTAGATAGGTAACAACCCGTAACGACGCCGCTGGTGGCAATGATAGGGCGCGAGCGGTATCTCTAGCTAGCGCCAGAACTCTTTTTCGGATGGAGCCAGTTACGGCTGTCTAACGCTGTGTAGCAAGAAGCCTAAGGAACTCGTTGAATACACTGTTCTCCAGTGGATGCGGCAGGTCCAACGCGAGGCTGTGGCGGTAGTAGCGGCTCAAGTCGAGACCAAAACCGAGACCAAACAGCGCAATGTTTGGATGCTTTTCCAAGAGCGCTGCGACCATAGCAAGGTGAGCATCAAGGAAATCATCCGGATTATTTTGTACGGTTGCTGTCTCCATCGGGCAGCCATCAGATAGAACGATCAGAATGCGGCGTTTTTCCGGCCTAGCCATCAAACGCTCGGTGGCCCAGAGCAAGGCTTCACCATTCACGCTCTCTTTAAAGATGCTGGGCTTCAACATCGCTGCGAGTGCTGAGCGTGCGCGGCGAATATCGGTGTCTGCATCTTTGTAGATAATGTGCTCGAGCTCAGCGAGTCTGCCCGGGTTTGGTGTGCCCCCCGCGCGCCGCCATGCTTTGAAACTCGCGCCGCCTTGCCAAGAACGTGTTGTGAAGCCGAGTACCTCAGATTTAATATCAGCCAATGCTAGCGCGCGGCATAACACCTCAATAAAGGCGGCAATCGGCTGAATGTGCTCTTTCATTGAACCAGAGTTATCGATCAGAAAGCTCACCACACAATCACTGTGCGGTTTTGCATGTTCTTGCTTAAACACAGCGCGATAACTGGGTGCGGTTACGATGCGGTTGATCTGCGCCGAATCGAGGTATCCCTCCTCCTGCGCATCTGCCCAGTGGTTATGCTCACTGGCGCTGAGTAGTGCGCGAAGTTGGCGAGCCAGACGTGGGATGTTGACGCGTTGGCCGCGAATGGTCTCATCAAGTTGCTCGCGAAGGCTTTCCCGCTGGTGGGGCAAGACCAATTTAGTGGCCTCGATCACGCGGTCTCGGGCATTCGAATAGACTTTGTAATCACTGAGCTGCGCCTGTAGCCTTTCAAAGGAAGCGCTATGAGCATGGCTGCGCAGGCCCGGCAGCAGGCCTTGGTCATCGGTTTCTGGAAACAGGGTCATGCTGCCGCTCGTTAACGTGTCATCTCCGTCGTCTTGCGGTGTTTTATCTGCTTTCGACAGCGCTTCGGTTAACTCGTCAATGACCGCAACAATCCCCAGCGCATTCTGAGCGTATGCGTGTTGGTCTTCACGGGCGCGACGCATACCTGCAAGGTAGCCCCCAATGTGAGGCGCAAGCATCATACGTTGAGGCTCGATAAGGCCCTCGGTGGCCTCATTGACTGGCTGCCCACTTAGGCGCGACCACGCAACTTGCGCGATGGTATAAACGAGCAGGCCAACATGTGACTCTGTTAAGCCAGAGTTGCAAAACTGCGCACACCATGCCTTGTAGCGGTAGTCTAGGTTAGCGGCGCAACCCGGATATTTGTCTCGATCAACAAGAGATTCCACGCGCAGTTGCTCCAGCAACTCGAACAGTAGCTTGCCGGTCTCAGTACTGGGCATCAATGAGCGGTGTAGCGCGCTATCGCTATGTTTAATACGCTGCGTAATACCATCGGCGGCACCACGAAACGAGCTGAAGGTATCGCTATCGAGTTGCGGGTAGAGATGCGGGGCGCGAATGCCCGCCGAGCGCTCGTCGATTACCGCCTCGCGTCCGCGAAAACGAAAACCTGCTGCGCTTGTGGCGGCACGAATGGAGGCCCCACAGAGCTCTTCGACAAACTGTTGCAGTTGGCTTTGCTGCGCTGCCGTTTTCATACTACTCCGCCAAGGCCAGCTTAGGTGCTTGGTGCGCCCATGACTCGGTGAGTTCTTCATCAAAGCAACGTTGATAGTACTCGGCGATCAGTGTTCGCTCCGCTTCATCGCATTTATTTAAAAATGAGAGTCGAAACGCCACCGATGTGTCATGGAAAATCGCGCAGTTCTCGGCCCATGAGATCAGAGTTCGAGGGGACATCAGCGTTGAAATATCATGCGCGGCGAAGCTGTTGCGGGTTAGCTCGGCCACGGCGATCATTGAGCGGATAAGCTTCTCACCTTGCGGGTTATCGAGGCTTGGTACGCGAGCTTTGATGATCTTGGCTTCATCTTCGGCCGGCAGATAGTTTAGTGTGGCGACGATATTCCAACGGTCCATCTGTGCTTGGTTGACCATCTGCGTGCCATGGTACAAGCCGTTACTGTTGCCCAAGCCGACCGTGTTGGCCGTCGCGAAAAGACGAAACTGCGGGTGTGGTGTAATCACTTGGTTTTGATCGAGTAGCGTAAACTTGCCATCGCGCTCCAGAATACGCTGGATAACAAACATGACGTCGGGGCGGCCCGCATCGAACTCATCGAAGATCAAGGCAGTTGGGCGGCGTAGCGCCCAAGGAACGATACCCTCTTGGAACTCGGTCACCTGCTTGCCATCGCGCAGTACGATGGTGTCTTTGCCCACTAGATCAAGGCGGCTGATATGTCCGTCTAAGTTGATGCGTACACATGGCCAGTTTAAGCGGGCGGCGACCTGTTCGATATGTGTCGACTTGCCCGTGCCATGTAGACCTTGCACCATAACACGGCGGTCTTGGCTAAACCCAGCAAGAATGGCGAGTGTTACTTCTGGGTTGAAATGGTAGCCCGGGTCAATCTCTGGCACGTGGTCGTCACGTTCACTAAATGCTGGCACACGCAGGTCGGTATCGATACCGAACAGCTCTCGAACAGAAACACTAATATCAGGCTCGTTAATGCGTATATCAGACATAGATCTGTGACTCCCATACTTTTTAACTGAGTGTACGGCAGTCTTAGAGAAGCGAGTTGGGCCAGATCTAGGGTGCGAATAACGCCAGCTTAGAATGCCGCTCTTAACATTAGGCTTGCGCCGATTCCGATGAGAAGTGCGAAAGCCAGTCTGCGCATATTGGTACTGCTAAGCGGCGGCGGAAAGCGCTTTCCGACCCAAGTGAACAGCATCACCATCGGAATGCAGCAGGCGGAGAAGATCAGCACATCGGCGGTCAGTTGCCCCTGAAAACCAACCATGATGGTGCGTACTGAGGAGCAAGCGAGAAAAATACCAAGCAAACAGATGCGGATGGTTTTTAGCTCAAAGGGTTGGCGATAGAAAAGATACACCAACGGCGGGCCAGCTAAGCTGAAAAGGCCTGCTAAGAAGCCTGATGCCAGCCCCGCACCCATAAAAACCGGCTGTGATGAGGGCTGCTCTAACGGTTCAGGGCGCAGCATGATCAACATACCCCCCACAAAAATCGCTAACCCTAGGGCAAAGTGAAGCAGTGTTTGGTGGGTGCCGCTTAAGAAGGTAAGCAGATATAAACCCAGCGCAAGGCCCGGCACAATCCCGATCATCACGGCACCTACACGGCGACGATCCAGGGCTTGGCGCTCACCCTTGATCGCGGTAAGCCCGTTCACGAGCGTCACTAAACTGATCACCACGGAAGTGAATGCGATGGGCACGAGGTTCAGCATGGTGACTGCACCCATTACAATCATTCCTAACGCAAAGCCGGTCACCGTTTGTACATAGGTTGCTGCAGCAATGATGCCGGAAAAAATGAGCAGGGTTGTGTAGTCCATCATGGTGTTATCTATCTCAATGTAGAGAGCGTCTCTGCCGGATCAGCTCGGGCGCGCATACTAAAGGATCCATGATAAAGCCTACAGGTCCAGTTGCTACGTTAGAGTGAGTCCAGAATTGTGGCACCATCAGCGGCGTTCATTTGGACTATGTCAGGTGAATGGAGTCTCTCTAACATGGCATGATTACTATCTCTAATAACAATTGATCGGACATGCTTGCCGCCGCAGGGCAATGCTCGCTACGCGGCCTCAGGTACCGACTTCCGAATCAGGAGCCTCACATGCAGTTTGAAACACGTAACCCATACACCGGCGAACTTTTGGCCGAGTTTCCAATGCTGTCTAATGATCAGCTGGAGCAGAAGCTTCAGCAGGCTGACTTAGCCGCAGAGCATTGGCGTACCGCACCTTTTAGTGAGCGCTCGGCGCTGCTTAACGCATTGGCAGATAGGCTGGATGCAGAGCGTGAAGCGCTCGCTAAGCTGATCTCACTAGAGATGGGCAAACTGCTACCAGAAGCGCTAGGCGAAGTGGATAAGTGTGCTTTGGCGTGTCGTCACTACGCTGAGCATGCGGAATCTATGTTGCAAGACGATTTAATCGCAACACCGGCGCAGCGCAGTTTAGTCACGTATCAGCCATTGGGTGTGATTTTTGCCGTCATGCCGTGGAACTTCCCTTTCTGGCAAGTATTCCGCTGCTTGGTATCCGTGCTGATGTCTGGCAACGCGCTGTTGTTGAAACATGCGCCAAATGTGCCGCAATGTGCAAAAGCGATTGAGCGTTTGGTCACTGAAGCTGGGGCACCAGAAGGGCTGTTTGCTGAGCTGACCATTTCGGTTGAGCAGGCGTCCGCAGTGATTGCTGATCACCGTGTACATGGCGTTGCCTTTACTGGTAGCGAGGGGGCTGGGCGTAAAATCGGCGCGCTAGCTGGCCAGAATCTTAAAAAGTGTGTGTTAGAGCTGGGTGGTTCCGATCCGTTTATCGTCTTGGATGATGCTGATATGGAAACGGCTGTTGATGTGGCGCTGCGTGCCCGCTTCAGTAATGCTGGCCAGATCTGTATCGCTGCGAAGCGTTTTATTGTGTTGCAAAACTGTGCGGATGACTTCACGTCGCGCTTGCTCGAGCGTGTTGCTGAACTCAGAACAGGCGATCCGCTTGCAGCGACAACGACGCTAGCACCGATGGCGCGTGCTGACCTGCGCGACGGTGTGCATCGCCAAGTTCAGCAATCTCTGGCAGACGGGGCTGTGAACCTAACGGGATGTGACATTGTTGAAGGAGGCGGTTTCTTCTATGCACCGTCCGTTCTTACCAATGTAAAGCTTGGCATGACTGCGTTTAATGAAGAGATCTTTGGTCCGGTGGCGGCGATTGTTACGGCCCGAGATGAGGCGGATGCCATCGCTCAGGCTAATGCAACGCGTTTTGGTCTGGGTGCCAGCATCTGGACGCAAGATGTTGAGAAGGGTGAGGCGATGTTGCGCCAGTTAGATGTGGGGGCCGGGTTTGTGAATGCGCAGGTGGCCAGTGATGTGCGTATGCCTTTTGGTGGTGTTAAAGCTTCAGGCCTTGGGCGAGAGCTTGGAACCAATGGTATTCGTGAGTTCTGTAACGGAAAATCTATCTGGGTAGCCTAACAAAAAGACCGCCCTCGCAATGAGGGCGGTAGCTGCAACGCTAAGGGATGGGAGTCACTAGTGCACAGGGTGTGCAATGTCCTATGCAGGTTATGCGATGCGTTTGAGATCGTCTTTGAGTTCCGAAATCTTGGCACTCATCACTTGCTCGAGTTTCTCGAGTTCATCAATCAATAGCTGCTGTTTGTCTTCTGAAGAGCCTGCAAGTGTTAGGGTGTCCAGCTCACTAAGGATTTTTGGTAACTGTACGCTGTGAGCGTCGGTATTGTGCTGAAATGTGTAGGAGTGGCTTTCTTGATGGGGAAGGTTTTCTTCGTCGTTGAGGTAAATTTTCAACGTTGTTTCAGACTCTTTCTCAGCCAGTCGGTAATGGCTGATGCGCGTTGAGTCGGTAAGACCCATGGCGGCTAGATTTTGAAAATCTGGCATGTCGGCTCCACTTATTTTCGTTGTAGGTTGGTTTAGCCCTGCTCCACAGAGTAAAAAACGACCACTTTAGTGAATAGGGCCAATTCCTTTTATTGTGTGTGGCCAGCTGGCCTAATGCAGTGATTGCGGCTGGATCTAAAGCGGTTGTCTGCGGAGCTCTATAGTCTAAAAAATGATAAAAATAGAGTAAGAGAGGGTTAGCATGGCTACAAAATCATTCGTGAAGATCGAACTGAGTGCTGAGATGGTCGAGCTGTTCGATCGCTATCACCGCTACACGGCAACATCCCCTGAAGCTTATATCGAAGAACTAGTTGATAAAACAAAACCAACGCTCCAAGCGATGGTCGAGGCGATGGATGAAGCCAGTGAAAATCCTGAAAATAGCGATGTGATGGCGATTTTTAGTGAAAAGATGGCGCTAGCAGCGCTCGCTCAAAAGCAGAGCGAGCAAGAAACACTGCAAAGCTAACGCGTTATTGGCCTTTGAATGAAGCGGGACGTTTTTCAACGAATGCGTTAACCGCTTCAAGGTGATCCTCTGTGTTGTGGCACATACCCTGAAATGCCGCACACATCTCCAAAAACTCCGGTAGTTCTGTCTTTTGTGCGCTTTTCATCAATCGCTTCGTCAAGCGCAAAGCTTGAGGAGGCTTGGCTGCAATCTGCTCAGCTAAAGCTTGAGCACGATCCAATAGTTGGTCTGGTTCAACAACATCCAATAATAAGCCGATCTGTTGGGCTTCTTCAGCTTTAACGATGCGGCCGGTAAAGGTCAGCTCAGCGGCCTTTTGATAACCCACTAAACGTTGCAGGAACCAAGCACCACCGTCGCCCGGAATAATACCCAAATTCACAAAGGTTTCGCCAAGTAACGCTTTTGTTGAGCCAATCCGTAGATCACACATGCAGGTTAGGTCAAAGCCTGCGCCAATTGCGGGGCCGTTAACAGCGGCAATCACGGGGACTTCGCACTGATACACTGCAAGCGGAATACGCTGAATACCGCGACGATACTTGTTCTGTACTTCATAGACATCGCCACCAAAGGCACCGTTACGGTACTCGCCATCACGCTCCTGCATCTCTTTGATATTGCCGCCTGCTGAGAATGCAGACCCTGCGCCGGTCATGATTAAGCAGGAAACATCGTCGTTGCGGTTTACCCAGTCGATGGTGGTTAGGATATCGTCAATGAGGTCCGTGCCGGTGAGAGCGTTGCGGACGTCATCGCGATTAAACGTTAAGGTAGCGACACGGTTGCTGAGAACCAAGTGTGCATCTTTGAGTTGTGGTACAGGCAGGCTCATAAAGATATCCATTTATGCTGTTATTTTTGACTCATATTAAGGGTTTTCCTTTACGGGCGAAAGGCTGCATGAGTCAGTGAGGCTCAGTCTTTAGATCGAAAGAGGGTAGAGGGGAAACAAAAAGCTAGGCGGGAGAAACAGAAAAGGGCGCTTAAGCGCCCTTTTTAATAACAGTATCGATTAACCGAACTGGTTCATCGTGTTGTCTTCACCAGCCGCTTTCAGTGCAGCGTCGCCAGAGAAGTATTCTTTGTGATCATCACCCATGTCAGAGCCGGCCATGTTTTGGTGTTTAACACACGCAATGCCTTGGCGGATCTCTTTACGCTGTACGCCAGCCACGTAGCCCAGCATACCTTGATCACCGAAGTACTCTTTTGCAAGGTTGTCAGTAGACAGCGCTGCAGTGTGGTACGTTGGTAGCGTGATCAAGTGGTGGAAGATACCCGCTTCACGCGCAGCGTCTGCTTGGAACGTACGGATCTTCTCATCCGCTTGTGTCGCCAGTTCAGTTGCGTCGTACTCAGCGCTCATTAGGTTAGCGCGGTCGTATGCAGACACGTCTTGGCCCGCTTCAGCCATCGCATCAAACACTTGCTGACGGAAGTTCAGCGTCCAGTTGAATGATGGCGAGTTGTTGTACACCAGCTTCGCATTCGGTACCACTTCACGGATACGGTTAACCATGCCTGCGATTTGGCCGACGTGTGGCTTCTCAGTCTCGATCCACAGCAGGTCAGCACCGTTCTGCAATGATGTGATGCAGTCTAGGACAACACGGTCTTCGCCTGTGCCTGCACGGAACTGGAACAGGTTAGATGGCAGACGCTTAGGCTTCAGTAGTTGGCCGTTTGCCTTGATCACCACGTCACCGTTTGCGATATCGTCAGGGCCGTTAACCACGTCACCGTCTAGGAAGCTGTTGTACTGATCGCCCAGGTCGCCTGGCTCGTTTGTTACCGCGATCTGCTTCGTCAGGCCAGCACCCAAAGAGTCGGTACGAGCTACGATCACACCGTCATCAACGCCCAGTTCAAGGAATGCGTAACGTACGGCACGGATCTTCGATAGGAAGTCTTCGTGCGGCACCGTCACTTTACCGTCTTGGTGGCCACACTGCTTTTCGTCAGATACTTGGTTCTCGATCTGGATACAGCATGCACCCGCTTCGATCATCTTCTTCGCCAGCAAGTAGGTGGCTTCTTCGTTACCGAAACCAGCATCGATATCCGCGATGATCGGCACGATGTGCGTTTGGTGGTTATCGATCTTGCTCTGAACGTCCGCTTCTTTTGCGGCATCACCGGCTTTACGTGCTGCGTCTAGCTCACGGAACAGACCGCCCAACTCACGCGCATCTGCTTGGCGCAAGAAGGTGTAAAGCTCTTCAATCAAGGAGGCAACCGACGTTTTCTCGTGCATAGACTGGTCAGGCAGTGGGCCAAACTCAGAGCGCAGTGCAGCAACCATCCAGCCAGACAGGTACAAGTAACGACGATCTGTGCTGTTGAAGTGTTTCTTAATAGAGATCAGCTTCTGTTGGCCGATGAAACCGTGCCAGCAACCCAAAGACTGCGTGTATTGGGAAGGATCGTTGTCGTAACGCTCCATATCTTTACGCATGATCGCTGCTGTGTATTTAGCGATGTCCAAACCCGTTTTGAATTTGTTCTGAGCACGCATACGAGCCGCGTATTCTGGGTTGATCGCATCCCACGCAGCGCCTTGAGCGCCTTTAAGTGTTGCGATTGCGTCGATATCTTTATTCAGTGTAGACATGGTGTCCTTCCTATCAAAAGTTATTACTAAAGGGACAAAAAACAACGGTTTCTGTCGCGGCGGATGCCTGTGGAGGTACATCACGTATGCCGCAAAGTGAGGCCATTTTGCTGACAAGCTAGGGGCTCTGTCAAAGCGACTTTTGTGCATAGCAGCAAAGATGTAGTCATACTACAAATCAATAACTTAGGTGTTTGTAGTTAAACTACAAAGCCAGTTTTTAGGTGCACTGCAAAATCCTAGAGTTGGTGGGGCTTTCAAAGGGTAATTCAAAAGTATTAGCGACTTTTGTCGTGGTCAGCGAGGAGCGTTTTTACAAATCGATATGGTTATTTAAAGTGCATTTGTTATTCTTAAAAGATATATAAAAGAGTGGCTACAGATTCAAAGAATATTGCCTGTTAAGGACCAGAACGCCCAATGGCGCGTAAAACAGGCAGTTACCCAGTATGAGCGTGGGTTAGTCGCGGGTGTAAAGCCACTGGCTTATTGCAAGCGGCAGAGTTTTACGAGCACGATTACCGACAAAGACACCGATATGTCCAGCCTCGATGGCTTGTTCGGTATAGTCAGTGGTGCCTGCCAGCGAACCGAGGGCCTTAGATGCGCAAGGGGGAACAAGGTGGTCTTGGGTACCGTAGATGTTGAAGATGGGGCAGCGTATATCAGCAAGGCGTACCGCTTCGCCACCAATTTGTAGTTGGTTGGCCACGAGCTGGTTTTGTTGGAAAAACCATTGCACAAACTCCCGATAGGCGCTGCCGGCAAGATCCGGGCTGTCGTTTATCCAACGCTCCATCCGAAGAAACGCTTCGGCTTGCTCGGGTGTTTGTAACTGCTTGGGCAGGTCGAGTGTTTTTTGTGGCCCTAGCTTCATGGGGGAAAGCGAACGAAACACTTGATTCAACATACTGCCCGGAATATTACCGAAGGTGTTGACGGCAAGATCGACATCAATATTGCGTACCAGTCGGCTGAGGATATTCTCTGGCGTGTGGAAATCGACCGGCGTTACCATCGTAATCAGGTTCTTGATGCGTGCGGGATAGAGTGCTGTAAAGCACAAGCTGAGAGTCCCGCCCTGACACACACCCAGTAGGTTGATCTGCTCTACACCAGCATGCTGGCATGTCTGCTCAACGCAACTGAGCAGGTAATCATTAAGATAATCGTCGAGATCGGTAAAGCGATCGGTGCGATCAGGGTAGCCCCAGTCAATCACATAGATATCAACGCCCAGTGCGTTAAGCCGCTGAATAAGTGAGCGGCCAGCATCCAGGTCGAGCATGTACCACCGGTTGACCAGCGCATAGCAGATCAGTAGTGGTGTGGAGGGGCGCTCAGAAACGGATCTATCGCCCGGATAGAAATTCAACGTGAGCTTGTCGTAGTGAAAAATCGACTCAGATTGGGTAGGCGCGACCTCTACCGCACTGATTTTAGCGAGTGTGTCTGCGCATGTGCTGAGCTGGCGATAGAGCTCTTTAAACTCCGTTTCGAGCAGTTCGGCATCAAACTTAAGGCCGCTCACTGTCCTGCTCCTTGCTCTCTAGTGTCGCCTTCAGTGTTTTGACTTCGTGCTTTAGTGTGTCGATCTCAGCCGCCATATTGCTCAGGGTGGCTTGCATATCGCCAATCAGCCCACTCAGCGCGGCTTGATCACTGCTCGCCTGATTACGCTTAACCGTGCGGACCTCCTTGCGGAGCTTATGCTGGCGCTGCATCACTTGGTCTAGCTCAGTTTGCGAGACGAAGCCTAGCGCCTGAATATGCTGATCGCGGGTTTCGTTGGTAAAGGCGATCAGTTGGTTGATTTGGTTGCTAATAGCACCATGTTTTTGGCTGTAGTTTGGGGTGCTGATAACATCAGTATAAACGGCATCATATGTGTTCGACCAATGGCGGTGCAGCTCGCTTAGCGACTCGATTTGCAGCTCACCGTTGTTTAGTTGCTGCAACAACTGCGCGGAGGCCTGTTCGCTGATCTGCTGGTAGATCTCAAGATAGTCCGCCAAAGCTTGTTGATACGCTTCAAGGTGGTTTAACCCTCTTTGGCTGCGCTGTTGCCAGTCTAGCTGTTCAGTCGATGCAAAGAAGGGTGTGCTGGCAAGCTTTTGGAAATGAGCATCCAGTGGCTGGCTATGGAGCTGATTTTGCAAAGCCTGCAGCAGTTCATCAGGAATCTTCCACGCTGCGAGTTGATCGGCCAAGGTTTGCTGAGAAAACAGTGCCAGTGCGCTTTTGAACCACTCCATCTGATGCGGCGACGTGGTCTGCTGTTGAGTGAACTGCTCCCCCAAAGAGGCTAGCTGATCTAACTGCTGCTGGATGTTTGCGGAGAAGTACTGCGGGTCGAACATGCCGGTTTCTGGGTTAAGCCCGCTTGACGCAGAGAGAGAGCTCCAATGCTCAAGTAAGGCTTTCTGCTGATCCAAAAGGGCCTGTAGCCAAGCGTTTTGTTGTTCTGACAACCCAGCAACCTCGTCTTAATTGTTACGGCTAAGGGCCTCAGTGTACTGAAGCGGCGCGACTTATCAAATGCTTTCAGGAGGCGGAAGCATGTCGATAAGGCACTTCGCTGCATTAGATAGCGTTCTCTCGCGATGGTAGATGTAACCAAGCTGTCTTTGTATCGGCTTTGACCCGGTGTTCAGGGTTTTGAGTGATGCATCAATCATGGTTTCTGGAAGTAGGCTCCAGCCTAAGCCGATACTGACCATCATGCGGATCGTATCGAGGTAGTTTGTGGAGATATCCACGTTGATACCCAGCCCCTCGGTGCGGAACTGCTCGGCCACGATCTGGTGGGTAAAGGTGGCACTGCTGGGCAAAATCGCGGGGTAGTTTGCTAGCTCTTTTAGATCAACCCATGGTTTGTGCGCGAGCGGATGATTCTGGTTGACCACATACTGCAATGAGTCAACCCAGACCGGCTGTGACAATATTGCCGGGTCGGGATTAGGCGATAGTGTAATTAAGGCTAACTCAAGATCACCATGTAAAACGCCGTCATACGCGATCTCTGACTCATCAAACTGTAAATTTAACTGCACATCTGGATAGCGCTGTGAATAGTCGCGCAAAATGTTTGGCAGGCGGTGCAAACTGATGTGGTGGCTGGCAGCCACTGAGAGGGTGCCGCGTACCTCGCCAGTTAGGTTGCCCATGGCGGTTTCCGCATCTTTGATGGTGGCCAGAATATGTTTAGCGCGCGGCAGCAACGCCAGACCCGCTTCGGTCAATGAGATGCGCCGCCCAATTCGATCAAACAGTTTTTGATCAAGTTGCCCTTCAAGTAGAGCAATACGTTTGCTGATCGCTGATTGCGTAATAAAGAGCTGCTGCGCTGCTTGTGAAAATGAGCGGGTTTCTGCAACAGCAATAAAAGCGGCCAGCGTGTTGGTATCCATCTACGGTTTCTCTTGAACGGTGCGGCGAGTCAATACGATGCCTGCAAGAATAATAACAAGCGCGGCAAAGCTATTTAGGCTGATCGGCTCATTGAGCACAACGGCTCCGGTAAAGAATGCGACCACCGGAATCATAAAGTTGATATTAGCCAAGAAGCCGGGGCCTGCTCGCTCAACAACGACAAAAAAGATAAGTGAGGCGATCGCTGTGGGTATGAAACCTAACCACAGCGCCGCGATAATACCGGTCTGCTGAAGGATCTGGCTGTAAGCCAACGATTCACTCAAAAATAGGGGCGTTGTCAGGATAAAGGCAGCCGTTAGCATTCCGGCGCTGCCAACCAATGGGTGAAAGCTTGATAGCTTTCTTGCTAGCACAGCGTTGAGAGCGTAGCAGCATGCAGCAATCAGAATAGCAAGCTCGTGCCACAGCGATGCAGAGAGCGCGATATCTGCCCGCAAAAGTAGCGCAACGCCAGAAAAGCCGACGATAACGCCGGCAATCTTGAAGCGATTGAGCGGCTCATCAGGTAGTAGGTAGTGAGCAATAAGAATCGTCATCATGGGCATAATGGCCATGAGTGTTCCAGCGGTGCCCGAAGCGACCTCTTGCTGCCCCCAGGATATCAGCATGAAAGGGATAGCATTACCCATCATACCGAGGATAAAAAACACCCCCCAAGCGCGCAGTGTTAAGGGCAGTCGGTAGCCTTTTATGTAGCAGATACCTAGCAGTACGGCTGCACCAACACCTAAACGGATATGCGTAACAGCCGTGGGTGTGAAGCCCTCAAGCGCAAGCGCAGTGACCATAAACGAGGTGCCCCACATCAACACGAGGGTTAGCAACAGCGCCCAGTTTAGGTAGCGGTGAGAAAGTAATCCGTCCATTCAAACTCCCTGACAATGAGTGGGCATGATAGGGCACTTGTCCGGATAGGACTAGCGAAAGTGGTATATACATATCTAAAAATAAGAATACATACTCTATAAAAATTCTCTTTGGGTGAAGTAATGGATCTATTAACGCTTTCAACATTCTGTGCAGTGGTAGAGGAAGGAGGAGTACTGGCTGCGGCAAAGTCACAACACACGGTTCAGTCAAACATCACTAGCCGCATTCGTAAATTAGAGGCGAGCCTGGGTGTGGATCTATTTTTTAAGCAAGGCCGCAAGCTAAATCTCACGCCGCAGGGGCGCGTACTGCTCGATTATGCGAACAAGATGTTGCAGTTGGAGCGACAAGCACGGGCGGCGGTGCAGAATATGTCGGAGTGTGCAGGGGAACTGCGTATAGGCACGATGGAGAGTTTTGCCGCACTTCGCTTACCCGAGGTGATGTTACGCCTGCGCGAGGTGTACCCTAATCTGCAACTACAGGTGCAAAGTGGCACCAGTCGAGCGCTCCTTGATGCTGTGCAGCGACATGAACTCGACTGCGCCTTCGTGAGCGGCGATGTTGAGCAGCCTAATATCAAGCATGTCGAAATACTGAATGAGAAGTTGGTACTGGTGCGTAAACGCGGTGCTGCTCATCCCAAGCAGACGATCCTATTTCGTGAAGGGTGCGCCTATCGCGATAAGGCCATTGAGTGGAGTAAGCGCCAGCCAGACACTTATAACATGATGGAGATGGGGACGCTTGAAGGCATTCTAGGCTGTGTTTCGGTAGGTCTGGGTGTGACTCTGATGCCAAGCAGCGTGATTGACCAATGTATGTTTGCAGCCGACGTCGAGGTGGTTGACGTGGCAGATGATCTAGCCCATTCGCCAACCTATCTGATCTATCACGAGCAGATGGCTGATCTTACCGGCTTGGCGCAGCTCAGCAGGCCTTTAGGTATACTCAAGAGAGAGGGTTTAAGGAGCCAATGATGTCGCTTGGCCGTCTGCTGCAACCTCACCGGGCGTAACAAGCTTTTCGCTCACCCACGGGTGGTCGCCAATCATCTCCATCATATGGTCGATAAACAGGCGAACCTTAGGGTTTAAATGGCGCTTGCTTGGGTAGATTGCGTTGATTTCAAACGGAGGGCAGTGGTAGTCACTCAGTACTTCAACTAATACGCCCTCTTGCACGCATTCGCGGCAAAATACACGTGGCATCCGAGCGATACCCATGTGTTGAAAGACCATTTCACGAATAAAACTGATGCTGTTCGCCTTGAGCTGCCCATTCACTTTGACGCTGCTGTCCCAGTTCTCGAACGTCCAGTGCTCATCGGCCTTGAGCACCCCAAAGCAGTTGTGGTCGACCAGGTCATCGGGTGTTTTCGGCGTGCCATGCTTGGCGAGGTACTCCGGTGTGGCGTAGAGGCCGCGGTTAACCTCGGCAACGCGACGTGCGATGAGCGTAGAATCTGCCAACGCTCCCACTCGAATGGCCAGGTCGATCCCTTCCTCTATCAGGTCGATCACGCGGGTGCTCAGCTCAACTTCGAGGTGGATGTCGGGATAGCGCCGCAGGAATGTGCTTACTACATCATTCATCATAAACACGCCCAGTTCAGAGGGCATTGTGATACGCAGACGGCCACGGGGATGGTCTTGATTGGTGGCTAGGTAATCTTTCGCGGTTTCTAGCTCGTTGATCAGAGGCTGGCATCGCGCAAACAACTCTTCACCGTCATCCGTAAGTTTTAACTTGCGGGTCGTGCGCTGCAGTAGGCGTGCGCCTAGATCGTCTTCGAGCTGCGCAATACGGCGGCTGATGGTCGATTTTTGGATACCCAAGCTTTCGGCAGCGGCGGTAAAACTACCGGTCTCTACAATACGAATAAATAGACTGATATCGTTTAAATTCATGGGTTTTCCGAAACGCGCGCCAAAGGGTAAGCAACTGATTTGCTATATTTTTTATTGTAAATGAACCATATCACTCTAATACTGTTTTATTGTTTAGCAAAGATCAAGGATTGGAGGATGCGATGCAAGCTCATCTACAATTGTTGGCCCAGTACAATAAACACATGAACAAGCAGTTGTTTGCTTTAGCAGAACAACTAACACCTGAACAGCGAGCGGAGGACCGAGGTGCGTTCTTTGGCTCAGTGATGGGAACGCTTAATCATATTTTGGTGGGCGACCTTATCTGGCTTAGCCGCTTGGCCGAGCACCCCATCCAGCCGGCGGCGTTGGGGTTCTTACGTAGTACCGAACTCCCCACACGGCTGGATCAAACGCTATTTTCAGAGTTACATCAGCTCTGGCAGGAACGGCAGATCGTGGATAGTGCGCTGGAAGGGCTAGTGGAGGAGTTGTCAGATACCGACTTAAGCTACCGCTTGACCTATCAAAATACGCAAGGAATGTTGGCCTGCCGCGAGACCGGAGCGCTATTACTGCACCTGTTTAACCATCAAACGCATCATCGTGGTCAGTTGACCACACTTTACAGCCAGTTTGGCTTAGATGTTGGGGTAACTGATCTGCTCGTGCTTATTCCAAGCCACGCTTAGCGGCGACATGCTGCTTGATGGCATGGGCGATCGCTATCACACCATTGGTGCGTGATGGGCTCAAGAATAGATCAAGTTGGCAGGCCGCTAGCAGGGCAGGCACATCGAATTTGCGTATCTGCTCGCTTGGTTGTGCTTGTACCTGCGTCAGCAGCAGGTAGCATAGCCCCCGCATAATGCGCGCATCCGAATATAGTGCAAACTGGCAGGCGTGTTGGTCGTGTGTATCAGCAACTAGCCAAACAGCAGACTCGCAACCGCTGACTCTGTTTTTGTAAACAATAAAATCATCGGGTAGGACGGGCAATAAGTTTGCCCATTCAATCAGGGTGTTGAGGCGCTGTTGCCAGTTAGGCAAGGTGCTAAAAATATGCTGCGCCTGCGCCGCACTGTGTTGCATTTGCGGCCATGTAAAAGCCGCTTTTTCTGTGCCCGCTTCACTGGGTAGTTCGCGCAGTTGCGTTACAATTTCAATCAACGTATTCGCGAAGTAGCGCACTTCATCGACAGTATTGTAGATACTAAACGAAGCGCGCACGGTGCCATCAATACCTAAGCTTTCCATCAGTGGCATAGTGCAGTGGTGGCCTGAACGCACTGCAATGCCCGCTTCATCGAGCATCAAGGCAAGATCTTGGTGGTGCAGGCCTGCTACGTTAAACGACAGAACCCCAGCGTTTTCACTGTTTGGTGCGTAGATCGTGATGCCATCCATGTCTTGCAGCAACGCTACCGCTTGTGCGCGCAGGTCTTGCTCATGCTGGTGCAGCGCTTCTCGATCTTGGTTCGTTAGGTAGTCGAGGGCGGTTGCTAGTGCGATGGCTTCGCTAATCGGGGGAGTGCCTGCCTCAAACTTGAAGGGAAGGTCGTTAAATGTGCTCCCAGAGAAACTCACTGTTTTAATCATCTCACCGCCAAACTGCCATGGCTCAAGGCTCTCAAGCAGAGCGGATCTTCCCCAAACCACGCCAATTCCGGTTGGGCCAAAGCACTTGTGACCCGAGAATAGATAAAAGTCGCAATCTAGCTTTTGTACGTCGACGCGTAGATGGGCAACTGCTTGAGCGCCGTCGATCACCGTATATGCACCACGTTGCTTTGCTAAAGCGATACACGTCTCGATGGGGTTGATCACGCCAAGTGCGTTCGACACATGGCACAGCGATACGATCTTGGGCGTGTGCTCATCTAGTAGCGCTTCATAGGCTTTAAGGTCGAGTGTTTGATCGCCGCGCAGCGGAACCGGTATAAGCTTGGCACCCACGCGCTGGCAAAGTTGTTGCCAAGGGACGATATTCGCGTGGTGTTCCATGGTTGTGACGAGCACAGTGTCGTCTTTATTTAAGGCGTATGGACCCAGAGTCTGGGCCACTAGGTTCATGCCTTCGGTAGTGCCTCGTGTCCAAATAACTTCATGGCTTGCAGTGGCATTGATAAAAGCAGCCACTGTCTCGCGGGCAGCTTCGAACTGCGCGGTGGCACGGTTCGATAAACTATGGGAGCCGCGATGTACGTTTGCATTCGTGGTTTTGTAGTAGCGTGTTAGCGCATCGATAACGGCTTTGGGCTTTTGAGTGGTTGCCGCATTGTCGAAATAAACTAGAGAGCGGCCGTGTACTCGCGATGATAGAATCGGGAAGTCACGGCGTAAACGTTTGATATCTAGCATAAAAAGTTAGGAAGGCTCTTCGGTGTTCTCAGTGGTGTGCTTTAAGCGCGCATACTGGCTGGCCCAGCGTGCATACATCATGGCGGAGGTAAACAAGACCGCAACTAACAGACCGTAAATCACACCCATGATGCGTGTTTCAGTATGTGTTGTGGCAGCTAGCACCGCCTCGTTGAAGTAGAGTAGTAGCAAAAAGCAGAGCCATGCATGGCCGCGTGGGTTACCGGAACGCACCGTTGGAATAAACGCAGCCAGCGGCAGTACATGCAGGAGCCAAATGATCCAGCTGTTGCCCTTTTCAAGTGGGTGGACCACCAGATACCAGAGGGTCAATAGAGCCAACAGAGCGATGTAGCTGCCGACTGTAATTAGGCGGCTGAGGTGAGTTTTTCGAGCTAGAGCTTGCATGGTTAGTCCTGCAGTTTTAACGCTAATTGACCAAGGTTTCGGCCTTGTGCTTGGCACAGTGTGGTTTCATGTTCATCAAGTGGCCGATTGCTGTCGCTACCGGCAACGTGAGTCGCACCATAAGGCGTGCCGCCAGTCTGGGTCTTCAGCAGGGCGGTTTCGCTATATGGAATACCGGCTATCACCATGCCGTGATGCATCAGCGGGAGCATCATCGATAGCAGAGTGGTTTCCTGTCCGCCGTGTAGACTAGATGTTGAGCTAAAGACGCTAGCGGGTTTACCAATCAATGCGCCTGACATCCAGAGCCCGCTGGTTGAATCAACAAAGTGCTTCAATGCACTCGCCATATTGCCAAACCGAGTTGGGCTGCCTAATGCGAGGCCTGCGCAGTCTTTAAGATCTGCCTCGGTGCAGTAGATATCACCTTCATTAGGTACGGCTGGCAGCGTGGCTTCACATTGGGTAGAAACGGGAGGCACGGTTCGTACTCGGGCCTCGATACCCGCTTGCTCGATGCCACGGGCAATTTGCTGCGCCATCGAACGTGTTGCCCCATGGCGGCTGTAATAGAGCACTAGAACATAGGGCGCGCTCATTTACAGAATCTCCAGCACAGACTCAGGCGGGCGGCCAATGCGTGCTTGCCCATCTTTAATGACAATCGGGCGCTCGATCAGTTTTGGCGCCTGGGTCATCGCCTCGATAACTTGCTCATCGCTAACGTTCGCATCATCTAAACCGAGCTCTTTGTACTCAGCTTCTTTTTTACGTAGCAGATCTCGTGGTGCCATATCTAGTGCAGCCAATACCTGCTTCAGCTCGTCTGCAGACGGAACATCTTTCAGATACTCCTTGATGCTTGGCTCAACGCCTTGCTCTTTTAGTAGCTCGAGCGTTTGGCGCGACTTCGAGCAGCGTGGGTTGTGATAAATTGTCACTTGGCTCATCAGGTATTCCTTACAAACTATTGATAAACAGCTATTAATAAGTTGATATTGTATAGATATATTGCGGCGCGACAATGTGCCCATGGCGGAATTATTGCAAGGATGGGGTTATGCAAACTTTTCTAGAGCTGCCAGCGATTGCGTTTATCCGCTATCTTGCACGGCAGTTTTTGCAGAACGGTGGGATCATTAACGCCTCGGCGCTGACCTACACAACACTCTTCGCGGTGGTGCCGTTGATGACGGTTTCGTATGCGATGATTGCGGCAATCCCTTCATTTCAGGGAGTAGGGGAGCAGGTTCAAGGTTGGGTATTTGCCAACTTTGTGCCGACAACGGGCGAAGTGGTGCAGGAGTACCTGCGTGACTTTACCTCCCAAGCCCAGAAGCTCACGGGTGTTGGTATCGGTTTTCTTATCGTGACCTCCGTTATGATGATGCGCAATATCGAAGTGGCGTTTAACCGTATTTGGCGTGTATCAGAGCAGCGCAAAGGCATGTCCAGCTTTCTATTGTATTGGGCCGTTTTAAGCCTTGGCCCGTTTCTTATTGGTGTTGGTCTTTTTGTGACCTCTTACATCGCCTCGCTACCCTTTATAAGCGATGCAACCGACATCGTAGGGAAGACCCGCTTATTGCTGCTACTGCCGATGGTATTGTCCTGTGCGGCATTTACGCTGCTGTATGCAGCCGTGCCCAACTGTAAAGTTCCCATCAAGAATGCGTTTATTGGTGGTCTGGTGGTGGCGGTGCTGTTTGAAGCGGCGAAGCGTGGTTTCGCACTCTTTGCCACACAAGCCCCGTCTTACGAGCTGATTTACGGTGCCTTTGCTGCTGTACCGCTGTTTCTGGTTTGGATCTTTATCTCTTGGTTTATTATTTTGATGGGGTGTGAGCTAACCCGAGCCTTAACCGTATACCGCGCGTTTGGCGAAACCCGCGAGAGCTTACATCTGCGTACGGTTTTAGGAGTGCTGCATCGTCTGTGGTTGGCGCAAAAAGAGGGTAAGGCTCTGACCGATGAACAACTACTGCAAGAGGTGGCAGGACTTGATCAGAGTAGCTGGGATGAGTATGTTCAGTTGTTGCAAGATGATGAGTTGATTCATCGTACCGAAGGTGGTGCGATTCTGCTGGCACGTGACCTACACGATTTAACGGTGCACAAATTGAGTCAAGGGCTCCCTTGGCCAATACCTGAGCCGAGCGAAACTGAAGTTTATGCGTGGGAGCCTGCACTGAATGAACAACTGAAAATTGTGCAAACCGAGCAGGCGCAGCATCTTGCACTGACGCTAAATGAGCTGTTTACCCGCGCGAATGAACGTGAGGTTGCGGCGCATGGGAGCGGGAGCAATTCTAAGGAGTAACACCGTGGCGAATATCTGTATACACAGTTTTGTGAGTGGCCGTGTGCAGCGTGTCTGGTTTCGGCAATCTACACTAGAACAAGCGCAAACTCATGGCGTCACCGGTTGGGTGCGCAATTTGGCTGATGGCCGTGTAGAAGTGATGCTGTATGGCGATGAGAAGGCGGTGCGTCAGGTTGAGGCTTGGTTGAGCAAAGGCCCTGCACTTGCCAATGTTGCAGAAGTGGTTTCAGAACAACTGGAATATGAAGATAATCACGATGGCTTCTTGATTACCGGCTAGAGAACCTTTTTGGCTCTGTGCCGTTCTAACGAATAAGAACCTACCTCAACGGATGATGACAATGAAAGGTCGCTTAGATATCAAGACACAGGTGTTGGCCATTGCGATGGCTGCCACACTGCCCCTCAGTGCTCACGCCGAGATCTATCGCTGGGTCGATGAGAATGGCAAGGCTCACTACAGTGATCGTAAGCCTGAGGATGCGAACGTCAAGGTAGAGCGTAAAGTCTACCAAGAGGTAGCGACACCGTTTCGGCGCCCGCCTGAAGAGCTATATCGTGGTGAAGCGGAGACGCTTGAGGATGGTGAAGACCCCACCCCTGATGAGCGTGAAGCGAAAGTCGAGAAAGACAAAAAAGCTGATAACGAGATCGATGAAAAATCAGCTGATACGAGTGACGAAGAAGAGTCCGGTGTACGTAACAACAAGCGCCATGTTGCTGAAGGTGAAAACGCAACAAAACTGGTTGATAAGCAGATTCAACGTATTAACCGTAATGAGCGTATCAGTGGTATCAAAGAGAAAAACCAAAAGGTGTTAAAAGAGTATCGGGACAAACGGAAAAAGTGACGCGATTAAAGCGTAGATCTGCTAATATGGCGCGCTTTTGTCACGGTCCTTACACTTTCGGTTGCGTACAATCGTTAGCGGCCGAATCTTTAAGCCAAATCCAATGGGGAGGGCGCAGGTATGATGAACAACGATTCACTACATCCAAAATTTGTTGAGGCGATGAAAAAATTACGCTCAATGTCGGAGGAAGAACGTTTATCTGAAGAGAATAAGGACCTTTTCGAGCAAGCCATGAACTATGCGCCTCTCGATATCCAGCCCCAATTAATCGAGATTCGCAAGAAGTACGACAATCTCCATTAATAACGTAAGCATCCCTAAATAAGCCCCGCTTCTATGTGGGGCTTTTTACTTGTTAAAATAGCAGCTCAACAACCACCCAAGTAGGACATCATTTTGGTCAAGATCGGTCAAGTCAACACATTAAAAGTTATGCGCGAAGCCGATTTCGGCCTTTACCTAGATGGCGGTGAGTTTGGCGGTATTCTGCTGCCACGCAAAGAGGTGCCAGAAGGTGCGGCTGTGGGTGATGAGCTGTCGGTTTTTATCTTGCTTGATACCGATGACTTTGTAGTGGCCACAACACGAGCGCCCATGGTGCAGGTCGGTGAGTTTGCATCGTTACAGGTGGTTGAAGTCAATAAAATTGGTGCTTTCCTTAACTGGGGTATGCCTAAAGATTTGTTGCTACCCTATGCGGAGCAGCGTGGCACGCTAGAGGCGGGTAAGCGCGTTGTCGTGGGTGTTTATGTTGATAACAGTGATCGTATCGCCGCGACGACGAAACTCGACAAACTGCTGTCGTCACCACCGCAAGATCTGAAAGTGGGGCAGCCGGTAGAGCTACTGGTATGTCGGCGCGGCGATCTTGGCTACAGTGTGATCGTCGACAACAGCTACTGGGCGCTGCTGCACCAAAAAGACGTATTCCGGACAGTGCGCATAGGCCACAAGGTTCAGGGCTACATCAAACGTGTTGTTGACGGCGGTAAAGTAGACGTTGTGCTGGATAAGCCCGGCTTTGGCAAAGTGGACGAACTGTCACAACGTATTTTGGATGACTTAGCAGCGCAAGGTGGTGTTAGCCCACTAGGCGATAAAAGCCAACCTGAGGCGATCTATCAAGCCTTTGGGGTGAGCAAAAAAGCCTACAAGATGGCGATTGGCCATCTTAAAAAGCTAGGCCGAATTGATATCTCACCAGAAGGCATCAAGCTACTTGATGACTAGACTCTCGCAACATGGTTAGGGAGCATAGTGGTACGGCAGTGTGTTTGGCACCGTGCCAACAGCTCCTCGCCCGCAGGGCTTAGTGAACGCCCCCGCCGCAGAATCACGTTTAATTCCCTCTCAAGGTGTGCACTTAAGGGGCGAAATACCAAGCCCACAAAAGCCGGTGTGGTTGCAGCCAGTGCGGGTAGCAGAGTCAGCCCCGCGCCGTGGCGCACTAAGGATGCGAGGGTTGTGGGTGTGTTCGCCTCAATCACTGCGCTATCGAGCAACAGTGGAATATCATTTGAGGCAAGTAGCCATTCCAGCTGTAATCGAATGCCATTATCCTGGGATAACATCGCCAAGCGGCGCGCTTGTAACTGAGTCCAATCAACCTCTTTTTGCGCACACAGTGGATCATCGTCGCGCATCACCACACCATATCGATCGCGCAGAATGGGCTGATAGGTTAAGTCTGGGCTGTTTGAGTGGTTGCCACCAATACCAAAACTGGCACGATTGCTTAACACCGCCTCTTCAATGCCGCTTGCGCCTGTTTCTATTAGAGTGACGTTGATCTTTGGGTAGTCCTCGCGGTAGCGGCAGATAATGGCCGGTAGCAGCTGAGTTAGCATGGAGGATGACCCTGCGACCGCAACATGCCCACGTTGCTGCTGAGCGGACGCTTGCAAGTCTTCGATAGCGGTGTCGAAATCCGAAACGAGCTGTAACGCGACCGGCAGAAAGCGCTCACCGGCCTCTGTAAGGCTAACGCGGCGGGTGGTGCGATCAAAAAGTTGGATGCCCACTTGGCTCTCAAGCTGCTTGATGGTGGCGGTGAGCGTTGATTGCGTGACGTGCATGAACTCTGCGGCGTGCGTAAAGCTGCCGTGTTCGGCCACTTGTATAAAGGCCAGCAAGTGTCGGTAGGCAAGATTATTCATTTATTTCGATTAATTAATCATATTTTATCGTTTGATTGATTAATAAGGATTTTGCATCATACCGCCATTAATAACAATCGAATGCAAGAACCATGATCCCACGTATCTCTACTGTTGAAACTACCCAAACGGTCTACCTGCGTTTTATCGAAGCGTTAAAGGATGCAGGCTTTGCCGGCGACCTGAATCAGGATTATGCCAACCGTATCGTGCTATCAACCGATAACAGCATCTACCAAGTGCTGCCCCAAGGCGTCCTCTATCCCAAGCATTTGGATGATCTACAGTTGATCGCCAATCTCTCTTCGCAACAAGAGTTTAATGAGGTTGTTTTAACCCCCCGCGGCGGCGGTACGGGCACCAACGGTCAGTCCTTGACTGATGGGCTGGTGGTGGATGTCTCCAAGCATATGAACCAGATCCTCGAGATCAATCCGGAGGAGCGCTGGGTTCGTGTGCAAGCGGGCGTGGTCAAAGATCAGCTGAATGCAGCACTAAAACCCTATGGATTATTTTTTGCGCCGGAGCTATCCACCAGTAACCGCGCGACGGTAGGGGGAATGATTAACACCGATGCGAGTGGCCAAGGTAGCTGCCTGTACGGTAAAACGCGTGACCATGTATTAGCGCTAAAAAGCGTTTTTCTTGATGGCACCGTGTGGGAATCTGGGCCCGTTGATGATGATGAGCTGCTGAAGATCAAAGCGCGCCAAGATCGCGTGGGTCAGGCTCACCGGCTGGTGGATGAGATATTCCGTGAAAAGCACGCGTTGATCAAAGCTAAGTTTCCACCGCTCAACCGCTGCTTAACAGGCTACGATCTGGCGCACATCCGTGATGAAAGTGGTCTTTTCAATTTGAACTCAGTGCTGTGCGGTGGCGAAGGGTCGTTGGCCTTTATCGCTGAAGCGAAGCTCAATGTTCTGCCGATTCCAAAGTATGCAGCGCTTGTGAATGTGAAGTACGACAGCTTCGAGGCATCTATGCGCGATGCAAAAGCGATCATGGCAAAGGGACCTACCTCGATTGAGACAATCGACTCCAAAGTCTTAAATTTGGCGATGGAAGATATTGTTTGGGACACCGTTGCAGACTACTTCCCGCAGTATGAGGGTGATCCGGCCATTCGTGGTATCAACTTGGTTGAATATACCGATGATGACCCCGATGCTTTGAAAGCGCGTGTTGCGCAGCTAACAGAACACCTTGATGCAGTCTCGGGCGGAGCGGGGCAGTGCTTCGGATACAGTGTTGTATATGGTGGCGACGAGATCAAAAAAGTCTGGGCGATGCGTAAGCGCGCGGTTGGCTTGCTAGGTAATGCACAGGGCCAAGAGCGTCCGATCCCGTTTGTAGAGGATACCGCTGTACCGCCGGAGAACTTAGCGGACTTCATTATGGAGTTCCGTGAAGTGCTCGATAGTCATAATCTCGCCTACGGTATGTTTGGGCACGTGGATGCGGGTGTGCTGCACGTTCGCCCAGCCATCGATATGAAAGACCCAGAACAAGAGCAGATGATCCGTACGGTGACAGACCGTGTTGTGGCGTTGACGCAGAAATATCACGGCCTTTTGTGGGGCGAGCACGGCAAAGGTGTGCGTTCAGAGTATGCGCCTGAGTTCTTTGGTGAGCTTTACGTAGAGCTGCAACGCATCAAGGGCGTCTTCGACCCTTATAACCAATTGAACCCGGGCAAGATCGCGACCCCCCAGATCGATGGTGCGGAGCTGCTTAAGATCGACGCGGTGACAACCCGTGGCCAGTTAGACCGAGAGATTCCCGCGGTGGATCGTGACACTTACGATGCGGCGATGTTCTGTAACGGCAATGGTGCGTGCTACAACTACGACCCTAAAGATGCCATGTGTCCATCTTGGAAGGGAACGCGCCAGCGTATTCACTCACCTAAAGGGCGCGCCTCACTGGTGCGCGAGTGGCTGCGCTTAATGGCCAAGCAAGGTGTGTCGTTGTCGGCTGCTGCACAGCAAACACGCGAGTCCGGTTTTATTGGCTCACTCCCTGCCCGCATCCGTAACAGCTGGCGTAAACAGAAAGGCGAGTATGACTTTTCGAACGAAGTGCATGAGGCAATGCTCGGCTGTTTGGCGTGTAAATCTTGCGTCGGTCAGTGCCCGATCAAGGTGAATGTGCCGGAGTTTCGAGCGCAGTTTTTAGAGGTTTACTACAGCCGCTACATGCGTCCACTCAAGGACTACATGATCGGTAGCTTGGAGTTCGTGATACCAACATTGGCAAAAGTGCCTGGGCCGTATAACTGGTTGATGCGCAACAAAACCGCGCAGCGGTTATTCCGCAATACCGGTGGCATGGTTGATAGCCCTGTGATCTGTCGCCACTCGTTGGCGCAGGGTTTAAAGGCGCGTGCAATCCCTTGGGCGAGTGTTGAGACCCTAAATGCGCTTACCGGTAACCAGCGCGAAAAGAGCGTTGTGTTGGTGCAGGATGCATTCACGAGCTACTTTGAAACGCAAGTGGTGCTGGACTTGATCGATCTCTTATCCGAACTTGGCTTTAATGTGCTGGTAGCGCCGTTCCTACCCAATGGTAAACCGCTGCATGTGCATGGGTTTATGGGGGCCTTTGAAAACGCGGCGCAACATAATACCCAGATGCTTAAAGCGCTTGAGTCTGCTGGGTTGCCGCTGATCGGGGTTGATCCGTCCATGACGCTAACCTACCGTCAAGAGTACGCCAAGGTGGTAGATAACCCTCCGAAGGTGCAACTGATTCAAGAGTGGTTAGTGACCCAAACCGAAGCGTTCGAGCACCTATCTGGCCGCTTGGCAGCTCACAACTTTAAGCTGCTGGCGCACTGTACCGAGAAAACATCGGCGGCGCCGTCGATTAAGCAGTGGCAAACCATCTATGCTGCGCTTGGTCAAACGCTGAGCGTTGAAGCGGTCGGCTGTTGCGGGATGTCGGGCACTTATGGCCACGAGACGCCAAATCTCGCAACTTCGAAAAAGATCTACGAGCTGAGCTGGGCTGAAGTGGTTAATGATCCACAAAATCAAGGCAAGCTTGTGGCAACAGGCTACTCCTGCCGCAGCCAAGTAAAACGGATCGATCAAACGTCGCTACCGCACCCGGCGCAAGCGCTGCTGGACGTGATGCGGTCAAGCCGCTATCAGGTGACACAGTAAGCATCATTGAGCGGCATCCGTTGCCGCTCGCTTGTTGCTAAAATCGATCTACGACCAATACATCGCTAAGTGATAGCTGGCCGGCACGTTGGTGTGCCGGCTTGGCCGCTTTACCAAGGGTAATGAGCATCGCAATGATATGATCCTTGGGTAGGTTGATAAGCTGTGCCACCTTGTCATTATCAAATCCAATCATCGGGCAGGTAGCGTAGCCCAGCCCGCTGGCTGCCAGCATAAACGTTTGCGCCGCAATCCCGCATGAGCGAAGTGCTTCATCGTGTTGGCGCTGGGGTTGATCAACATAAAAGTTATGTAGCATCTCGAGTAGAACACGGCGTGTATCTGCATCGGTGCTGCGATAGTAACGCTGCGGTTGGTTGCACCATGCTTGAGTATCTGCACACAGAACGATGAGTTCTCCGGCCTCGGTGATCTGAGTTTGCCCCCACGCCGCGTCCTGTATCTGCTCGCGCAGAGCGGTATCCTGTACACGAACAAATCGCCAGTGCTGAATATTGTACGAGGTGGGCGAGCGCAATGTTGCTTGCATGATTTTCTCGAACGCTTCGGGTGCTACCGGTGCGCTGGGATCGTAGTGTTTTACGGCACGTCGGGTCTCTATTGCGGTAAACAGGTCCATCGTTTTCTCCTTTTGGTTAACGCTGAAAATAGGGCGTTTGTTGTCTTAGGAGGTACTTTAGGCTGTTTTTATTTGGTTGATAATCTAGCTATTTAGAAACCTATTGTTGAGATAAATTCACTAGTATTGATCCCAATAGGGGGTGTCGCTGCCGAAATAGGTGATCGCAAAATCGAGAAAAGCGCGCACCTTTGCGGGCATATACTGGCGCTCAATCATGACTGCGCTGATGGCGGCCACTGGCATTTCGTAGTCAGGAAATAACTGAACAAGGCGACCGGTACGAATATCTTCACCGGCAACGAATGTAGGTAGGCGTGCGATGCCAAGATCCTGCAGCACCGCATCGCGCAGCGCCTCGCTGTTATTGACCTGATAATTTCCGCTGACAACAATCGACTGTGTTTTACCCGCTTTAGAGAAGGTCCACTCTTTTATATCGTTCGAGTAGCTAAAGGGCAGGCAGTTGTGTTCGAGCAGGTCTTCAAGGCGCTCTGGGGCTCCATATCGCTTCAGATAACTGGGCGAGGCACATAAAACGCTGCGCAGTGGTGCCAAACGTCGGGCGATGTAGGAGGAGTCGGGTAGGTTGCCACCACGTACGGCGATATCGAATCCGCCACCCACCAGGTCGATCGGCTTATCATCCATTACTAAGTCGATACTAATCTTGGGGTGCTCTTTCAAAAAGCGCGGAATCATAGGCGCCATGTGGAGGCGTCCAAACGACATCGGGGAGCCGATTTTTAGCCGTCCCTGTGGCTCGCCTTGTAACTGAGCAACGGCATCTTCGGCATCTTGGGCGGCCACCGCAGCGCGTTTAGCGTGCTCGAAAAAGTGCTCACCCGCTTCGGTAAGGCTCAGCTTTCGGGTGGTGCGATGCAAGAGCTTCACACCTAACTGCTCCTCAAGTTGCGTGATACGTTTGCTCACCGCCGACTTCGTGATGTTGAGATGCTTTGCCGCCGGTGAAAAGCCGCCATATTCCACCACTGAGACAAATACCGGTATTGCGCCTATTGTATCCATAGTGCCCACTGTTAACTTTTGTTTAACAGTATGGTGATGGTAAAAGGGATTATCGTCAATCAGGAAACTAGGTACGCTGCTCTTATCTATTTTCAAGACTAAAGAGGTGTGTGGTGCTGGGTGTCCGATCTGGGTTTGTCCACGGCTTGATGCTGCTAATGGTGATACTTGTCGCCAGTTCTTTTCCCGTGGGTGCAGTCATTGCCGACAAGCTGCCGCCAGCAGTGACGATGTGTATCCGTTTTCTTATGGCGGCGCTGTTGTTTGCGCCGCTGGTGTTTAAACGCCATGGTTTTGCACTACCAAAACCTGCGCAGTTGCTAGGCTATATCGTGCTCAGCTTACCTCTAGTGGCTTTTTTTTGGTGTATGTTTGAAGCCTTACGTTACACCAGTGCGTTGAACACCGGAGCGATCTACACCTTGGTACCCGCCATTACGGCGATCTACGCATTTGTGATTAATCGTGAAACGCTCAGTCCGATACGTGCAAGTGGGCTACTCCTAGGGACGTTAGGTGCGCTGTGGATCGTATTTCGCGGTGAAACAGAGCGTCTATTGGCTTTGCAGCTGAACCATGGCGATCTGGTGTTCTTTATTGGCTGTCTATTTATGGCGGCCTATGGCCCGCTTGTTAAGCGCCTTTATGCGGGCGAGCCGATGGAAGTGATGACATTTTGGGTCATTAGCGCCGGTAGCGTGTGGCTATTCCTGCTATCTTTACCTCAGTTACCCGCGATCAATTGGCCGCAAGTGGATCCATCTGTCTTTGTGGGTGCGTTGTATCTTGCGGTGTTCACAACGCTAATCACCTTCTTTTTACTACAATTTGGCACAGTAAAGCTGGGTGCAACACGGGTGGCGGCCTATAGCTTTTTAACCCCTGTGTTTGTTTTGTTGTTAGAGTATCTGCTTGGCAAAGAGAGCTTAACGCCGCTACTGATGGTTGGGGCCGGATGTGTGGTGGCAGCGATGCTACTCGTGCAACGCGATAGCCAAACTGCCAACTGATGATCAGTCGCTGCCACTAGCTAATTGATTTTTAAATCCTTTCATATTTTTGTCATCTAATCGCTCCACACTTGTCACATTTCTTTCATCTGCTGGCGTTTCCCTGACGCTGGTTGTCTTGAGGTAACAGGCGAGTGTGGTTTAAAGATCGCAGAATTCGGACATCTTTACTGGCTATCACCAGCGATAGTCTGCTCTTTGCTCTGAAATTAGGCATCGCGCTGGTAACGGGCAGCACGGCCCTGTATGCCGATGCGCTGCACTCGGCAACAGATCTGCTGATCTCGCTTGTCCTGCTGGTGGGTATTGGTATCCGTTACCGTCAAGAGAAGCGGGCGAGCGCGTTGGGTGTGGCGCGGGCTTATCGGTTGGAAGCGCTGTTAGCTATTTTAGTGTCGTTAACGATCCTTTGGGTGCCCTACGAAATCGTCACTAGTGTTGATCAAAGCAAGTCGGGTGGTATCCAGTATATTTGGCTGGGCATCATTGGTGTGATGGTCGCCATTGTGTTGGCGCATGTGATGGCAACGCTTAAAACACGCGTTGGCCAAGATACGGATTCCCCAGCACTTGAGGCGGACGGTTACCACAGCTATATCGATATGTTTACCTCGTTTGCAGTACTCGGCTCCTTTGTGGGGTTGCTGGTGGGGATCAATATCGATCAAATTGTTGCACTTGTTATTGCATTGATGGTGGCCTTTGCGGGTATTGAGCTCTTCATTAGCGGGGTACGCAGCTTCATCAACGGGTCAGAAGTGGCTCCTGATGGCTTAATTGAGCGCTTACTCGAGCATCCATTTTGGCAACGCGCTGGCCAGCGTATAAAGCGGCACCGGTCCGGGGTTTTGGTTAGCTTTTTGGTGGGTACGTTGGTGTTTTATGCAGGTTCTGGCCTTCATGTTGTGCGCAGTGATGAGAACGCGGTCTACCGCATTTTTGGTCAGCCCCAGCCCGAAGTGTTAACGCCAGGCTTGCATCTGTTAGCGCCGTGGCCGATAGGTGCCATCGAGCGTTACCGTCCGCAACAGGTGTATCGCTTAGAAGTGGGTACACCACTGGCGCTTTGGGACCACTCCAATGTGTTTAGCCGCTCGCAGTGGCAAACCCTTGGTAATGTGAATCTCGACCGGGAACATCACTATCTGTTTGCTGACGAGAATCTCGTCAACTTAACGCTGACGGTTCAATATCAACTACCCAAACTGGGGTTTGAATCCCGCCAAATTGCGCAGCCGCATCAACTGGTGGCTGCGGCGGTGGAGCAAACCGTTAGCCACCTACTTAGCCAAGCCCCGTTCTCTCTCACTTTGGCCGACAGCTTTGAGACAACTGCCATTACGCAGGTGGAGCAGCGCCTTGAGGCCTATGGACTTTCGACACACATTGGATCAATCACGGTGCAAAAACTTCAGCCGCCTAGCGCGGTGGTCAGTGCTTACCATGATCTTGAACGTGCCGCCGAGCAGCAGCAAGCACTGCAGCATCAAGTGCAAGGGGAGCGCGTTGAGGAGCTCGCGGCAAACCGCGCGCGGTTGAGCCAAGAAGCAGCTGAAACTTCTGCAAAGATCGCGGAGCTGGAGGCGAGCGCCGCAGGTGATGCTGCGTACTTTGCCACTCTCGCTGGCGAGTACGCGCAACAACCCGAGCTGGTGGCCTTTAACAAACGCTTAGAGTTAAGCGAAAAAGTGCTTCCTCAGATTGAAAAAGTGATTACCGAAGATGCGCTCAGATCGCGCGACACACGTTTGTTTGGAGACTATCAACCATGAAAAAAAGATGGTTAGCCGCCCTAGGTGGCACTGTTCTGGGTGGCTTTTTGCTCTCAACATCGTTGGTTCCCGTGTATGAGTCAGAACTTATTGTTGTGAGCCAGTTTGGGCGTGTGGTTAAGGTGGAAAACGAAGCCGGTTTACTATTTAAGCTGCCCGATCCCATTCAAACAATTAGCCGCCTTGACCAAAAGCAGCGTATTGAGACCCTAGCAACGGCCGAGTATGTGACGCGTGATCGGCGTAATGTTGTGCTAGATAGTTATTTAATCTGGCGGGTAAAGGATGCGCAGCGGTTTTTATCGAGCGTACGAAATTACGAGACTGCCGCTGTGCGTTTAAATGATCTCGTCACGGCGGAGATTAGCAATCAGATTGGCCAACATCCATTGAGCGCGATTCTCAATACGGATCCAAACCAGCATCAGTTAGAGCGAGTGCTGAGTAACATCGTGGAACAGGTCAGAGAGCGCGCTGCCGCATCGCTAGGGATCGACGTGACCGACGTGGGCATCAACCGCATCAGCTTTCCGCAGCCTGTGGTCGTCGATATCTACAAACGGATGGCGGCTGAGCGTGGACGTATTGCTCAGCAGCTGCGCGCTGAAGGGCAAGAGCAAGCAGCTAAAGTACGTGCTGAAACGGAGTTCGAAGTGCGCCAAAAGCTGGCACAAGCACGCCGAGAGAGCCGTATTTTAGTCGGTGAAGCGGAAGCGAAAGCGAGCCAAGCCTACGCAGAGGTTTACCGTGAGCACCCCGAATTTTATCGTTTCCTGCGCTCGATGCAGGCCTATGAACAGATCTTTACAGATAAAACACGCCTGATTTTATCAACGGATCAGCCATTGTTTGATTACCTGTGGGCTCCGCCAGCGGTAGAGGTGGGTGACGATGCCAGTTAGTTCAGATTGGCAGTATGTTTGGCTGCGCTCACGCCCCATTCTGTTAGGGTTATTGCTACTACTACCGCTGCTATATGGCCTCAGTGGGCTTTACAGCGTTTCGAATGAACAGCGAGGGGTGCGCTATCGCTTTGGTGCGCTGGTGGATGAATCTGTACCGCCGGGAATGCACTATCATTTGCCGTTTCCGATCGAGCGCGTTGAGCTGCGCCCTGCAGCGACAGTACAGTCGCTCGAGGTGAGCTTCACTGAGCTGGGTGTGGAGATGCAACCCAAAGAGCTTGCCACTGGCGACAATAACCTACTCGCCGTGGTGCTGGTGGTGCAATACAGCACCCAGGATTTAGGACAGTTCTTGCATCACATACAGCGCCCGGTTGAGGTGCTAGAGAATCTCATTCAGGCAAATGCAACGCGATTGATGGCGCGTGCCAATACTGACAACTTGCTTACCACCGGTCGGCACCAGTTTCAGCAAGCGTTATTGCGCAACACCCAGCAGCATCTGGATAGACTCGAATCTGGGATACGCCTTTCAGCGGTGCAACTGAAAGCCCTAACTCCGCCTGCTAGCGTCAAAAGCGCGTTTGATCGTGTGGACCGGGCGCGCACTGAAAAGCGTAAGTTGATCTCGGATGCGCGTAGTGCTCAAAACTCTGCCCGCGCTAAAGCAAGAGCTGATGCCAGAAAGGTCCGTTTGACAGCGCAAGCGAGCGCCGAAGAGATTGTCTCCGCCGCTCAAGGCGAGGCAGCACGCTATGCCGCGTTATTAAAGGAGTATCAGCAAGCGCCCCAAGCGATGGGGCATAAACTCTACACTGATGCGTTGGGTAGGATACTGCCAAACATTCAGTGGAGTGCAGCCAGCACACCTAACAAGCAGCATTAGAATGGGCCTAGCGCGAGCACCTCGTTAATCATCTGCTCGCGTTGCTGTTGCGAGAGTTTTTGATTGCGCCAAATAACCATGAGGTGCGGATCTTTCGTGTCGACAAACCCAACCCGATAATCCACTTGTCTTGCTTTATGATCACCAACATGGCCCCAAATAGCATCAACATGGGGGCCTAGCATCTCAAAACTGCGCACCGACAAGTACTCAGCAATGCCGCCACTGCGCTTAATGATTAGCCGCAGCTCTTTTGGCAGCCGGCGATAAATGCGCTCATCAATGACCAATCCGCCTGCTAAGAAACTCCGGCCATAAGGCGTATGGTGAAAGTAGCCTAGCGGTATGGGTTGTCCTTCGGCTGGTGTGTAAAAGGCGATAAAGTGGCGCTCCTCTAACGGGCATTCATCACCAAAGTGGCGCTTGAATAGCTCGCCTATAAAGGGGCGCGCGTTACTCACCTCGATCACATTGACGTACTGAGATAGCTCGGTATAGTCGTTCGGGTATGTTAGTGGTGCCGGATCGAAGTCATGGGATACTTCGGTGTAGTCGTTTGGTGCTGCGGCAGGCGCTGGGCCGAAGCGCTGTCGATAGTAGAGTGTGCGGGCACGATTCAATAATTTAGGAAACATCGCGTTGAGTCCTCCTTTGACTCTTTTAGCTTTGGCCTTCGCAAATGCTAATGCTGTTCGCACAGGTCGCGCTGAACTGTCCGTATCGACTGGCCCTTGGCTGGCTTGCGTTAAAATACTTTTTAACTCTTCTGTTGAACGCCAGTGTTGTCCGCATACATACCGCGGAACGGCCCATATCGAGTGGTTTTCGGTAAAGTGTTCGCCAGCGGTGCTGAAGGCTGCATGCATCTCATGAAGGTCGGGGCGCATGGCGAAAAAATTATCGCGCAAGTACTCATTAACATGGCCATAGGGGTAGCAAAAAAGCGGCTTCACTTGGCCTTTTGTGGCTTCCTTTAAATGAGTGTATGCCGTAGTAATTTGTGCGATGGCATCAGCTTCGTTATCGATGACGAAGAAATTTCCTTTAATCTGCTCTCGTTGCGCAACTGGGCTGACACATTCATGGTTGTGATCCCAACTATGGTTGCCGAGCTCCAGCAAGGCGTCTCCGGTATTGTTCCACCATTCACTGTCATAGGAGTCGAGAGTGCTTGCAGCTTCGTGCTGACCAAGTTGCGAGCGTGCTGTTTCGCTAGCGATCAAGAAGCTGGTTGCGGGCACGTTGTGACGAGCAATAATACTGTGGAAGCTCTCTACCGTTTCGTTAAGGCATAGGTCGTGGTAGGTGTAAGCTTCGATATCTGGCCCGTCATCGAACGAGATGCCAATGATCGGTTGATTCAGTGCGGCCCAATCCTCGCGCTTGTAGGCTGCAACAATCCAACTGAGGCTCTTGACGGTAAAGCCAAGTGACTTAATCAGTGTAATATCTCTATCGAGGGCCACGTGGTCATTCTTATCATACTCAGTGCCGTACACATTCATTGCGTGATAGCAGAGGATAGGAACACGGAACTGTTTGGGGTGTGCTTGGTTTCGAGAGAGATTGTTAAGCATGAAAATTCAGTCACTTAGTCGATGAATCATCATGCTATCGCATTTTAAATGGTTTCGGAAGGAACACCGGCAGAGCCACAAAGGGCTCCGCCATAAAGAAACTAAAAAGGAGGTTTAGTGGAACTGTAAGGGTGTTTCGATACCCGTTTTCTGGTCTAACTCCACCTGACGATGAATAACGCCTTCGCCCACTAGCATCGATTCGCGGCCTTTCACATAAGACTGCTCTTCGACAAGGGCCTTGTAGGCTTTGTTTAGCTCTAATGCGCGAGCGGGCGAGGGCAGTAGCAATTCAGAGATGTCCTCATGAAGTGCCGCAAAAGCCTCTGGTTTTGGCTCGCCATAGAAGTCGAAGAACTTGTCTTTTACCTCCATATTGGAGCGATACTCATCACCGGTTGGGTTATGTTTCAGGTAGAAGCTGTACTCGTACTCGCCATCGCTTTCACGGCGTGGTTCAGGAACACCGGTAAACGACTTTTGTGTCCAGTGATACCAGCCTTGTTGGAATTGGTCGCTATCGAGCTTACGCTTAAAGGCAAACGTGGTATCGGTAATGACCCCAATGCCGGAGTGACAGCCGGTGCAGAATACATGCTCTTCATAACTTTGCGGACGCAGCGCACCGGTTTGGTCTTCAATAAACCCCTGATATACCCAACCTTGCGGGACGCGAACACCGGCCTCTGCTGAGCCAATCACCTGTTTGATACGATCAGGAAAGTCGTGGCGCTCCTTCAGCTCTTTGGCTGCGATACGATCGTGTTGGAAGTAGTTCACCCAAAATGTTTTGCGCGCATAGCGCAGCTCTTTCATCCGTGGCGCCATTTGCACGCGTTGTTGGCTATCGATATCCAGATAGCGCACCGAATGGATAAACTCCGTTCCCACCGGATAAAGGCCAGCGGCAAGATGCTGTTTGCCGCTGGTAAGCAGTACTTTCGCTTTGCCGACATAGCTCATCATGCCGCCCTCGCGCGGTGCCCAGTCGTAGCGAATGATCTGCGCTGTGCCCAGCGTGCCATCTTTGTCGAGATCTACCTCAAGGCGCTTCTCATCAGTGGCAGTGATCGGGATATCTTTCTCTTTGATCAGCGCCTCAACAATAGCTAGGTTAGTTTTGTAGATCTCTAGGTCAAACTTGCCGTTGGTATCTTGTTGGAAGGCAACAGGTAGGCGAATGATCACGTCATCTGTTGAACCATTGGTGGGCATAAAGCCACCTGGGAAAGGGTAGTAAGCAAATGCGCGCCAGCCGGTGTAACCGTGCGTCGGTGTGCGGTCGAAGCCTTCGTTATCGAACTGGTAGTAGATGTCGGGAATGTAGCCATCCCACTGGCCATTATTGTTGCTATCGTATTCGGCTAGGTGTGTCAGTATGCGTTTGGCAATCAGGTTCTGGCCCGCTTGGTTAAAGTAATTGTTCTCTCTGACGTAGTCTAAAATCGCCTGATTAGAGATATCGCTGGCCCGAGTTGAGAAGCCTTTAAAATAGTTTTTCCAGTTATTAACGAGCGCAGCTTCGGTGAATGAAAACAACGTTTGGATTTCGCCGTCATCAATATAGTTGGGGCGTCGGCTATCGGTGTGGCAGGTGTAGCAGGGGTTTGCTACTTGGCCTGTGATCTCATTCACCGGGTTGGTGTAACACTGGGCGGGGATATAGGCGACCGGGTTTTCCTGATCGAGTGCCAGCGTTAAGGGTGTGTAGGCAACAACGCCACTTAGTATCAGAGAGGATAGGTATTTCATGCTTGGACTCTTAGTACACAACAGATCGAGCAGAACGGATAACGCAGAAAAGGGGAGCACATTGTGCTCCCCTTCGGTAACGTCAGGTCGGGCTTATTCAGCTTTCGCTGGGAAAGGACCTACGTAACCTGTGTAAGCACGGTTCTCACCGTTGCCAGTGTCTTTGTCTGAATCAGACTCACCATATGGGTGTTGAACAACACTCGTTAGGTAACCCCAACCGTTGATATTCGGGTACCAGTAAGGAGATGTCGTTTCAGAACCGTAAGGTGTTGTTTGAATGCGTGTTAGCGCTTGGGTGCCGAAATCATATGCCCAGATCACGTCGTTCTGGTGACCAGAACCTGTATCTTCGCCGATGATTAGGATATCCCAGCCAGACATGTAAGTGACGTTATCTGGGTTAGAGATGCCGTCGATGTGACACTTGTTGTTGTCAGCATAGTCTGCACTGTTTGCAACGATAGGGTTTTGTACGCCGTCACCGTAGCTATCTGTTGCCGGTACACCGGCAACCAGAGCAGACATGTTTTTCGCAACATAAGATGAGCCGATCGTTGCGTCAGACGCGACGTCTAGCTGGTAAACAGCGCCACAGCGGTTAAAGCCTTCCAGTTGAATGTGGTTAGGGCCGCCTAGGTCGTAGCTGCTGCTATCTGCACCGTTCTTTTTGAAGCTCTCAAAGCCACGTGCGACTTCAGACATCGCGAGGTACAGCTTGCTGCGTGTTGGGTCGAAGGTAATACCTTCTTCTTTACGTAGCTCAGTTGTTGCACCCATCATGGCAGCGTAGCGGCGTGTTTCCATGCGTGAAGCGGCTTTTTCCATGCCCGGCTTTACTTGCAGACACTCTTGGCCGTTGCCACCTGCGTTGATCGAGGTGAAACCCTCTGGGCAGCTGTTATCTTCGTTAGCATCAGCTGTCGCGAAAATGTCAGTAAACGCGAGTTGGTTAGCGCCTTCAATGTAGTCAGACAGCTCAGCGCTTGTAGCGTGGCCAAGGTCGATCCAGTCAAGGTCTGCAGCGCCTACGCCTGTCGATGCTGTTTGGTTCCACTTCATGGCGTACAGCGTACCAGCGGATAGGTCACCTGCTTTATCTGCAACAAACATATACAGACCTACGTTGGTGCCATCGTCAGTCATGTAAACGGTTTTTTCATCTGGCATCACGTAGGATAGCTCAAATGCCAATCGGCCCATCGCATAGTGCTTTTTAGACGTTGCAGTTGGCGCAGCACCGCTATCTGCTTGTACATCAACTTCAATGTTCCAACCCACTTGGTATGGGTTCCATTGAGACTCATCACCGTTGAAGTAATCGAGGAAGCCTGCCGCATAGCGATTAGCTGCAGCATCAGCACCGGTGACTAGGTTACGAGCATTCGGCTCGTACTCTTCAGATGCTAGGTGTGTGCTCCAAGGCGTAACAGAACCTGCACAGTGAACCCAACCACCGTTGACGCCAGATTGGTCGATCTGCCACGCATCTTTTACGCTCAGCTCACCGTTTTCTGTGTTTTGGTTCAGTTCCATCAAGAACATAGCACCTGGGCGGCTCTCAAACTGAGAAACCGAGAAGAGGCGCTCACCACGTGGCAGCAAGGATGTGAATTCGTTGGAGTTCGCAATGCTTGGAGAACCATCTTCCTTAGAAAGTGGGTTACCCTGCTTATCAACCAACTGGCCAAATACTGCATGGTCAAATGTGTCACCAGAACGAGCAAAGACGTTGTACTCAAGGTCTAGTGGCATTGAATCTGAGCCAGTGGTGATCGTCGCATCCGACGCCAGAATAGCACGCTTCTCGGCGTCAGTTACC
The DNA here is from genome assembly GCF_004959845.1 of Neptunomonas sp. XY-337. NCBI lineage: Bacteria > Pseudomonadati > Pseudomonadota > Gammaproteobacteria > Oceanospirillales > Oceanospirillaceae > Neptunomonas > Neptunomonas sp. XY-337. The sequence goes on along the minus strand of NZ_SPLL01000001.1, from coordinate 383,053 downwards.
GGCGCTTTAACACCTGCAAACGCGATTTTCGCATCCTTTGGCAATAGCTTGTTTGTGTCTGTATCTGTTGATTTTGAAGAGCTGTTGCAGCCCGCAATTGTCAATGCAACCGCAGAACCGATCGCAACAGTTAGTAGCTTCTTTTTCATCATGGTTCTTCCATGCAGGAGGTTAAAATTGGTTATAAGGTTCCCACGCGGCGCATTATGGAAAGTTAAGATGAAAGTTAGATGACGTGAATGTTTCACTTTGGAAAAGAATGACTTGCGAACGAAACTCGAAGAGCTTTTTCGCTAAGCGAGGGAAGATACTCTGCATAGACGTGAGAGATAGCTGATTTTGGCGTGTTCCTAAACGCACACTGAAGATCCATCTATCGAACGTGGAAATCTGGTATGGTAGACAGCCTCTATATGCGGCAACTGATAGGCCTCTGCAAATTTTATGATGCGAATCCTACACACCTCCGATTGGCACTTAGGACAACACTTCTTCACTAAAAATCGTGCCCAAGAGCACCGCCGGTTTATCGATTGGTTGGTCAACTTAGTCGAGCAAAACCAGATCAATGCGGTTGTGATTGCAGGTGATCTATTTGATACTGGCACACCGCCTAGCTATGCGCGTGAAATTTATTATGACTGCGTGGCTAAGCTAAATAACTGCGGCTGTCAGTTGGTGGTTTTAGCAGGTAATCACGATTCGGTGGCGATGCTGAATGAGTCAAAAGGCGTGCTGGGATACCTCAATACCCATGTGGTGGCCGCGCCTGATGAAACGCCAGATCAACAAATCATTCCTTTATATAACAAAGATCAAACCGTGGGGGCGCTGCTCTGTGCGATACCTTTTTTACGGCCCCGCGATGTGATGAGCAGCCTAGCTGATCTTTCCGCTACAGAAAAAAGCCAAGCACTAGGGCAGGCGATTACTGCGCATTACCAAGCGATCTACGCGGCGGCGTGTCGGCAGCGGGATCAATTAGGTAAGGCTGTACCCATTATCGCCACCGGCCATCTGACGGCGCTGGGCGTTAAAACTAGTGATGCCGTGCGCGATGTCTATATCGGCACACTTGAAGCGTTTCCCTCTTCTGAATTTCCACCGGCGGATTACATTGCACTAGGCCATATCCATCGGCCGCAAAAGGTGGGAGGCACCGAGCATATCCGCTACTGCGGCTCGCCAATACCTCTGGCGTTTGATGAGCTAAAAAGCACCAAGCAAGTGGTACAAGTGACGTTCTCAGAAAGCGAGTCCATCGCGATTGAGCCGATTAACGTCCCGCGTTTTCAGCCGATGGCAATAGTGCGGGGTAACCTTGAAAGTTTGCCCGCTCAACTCAAAGAGGCCAGCCGTCAAGGCTCTGAAGCGTTGCCAGTTTGGCTCTGTATTGAAGTGAGCAGTGATCAATATGTTAGCGATTTACAGCAACGTATCGAAACGATGATCGAAGGCCTCCCGCTTGAGATTCTGCAAGTAAAGCGCCTCAGCAACACGACTCGTGCAGGGATACAGCAGGAAGAGAACGAAACCCTCGCAGAACTTAGCCCCTTTGATGTCTTTGCACGGCGTTTGGCGTTAGAACCTGAGCTTGTAGGCACGCCTCTTGAAACGGAGCTAACCGCGCGCTTCGAACAGGTTGTTGAGGCGGTGCTGGAGGAGACAGGGATTGTCGTCACGCGTCCCACCAAAAAGCCAGCAGCACCTGCTGAGTCTTTGGTTGCTGAACTTGAGGGTGACCTGTTTCCCTTGGCAGAGCTGCCCAGCGAGCCACCCACCAAGCCCAAACGGCGCAGCAATAGCGCAAAACCTGCGGCAGATGAGAGCCAGAACCAAGTGGACTTGTTTGCCGGGGGAGATAACGTATGAAGATTTTGTCGTTACGTTTTAAAAACCTCAACAGCTTAAAGGGTGAGTGGAAGATCAACTTTGCGGCCGCCCCTTTTGTTGATAGCGGCCTGTTTGCGATCACAGGCCCGACCGGTGCCGGCAAAACCACCATCCTAGACGCGATCTGTTTAGCACTTTATCACCGCACGCCAAGGATCGATACCATCTCGAAAACGAGTAACCAACTGATGACACGGGGCACCGCAGAGTCGTTGGCAGAAGTTGTATTCGAGATTAAACAACAGCGCTACCGTGCATTCTGGAGTCAGCGCCGCTCGCGTGATCGAGCAGACGGTAATTTACAAGAGGCAAAGGTCGAGCTAGCAAAGTTAGCGGGTGAGCAGGCAGAAGAGGGAGAAATTCTTGCCAGCCAAGTGAAGCGTAAAAACGAGCTGATTGAGTCGATCAGTGGGTTAGATTTTGCGCGCTTTACCAAATCGATGTTGCTCTCCCAGGGGCAGTTTGCTGCGTTTCTTAATGCCTCCGCGAACGAGCGGGCTGAGCTGCTAGAAGAGCTCACGGGTACCGAGATCTACAGCTTAATCTCGGAAAAGGTGCACCAAACCCACAGCGAAACGAAAAACCAGCTAGCGCAATTAAATGCGCAGCTTGATGCGGTGGAGCTGCTCAGTGTTGAACAGCGCGCCGAGCTAGAAGCCTCTCTCACTGCGCTGCATGAAAGGGAAGAATCGCTCAAGCAAACGGTTACTCAATTAGAGGCTCACCAGCACTGGTGGACCGAGCAACAAAAGCTGGCCGCGCGTGCACAAGAGGCGCAGGCTAATCTAATAAAAGCACAAGAGCAGAGCCAACAGGCCAACACAACGCGCCAGCGCCTAGCGCTTGCCAAGCAGGCTGAGCCGCTGCGTGATGCTTTTAACACCCATCAAAAAGCGGATAGCGAGCTGCACCAAGCACAGCAACAAGCTCAGATGCTCAATACTCAACTTGCTGCGTGCGACCAGCAGCATCAAAACATGCAAACACAACTTCAGCAGGTGAGTGATGCTGTGAATCAGCAGCAGGCAGAGCAGCAAAAAACTGAGCAACTGATTCAAGAAAAGGTGCTGCCGCTGGATCATCAGTTTAACCACTTGGCGAATCTGCAAGAGGAGCAGGGCGCCAGCGTTGCCGAGTTGCAAGATAGCGCCAATCAAAGTGCGTTAAAGGCAGCAGAAATTACCCAGCAGGTGGTGAAAAAACGTGGTGAACTACAACAGCTAGAAACAGCTCAAGAGGCATTAGCCTACTGCGAAGCGCTACAGGCAAAGCTACCCAAAGCTCAAACGCTTGTGGAGCGATCTCAAGACCGTAAACAATTATTGAGTAATATAAACAATAACTTAAATGGTTTGTCTAAAGCAGTTGAGCATCATAACGAAGAGCTTAAACAAGTAACTGCTGGCGTCAAAACCGCTGAAGAAAACCAACAGTCATTGCGGCAAAGTCATAATGATCTAAACACTCAGCTCACCACATTACTTGCCAATAAAACACTGGCACAGTGGGAGGCTGATTACCAAGTGCTGGTGGAGCGCCATGCCCTGCTCGGAGCTTTACCGGATACTCAGCAGCGTTACCTGCAACAGGTAACAGAGCAGCATAACAACCAAGTGAGCCACGTTGCGCTGCAGAACGAGCGCGAGCATAACGAAGCCGAGCTAGAAGCGTTGCGTAAGCAGTTTAAAGAGAGCAGAGATCATCTTAGAGATTTAGACAAACTGCTGCAGCAGGAGCGCCATATCGCCAGCCTCGAAGCTGAACGGCGTAACCTGCAACCAGATACCGCTTGCCCGCTCTGCGGCTCAACTGAGCACCCGCTGGTGGAGCAATATCAAGCGCTGGATACCGACAGCACGCAGCAACGCCGCGATGCCATGCAGCAGCAATGTGATGCGATTCACGCACAATCGCAGCCGCTGACGGCCAAGAGAGAAGCGCTTCAAGAGCGATCTAAACACTTGGCTGAGCAGCAAAACCGCATCAGCCAAGAGATCGCTACGCTGGAGCAAACATGGCAGGCGTCGATGGTGCAGCTCGATGAGGTGCTGGCTATCACGGATACCGCAGCGCTTGCACAAGCGTTGGAGGCGGCTAGCACGGCCCGCCAAACACAGCGGCAGCAAATTGAGCAGATCCGATCACTCAACATGCAGCTACACGCTGCAAATACCGAGCTTACGAGCGCTACAGCGGTACTAAACCAGTTACACGCCGACTATAAACTGCTATCTGGTAAGCTTGCCCAAAGCCAGCAGCAGTTAACGGATGAGCAAGCACAACAGGCTCAAGTGACTCGTGAACTCACCGAGCTAGACACAGCACTGCACGAGCTGCTTGGTGAGATAGCACCCAGCTTAGAGCCGATCGAAACATGGCTTGCAGCGCAAGTAGAGGCCTGTGAGCGCTGGCAGCAAAACGGACAAAAAATCACGACCTTGCAGGGTGAGATCGACCTATTAGTGCGCGATGAGCAGCATGCGAAAGTGCGCGAGAAAGAGCTGAATGCGTCACTCGATAAGGCGCAATCACTACTACAGAGCACTCACAGCGAGATCACAAAAAACCGCGAGCAGCGCCAACAGCTTTTCAGCGATGACTCGGTAGAACAGGTGAGAGAGCGCTTGCAGGCGGCGCTACAAACTGTTGAAATACAAAAGAAACAGATACAAGAGCAGGCTAATGAGCTGAATGCGCAACGTGCCAGCATTCAAGGTAAAGTGAGTGCAAAGGCAGAGCAGATAGCGCTACTTAGCGAGTCAGCCACCGAGGCTGCCGAGGTGTGGCAGCGTTTGCTGGCACAGAGCCCGTTCGCTGATGATCAAGCCTTTCAAGCAGCCTTGCTTGATCATACCGAGCGTGATCAGCTCGAGAGTAAACTTAAGCAGCTCAGCGATAGCCTGCAAATAGCGCAAGATCGGTTAGCGCAAGTCACCGCTGATACTCAGCAGCATGAGGCAACTGGCCACGCGAACCAGTATGCCGAGACCGAGCAGGCTGCGGTGGCGCAAGCACTGGCTGAGCATGAGGTACAGATGCGCGAGCTGCTGCTACAGATAGGCCAGCTTGATCGCCAGCTAAGCGATGACCGAAGCCGCCGAGAAAAGCAGCATACGTTACTCGCATCGCGTGATGCGCTTGCAAAAGAGGAAGACCTGCTGAGCCACCTCAATGGCATGATTGGCTCGAGTAAAGGAGATAAGTTCCGCCGCTTTGCACAGGGGTTAACACTCGATCATCTGGTTTATCTCGCCAACAAGCGTTTACAGCGCCTCCATGCACGCTACCAGTTAGAGCGTCGTGAGGGAGATTCGTTGGAGCTTCGGGTGGTGGATACGTGGCAGGCGGATGCTGTGCGAGACACGCGCACGCTGTCAGGCGGTGAGAGCTTCTTGGTGAGCCTTGCATTGGCGTTGGCTCTGTCGGATCTGGTTTCCCAGAAAACGCGGATTGACTCGCTCTTTTTAGATGAGGGCTTCGGCACGCTCGATGCGGAAACGCTCGATACCGCGCTTGATGCACTCGATAACCTCAATGCATCGGGCAAGATGGTGGGTGTAATCAGCCATGTTGATGCGATGAAAGAGCGCATCCCCACGCAAATAGAGGTCACTAAAATGAGTGGACTAGGCGTGAGCCGCTTGGCGGATCAGTTTGCTATCGCAGCGGCTTAGCCGGCTGCTATAACTCTTGGTTGCTATAACCATTGGTTTTATAGGCATATGGGAAACATCTAAATAAACATCGGCTGATGTTGTCTATAGAGTTAGCTACATGGAGGTAGCGCCCAACACTTACTTTAGCGGTAAGCGGGTGGTGTATTTTATCTCCTCCATCGCGAAGCTAGAGGTTACATCGGCCAGGCCATCCACGGCGCTGATCAACTGCTTGTAGAAGTGATCAAAGGATTCGATATCTCTGGTGGCAACGCGCAGCAGGTAATCCCACTCGCCAGCCATGCGGTAGCACTCCATAATCTCATCAAACTGCTGCAGCGTTTCGGCAAATTGTGTCAACCATTGAGCATCATGGTGCTTCGTTTTGATATGCACAAATACCGAGACACCCGCACCTAATTTGCGGCTATTGAGCAAGGCCACCCGAGCCTTAATATAGCCTTCGGTCTCTAACTTACGGATGCGTTTCCAGCATGGAGTGGTGGAGAGGTTTACCTGTTCTGCAATATCGCTCACCGAGAGGGTACAATCCCGCTGCAAGAGATCAAGAATGCGCTTATCGATGCTATCGAGCATATTTATTCTCTTATTGGTGTTTGAGTTGGAAAATTATTCTATAAATATGCCGTTTTTGCTATCAGAAAGAAAACTAATTCTCCGGTAAAACCGCGACACTGTGTCTATTAGATCACGGGTATTGAAACAGGAGAGAGACGATGACAGACAGCAGCGCGCGTAGCTGGGTAGCATGGGCCGTGCAGCAGATTCAGGCCGATACGCAACGCTCAGCTGATACGCATCTGATTAAGCTCAATGTGCCAGAGCTGGCTGGAATCGATCTGTACCTGAAAGATGAGAGCACCCACCCAACGGGTAGCTTAAAACACCGGCTGGCCCGCTCACTCTTTTTATATGCCCTGTGTAACGGGCACATCAAAGAGGGCACGACCGTGATAGAGGCGTCTTCTGGCAGTACAGCTGTATCAGAGGCGTACTTTGCCCGAATGCTGGGCCTGCCTTTTATCGCGGTGATGCCGCGCAAAACTGCTCAGTCTAAGATTGCACAGGTGGAGTTCTATGGCGGACGCTGCCATTTTGTCGACTGTCCAACGCAGATGCATGCTGAGTCGGTCGCGCTGGCTAAGCATACCCACGGTTACTTTATGGATCAGTTCCGCTTTGCAGAACGCGCTACCGACTGGCGAGGTAATAACAACATTGCTGAAAGTATCTTTCGACAGATGCAGAACGAGCCGCACGCCATTCCCTCTGCTATTGTGATGAGCGCAGGCACGGGCGGCACTTCAGCAACACTAGGTCGCTATATCCGCTACAAAGGTTTTGCTACGCAGTTGCATGTTGTGGACCCTGATAACTCAGTCTTTTTTGATGCATGGCGTAGCAAAGATCGATCGCTGACGCTGGCGTGCGGTAGTAAAATCGAGGGAATTGGACGTCCTCAGGTGGAAGCGTCGTTTATGCCGGAGGTGATCGATCAAATGCACAAAGTCCCAGACGCTGCATCCATCGCAGCACTGCGTTGGTTAGAGCAGCAAACGGGGATTCGTGCCGGTGCATCAACCGGAACCAATCTGTGGGGCATGTTAACGCTGGCGATCAAGATGAGAGCGGCAAGACAGCAAGGTTCGCTAGTGACATTAATCTGTGATGGCGGGCAGCGTTATATGGATACTTATCATAACCCTGCATGGGTGGCCGAACAGTTCCCGCAGCTAGGTGATTATCAAGCACGCTTAAACAGCATGCTATTGAAATGATAACTTGCTAAAAGGTCAGGCATTTTGTGCAGCGCGAGAGAGCACTGCACATCAATAGCTGCCGAGACGTTGGCGAGCATCTAAGCGAGTAGGCCCGCCAGTAACTGGCGACCCTGTTGGGTGAATAACCATGCAAACGCGGCGATATTGATGACCACCGTGGCCCAATACACTTGTCGAAATTCCCTTTTTGCGGACTTATGCCGAAGGGTTTGCTGCGCGTAATAAGCGCCTGGCCAGCCACCAATCAAACTCAGTAGGTGCAACTGGCTCTCTGGCGTGCGCCAGCCTCCTGCTTGCGCTGCTGATTTATCCTTCGCATAGAGTAAAAAGGTCACCAAGCCCGTTGCAAGATAAAGGTATAAAACCTCAATCGGTATTAGCCTAAACAACACGGCACCGAGTAAGACACAATAGAAAACAGGTGCAATGGATGCCACAAACTTACTTGGAGCGCCGGTTTTGCTGCGCTTTTTAGGTGTGTCTAAACCGGCTTTTCTATCTGCGATGAGCATGGTGTTCACCGCTTTGAATTTACCTTTTGCGTCCTTCACTTGCTGATAGACGATTAGATCGCCCTCTATAGGCCTTCGCGAGCGCTTTTTGAAGGATTTGATATGGACAAAAGAGCGTTCTCCGCCGCCGTTAGGCTCGACGAAACCAAAGCCTTTGTCATCGTTCCAGTGGGTCAGTTTTCCCTGATATTTCAAGCTATCATCCTTGGTGTTTCGCCCAGTCGGGCGCGTGTTATGACGAGATAAAGTGGGGCAGCCTGTATCAGCTGCATTTCCAACAGTGGCTGCTCACAAAGTGCGATAGTCTAGCATATTCGCCACTACGCCCACGCGCCCTTTGGCGTGATTCAGCGAAAGCGGGGGCTGTGAGTGAACCATCCTACTTAAAAAGGGAGGTGCCTACGTTCGTAAATGGGGCTAGCAGAGCTGGTTGAAGCGTTTTATCATGGCTGCCGATAATGGATGTCACCTAAACCTTGGCCGCTAACTAGAACTTTTATAACGTGATGGATCTTCTGCAATCAGCGCTTGCTGTGCTTTACATTATTGCTGCCAGCCAAGGTTTTTTCCTTACGCTACTGCTGTATCGTTCTAAGCTGGGTGATCATCAAGCCAACCGATATCTTTGCCTGCTAACGCTGCTTTTTAGCCTTGCATTAGTAGACTATGCTACAGACACCGCGGGTATTTCAGCGCAGTGGCCGGTCATCACAACCTTGTTGTGGCCGAAAGAGTTTTTCTATGGCCCGCTGATCTTCCTTTACTGCATTGAGCTAACGCGGCCCTCGCCAAGCCAACTTTCACGGCGGCAGCAGCTGCATTTTTTGCCCGGTTTGCTACATATCGTGGTGGCATGGTCTTTGTTGATGCTACCGCAGGACACACAACAGCTGATTATCGGGCTTGATCCTATCGTGCTTGATGGCAGTGCCAACTCGCACGGCCTGAGCTACAGCCAGTTAGTAATTGCGTGGTTATTGGATGACTTTGAAACCGTACTCGCATTCGCAAGTATTGCCATCTATCTTGGCCTGTCGATATGGCATTTAAAGCGGTACTCGATATCAATCTTGAATAACTATTCTGAGATAGAGCAGATCAACTTGAGTTGGTTAAAGCGTTTGCTGATCTCTTTGTTGACGATCTATCTACTGTATGTGGTGACTGAAACCTTGTTAAGAGGCTGGATGGAGCACGTGCTTGGCTTCTCTATGCTGTTGCTGATCTACCTGATGGGGTATCGAGGCTTGCAGCAGCCTGAGATTTTTAAAGCGCGGAATCCATCAGAGCCAGTATCAGCGAGCAGCGATCTTCAGCCAGAGCCGACGGAAGAAGCAACCCCAGCCATGGTTGTTGAATCTAAGTATGCAAAGTCGGCTGTTGATGCTGAGATGAGCGGGCAACTGATCAGGGAGATAAGACAACAGGTTGAACAGCGGCAGCTCTACCTTGAGCCTCAGCTCACACTCACGGAGCTGGCTGATCTACTTTGCTTGCCTCCTCACTATGTTTCGCAGGCGATTAACGAGCAAACCGGTAATAATTTTTTTGACTTCATTAACAGCTACCGAACCCAAGCGGCTCAAGCTTTGTTGTTAGACAAAGAGGCTGCGCTAACGGTGATTGAAGTTGCGATGGCCGCAGGGTTCAACTCCAAATCTGCCTTCTATACGGCGTTTAAGAAACATGCCGGTGTGACGCCAAGCCAGTATAAAAAAGAACACCTAAAATAGCCTTTTTGGGTGTCCTATCCTGCCGGACAAGACGACTAACTCACTGTAAGTAAAGATAATTTCACCTTTAAACAAATAGCGTGTTTGAGGCATGGAATGAACCTACTTACTCATATTGGCCGATCTGTTCTTATCGCGGGAGCGGTTGTTAGTTTGCTATCTGGATGCGGAGGCGGATCAAGTCATTCGACGGATTCTGCCACGGGCTCGGGCAATCCACTTAACGGATTTTGGCAAGCAGCAGGGTATGGAAAAATCGCTTGGATCGACAATACCCATATCACTTTTTACGATTACACACAGGCAAGCTGCTTAGTGAACGAGCGTCTAGATGACGTTGACGAGGAGGACTTTGAACGCTTCTTCGATCTCGGTACCGATGGTATTTTGGCGCTTATCGAAGACGGAACTCCTACGTTTCATGCACCGAGTTTGCGCTTTCAACCCATCGCAGGCTTACCTGAGCTCTGCAAAACGCCGTCTGTCCAAACAGGTGAGGCGGGTTATCAGCAAGATTGGTTCTCAGATTATGAGATATTCTGGCAAACTTTCAGCGACTATTACCTCTCTTTCGAGCTAAAAGGTGTGGACTGGTACAGTGTCCGCCAACAAGCACTGGCGAACTTGCAGGACGCAATGACGCAAGCTGCGTTTTTAGATGTGCTTTATCAATCAGTGCAGCCACTCAAGGACGGGCATATCGCCATTACCTCTTCTGATGGGCAAGAGGTGAGCTTTGAGAACAAGCCGAGCTTTATCAGCACCTTGGTGCAAGAGGCGATTACACAGTACAACATCGCCGAACCGCTTTCGGATGCGGACATCGAGACTATAAATACGTATGTGGGCGAACAACTTGAACTGAGTGCTGAAATCATTACCAGCTATGCCGAGAGCGAGGTGAATTCCGCGGCCAATGGCAACATTAATTGGTTCAAGCAAGGCAATATTGGTTATCTAGAGATCAGTGGTATGCAGGATTTCGCCGCAGGAGATGAGTTTCCTGCTTCTGAACTGGCCGCGATAGAGCAAGCGATGCAAACGGTGCTATCTGACATGAGCGACACCGCCGGCTTGATAGTCGATATCCGCAGCAACGTTGGCGGTAACGACTATGCTAGCATGAAGCTGTTCTCGTACTTTATTCAAAACGAGCAACTGATGTTCTCTAAGCAGGCGCGTTTAGGTGCGAGCAAAACGGCCTTGAAAGAGGTGCGCGTTTTACCCGCCAACATCACCTATCATCAACCTATTGTGCTGCTTACCAGCAACACCACCGCCAGTGCTGCCGAGGTGTTTACAGTAGGGATGCGCGCTTTACCGAACGTCACCCTGATAGGGGAAAGCACACAAGGGGAGTTCTCTGACGCCTTAGAAAAGCGTTTGCCCAGTGGCATCGTGTTTACGTTATCCAATGAATTTTACTACACCCCAGCAGGTGAGTGGTTAGAGCACCAAGGTGTAGCGGTGGATATTGAGGTGCCTTATCTTGATCGCGCACAACGCCAAGCTGAAGAGGATCTCGGAATCGAAACCGCCTACGCACTGCTTACGGGTCAGCTGTGACAGTCGCGCAGCGGCTCAGTGTGGGTTGTAATCTGCTTGGGTAAAGGCTTTGCGATAACTGCTGGGCGTGCCGTCCATCCATTGCTCCCACGCGCGGCGCAGGCTTCGTTCTGCTGCAAAACCGCAGCGCTCAGCAACAATATCCAGCGAAAAGCTAGTTTGCTCTAGCAACTGGCGGGCGAGCTCCACCCGGGCCTGTTGAAGGTATTGCTGTACGCTAAAGCCGGTAGCTTCGGTGAATAGGCGCCGCAGGTGCCGCTCACTGAGGTAAACGATCTCGGCGAGCTGAGCGATTTTCCAATCTTGCCCGGGAGCTTGCATAATCAAGTCTTGCACGGTGTGGATGCGTGACTGGGTATGGTTGCGGTGCTGTAGCCAAAAGCTGAGCTGCGGTTCGTTTCCTGAACGGCGTTGGTAAAGCACCATCTCTCTGGCAATGGTGAGCGCGCTGTTCTGGCCCCAATGCTCGGCGACCAGTTGTAAGCACAAGTCCAAACCGGTGGTAATACCTGCACTGGTCCAGATATGCCCATCGGCGACAAAGATACAGTCCTCCTGTACGAGCGCCTTAGGTGCAACCTGACCCAGCGTACGAGTTAAATCATGGTGTGTTGTGCAGCGTTTGCCATCTAAAAGCCCCGCCTTACCAGCAAGCATCGTACCGGAGCAGATCCCAGCCAACAGACCGCATTGCATTCCAGCATCTGCTAACCAACTAATCGCTTGCTGATAAGCCGCCTCATGAAGGTGCCGATCAAGGCGGCTAGTACCAATCAGCAGCAACCAATCGTCTGGATGGACGGCCGCAGGCAATGGCTCCAACCGCGCCAGATGTAGCCCTTGCTTCGAGCACACATCCGGCGTGGGCGAGATGTAATGCAGCTCTAGGGTGTCTTCTAGAGCTGGGTGGGCAAAAATTTGTGCTGGTGCTGCCAGATCAAGCAGATGAACTCTGGGCAACACCAACAGATAGATCCGACGCCGCTTAGTCTGCATACTCCTCCGTCCTACGAATGGTTGCAAAGCGCTTATTCAACACCAGACACGTGCGCTGCTTAATCTCTTCAACGCCGACCTCTTGCTGAGTGAAAGGGTCATGCATTGGAAAGGTGAGGGTGGCATCCACAACAAATTCAATCTCGTATCCTAAGTCACTACCAACCCGTGCGGTGGTCTCACAACACTGCTCGGTGCGAATCCCGCTGATGATTAGTTTAGTGATCTGCTGTGCCTGTAAGTGTTCGTGTAAGCCGCTTTCTAGCAGTGCATTATGCACATGTTTATTAAACACCAGATCATCTGCCTGTTTATCAAGAAAGTCCATTAAACGGACGTAACCGGACGCCGGAGAAAAAACACCACTCTCCTCGTTATGTAGTACAAAAATCACCTGCCATCCTTTCTGGCGAGCATGGCTGATAAGCTGGTTCTGCTTTGCTTGATATTGCGCGAAGTATGCTTCGTTCCAGTAATCTCGATGCTTAAAGGACTCTTGCACATCAATTACGAGTAATGCGGTAGCCGTCATCGCCTGTTCCCTCTATCACTGATTAAGTTAGTGATAGTGTTCCAAAGATCAATACGGAAGATGAGATAGCTCTCGGTCTAAAATAGGACAGAAGCGGACATAGGTGGTAAGTACACCAATGTAAATGGCTGAATGTTGAACACGGGGTGTATAGCAGCGCCGGTGCTTGCTTCGCGTACTGGCCGTACCTGAAGTCGAGATAACTCCATTATTCACATTCATAGCCTGAACCGTTACTCTGAGATCAATGACTTATCGCCATGGATAGACGATGAAACACTTTGCGCCTTTGGTAGCATTGCTGCTACTCACACTCACTTCTTTAAATTCCGCGCTTACTTCAGCTGAAACTGAGCTACAGCAGCCTAAGGTAAACTCAAGCTGGATACAACAAGATCGTATTGAGCTTGAAAAACGGCTGGTTCTGCTCGAGGCGAATCAGCAAAACCCAGACAAGATTGATCAGCTTTCCCAATCACTTATCCATGCTGAAATCAGCTTGACTAAGATAGATGAAAATTTATCCAAACAGGTTAGTCAGCAGAATGAACGTATTGGTGATATCAGCGCTCAAGTTGATCGCTTTGGTGTAATCACGGCCTGGATTGGTGGCGGGTTTGCAGTCTTATTTACATTCCTTGCAGTAGCATTTGCGATCTCAGTGCGCAGCTCTGCATTGGCAGAAGCGAGAAATACCGCCCTGGAGCATATTCAGGAACAAGCTGAAGCGCTTCGTGAACAAACGATAGAGGAGCTTGAAAAAGAAAAAGCAATCATTCTTAAACAAATTAAGCGTGAAGCCTCACAGATTCTTAACAACATTCAGCAAGATGGAGAGGCTGCCGTTGGTGAGCTAATTCAATTAAAAGATCACTATACACCGGAAGAAGAGCACGAAATACAAAAACAAAAAGAGCGGACCATAGATAAGCCTGAAGCCGATTACACCGCAGAAGACTGGTTTAACAAAGCAATTTCAGACTATACTAACCAAGATTTCAAACAAACTATACAGTCTTTGGATAGAGCTTTAGGTTATCCTGAAAATTCAGACTCTTTTATAGCCACTACGTTGTTCAACAAAGCTTTCTGTTATGGGAAATTATCCCCACCAGAAGAGTCTCTAGAGGTCGAAACACTCCAAAATCTTATCAAACAATTCAAAGAAAATACTGAAGAAGACGTTCAAACTACAGTGGCTCGAGCTTTGCTCAATCTAGGGTTTTCGTACAGCTCATCGTCACCCCCTCAAACCGATAAAGCGATTGCTGCGTGCAAGCAGCTGATCGAACGGTTCGAAACAAGCACCTATGAGGATATTCAGGCTGTAGTTGCCGCAGCGTTAGTCAATCTCGGTGTTGCTTACAGCCAGAAGTCGCCCGCTCAAGCCGGTGAAGCCATTGCCACATACAAGCGACTGATCGACCAGTTCAAATCCAGCAGCAATGAGGAAATTCAGAATATAGTTGTGAGCGCTTTATGTAGCAAAGCAGAAATAAGCCTACTCATTGGAGATCTCGAACAGACTCATAGCTTTATCAATGAAGCGTTAGACGCGTTACAAAAAGGCAAACCGCAGTATCCAGTCATGCAGCTTCTCCTGTTTATTATCAATAAAGCACCAATTACTGCAGTGATATCTGCAATCAAAAATGTCGATTTCTACGGAGGTCTATTTTGGTCATTTGATGAGATTAGATACTATCTTTCACGTTTTGAAGGTGAGAAAAAACAACAAATTAATGCGTTTGTTGACTTCTTCGAAAATCATCAAGATGTCGACAAGCTCGAACAGGAGTTGGAGGCAATTGGCGAGCGCCTACCAGCGAGGTCGAAACATAATACGCTCACTTTTTTTGGCTAGGTTTTGTCTGTCAGTATTTGCCGGATGGTTGTTGGCAGGTGTGTCATCAGATGGTGTGGGCTACCCTGATGTACAAGGTCTGTGAGTTAAGCTTCGTTGGGTAGGAAGAGAGCTTTGTCTGTCGAAAAATGGGGAGATATGTACTTGGCTATACCTGCTTATAAGGCATAGCCAAGTGGATCGGTGCGGCCTAACTACTAGCTCTTATCGCCTTTACCGAGCAGCTGTTCTTTAAGCGAGAGCACTTTGGTAACGCCTGCGCCCAGTCTCATCAGGGTGCGCAGTTTTTCAGGGTCCATCTGTTGTAGCTCACCCGCCCACTCAGTCACGCTTTCGAGTAGATCATGGATCTCTTGCATACGCTCTTGAGCATAAGATTCTGCGGCGTCTTTAGGTGGGGTGTCGAGTGCACCGCGCAACAGTTGCAGAGTTGGGTCTACCTCGCGTTTGCGGCGCTCTTCAAATACTGTGCTGGCCATCTCCCAGATGGAGCCTTTTGGCGAGAAGTACTCTTTGCGGTCGCCGGGGATGTGGTGTTGTTGGATGAGCTGCCAAGATTGGAGCTCTTTAATGCCCATACTGACGTTGCCGCGTGAAACACTGAGTGCTTCAGAGATCTGGTTGGCGTTTAGTGGCTCAGGGCTGATGACCATTAGGGCGTACATCTGGCCAACGGTGCGGTTGAAGCCCCAGCGGCTACCCATTTCACCGAAATGAAAAACAAAAGCTTCAAGTTGAGGCGTCAATTCCATCGTCAAGATCTTACTTATGATTAAATGTAAGTTTCTGAAGATTCTAACACAACTAATGGGGAATCATGTTGATAGGGAGCAAAGAAAAGGCCCGTTAGATGTCGTACGGGCCTTTTGTTAGTGTGTTTTTAGATGTGAAACCAGCGGCATTAGAAGTAGCGCTCAATAGTCAGCTGTATGTGGCTATCATCATTGAAGGCGGTTAATGGGTCGCGAGTGTCGTTAGCGTCAAAGTACCGTAAGTCCAGACTGACTTTCCACTGTGCGCCCAGCCGTCGGCTCGCTTCGATTTGGAAGGTGGTGCTGTCGTAGTCCAGATCATAGATGATACCGGCAAGCAGCTCGCTGCTTTGTGCATCGTTCAGGGTGAGGCGAGCACCTAAAGAGAGATCGTTTTGGAATGGGCTGGTGGCATCGGTGCCGCGCTCATCCCAACCGTATTCGAGCAGTACGCCGAGGTCGGCGTCAGACTCGTTGATGCCATAAAAGGTGTACTCAAATCCCGCTTGTGTGGCCCAGTAGTCTTCGCGGTCGGTGTCGCGCCATAGAACTTCAGCTTTCCAAAGCCAGCTATCCAGCGTTGCTTGCAGATCAACGCCAAATTGTGTCATCTGCTCGTAGTAGGGCACGAGCACGGTTTGGCCGTTGATGACTCGCGGCGAGAGAATCGGGTCGCGGTTGGTTCCGTGGAAAATATGCGCGCCGATATCATAAGCATCAATGGTATGGCTCCAGCGCACAGCAACATCTGTATGATGATCACCGGCAGCTGACTCATATTCCGCTTCATTCGTTGCGACCACCAATGGACCTCTTAGGCGGCCATCTGCGCCTGCGAAGGTGCGCTCTCTGAAGCCCGGTAGTAGGTAAAGATCAAAGATACCCCAATCGCGCACCAACGAAAGGTTGATCATCGGTTGGCCGAGCTTCTCCTCGTTGTCGATATCCTCAACACCATCGGTTTGGTTGATCACATCTACCAGGTGCTGGAACTCCGTGACGCCCCAAAACACCTTTCTTAAACCGGCACGCAGCTCCCAATCGCCTTGGTAGTAGGTCCAACTGAGCTCGCGAATATCAGCGTGGGTGCGCTCGTCATCGTGCTGATCAAGGCGCAAAAAAGGCTTGAAGTAGAAGGTGTGGTTGCGGTCGTCAGTTTCCCAGTAGAGATCGGGCTCGATCGTTACCGAGAGGTTGCTGTTTTGGCTCTGCTCGGGGTAGGCGCCATCATCAAAGAAGGCGCGCCCCTCAAGTGTCACCTTGCCGGTGGCATCCATTTCAAGCGCGTAGGCAGAACCCGCTAGCGCGGTGCAAAAGCACAGCGCAGCGAGACGTTTAGGCGTAGATCGTTCCATTTATCGTGCTCTTTTTAGCGTGTTCTTATTGAAATCACTATCGCTTAGGCCTGTTTTAAACTGGTAGTTGTTCCACTTTAGGTCGGTGCTTTTGTTTGTTTGGTGGTTCACCATCTTCATCAGGTCAGCGCGCCAGTATTTATCAAGGTACTGCTGATAATCATGGTAGGTCAAAGTTTTGAGTAGCGCATCTTTACGATCGTAGAAGACCGCTTTCTGCAGGCGGTACTCTGATTGATCAATCCAGACCACACGGCGGGTGTAGCCTGAGTATTTATCAACGGGATACTGCTCTACCACGAAGCAGGTATCATCGCCGCACGCTTCATCTTTGATGTACTTGTAGGTGTATTTCTCGATCTCGAAGGATGCAAGGTCTTCATAAGAGAACTCGGAACCCATAAATGGGCCCGACTTATTGCGCGATGCAATACGCTTCACTCGCTTGAGCGCGGGCAAGTAGAGCCATTGGTCATCGGCGCCGACTGGGTGGGAGAAGCTCAGAAATGCGGTACCTTTTACATCCAGCGGCTTATCGAAAATACTGAGGCTTTTGTCGCCGTCGTTATCGACTTCGAGGGATTTGAGGCGAATTTCGCGGATACTCTCTTCGCCTTGGCTGTTGCGCAGTACCATGAGCATGTCGGCCTGCATATCCCCCCAGCCCTCATCACGCGCTTTTGATTCTTTCGAGATCGTTAGACCTTTTTCAGCTTGTGCGTCTGTTTGTGCCATCAATGGCGTTGCAACGAGAAGGGTAGCCATCAACGTTGATAGAGATGTCATAGCCAAGTTCATGCGTTTGCTCCAGAGTTTTGTTTGTTGCGGCTGCCTTTATCCAGCAGCATTAGCAGCGGTGGGAGGAATAGGAAGTCAACGACCAGCGCGATAAAGATAGTGATGGCGGTGAGTAAGCCCATATCCGCGTTCACTTTAAAGCTGGATTGTGCCAGTACCATAAAGCCAAAGACGAGCACCAGTGTGGTAATCCAAAGCGCGCGACCAACGCTCGCAAAAGCGTAGCGCACCGCCTCGACAGGGTCTTTGCCACGGTGAGTTTGGGCATAGCGATACTTGCTCAGGAAGTGCACGGTATCATCAACCACAATACCCAGCGTCATGCCTGCCACAACCGAGAGCGCTAGGCCCACTTGGCCATCGATAAAGTACCAAAGACCAAAACCCATCGCCGCAGGTGCAAGGTTTGGCAGCAGGCTGATGAAGCCATAGCGCACCGATTTGAGTGCGACACCCAGCAGCGCTGAGATCAGGATGAGCGCTAAGGTAATACCCCACAACATACTTTCGATGTTGCGTTTACCGATGTGAGCGAACATTAAACTTGGGCTGGCCACATGGACTTGGTACTGGGGAGCGTTCTCGGCAAACCAGGCGTAGATACGCTCTTCTAGCAAGATCTGATCGTTACTGGTGATGTTCTCAAAGGTACCCACGATACGCAGAGATGATTTATCAACGTTCAACTGGTTGTTGAGATCGAGGCCGTAGGGCAGCGACATCTCGTACAGCAGCAGGTATTGGGCAGATAATTCCCGAGATTCCGGCAGGCGGTAGTAAGACTCATCATCGCCATGCATGTTTTTATTTAGGCGTTTGATGGTGTCGGTCAGCGTGTTGACGTGATCAGTTTCCGGTTGTTGACGTAGCCACTCGCTAAATGCTTCTGTGGCATGCAAAAATTCGGGTTCATTAATGGCACTGGATGCGCCCGCGTCAATGGAGATCTCCATGGTGGTCATCCCCGACAGATTATCTTGCATGTAATCAGTCGCTTGGCGGAATGGCACAGACGTATCGAAGTATTTTACGAAGTCGTCATTTAGCTCATTTTGAGGCACAAACAGTAACAAGCCGATGATGACAGCAGCCATACCCGGGAGCAAAACTTTGCGCTTGCTGATAACAAAATCTGCGAGGTAGTCGAGCTTGTCCGAGTGTCCCTCTTCTCGCTGCTTAACCTTAATCGGTAGCAACATCAGTAGGGCTGGGAAGAGCGTGATGGAGAGCACAAAGGCGATCATAACACCTGCTGCTACCATGTTACCGAGGTCGCGGAATGGCGGTGAGTCTGAGAAGTTCATGCTCAAGAAGCCGATAGCGGTTGTGATACTGGTGAGGAAAATTGGGCCAAAGTTGATACGCAGGCTAGTCTCAAGCGCGTTCTTTTTCGTGGCTCCGTGGCGCATCTCATAAAAGCAAGTTGTGAGAATATGAACACAATCTGCCACTGCAAGCGTAAGGACCATGGTGGGAACACTGGCGGTTGGTCCGGTTAAGAAGATGCCGCTCCAACCGGCAAGCCCCATCGTTGCGGCAATTGTTGTGATAATGATTACAACGGTCGCTAACGTGCCGCTGATGGTTTTCAGCAAAAAAATCATGCTCAGTACTACCATGGCGAACATCAGCGGGATGAGCGTCATGGCGTCGTCTTGGGAGGACTGAGCGAAAGTGTTGTTCATCACCACCATGCCCGAAAGGCGCAGTTCTAAGTCGGGATTATTCGGTACAAACGCATCGCGTATCTCATACACTTTGCTCATAATCTCTGGCACTTCCTCAACAGGGTTGATGCCAGGTAGTTGCACAGTGACATTGACGATTGCTACAGAGCCGTCAGGAGATACGATCTTATTAACCAGCAATGGCTCATTGGTAGCGATCGCTTTAAGCTTTGCCATATCGGCATTGGGCAGGTCTTCGGTTTCTAGCACCAAATCCTCAACAATTAGGTCATCCTCCTCGGCGACGGTATGTTGATAATTGGTGATTGAGTCAACTCGGTTAGAGTAGGGAATCTGCCAAGCGCTTTCGGTTAAGCTATGGATTGCGGCAAGGTGCTCTGGAGTGAAAAGGTCGCCTGATTTGGCAGACACAACAAATGCGACGTTATCGCTTTTGCTGTAAACCTTTTGCATCGACTCGAAAGCCGTTAGTTGCGGGTTCTCCTCACTAAAGAACACGCGGTAGTCACTCTTGAACACCAAATTTTTCCCTCCCGCTGCGGCTGCAACGATCAGCAACAAGCTGAAAAGAGAAACGATAATGGGGTGGTTGAGTGCAAAGTGATAGATGCGCTCCCTCATAAAAATCTCCATTGATTCATCCTGCTTGGGTGCTCGGCAAGGATGAGCTATCGGTTAAATTGCCAAAACCACGCCCATTTGGGCCAGTTGTTGGATCTCGGTTTGAAAAATATCGTTCTTAATGCGTTCGATCAGTGCTGACCAGTCATACTGGTTGGAGCGGGGGGAGAAGTTGAGACCATCAAGCAGAATATGCATGCCGTTCATGGTTTCCTCTTCGATTAACATACCTTGTCGTGCACTGCAGCGGTCAGTATCTGCATTGAGCAGTGCATTGGTCCCAAAAGACTGGCTCCAGCAAATGAACGTAATCTGTTGCAGGGTCAATGGAATTGGCGGGTTGAGTTCGCCGCGCTCTTGGGCGCTTGCAAAGATCTCTACCGCAGGCTTGATCAATCTGCCCTCTAACTCTAAATGTTCATTTTGCCGCGCGACAGATGCTTTTTCTGTGACACTGTCCGTTTTTGCTGTGAGGACCAGCATGAACTGCGTTGGGCTTAACTTGGCGTAGAGCATGTAGGCGAAAAACATGCAAAGGGCGCGTTCGCGTGGAATGCCATCATAGGTGGCGGCCCGGTCAAACATCTCCGCCAATATCTTCATGCCGCGGTTACAAAGTGCTAGCAGGAGGTCCTCTTTGCCGGAGAAGTGGTTGTAAACCGTGCCTTTAGAGTAGGGTAGCGCTTTGACCAACTTATCCATGGTGAGCGCCGCGATGCCCTCTTGGCTAATAAAATTGAGTGCGCATTCGAGAATATCGTTCTCGCGTTGATCGAAAGCGTCTGCGTCGAGTGTTCTTGGTGACATAGGTTCTTGATGCTATAAATGACGATTCGTCAAAAATAGATCAAAAAAAGGGCTGGGTAAAGCCCTTAATTAACTAATACGGCGTTTTAGGCCTCGATCAGCCATGATGCGCGTTGAGATCTCTTCGATTGAAAAGGTTGTGGTATTGATAAAGTCGATACCTTGTTTTTTCAGCATGCGCTCAACAAAGCGGACCTCGGCGTCGCATTGATCTAGCGATGCATAGCGGCTGTTAGGGCGGCGCTCATGGCGAATTGCTGCGAGTTGGAAAGGATCAATTGTCAGGCCGTAGAGTTTATCTTCATAGGGCTTAAGGCAATCGGGAAGCGATTCCTTCTCAAGATCCTCTTCGGTAAGGGGGTAGTTTGCTGCCTTGATACCGAACTGGAGCGCCATGTACAGGCACGTTGGGGTTTTACCGCAGCGCGATACGCCCACTAAAATGATATCCGCCTGATCGTACTGTTTCGTGCGAGCCCCGTCGTCGTTGTCGATAGCGAAGTTAACGGAGTCGATCCGCTCTTTATAGCGTGTTGCCTCGACAATGCCATGGGATTTGCCCACGGAATAGGAGGAGTCAACGCCGAACTCGCGCTCCATCGGTTTAATAAATGTAGAGAAGATATCGATTTTAAGTGCATCAGTGTTACTTAAAACCTGTCTAATCTCTTCGTTGACGATGGTGTCGATCAGAATAGGGCGCTCGCCGTCTTCATGGTGGGCGGCTGAAATATCTGCAGCCACTTTTTCCGCTTTCTCTACGGTGTCGATGTAGGGCAGCGTGACTTTTTCAAGTTCGATATTTTCAAACTGGGCGAGAAGGCTGTTGCCTAACGCTTCGGCAGTGATGCCGGTGCCATCGGAGATAAAGAATGCTTTACGCGTCATAGAGTGGTCACTCCATCCAGATAACCCATATGGGTTGGGAGAGTCTAAAAACGGAGAAACCCAGCCAAGCAGCGAGTGCTTGGCTGGGTGTGAACGAGCTTACTGCGCCGAGTCTTGCTCTTGGCGGCGCTTCTCGCGCGGGTCGTTTGCTGCACGGCGGCTGCGACGGCGACGGCGAGGTGCTTCTTCAGTCGCTTCAGCTTGAGCACTGTCTGCTGCGGCTTGCTCTACTGGTGCCGCTGGCGCTTCTGTCTCAGTTGCCTCAGTAGCGGACTGCTCCTCGGCAGCTTCAGCAGGTGCGGTGGCTTCCGTTGCAGGCTCAGGTTGTGCCTCCGCAACTGCCTCAACTGCATCAGTTGAGGCCGGCGTCTCTTCTGCAGCAGGTTCTGGTGCAGCGTCCGTTGCTGTCTGCGTTTCTGTTTGCTCGGCAGTATCAGCTTCGTTTTCAGCAGCTTCGGCTGTCGTTTGCTCCGCTGCCTGCGGCGCAGCATCCGCAGCTTTAGACTCAGCTGCATCTTCAGTTACGACCTCATTAGTCGGTACCGCCTCTGCAGCGACTGGCGCTGGTTCTGCTTGAGCAGTTGTTTCTTGAGCTGGTGCTTCAGAGGCGGAGTCCGCCGGCTTAGACTCAGCTTTCGTAACGTCTTTCTGCTCTTGCTTCTGCTCAGGCTTTGGCTCTGGCGTCGTGTCGTCAGCTTTGCTCTCGATTAGCGCATCAGAATCAGCTACCAATGTACGTTTTGCGCTACGCTCGCCGTTTCTGCGGCGACGACCACGTTGGCGGCTGCGCGGCTTCTCGGCCTGCTTTTCTTCATCGCGGTTCGAGGACTCTTGCGTCTGCTCTTCGCTTGCCTTTTGCGTCTGTGCATCGTCGTTAGACTTATTACGAGTGCGGCGACGGCGGCGTTTGTTTGGCTTCTCTTCGCTTTGGTTATCTCCAGTACCAACGGCCTGAGGCGCTTCCTCAGAAGTAACGGTGATCACCTCATCTTGCGAGCGAGATGAGCGGCGGCGGTCGTTGTTGTCACGCGAACCGTTATTGCGGCGGTTCTTATTTCGACCACGGCGGTTGTCGTTACGGCCATTGCGCTCGTTACGCTGAGGCTTTTGCTCCTCTTGTGCAGGTTCTTCTTTCTCAGCGGCAGCACCACCGCTAAAGAAGATGCTTAGTGCCGAGAAAATACGGCTGAGTAGGCCTTCTGGCTTACCTGCATCGGTGGCAGCGACCGGAGCGGGCTCTGCTGGCGTTTCGGCTTGGACAGGCGCAGGCGCTTTCGGTGATACGCCTTTAACTGCGGCAACTTCGCGTGGCTTTGGCTTACTTGCTTGGATCTCTTCAGGCTCTGATTCTGGCTCAGGCTGCAGCGTGTAGCTTGCGTCATTAGTTGTGGTGATCGTGTGGTCATCACGCAGGCGTACAACCTCGTAGTGAGGTGTTTCCATGTTTGGATTTGGCACAATCACAACACGGACATTGTGGCGTAGCTCAATCTCATGCACGCCGCTACGTTTCTCGTTAAGCAAGAACGTTGCAACGGTAACGGGCAATATGGCACGAATTTGCGCGGTGCGATCTTTCGCTGATTCCTCTTCGATCAAACGCATGATTGAGAGCGCGAGGGATTCAGTATCACGAATGCTGCCTTGGCCATTACAGCGCGGACATACAGAACCGCGAGATTCTGTTAGCGATGGACGTAAGCGTTGGCGTGACATTTCGAGCAGGCCAAAGCGTGAGATGCGGCCCATCTGTACGCGGGCACGGTCTAGCTTCAGCGAGCTCATCAGGCGGTCTTCGACCGCGCGCTGATTCTTGATTGGGCTCATATCGATGAAGTCGATAACCACCAGACCACCGATATCGCGCAAACGCAATTGGCGCGCGATCTCTTCTGCAGCTTCAAGGTTGGTCTGCAACGCGGTCTCTTCGATATCGCCGCCACGGGTAGCACGAGCGGAGTTGATATCAATGGATACCAGTGCTTCAGTAGGGTCGATAACAATCGAGCCACCGGATGGCAGCTTAACTTCACGCTCGAAGGCCGTTTCGATCTGGCTTTCGATCTGGAAACGGTTGAATAGCGGAGTTTGTTCTTTGTAGAGCTTCAGCTTGCTCTCGTATGTCGGCATAACCTGCTGGACGAAACCAAGCGCTTGGTTATAGACCTCTTCGTGGTCGATCAGTACTTCGCCAATATCAGCACGTAGATAGTCGCGAATCGCGCGGATCACAACGTTGCTTTCTTGATAGATCAGGAAAGGTGCTGGTTTATCGCTAGATTCTTTGATCGCGTCCCAAAGCGTTTTTAGGTAGTCCAAATCCCACTGGAGCTCTTGGCCAGAGCGGCCAACACCAGCTGTACGCACAATGATGCCCATACGGTCAGGTACTTCTACGCTATCCAGTGCCGCCTTAAGCTGATTACGCTCTTCACCTTCGATACGGCGGGAGATACCACCGGCACGTGGGTTGTTAGGCATCAACACGAGGTAGCGGCCTGCCAGGCTGACAAAGGTGGTTAGTGCAGCGCCTTTGTTGCCGCGCTCCTCTTTATCGACCTGTACGATCACTTCCGTGCCTTCTTTGATCACATCTTTGATGCTAGGGCGGCTGCCGCGATCAGGCTGTTTGTGGAAGTACTCGCGTGAGATCTCTTTAAGTGGCAGGAAACCGTGACGCTCTGCGCCGTAATCAACGAATGCCGCTTCAAGGCTAGGCTCTACGCGGGTAATTTTACCTTTGTAGATGTTAGCTTTTTTCTGTTCGCGGCTTTGGGATTCGATATCAAGATCATAGAGGCGTTGGCCATCTACAAGTGCAACACGCAACTCTTCAGGTTGAGTAGCGTTGATCAGCATTCTTTTCATTTTGAATTGGGTCTCAGTCTACAGAAAGTGCTTGCTACCCAATCAAAAGCCCCGGTGATTTTGTTACACGGTCAGTTTTTTGATGCGAATTAACAAGTGCCAGACGCTATAGATGATAGCGACTGCGCATGAATGCATACACAGTGGAGGAATCTAACAGCCAATGTTCTTCTTCTAAGTGATTGTAACTGCACGCGATTATTCTTGAGCGCAGGTTCTAGGCTGTAGCACATCTCCACCTCCAACATGACCCGGCAGAGTATGGTGGGGTAGGCACTTTCAAAATTTATTCATTTTCATCGAACCGCTGTGTGGCATGATCGGTGGAGCGACAATTCGGAGTTTCTCACGACGGCTCAACACCCGTTTTTTCTGCAAATAGCTAGAGCCAACGGTCAACAGCGGCGCTACAATGTAGCAGCTACGTATTATAGCATCAACTGGGAACATAGCTCGTTAAATGTCAGATAAACACGAAAATACTCAATCTGTTGAAAATCAAAAGGTTCGATTTGTTGAAGTGGATGAAGATCAGTCCGGTCAACGTATCGATAACTTTCTTCGTACCCAGTTAAAGGGTGTGCCAAAAAGCATGATCTATCGCATCTTGCGAAAGGGTGAAGTGCGCGTAAACAAAAAACGCATTAAACCCGATGGGCGTGTACAAGGAGGCGATATGGTGCGTATCCCGCCGATACGTACCGCTCAAGTCACCGAAAAACCTGTCGCGAGCCAAGGCTTGCTTAATGAGCTAGAGAGCAGTGTTCTGTATGAATCCAAGGCGCTAATGATCATTAATAAGCCATCGGGTTTGGCAGTACATGGCGGTAGTGGCATTGGGCTGGGTTTGATTGAAGCGATTCGTCAAATGCGTCCGGATGAGCGTTTCTTGGAGCTTGTTCACCGTCTCGACCGCGATACGTCGGGTTGCATAATGATTGCTAAAAAGCGCTCCATGCTGCGCTTTTTGCACGAGGGTCTGCGTAACAAGACGATCAACAAAATTTACCATGCACTGGTCGTTGGGCGCTGGGAGTCGCGTCATAACCACATGGATGCGCCGCTACTAAAAAATGAACTCAAATCGGGTGAGCGTATCGTAAAGGTGCATGCTGAAGGCAAGCCTTCGGTAACGCGCTTTAAAGTGCTACGCCGCTTTGCCGCAGAAGCAACGCTTGTGGAGGCTCGTCCTGTCACGGGCCGTACGCATCAGATTCGTGTGCACAGCCAGTTTGCTGGCAACCCAATCATCGGTGATGACAAGTATGGGGTTGAAGCGGTTAATAAGGCGATGAAGGCCAAAGGCGTACGTCGTTTGTTTTTGCACGCAGCTGAGCTGAATTTGACGCTGCCTGATGGCGAGCGTTTGCGTGTGACGGCGCCATTAAGTGATGAGTTAAGCGCTGCGTTGAGTGGTTTAGCGAGTAGTACTGAGATGGGATCCTCAGAGGTAGATAAATGAAAAAACAACAGATTTTTGATTGTGCTGACTCTATTCTCCGCTCGGGTGAGTTACCTAGCGTTGAGAGCGTAGCAAAGCGTTGTGGAATGGAAACAGATGAAGTTGTGATCGATTTTGCTGCATGGCAGAGTGCGCTGCCCACGCGAGTGCGGATGAGTGATCAAGATGATGGTATGTCACCCGGTGTCCCAGAGGCGATTACAGTTGCTGTTAGTCATATTTGGCAGCAAGCCGTAGACGAGGCGCGCCATCATTTTGAACGCAGTGAGCGGGAGGTCGGCGTCCATGAAGAGGAGAGCCGCCGAATATCGGACGACACCCTCAATGAGGTGCAGCAGCGCCGCCAAGAGCTAGAGAATCGTTTACGTGAGCAGGGTGCTCGCTTAGATGAGTTAACCACGCAAAACAAAGCGCTTGAGGCTGAGGTTTCGGTATTAAAAGCAGGTATCGCTAGCGAAACTACGATGCTGAAGCAGGAGGAGCAGATTCGCTCCAACTTAGAACATGAATTAAATCACCTACGCAAAACACACGAAGATACCAAGCGCACCTTTGATCAACGTATTAAAGATGAGCAAAGACATACGCTTGAGGCGGTGAGTAAAGCAGAGGTGGATGTCCGCTACTATAAAAATGCGCTAGAGAAGCTGCGCGACGAGGTGGGCAAAAAAGAGTCCGCCTTAACCAAAGACATTCATGATTTGAAGGGCGAAATCGCTAAACGTGACGTTAAGTTAGAAACGCAGGTCACCCAGCTGCGTAGCCAAGAGGATGAGCTGAAGCAGTTCAAGCATGACGCCGGCAATCAGAGTCGAGAGCTTGCTAAAGTAAATGCCTCGTTGTTGAGCGAAACAAACAAAACTAAGCGGCTTCAAGATCGTATTCAGGAGCTTGAAACCGAGATCAAGCGCCTTAATCAGAAGTATTTGCATGCGACCAGCGATTGGAGCCGCCGCGAGAACGTGATTCGCAACAGCTTGAAGGATAAGGACGACGAGCTTATTCGTGCTCAGGCGCGTGCCAGTAGTCTTGAAAAGCGAATTATTGGTCAGGATGAAGAGATTCGGCGCCTCAATGCCAAGATATAACAGCATTTGTATTTGGTCGGTTTTTTTATTCTTTACAGTTATATAATACCCTGTATTATGCAATGTTATTGATATCGGTTAAACAGGTAAGGTATTGCTATGAAGCTCCAGCAGCTGCGCTACATTTGGGAAGTTGCGCGCCATGATTTGAACGTGTCAGCCACCGCGCAAAGTTTATATACCTCACAGCCTGGTATCAGTAAGCAAATCCGGCTGCTAGAAGATGAGCTCGGCGTTGAGGTGTTTGCGCGCAGTGGCAAGCACCTGACGCGGGTCACACCCGCTGGGGAATCTATACTTGAGATCGCGGGTGAAATTCTGCAAAAGGTCGAGAGTATCAAGCAGGTGGCGCAAGAGTTTAGCGATGAGAAAATCGGTAGCTTAGATGTTGCCACTACGCATACGCAAGCTCGCTATGCTTTGCCGCCTACGATAACGTCTTTTATGAAAGCCTATCCCGATGTTTCTTTGCATATGCACCAAGGTACGCCAACTCAGATATCGGAGATGGCTGCAAATGGTACCGCGGACTTTGCGATTGCAACCGAGGCGATCTCGCACTTTAGTGATTTGATCATGATGCCATGTTACCGCTGGAATCGATCAGTTGTTGTGCCAAAAGACCATCCGCTTGCGCAAATATCTAAGCTCACACTCCAAGATATCGCAGAGCATCCAATTGTGACGTACGTTTTTGGTTTCACAGGCCGTTCTAAGCTTGACGATGCATTTAACCGTGAGGGGCTAGAGCCTAAGGTGGTCTTCACGGCTGTGGATTCGGATGTGATTAAGTCTTATGTTCGGTTAGGGCTTGGTGTTGGTATTGTTGCGACAATGGCATATGACCAAGAGTTGGATAAAGATCTCGTGTGTTTGGATGCTAGCCACCTATTTGAAGAAAGCACTACGCGTATTGGGTTCAGGAAGGGCACCTTCCTGCGTGGTTACATGTACGATTTTATTCAAAAGTTTGCGCCCCATTTGACGCCAGAGGTGGTTAAGCAGGTGCAGGCGTGTAGTAATCGTCACGAGATCGATGCGCTATTCGCCAATCAGGAATTGCCGTTCCACTAAACCCGACGAATGCTGCATTGCATCGTTCCGTTTATCGCGCTAAATTGCCAGCTCTTTTTGATCAGCTAATAGGAGTAGCTTGTGGAGCTGGCGTGTCTTGACCTTGAAGGTGTACTTATTCCCGAAATCTGGATCGCTTTTGCGGAAGAAACAGGGATTGAAGAGCTAAAAGCAACAACCCGTGATATTCCCGATTATGACGTTCTGATGAAGCAGCGCTTGCGTATTCTAGATGAGCACGGCCTCACATTGCCGCAGATTCAAGATACGATCAGTCGTTTGTCTCCGCTAGAAGGTGCACGCGAGTTTATCGATTGGCTGCGTGAGCGTTTCCAGGTTGTTATTCTATCGGATACCTTTTACGAATTTGCTGCGCCGCTGATGAAGCAATTGGGCTACCCAACACTGCTTTGCCATAAGCTTGAAGTCGATGAGAATGGCCGTATCACGGACTACACGCTGCGCCAGCGTGATCCGAAGCGCCAATCTGTGCGCGCGTTCCAGTTGTTGAACTATCGCGTTATTGCTGCGGGTGATTCCTACAACGATACCACCATGCTGACGCAGGCTGAGTCGGGTATTTTGTTCCACTCGCCGCAAAATGTGATCGATGAGTTTCCTCAGTTTCCTGCTGTTCACACCTTTGAAGATCT
This sequence comes from Neptunomonas sp. XY-337, assembly GCF_004959845.1. Taxonomy (NCBI): domain Bacteria; kingdom Pseudomonadati; phylum Pseudomonadota; class Gammaproteobacteria; order Oceanospirillales; family Oceanospirillaceae; genus Neptunomonas; species Neptunomonas sp. XY-337. Next base: position 354,445 of record NZ_SPLL01000001.1, on the reverse strand, counting down.
GAAGAAAGAGTTCTTAAAGGCAAGCAACCGTTCGCTGTCGCTGTAATTTAGCGCTTAGCAAAAGCGCTACTGCTGGTTAGCTTTGCGGTAGCGCCCTTCATAATCGAATATATGTTCGGTTACCTTCATGTACTTTCCCTGTTTTCGTGCGATAACAAAATCAGGGCTCACCAGTACGTGCTCAAAACGTAACGCCTCTTCACACGATTTAAACTGCAATGGCTGAGTGCCTTGTGCGACCCGTTGTCCGTAAAGGCTATTGAACCGCTCTAAGCTGCCGGGATTGTCGAACCAGAAGGTTTCTTTCAGGCTTTCGCCTTGCTCACCGTGGTAGGTGACGACGAGCTTTTGATCCTGCTGTTGTAACGATAACCCGGCGCAGCGCAAAACTTGGGCGTCTTTTAAGCTCAAAGCGCGCTTTAGTTGATCATCAGGATCCACCAGTAGGTGCCCACATTGGTGGCACTGGCGGCCAGCGATATCGTTTTCGGCATTACACTGCGGGCAGGATTTAAATCTAAAGCGAAACTCGCAGCGCTCTGCTCCAGCGTCGGTTTCGGTAATGCGTTGACAGCGGCGGCCATAATGCTCAACAAGGTCACCGTCGGCGTCGAGCTTCCCCCAAAAGAGGTTCGGGTGTTCGCATAGCGGGCAAAACACCTGAACCGGCTGGGCATCTTTGTGGGGTTTTGGTTCGCCCACTTCCGGGCGGAAGAGGTCAATCTGGTTGCCGGTGTAATCGACGATGAGGCAGTCGTTTTTATTGGGGCTTAGACGTAGGCCGCGGCCTATAATTTGCTGATAGAGACTGACCGACTCAGTGGGTCTTAGGATTGCGATAAGGTCCACATGAGGCGCATCAAAGCCGGTTGTTAGAACGGATACATTGACTAGGTACTTTAACTCCCGCGCTTTAAAACGCGTGATGTTTGCTTGGCGAATATCTGTCGGTGTATCGCCGGTGACAACAGCGGCTATCTCCTGCGGAAGGTAGCCTAAGATCTCGTGCGCATGTTCAACCGTGGCAGCAAATATCATCACTCCGGCTCGATCATCAGCTAAGGTTACAAGCTGTTCAATAATCGCTTTCGTGACCCGTTTGTGGCGTCCCAGCAGCTCATTCAGCGGCTTCTCGGCATAGTGGCCATCGCTATTTGGGGTCAGTGATGAAAAGTCATAGTGAGCTGTGGTCGCATCAACCAAGCGTGGCGGAGTAAGGTAGCCTTTCTTGATTAGGTAGCGCAGCGGTAGTTCGTAAATGCAGTACCGAAATGGGGGGCTCTCAACAGTGCGTGCGTAACCGCGATGGTGATACTGGTATATCCAGCCGCTACCTAAGCGGTAAGGGGTTGCGGTTAGGCCGAGTAAGCGCAGGTTGGGATTGCTCGCCTTTAAGTGAGCCACGGTCTTGAGGTACTGGCTGTCATCATCGTTGCTAATCCGATGGCACTCATCAACGATAACGATACTAAAGGGTTGCGTGAAGCGATCGAGATTGCGTGCGACTGACTGGATGCTCGCAAAGATAACCTTCTCTTGCGTGTCTTTGCGCTTTAAACCCGCTGAAAAGATCCCTGCTTGCTCGCCCAGAGCGTTGAACTTCTCATGGTTTTGCTCAACGAGCTCTTTAACGTGCGTGAGTACCAGCACTCGGCCCTTTGCTAAACGGGCGAGCTCTGCGATCACAAGGCTTTTGCCTGCTCCGGTCGGAAGTACGATAACCGCGGGGTCTGGGCGTTTCCTAAAGTGAGCTAAAGTCGCAGCAACCGCATCCTTTTGGTAGCTGCGCAGGGTGTATCCAGCCATTAGAGCGTGCAGCTATCTCGGTAGCTATCGTTCAATTCAAGTGGAAGAATCAGCGTTTGAAACTGCAGTGCATTTGCGGATGCGCAAAGCAGGTTGCGTTCGGTGGGATTTTGTTTGTACTTGGCGCTGTACTCTGCGTTGAAAACGGGTTTGCCTTGAGCAATAAACACGCTCAGTGCTTCGCATTCATTGTATTCAAAACACTGCTCGTTTACCGTGAAGTCAAAGAGGTCAACCAGTTGGGCTGCGTTCTCGCTGTTGTTCTTGAGTCCAATCGCTAGGTCGCGTGCATGGGCTTGCTCAGCCAGAAAGCGATGGTACTCGATCTGGTCGGCGCGGCTGATCGGAAAGCCAGGATCATTTAAATAGGCATCAGTGTTATCGGGCTCAACCCCGTCACAGCCTTTGCTCTTCGCAAGATCAAGGCGTGCTAGCATAAGCTGATGCACCTCGCTTGAGCGAATATCCAACCAGCGTTCGCGGTCCCATTCAGGTAGCGCACTGCCGATGGCTGCTTCAGGGAAGAGGGCTGCATCCTCACGCCACGCTTCATGGCTGCCTGCCGAGAAGTAACAGATCACTTTTTTACCAGCAACTTGCAGCGCTGCAATCTGCTCACTTGAGGTATTGAAGAGGTCAACATCGTAAAGCTCGACGGGGTACTCTGTATTGATGTCGCCCAGCAATTGCCAATGCCAAGAGGTATTGACGCTTGGCTGATACCAGGTTTTGACGACTGCAGTGCTTTCACTTCCGCCACCGCCACCCCCGCAGCCGGTTAAGATCAGGCTTGTGGTGCAGACAGTCAGTAAGAGAGGCGTCAGCGATTTTGGAAGGCGCAGCATAGATTGGGTTTCCTTAGTTACAGCTGAGGTCTGCTGTATTGTTTATTATCTGTTTCGGAATTAAGGCGTACAGTTGCCCGCGTTGCTTCATATGTCCTGCCAGTTGCTCGGCGCGTTCACCTCTGCCAAAGAAGACATCGGCTCGCACCGGACCTTTGATGGCGCCGCCGGTGTCTTGAGCAATCATAAGTCGTTGATACGGCTGTTTGCTCTTTGGTAGCTCGGTGTCGACCCAAACGGGCGTCCCTAGCGGGATGATACTGCGATCGACCGCAATACTCCGTTCTGGCGTAAGCGGGACATTAAGCGAGCCACGCGGCCCATTTTCCATGTCGTGTCTTAATGTAAAGAAAATATAGCTAGGGTTAAGGTTTTTAATCTCATCGGCTTTTGCTGGGTTGCTCTCTAACCACGCGCGAATACTTTGCAATGATATATCTGCAGCATCAATGTAGCCGCGTTTTACCAGCGCTTTGCCAATAGCGTAGTAAGGTTGTCCATTTTGATCGGCATAGCCGACGCCCACCAACGAGCCATCCGGCAGTTCAACTCGGCCTGAGCCTTGAATATGCAAGAAAAATGCTGCGTTAGGGTCATCGATCCAGAGTAGCTCTTCCCCTTTTAGTGGCTGCTTGGAGGAGTCGATCTCTTGGCGGCTATAAAAAGGAACCACTCGGTTGTTCTCAATACGGCCCCTTAAGCGCTGCTTCTTCAACTCTGGCAGTCGGTCGCCAAAATCGATCGTGAGCATCTGTTCTGGGCGTTTATAGAGAGGGTAGTGGTATGTTGTATCACGATTAAAACTCCCTCTCAGAGTGGGTTCATAATAGCCTGTGATAAGGCCTTCATTCTTGCCTTGTAAGCCAATCAGCGTGTGGGGTTGAAAGTGTTGTTTTAAAAGCGCGCTTAAGGCGTTGTTGGTGTCAATTTGGCCACTGGTTAGTGCGTCACAAGCGGTTTTCCAGTGTTCTGATTTCTTGGCTAATCGTGGGCACTGACGCTCTAGGGCTTGTTTCGCTTCGATGAGGTTATCTGTATTCCACCCACGCAGGTTGTCCCAGCACACTGCAGGGCCTAATCCGGGAGAGGGAGGTGGTGCAACTTTGCCACTGCATCCGGCCAATAGTGCCATGCCAGTCAGTAGCGCTAGGCGAACAAATAGTGGTCCCATGATTCTCCTTTTTATCTCATTGAAGAGAAGTGCCAGTGTAGGCGTGCATCTTGCTTCTTTCGTTGTTGGGTTGCAATAGTCGGCCAAATTTATCCGGCTTTTTGCAATCACTAGCGAGCTGTGATTTCGCAAAGCTCTGTGTGGCTGAGGCTCAAAGTGCCAAATGTTGGGCATTGAGTCAGTCGCTTTGGAGAAGTGTGGGCGCAGTTAGTTCAAGGGAGAATGAAGGTATACACACGATAGAGCGGCAGGCATTTGCCTGCTATCTATCTTGTCTTGCCGCTTCTTGGAGAAATATATGATTATTAAACAATCTAATATTCAGATGTCCTCGGAACATCATTTCAGCGCAGCAACGCATGAGGTTGTCGAAGGGCAGGCAAGCCTGTTTGATCTGGTGTTTGCTCAGGCAGGCTCAGCAGAAAACGCTGAACCACGAACCGTTCCATCTTTGCTGGTGTTGACGGATGAGGGCTATAAGTTTCGTGAAACCACAGCGGATGAGCAGAACACAACCTTGGCTGAGCAGAATACAGCATCGAAGCTGTTCGCGGCACTGTATAAAGCGTTAACGGGAAAGGAGATCCCTAGCACGGAATTACCAGATGCGGATGCTGGAGATACTGGTGGTGTCGTCAATGATGAAAATGGTCGGGTGCAGTTTTCTGAAGCGACGCGCGGGCTGGGTGTCTCGTTTAAGGTGTCGATGGAGGTGGGTGTGACTCAAGTTTATCAGGAGCATGAGTCGTCTCAATTCCAGGCCGGAGGTGTCATCCAAACGGCAGATGGGCGCGAGCTTGCAGTCGGATTATCGGTATCTATGTCTCGTTCGTACGAATCCAGCAGCACCTATCGTGAAACGCGTGAAATCGAGTTTAAGGACCCGTTGATGTTGGCGTTTGACGGAGATGGTGTCGAGCTTGATGATAAGCGCTTTGAGTTTGATATCGATGCCGATGGTGAGAGCGATTGGCTCCACTATCTAACGGGCAATGATGGTTGGTTGGCCTATGACCGCAATGGTGATGGAACGATCAATGATGGCAGTGAGCTTTTTGGCGGATTGAGTGGCAACGGCTTCCAGGATTTGGCAGCTTATGATGATGACCAAAATGGATTCATTGACGAGGCAGATGATATTTTTTCCAGTCTGGGTATCTGGCAAAAAACAGCTGATGTTGACCAGCTTACCTCGCTTAAAGATCGAGATGTCGGGGCGATCTATCTAGGATCTCAGCAGACGCCTTTCACTATCAAAGATGATGCAAACGAAACGCAGGCTCGTGTTGCACGATCGGGTATGTATCTGACTGAATCGGGTGAAGCTAAGGCCATGCATCAAGTTGATATGGCGGTGTAGTGATTCCCCTTTGAGCAAGACGGCTATTGTAGGCTTTGTGCCTATCGCATTAAACTAGCGGTAGTCTTGCTCAAAGGGTTTGGTATGAACAACCGATTACGTAGTTGTATTGCTATTTTGGCCATGTTTGGAAGTGTGAGTGCTGCCGCAGATGCGAAGTCCGCTGTGGGTTTGCAGCAGATGAAACAAGCATCTGAAATTGGTGCAAGTTGTACTGGTTTTTATGATGGGGTTTACGCGCTGCTGCATCGTATGCAGAAAGATGCGGATTCGGCGGGGCTGGAGCAACTAAAAATGGTCTGGCCAGGGATCGATCAAAGCAGTGTCTTTCGCCAGTCTACGGCGTCTATGCTAATGACCGATATTTTCATCGCTAAGATAAACCAGTCGTTTGATGTTGATCCACCCATGACGCTGCAAAACTTTAGTCAGCAATACGTTGAAAGCCGCAAGAGTACGATGGACTGGAAACACTCTATCACTGGGAACGCTATCCTCGAGCGAATGCGAGATCAGTGTGAGCAAATTATCCGCATTTCAGTGGAGCGTGGCACGCTACGTGAGGGGATGTTGAATAAGGCAATAAAGCAGCGCGCTAGGGCGTTAGGTATTGAAGTGGATGGTGTTTGAGCAATAACAAAAAAGGTGCCTTGAGGCACCTTTTTATCTGCTTAACTCACAATTTGGCGAGCTTCTTGGCGGCGGGCATATTCTGCGCCCACACGGCAGCCGTAAACACCGACTTCGCCTTTCCAGCGCATCCATGTGATGAACTGGCCTACGGCTTCGAGAGCTTCACCAAAGCGTGATTGCTTCTCTTGCATCTCATCAAAAGCGCCCATTGCCTGTAGCTCAGCTGCAATACGGCGGTCGTCAGCAGCATTACCTGTAAAGTTCATGCCATTTAGGTTCATAACAACACTCCAGCGTGTTTATTACTTGGTTGTCGAAAATTTGACCAAAGTATAACGCGGTTTGTTGCATTGCACAAACATTTCTAGTGAGCTTGTGCAACTAAACCTTCGTTTAAGAGTGCGCGAATGCCTGCGCGGTCTTCGTCGCTGAGGCGATCTTCGGCAAGCGCTGCATCCACGTTGCTGTTGAGCAGCTCAAAGCACTCAGCTGGGTTGTCTTCGAACTCGGCTTCGGCCAAGCTAACATGGCCTAAAAGGTAGCTAGAGTAGAAGCGGCGGTTATCGTCATCTTGTTGTTCTTGGTTTAGCAGCCACTGGTAAAGAGCAGGGCAGTTAAAGTCTTGCATCGTTATAGTTTTTCCAAAGATTTGAGTTGCAGGGCATACTTTTTACCGTCCGGCTCGGTTTGCTCCAGTTTGACGATGGCATACTCCAGCGTCGGGGCAAACCAGATATAAGTAATGCGGTCTGAGTTCTTGCCTCTTTCCATTTTGACCTTAACGGTTTCATACTCACCGGCAGGGGTTGTGACACGCTCTGCATCAAGAATACTGAAGTGATAAGTTTTCAGCTTGCCACCATCGGCGACTTGGTAGGTGAAGGGCCCTTGCTTTTTATTGATCAGATCAAGCCGCATCTGGAGCTGATAACTCAGTTTATCTTGTGTTAGCGCCGGGATGGCCATCTTCCAAGGCTTGCCCTCAACGTTGTTGCTGACCTCTAGGGCGCTCCAGTCAAAGTCCAGCTCAGCAAGGCGCTTCTTACCCAAGACCTTGCGTTTGTATCGATACGCAAGGGGTGTGATTTGTTGCTCAGTTACCGCTACTTTGCTCGACTCTTTAATCGATGCCACTAACGCAGCCGCTTGGGTTTCGAAGTGCCATTGTCCGTCTTCAGTTTTGGTTAGCGAGCGCGTCACGTCACCATCTAGCGCCACACCAACGTCCCATTTAGAAGCATACGTGGCTTTAAAGGGTGATATTGGTAGCTCTTGGGCAAGCGATACACTGCTAACAAGTAGCGTTGTAAATAAACCGGCAGTTCTTATAAGCATGGGCAAGCCTCCGAGTCGTTAGGCAATCTAGTCTTCGTAAGGAACTGTGAAACCGTTGGCAGGCAAAGGTTCCCCATCAAGCAAGATAGCGCTATCGGTGACCTCTAGTCGCCCGTTGCATAGCCATTCAACGGCGAGCGGGTAGGCGACATGCTCCCGCGTATGAACTCTTGCTTGCAATGTATCTGGGGTGTCATCCGCTAGGATAGGTACTTGAGCTTGAATGAGGAGAGGCCCACCATCGAGCTCTTCAGTTACCACATGAACGGTGCAGCCATGTACCGAGTCGCCATTTTCTAGCGCTCTTTGATGGGTATGCAGCCCTTTGTATTTGGGTAAAAGCGAGGGATGAATGTTGAGCATACGACCTGCGAAATGGCTAACAAAGCCTGCCGACAAGATACGCATAAAACCAGCGAGTACGATAAGGTCTGGTTGCTCGGCATCGATAACTTTTTGTACTTCACCATCGAACGCCTCACGGCTATCAAACTCACGATGATCGATAAATGAAGTAGGGATGTTTGCGTTGCTTGCGCGGGTCAGCCCGTAGGCGTCAGCTTTGTTGCTGATAACGCGTACAATGTTGCCATTGATGCGGTTCGCATCAATGGCATCCATGATCGCTTGCAAATTTGATCCGCTACCGGAGATCAAAACAACAATGCGCTTTGCTGGCATTGGGTTACTCCCCATCAACCAGTTCTACTTGCTCTTCATCGCTTGCGGCATTAGCGATTTCGCCAATCACCCATGCCTCTTCGCCAGCTTCAGCTAAGCAGTTCAGCGCGTCTTGGGCTCGCGCTGATGGCACGCAGATCACCATACCAACACCGCAGTTAAACGTGCGATACATCTCTTTGGAGTCAACATTACCAGCAGACTGAAGCCACTGGAACACGCCCGGGATAACCCATGAGTTAGTGTTGATCACCGCTTTTGTATCTGCTGGTAAAACGCGTGGAATATTCTCTAACAGGCCGCCACCAGTGATGTGAGATAGGGCGTTAACCTGTACTTGTTTCATCAGTTTCAGGATCGATTTCACATAGATGCGCGTCGGCTCCATCAGAGCGTTGCCGAGTGTTGTGCCATCGATTGATTGCTCAAGATCAGCATCAGCAACTTCAAGAATCTTACGGATCAATGAGTAGCCGTTTGAGTGGGGACCGGAGGATTTAAGGCCGATTAGCGTATCGCCTGCAGCAACTTTAGAACCGTCGATGATCTCTGACTTCTCAACCACACCTGTGCAGAAGCCAGCGAGGTCATAGTCGTCGCCATCGTACATGCCAGGCATCTCAGCCGTTTCACCACCCACTAGCGCTGCGCCTGCAAGCTCACAGCCTTTACCAATACCTGTGACCACGTCTGCGGCAGTATCCACGTTCAGCTTGCCTGTTGCGTAGTAGTCTAGGAAGAACAGCGGCTCTGCGCCGGCAACAACAAGGTCATTCACGCACATGGCAACCAAGTCGATACCGATCGTGTCATGTTTGCCAAGGTCCATTGCTAGGCGTAATTTTGTGCCCACACCATCAGTACCTGATACCAAAACGGGTTGCTTGTAACCTGCTGGGATTTCACACAGTGCACCGAAGCCACCAAGACCACCCATCACCTCAGGGCGAGCAGTGCGTTTTGCAACGCCTTTAATGCGATCAACAAGCGCGTTGCCTGCATCAATATCAACACCGGCATCTTTGTAGCTTAGGGACGTTTTGTCAGAACCTGTAGACATGGACTCTCAACCTTATCAAACGGAAAATGCACCACGCATCGGCGCGCTTTTGGCTTGCGATGGCAGCGTTTAAAAAATTAGGCGCTATTTTAACAGGTTGCGGGTATGCCCGCTATGCAAGTGAATACATAAAATGGCCGGCTCCGATACGTTGGGCAAGATCGGTGATGCGGCTATAAGTAGGTGATATATCGTTTAAACGTGTTACCCTTCGCGACAACTGAACAGTGGAGTTTGTAAACGTGGGTATGGATAGTGTTTTTACATCGCAAAAATGGTTTTTGCTGATTGTTGTGGCCGCAGTATCGTTTTTGTTTTATCTGCTTGGGCCGATACTGTCGCCATTTTTAGTGGGAGCCTTGCTCGCCTATCTTACAGACCCCATGGCCGATCGCCTTGAAGAGATCGGCGCGTCGCGCACATCTGCGGTGATCATCGTCTTTATTGTGCTGGGTGCTTTCTTCTCATTAGCTGTCTTGATGGTGTTGCCGAAGTTAGGCCAGCAGATTCAGCTGATGATGCAACAGATCCCGCAAGTGATTGATCTTTTTGAGAATAAGGTCTTCCCTGCGTTACAAACCTACCTAGGAACAGATGCCCAAATCGGTGACTTCAGCATGATTAAAACGCTGATTGCAGGCAACTGGGAAGAGACCGGCAATATAATGACGCAGCTTGCCAAATCTGTGACTAAGTCCAGTTTGGCGGTCATGGGCTGGATCGCGAATCTGCTTCTCATTCCTGTTGTGACCTTTTATCTATTGCGTGACTGGGATGTGATGATGGCCAAAATTGGCCGACTACTGCCGCGCAACATCGAGCCTAAAGTGACAATGCTTGCAATAGAGAGTGACGAGGTGCTGGGTGCCTTCATCAAAGGTCAGCTGTTAGTTATGTTGGCGCTGGGTACAGTTTATGCGGTTGGCTTGTGGCTGGTGGGTGTGAACCTTGCACTACTACTCGGTATGTTGGCGGGCCTTGCGAGTATCGTGCCTTATATGGGCTTTATCGTGGGCATTGTGGCCTCCGGCGTGGCCGCCTATATGCAGTTCCAAGACCCAATTATTTTGCTTTGGGTGGGCGTAGTATTTGGTATCGGCCAAGCGCTGGAAGGGATGGTATTAACGCCGTTGTTGGTTGGCGACCGGATTGGCTTGCATCCTGTTGCGGTGATTTTCGCGATTATGGCGGGTGGTCAACTATTTGGTTTTGTTGGGATTTTGATTGCACTACCCGTTGCTGCCGTAATTATGGTATTTTTGCGTCATCTGCACGATGGTTATAAAAGAAGCCATCTTTATGGTTCGGAAAAGGTGGAACCACCTGAAGATGAGCCAGAGTACGAACAGGAAAATATCGTTAATGAACAGCACTAATGCACCGCAACAGTTACCGTTGGGTGTGTCGCTCAGAGATGAGGCGCGCTTTGAGAATTACCAAGTAGGGGATAACGGCCTTGCTTGCGGTATGATTCGCCAAGCCGCTGTTGGCGAGGGAGAGCAGTTTCTTTATGTTTGGGGCAGCGAGGGCGTTGGTTGCTCGCACCTGCTGCAAGCCGCTTGTCATGTTGCAGAGCCACTTCGCCGTCCCGCCGTTTACCTGCCCATGAGTGAAATTATCCACTTGAGCCCAGTCATTCTAGAGGGAATGGAGCATCTGGGCTTAGTGTGTATCGACGATATTCAGTTGATAGCGGGGCATGCGGTTTGGGAAGAGGCGGTATTTCATCTATTCAACCGTATTCGCCAAGAAAACAACACACTGATCGTAGGTGGTAATGCGGCGCCGCGGCAGTTGCCGATCGCGCTACCTGATTTGGTTTCCAGGCTGAGCTGGGGTGTTGTATTCCAGTTATTACCACTGGATGATGAAAACAAAATTGAAGCGATCAAACTACGTGCTAATCTGCGTGGCTTTAAATTGCCTGACGATGTTGCCAAATACCTCGTACACCATGCCAGCCGCAGCATGAATGACCTATGCCAAATGCTGGATCACCTTGATAAAGCGTCCCTCACGGCGCAGCGTAAAGTGACGATCCCGTTTATTAAACAAGAGATGGGGTGGTAAAACCGCGTTGCGAGCATCAAGCGCTTTTTCTGTTGTAGGCGACCATCCCGATTTCGTTGTTATCGATAAGCCGCCGGGCATCTCCTTCCACAAAGATGACAATGATACTGGGCTAGTGATGCAAGTGTCCGAGCAGCTCGGATGTGAGCTATTCCCCGTTCATCGCCTTGATAAAGTGACATCTGGTTTGCTGCTGTTAGCGAAAAGCTCGGCGGCGGCTTCGTTACTTTCTGCTGCCTTCGCAGAGCGACGGGTTGATAAATTCTATCTTGCTATTAGCGACAGAAAACCCAAAAAGAAACAGGCGATCATCATCGGAGATATGGTTAAAGCGCGACGCGGTTGCTGGAAGCTCACAAAAACGCGCGACAACCCCGCCGTTTCACGCATTGTTAGCGGTGCCTTGAACGCAGGAAAACGCTTGTACTGTGTCCGCCCCGCAACTGGCAAAACACATCAAATTCGGGTTGCGTTAAAGAGTATCGGCGCGCCGATCTGTGGCGATCTTGCATATGGTGGTACGCCGGCAGACCGCGCTTACCTTCACGCATGGCAGTTGCACTTTAACTATTTGGGCGAACCCTATACTTTTCGTGCTGACCCAACGGTTGGCGAACTCTTTTCTGGTGGCGCGCTTGATACGCTATTAGATAGCTGGGCGCAGCCAAATGCGCTGAGCTGGCCCGGAAAAATGAAGGACTAAACAGAATGACACAATCAGAACGTATTGAACGCGATTTCACCGCGCGTGATAATGAAGAGCAGCAAGCGTTTTTGCAGCAAACGTGGTGTGATAACTGCCAAGCTGCTGACCTTGGTATGCACACGCCCATCGAATATGAGATCGAAGGCACCATCTTCGTCGAGGGACGCTGCAGCCGCTGTGGTGAGCCTGTGTACACTGAACTAACCGATGATGACATTTAGTTAAGAGAGTCCCATGAGTGTAGATCTGCGTTTTGGTGGCATTGTCCGATTATATGGCGAAGACGCGTTTGCTGCGTTTCAGAATGCACATGTGTGTGTCATCGGTATTGGAGGCGTTGGATCATGGGTTGCTGAGGCGCTAGCGCGCTCTGGCATCGGTGAGATTACCCTCATCGACCAAGATGATGTGTGCGAGACGAACATCAACCGTCAGATCCACGCAGTCACTGATACCGTGGGCCGCGATAAAAATACTGTCATGGCAGAGCGTATATACGGCATTAATCCTGAGTGCTTGGTGCATGAAGAAGCGTGCTTTATCTCCAAAGAGAATGTTGCAGAGCTTATTGATGATCGTTTCGATTATGTCATTGATGCTATCGATAGCGTTAAACATAAAGCAGCTGTCATCGCTCATTGTCGTCGGAATAAGGTTCCTGTCGTGACCGTGGGCGGAGCGGGTGGACAGGTCGATCCAACAGCCGTGACTGTGGTTGATCTTTCCAAAACGTATAATGATCCGTTGGCTGCAAAAACACGCTCTTTTTTACGCCGGCATTATGGTTTTAACAAGACCGGTAAGAAGTTCTCAGTTGAGTGTGTTTTCTCAACAGAACAACTGAAGTACCCCCAGCCTGACGGCTCGGTATGCAATCAAAAAACGGTAACCGACGGTCAAACACGCCTTGATTGCAGCGGCGGTTTTGGCGCCGCCACTGTCGTCACAGCGACCTTCGGCATGATCGCCGCGTCACGGGCATTAAATCGCATAGCTGCGCGCGCTAAGGCCTGAATTAGCCTTTTACAAAGCACCAGATTTCGAGCTATTCTTTAGTTGTAGTTAGTTGTGAGCTAAGCAATGCCTGACAAGCCGCTTTATGTTTAGCGCCTCATGTTACGAGCAGAAGGCAAGCGGATATGCTAAGACCACTTCAATCTCTTATGGCACCCTCGCAGAGCGGCTTTGGTGCACGCCTGCAGAATGGCCTAACCTCACAGGAACCTGCCAACGAGGCACAAACCCCACTGGTCACCTCTGAAGAGCTGAAACTGCTGAAGGAGTGGCCAGTAGAGAACCTCACAGACATTCTTAATCTGCCGGATGCTGCGTTAGATACGACCGCAGATGACTACCTCGCGTTTCATGAGCAAGCGGGGCGGATGTTCGAAACCATCGTGCCACTGATGAAAGATAACGCTGCAACAGTACGCTTTGGTGCAGGTGGCGCGTCTTGGGATATTGGGATCCCTTTTGATCTTGATCGGGCAGCCCTTAATAACCGTTGGCGCTACGAGCGGCCTATCGCGTGCTGGGTACGAAAACATGCTCAAGAGATCGAGGCGATAGCCAAGCTTGGTCGCCCGTACGCGCTCGCTAGCGCCTCGTTAGATGTGCAAACGATGAGCGGTGTAACTCGTGAAGAAGCTGTTGAAACGGGCTGCTACGCTTCCTATTTGCGCCAAATCTACCTGCGTGCCTTTAATTTATTTGGTATCAACCCGCTGCCGGTTGAGGAGTTGGGCATTAACGGTATTGATCCTTGGATGCAGATTGTAGCGAGCCCTGCTATTGATCCAACGCGTTGCACCGGCCAGCAGTTGCAGCGCTGGGCGAAAACCCAGTTTTTCACCCTGCATATTCCATTTGAGTGCTACTCGATTTTGGCGGGTTTGCCCAATAGCTTGTCCATTGCTGAGCGGATGCAGATGTGTGAATGGCGGGTGATCCTAGAGAAAGAACTCTCGCAGATTTGGTTACAGGGCAATGATAGTGAATGGTTGGAAGCCACACTGAACTGTTTGCTTGATCCTGCTAATGCCTCTGCGAGCGCTTCCTAACGTTGACTACGTTTGAGAACGTTAAGCGGTGCACGTTGTGCGCCGCTCAACTGCCCAACCCACCTAAACCGATACTCCAGTTTAATCCAAAGGCTAAAATACTGATTGCAGGACAGGCGCCCGGACAGATAGCGCATGATGCGGGTGTACCGTTTCAAGATGCCAGTGGCGAGCGTTTACGCAGTTGGATGGGGGTCACGGAAAACACCTTCTACGATGCAACGCAGGTTGCCATATTACCCATGGCGTTCTGCTATCCGGGGAGGGGCAAAAGCGGTGATTTAGCACCATCCTCCGAATGTGCGAAGCACTGGCATGCAGCGCTCCTAAGCGAATTAAAAGCCTGTGAGCTGATTCTTGTGGTGGGCAAGTATGCAATGCGCTATCACCTTGGTATCGTTAACACTGCTGTCACTTCGGTTGTTGCTGATTGGGACTATGAGGGCAACCGCTATTTTCCGCTGCCCCACCCAAGTCCGCGCAATAATATCTGGCTGCGCCGCAACCCATGGTTTGAAGAGCGCTGCGTTCCGTTGTTGCAGAATCGGGTACGCAGTTTACTTGAGTATTAGATGATGAAGCACGATGAACTGTTAACTTATCTTAAAGCGATCCCTGGTAGCGAAGAAACCTTTCCTTTTGGTGCAGATGTACCCGTGTTTAAAGTCGAGGGTAAGATGTTTGCGTTGGTGGCTAAACGCGAGGGGCGCAGGTTCATCAACCTAAAATGCGATCCTCTCCATGCGGTGGAGCTGCGCGACATATTTTCAGCGGTCACAGCGGGTTATCATATGAATAAGAAGCACTGGAATAGCGTGGACCTAGCAGGGGATCTCCCCGATGGTGAGCTTCTTCGTCTAGTGGACCACTCCTATACCTGTGTTGTGCAGGGCCTACCAAAAGCGGCACGTCAGCGCTTGTTTTTAGCTCACGGTGAAGAGCGCATTATGCGCGGGCGCTTACGTGCGCTTAACCAGTAGAAAAGACCAAATCCCTGAAGCGAAGATAATCGCCAGTCCTATCATACTCCACGTATCTGGTAGTTCGCTAAAGAGGAGTACACCCAACACCACTGCTGCGACCAGCTGCGAATACACGAAAGGTGCGACGACATTTGCATTTAGCCTCCGGTTCGCATCGATGATAATTAAGTTGCCGAGTGCGGATGCGAGTGAGCTTACCAACACTAAGCCGATGGTAAAGCCGTCGATCTGGGTAGGGAGCATCGACAAGCCTTTAGGCGCGAGCAGCAAACTGCCGAAGAGTAGTGTTGATAGCAGAATAACGCGCGGCCGGTAGGTGCTAGCGAGCCAGCGATTGGTTACTAGCATACAACCGTAGAGCGTTCCTGCAGCAAGGGCGAGCAATAGCCCAGAACTCATCCCAAACCCCGGCTTTACCACCAGCAGAACACCGCCGAAGCCTGCAAACAGTAGTAGCGAACGGGCCAGAGTGATCGGCTCCTTAAGGACGATAGCGGCCAAAAAATACGCCACAATCGGGCCGATAAAAAATACGCCGAAGACATCACCAATAGGCTCAGTTTTTAACGCTGAAAGGATGCAACTGATAGCACCAGAAAATAAGCAAGCGCGGAACACTAAGCGCCAATTAAAGAGATCACGCCACTCCGTTTTGGTCAGTCGGCTGAAGGGCAATAAGCATACAAAGCCCACAGACAGGCGGCTCCACGCGATAAACAGAGGCGACATCCCCCCGATGGCTAAGATCTTACCTGCCGAATCCCCGAGAGGTATTAAGCTCATGCCGAAAATGATGAAAGCTACTGAAGTCCATCTGAGTTCCTGCATTCGTTAGGCGTTCCATCGTAAGGTAAGAAGGGGCTGTTGTTTATAACCTATCGCTTTGTGATGAGCAAACTAGTACGACGAATAGCGAATAAGGGTATCCACTTATTATTGATGGAATTTCTAGGCAGATTGCAGTATAAATTGACGTTTACGTTAAGGTCATAATAAAAGTAATTTAAAAGGACAAACCACATGCAAATTAAAGGTAGCGTATTTGTTATCACGGGTGGCGCGCGCGGTTTAGGCTTCGCAATGGCTGAGCATCTTGCTGGTCTTGGCGCAAAACTAGCGCTGATCGATATTAACCAAGATGAACTGGATGCTGGAGTAGCGAAGCTAGCTGAAACGGGTGCAGAAGCACGTGGTTACCTTTGCAATATCACCGATGAAAAAGCAGTCGAAGATACATTTGCGGGTATTAAAACTGATTTTGGCCGTCTAGACGGCTTGATTAATAACGCGGGCTTAATGCGCGATGGTATGTTGATCAAAGTGAAAAATAGTGAGCTGGTGGGGCGTATGGCGCTTGATCAGTGGAAATCTGTCGTGGATGTCAATATGACCGGCACATTCCTATGTGGTCGCGAAGCGGCAGGTATTATGGCGTTACAAGGCGATGGCGGTGTCATCATCAATATCTCGTCTGTGTCGCGCGCAGGCAATATGGGCCAAACCAACTATTCAGCAACGAAAGCTGCTGTAGCCACGATGGTTGTGTCGTGGGCTGGTGAGCTGGCGCGCTTCGGTATCCGCACAGGTGGCATTGCACCGGGTGTTATTGCGACTGAAATGACAGCGCAGATGAAGCCTGAAGCGATTGATCGCATGGTGCAAGCGGTACCGCTAAAGCGCTTAGGCGAAGTAGCCGAAATGGCGCATACTCTGCAATACATTATCGAGAACGACTTCTTCACTGGCCGTGTTGTGGAGATGGATGGCGGCTTACGTATCTAACCACCTCCTCTACCGGCTAAGAGTTCTCTTGGCCGGCCTCTCTTCTCTATTCACTCCTCTTTTCTAATGCTCTTAAATTTAACACATGAGTACCTGCTTACTGTGTGCTTGAGTGTACGTAAGGGGTGAATACTTTTCGCTAAAAAGTCTTATAAATGAAAAATTACAATATTATTTCATTTTTGTTTCTCATACGCTGGAGGTCTGCTTACACAACAAGAATAACTGAGGTAAAAGATGGCAGCGAAACAAACAGACGCTATCGCAACGCCGGCAAGTTACGATCCCTTACTGGAGAATTACCCCGGGGCCGGATGGCAGCTTCCTGACTCTTATTGGAGTGCAACAACCGATATCGCCGTAGATAGTGGGGTGCTCAGCCAGCAGGAAGCCGCCGATGTTGCGATCATCGGTGGTGGTTACACAGGCCTTGCGACAGCCTACTACCTTGCTAAGACATTTAATCTCTCCTGTGTGGTGCTAGAAGCAAATCAAGCGGGCTGGGGATGCAGTGGGCGCAACGGAGGATTTGCCCTTAAAGCGGGTGGCCGTATGGGCTACCAAGCGATGATCAACCGTTTTGGCCTTGCGGGCGCACAAGCGATGTTCAACGAGACCTTTGCGGGTCTTAGACGCCTGCGTGAGCTTATTGACGATGAGCGCATCGACTGCGAACCGCAAGCAGATGGCCATCTTTGGGTGGCGCATAAACCTGCGATGATGGAGACCGCGAAGTCTGAGGCGGAACTGTTGAAACGAGCTTTCGGTTACGAGACCGAGTTGCTATCGCGCGAGGCGCTAGCGCAACGTTACTTCAAAAGCCCAGAGGCGGCAGGCGCATTGCGTTTCCCTGATGGGTTTGGTTTGCACCCAATGAAGCTGATGCAAGGTTATGTGCAGATGGCGATGCGCCAAGGCATAAAGCTTTACCGAGCGAGCCCCGTTATCCACTGGGAAAGTGTTGAGGGCCGCCATGTTCTGCATACGCCTCAAGGTTCTGTCACTGCTGCGAAAGTGGTGTGCGCTACCAACGGTTATACCTCGCCTAAACTGCATAAAGGACTAACGAACCGCACCTTCCCAGTGCTCTCTAACGTGCTCGTCACCGCGCCGCTTAGTGATGCGCAACTGGCAGAAACAGGCTTCAAGACCAATCAAATTATCACCGACACTCGCACGCTACGTTACTACTATCGTAAGTTGCCAGATAACCGAATTCTGATTGGCGGGCGCAGCGCGATTACGGGTAAAGACGCCCTCAACCCCCGCCATGATGAGATGTTGATAGAGAGCTTGCAGCGTAAGTTTCCTGCGCTTGAGCAGATCGGCATCGACTATAAGTGGGGAGGCTGGGTATGCGTCACCTACGATGATCTGCCCCATGTGGGCCAACTACCGGATGATAACTCGGTGTTCTATGCCATGGGATATGGCGGCAGCGGCGTTTCTTTCTCATTGCAGGCGGGTTGGCGTCTAGCTCAGCAGATCGCGGGTGATAAAGAGGTACCCCCACTACCATTTTATAACCAACCGCTTAAGAAGTTCCCCTTTGCACCCTTTAGGCGTATGGGCCAACGGATGCTGTACCAATACTTCCACCTACGTGACGAATACAAGTAAGGAGCTAAGCATGGCACTTATCGACCAAGTTGTGAGTTTTAACGATCATCCAGTACCGCTGCAGCCTTTTGTGACACCGCCAGAGCGCCTGATTACGGGCGACCCCGCGCAAACCATCGCGCTATATACCAATGAGCTAGAGGGTAAGCTGATTGCTGGCTTATGGGAGAGTGAGCCGGGCAAATGGGAAGCGGTGGCGCAAAGACGTGAGTTTTGCGTCATCCTTGAAGGCCGGGTGATCATTTCGGATGAGGCGGGTGGGGAAAAGGTCTACACCGCAGGCGATTCGTTTATGTTGCCATATGGCTTTAAAGGTTACTGGGAAGTCACCGAATTTTGCCGTAAGTACTTTGTTATTTTGCAAGATTAATCGAACCGCAGCCGCAGGTGATGGCGGCTGCTGACTCTATCTTGAGCGTTTGAGAGGCTGCCTCCGTTACAATGTCTATCGCCAGTCAACTGCTTTTATTAGCTGGTCACTAGCACGCGTTTGCTTACGTTATTGGTACAGCGCCTGAAGGTTGTTCAGACCTGCTTGGTAGATCCCACGGACAATCTCTGCCGCTTCGTCGGCGGAAACTCCATTCGCTTCGAAGTTTGAACCCCATGTGACTTGCGCCATGCCATTAGGGCCACGGGTGACGCTGATCGTGGAGTTATATCTAGAGACCGGCAAAGGGGATTTATCGATCATATAGCTGTACTGCTTGTCGCTTTGCTCGGTGAGCGTCTCCACAAACTGGGCACCGTTTTGCAACGTTAGGATACGAATATTGCCATCCTGAGTGCTGGATTTAACGGCTGGATGCCAGCGATGAAGGCCGTTGTAGTCGCCCACTAAGGCCCAAACAGCGGCTGGCTGACTGTTTAGGGAGATACTCTCTTTAACGCTGATGGTTTCAGCATGCAATGTAGATGCAGCTAGTAGTGATGTACCTAAGATAAGAGGGGTGAGTAGCTTGTTCATGTTTTGCCTTTTCTTATTGTGATGATGTTGCGATAAGACTGCCCTAGTGCGGGGGCTAAACCTATTCTTCTTGTGCAGCACACCTAAAGTGTCGGATAGCGGTAGCACCAAAGCGCTGTTTGGCTTATCCATTCGGGTTTAAACGCAAAAAGGCAAGCGGGGAGTAGGTAAAAACATCACTCCAACGTCTGAGAGAGAAGTTTGTTTTGGTGTAGCACTTGATAGCGAGCATAGGTCTATCGGCTAATACTCAGGCTGCGACTGGATCGTACTTTTCACGTGTATTCGTGTTTTAAATCGCCATGGTGACGCGCGATCTTGCCGTGGCACTTTTGCTTTTAACTCATCTAAGGCACGTTATTTTCACGTAGCTAGCTATAATATGCCCTCCAAACAAGCTAACCAAATACCTCCATGTCGACGACAAAAGTAAAGCCGAGTTACTTTTCCCGCTTCCGCTATCTCATAGAGGACGAGCACGAAGCGCGAGCCTGTAAAGATATCGCTGAAGATGCCTGCCAAGTGGTGCCCGGCAATGCACGTCTTATGTTATTGGCACTGGTGTTTAGCAAGATAGCGGACACCTTTGCCAGCGCAAAAATTGTATTGCCTTGGCTCATGGCCGCAACCGGCGCTCCTCTCTTTCTCACTTCGTTATTGGTGCCTATTCGTGAATCGGGTTCTATGTTGCCGCAATTGCTGTTAGGTGCGTATGTTCGCCAAAAGCCAGTTCGCAAGGGCTTTTTGGTACTAGGCGGCGTTTTACAGGCACTGATTATTGCAGGGTTTGTTGGGGTTGCTATCTTCTTAGATGCGATGGCTGCGGGTATCGCCATTGTGCTTCTTACGGTGTTGTTTAGTCTTGCGCGGGCGATATCATCTATCGCGAATAAAGATGTTATTGGCAAAACGATCCCTAAAAAGCAGCGTGGGCGAATCAGTGGGAGTGCTGCCAGTCTTGCGGGTTTGGTAAGTATCGTTTTTGGTGCAGTGTTGATGTATGGCTGGCTGGATAATGGGGGCGAAATCTATTTATTGGCGTTAGCTGGAGCCTGTTTTGCTGCCAGTGCGTGGAGTTATGGGTTGATCAAGGAAGTCGCCGGAGCCACGGAAGGTGGAGTTAATGCAGTAAAACATGCGTTGGATAACATTGGTCTATTACGCAAAGACACCGAGTTCATCCGATTCGTGTTGGTACGCGGGTTTATGATTAGCTCGGGCTTAGCGGCTCCTTATTTTGTTTTGATGGCGCAAGCGCAAGAGGGCAGTGGTTTGCACGCCTTAGGTCTGCTGATTGTTGTTAGCGGCGTTGCGAGCTTTATCAGTGGCAATATCTGGGGGCGCTTCGCCGATCACAATAGCAAGCAGCTAATCACCTTAACGGCTGTGCTGACGGTGATCGTCTGTGGTGTTGGTGCAGCATTGGCGGCGGTAATTAGTACCAATTTCTACCTCTATCTTGGTTTGTTCTTCGTTTTGTCGGTGGTTCACGAAGGCGTTCGTCAAGGCCGAAAAACCTACTTGGTTGATATGGCTGGCGGCAATAAACGCACCGATTACGTTTCGGTCAGCAATACGTTGATTGGCGTGCTATTGCTAGTGGTGGGTGTTATCAGTGGTGTTATTGCCCAGCACTCGTTGGCGGCGGTATTAGCGTTTTTCACCTTACTTAGCTTAGTGGCTGCGGTGCTAAGTACCCAGCTCAAATCTGTTTCTGAATAGAGGATACTCGTATGGAAGGCCTTCTGGCTGCCCGCGAGCAGTGGTTAAACGCATTCTTGGCAGCGGACGTTCCGCTGCTAAAACAGATCGAAGCGGACGACTTTATCGCCGTATCCGAGACGGGTATCGAAACGCGTGATACACGTTACGCCGCTATCGTTGCAAGATGTGAAGCAGGGCGGTGGCTTAAGCAAAGTGCTGAGGTCCAAGATATCGATGTGCGTGTTGTGGTACGAGGAGATCTTTATCAAGTGGTTGGCAGGAGCCAAGTGATTGCGAAGGGAAGCGTGATACGTGATCTCTATATCAATGAGTTGTGGGGCAACAGGGGTGGGCGCTGGCAAGTGCTGAGTTTGCACCTCTGTGAGGCGTCCACACCAGACGCCCTCTCAGAGGCGGAGCTAGTTAAACTCTGAATTTCTTTATTTCGTGCTCTAGTTGGGTTGAAAGGCGGGATAGCTCTTCACTACTTTGAGCAACCACCTCAGATGAAGCTGCGGTCTCTTTAGAAACCAGCGCGATGTTAACCAAGTTTTTATTCATCTCCTCAGCTACCTGAGTTTGCTGCTCGGTGGCGGCTGCAACCTGTACGGCCATATCGCGGACTTGGCACATATGCTCAACGATGCTGCTTAGCTCGCTACCGGTATATTTCGCCGTATTAACGCTATCTTCCGCTTTTTCAGTGGATAGCTGCATCGATTGAACGGCGCGTTTAGTTCCTGAACGTAGGCGCTCGTTCATATCACGGATCTCGCTGGTGGAGTTTTGGGTGCGCATGGCCAGCTGGCGTACTTCATCGGCGACGACCGCAAAACCCCGGCCAGATTCGCCAGCACGAGCGGCCTCAATGGCAGCATTCAAAGCCAGTAAATTGGTTTGCTCTGATATCCCTTGAATCTCGCTTAAAACCTTGCTGATCTCTTCGGTATCCTGTTCCAATGTCCGTATTACCTGTTCCGAGTGGCATACCTCTTGGGAGAGTGACTGAATTTTTACAATTGTCTCATCAACGTTTTTGTTGCCGGTTTCTGCTTCATGGTCGGCGCGGTCGGTTGCTCTGGCAGATTCGGATGCACTTTTGGATATCTCTTGCACCGTTGCTGTCATCTCGTCCATCGCAACGGCCAACAGTTCGGTTTCAGAAGACTGTTGTGTTGCCCCAGAACTGGTTTGCTCAGCACTGGCCGCCAGTTGGGCAGAGTTGGTTTGCAGCTGATGGATGGATTGGCCAAGGCTTATAATCAGGCTTTGGAACCGATCTAGCATGTCGTCTACGCTGCGGCTAACACGGCCTAGCTCATCGTGGGTGTCGATCTTAACCCGTTGTGTGAGGTCTGCTTGTGCCACTGCTTTCATTACGGTCTCGATACGTGCTAATGGGCCGGTGATGCTCTTCACAATAGGAATCGCGATGCCCAGCAAAATAGCTGCAACCACGAAGGCTGATGCGGCAAACTTAAGTAGTTCGGTACGAAATGCCTCATCAAGATCATCTATGTAGATGCCGGTGCCAATCACCCACGCCCAGGGTGCAAATGATTGTGCGTAGGTGATTTTAGGTTGCGGGGTGTCGAATCCTGACTTTGGCCAATCGTAAGAGAAATACTCGGCTGCCCCCTGGCGTGCGGCGAGTTTTGCCATTTGCACAAAAATCGCCTCTCCAGACGAGGTGACAGTGTCGCTGAAATTTTTACCGCGAACGCGACTATCGCTCCCATGGCCACGCATCGTGGCGTTTTTATCTAGCACGAAGAAGTATTCTTGACCCCGGTACTTCATTGTTTCTATGGTAGCGAGCGTGTTCTCTTGGGCTTCGGTTGCCGAAATAGTACCGCGCTGCACGAGTTGATATTGCTGCTGTGCAACACCTAGGGCGGTTTCCACAAGAGATTTAATCTCGGTTTTGCGTGCCTCCACCAGATCTTTGTGGCTCGAAAATAGCCCGAACAACTCGGTCACTAAAATCGCCAGTACTGCAACAATGACTAAAATATTGAGCCGATTTCGAACGGAGAGATTTTTCATCGTGGTTCCTTCACATGGTTTGATGACTACAGCGACGCTTAGCAGAGAAGCAACTTACCTGTATGAGCGTTCAAGAAACAAAAGTAGCTTCCGAATCACAGAATGCCAACTGACACATGGTATGAACTAGCATCACTTTTGACTCAAGTCAGAATTATGAGTGTCGTTTGCAGGTTACCAAAATTTCATCAAAATGTCGTGGTGCGTAGCTTGGTGATCAGTAGGCAGGGTAACGTGGCGCTCCCGCTGATAGGCTAGAGGACTAGCGATGATGTCACTATCCTAAGTGTGGGTTTTTACTTGTGAGGCCAAGGAGCTTTTTATATGGACCGATATTCTTACTATGAGGCACTTGATCGTGTTTTCATCCAAGCCAGCAAATTAGAAGCTGCTTTGGGTGAGCATCCCGTCATTAATCATCATCCAGAGGCAAAAGCGCTTTATGAACAAGCCTCTGGTAAACTCGGCGCCCTGTATCAATTGCTTGGTGAGCTAAGTTTTCAGCAGGATCAAAAGGATTAAGTGACCTATACGGCGGCGTTGAAAACGATAGCTGTGTGAGGTTAACGGGAGCTCAGTTTAGGGTAGAAGGGTGCTTGGTCGAACGGGGATCTTCGATTTATCTGACTGCCTAGCTTAGAATTTTGGGCCTTTTGAGAGATAACAGGCTCGTGCGGGAGGGGCAGAGTATGGAAAATTTATATCGAATTATTCGGCAAGAGGCATGGCACGAAGTGCGCAAGGGGCAGTTCATCCCGCGCTGCGGCAATGATAATAACGTCGATCGGATTCACCTCAATGTACGCGAGGCGGTCGAGCATGTTGCGGCGCTCTATTTCGCGCCTGAAGAGAAGCCGATGGTTTTGGAGATAAGCCCGCTGAGCTTTGCAGCACAACTAGAGTGGCTGGAACCCGATGAGCATAAGCCGTGGCGTCAGCCTCTTGCGAACATCCCTCAGTTGCCCATTGAATCAGTCGTTAATGTCTATGCGCTGATTCATCAAGAAGTTGATGGGCAGCGCACCTACAAGCTGGGGCCAGCCGAGCCTTCGCAGCAGAGTGATGGGCATTACACCGGCTCTTGTTTGTGTGAAGGCGTGCGCTTTTCCGTTGCGGGGTTTAGCTCTCAAGCTGCCAACTGCCACTGCAGCATGTGTCGAAAGTTTCACGGAGCGGCCTTCGGTACCTTGGTTGCCGTTGAGGGATTACGTTGGCTGGCGGGGCGTGAGCTATTAAAGGAATTTACGGCTCCAAACGGCACGGTACGCTCTTTTTGCTCGTGCTGTGGTTCTAGCGTGGGCTTTCGTGTTAAGGGTGCTGAACTGGACGAGATGGAGCTAGCGATCGCGACATTCGATTCCGAGATCCCCGTAACGATTGATGCTCAAATCTACACCGCTTACAAAGCAAATTGGTGTGTGCTGGACCCTGACCTACCTGCGTTCCCGGATGGGAGAGACTCCTGAAGGTAGAGAGTGCTAACGCGTAATCGTGCGATTTTTTCCGCAATTTTCAGACAAAATTGAAAAATAGATTGAATTTAGTGCGCTTGGGGCTACCATGCTCGCAACATTAACCCACAGAAAAGAAGTTGTTTTTATGTCTTTGCCTCCTTGCCCAAACTGCAGTTCTGAATACGTCTATCAAGATCAAGAGATGTTGATCTGTCCTGAGTGTGCCCATGAGTGGAACCCAAATGAGGTACCAGAAGAGGATGATGTAATCACGGCAAAAGATGCAAACGGCACATTACTTGCCGATGGCGATAAAGTCACTTTAGTGAAGGACCTTAAGGTCAAAGGTAGCTCTCAAGTCCTTAAAATCGGCACTAAAGCGCTCATCCGTCGCATTGTTGAAGGTAAAGATCACCAGCTCGATTGTAAGGTGGATGGCGCTGGCGAAATGATGGTGACGGCAGCGTTTGTTAAAAAAGCCTAATGATCTGCGCCAAGAGAGCGATTTGTGCGGCTCTCTTGGTTCTCTTGCCAGCTCCGCCTCTCCTTGTTGTTTCCATCTCTCTTCTGTATGGCCGCTCTTCAGTTTCTAGCCTCGTTGGTAATCACGTACGCGCAGGGTTTTATGCTGTACTATCGCAGAAGCGATATCAAAACTTAGGTTACAAGGAGTGACTATGATCTATCCGATGGCCGTGATGGTGCTGCTAATCTTTCTTGTTGGGTTTTATGCCCTCGGTGCGCGTATTCGCGCGGTGCGTAGTAAAGCGCTCAGCATTAAATACTTCAAGCTGATGGGAGGAGAAGCGGCCCCAGATGATGTGGTTAAATCAACGCGCTGCTTTAACAACCTTTTTGAAGTGCCAACGCTCTTCTTTGCCGCGGGCGTGGCTGCGTTAGTGACAGGTGCTACGGGCTCTGCGATGTTGCTGTTTGCTTGGCTATTTGTCGTTTCGCGCGCCGTACAAGCGTTTGTCCATCTCACTGACAACAATGTCAGAGCGCGAGCGCTATCCTATTTTTCCTCTTTGATTAACGTGGCGATTATGTGGGTGCTGCTTGTTGTTCACGTGGCTTAAGCTGACTTTTTTCTACGAAGCTGACTTCTTGGCTATTGTTCAAAAGAGGGGCTTTCACAGTGAAAGTGACCCGGCTAAGCTAAAGCGCTGATACAACACTTCGGTACGCAGAGAGAATCTAAGGAGCGCGTGTTGACACTAAGAAATATCATTATTTTGATTGCGCTTGCCTGCGGCTTTATGTGGTACAACAAAGAAGGGCCTGCTACTTATGGCCCCGGTATCGTTGCGCCAAGCTCGCCAGTGCAAAGAGACTTTGCTGACCCCCCTTCGTTCACGTTTGATCGATACTCGATTACTGAGTTGGCGAGTTTTGATATCGAGGCGCGCGTGTTGGGGCGTGAAGACTACAGCCGCGACAGAGGCGCAGAACTTTCGCCCATGGATTTGGCGCTTGGCTGGGGCAGGATGTCTGATGAGAGCGTACTGGCTGATATTAACATTCGCCAATCAGGTCGCTTCTATTTTTGGCGGGTTGATGCGTTTCCTATCCCTCGCCAAGAGATTGAGACCCATAGCGCCAATATGCACCTCATTCCAGCTAATGCTCATGTAGCGCGTGATATGGATGAGATCCGAGAGGGGGATGTTGTTCATTTATCTGGCAGCTTAGTGCAGGCAACCTCAAAAGACGGTTGGGTATGGCGCAGTTCCATGACGCGTAATGATACCGGAGCAGGCGCTTGTGAGGTGATCTGGGTGGAGCAGGTGAGTATTACACGGCGTTAGCGCAAAGGAGATGCAGATGACCAGTTTGGCACATTATTTAACGGCGATGAAAACCCCTGTCCATAATGGCTCTGTGACGGTGGTTGCCCGCGAACAATACGATAAAAGCTATCAAGATCAAGGGGTTCATGTGGTGCGTGTTGAGTCTTTGGTTCGTTTTAGTGACGGTGCGCTGATTCGCTGTACTGAGGAGCTAGATCAGGTAGAAAATGAGGCGCTTTGTGCGGAGTGCTGGTTAACTTATCAAGTGATAGAGCATCCTGAAACGCCCATTGAGCCTGCGGCAAAGCACTTTACAAACCGTTGCCAACAAGCGTTTTGGCTTAAAATGCAGGCAGCCCACCTTTAAGGTGATAAGTATAACCGCAGGTTTAAAAAAAGCGGGAGTAACTCCCGCTAAATAAGAAGCTATTTTTGGTGATCAGGTATTAGGCAGCAATGGCCTCGCTGATCACATTGCCATGATTCTCTTGCTCAACTAGGGCATGATGCAGCGCTTTAATCGCTCGCTCGTAATCGCTCTGTGCAACAATGCACTGCATCTCGACTTGGCGAATGGTTTGGTGCAAAGCGAGCACGTTAATACCGGCGCTTGAAAGCGCAGAAATAGTGCGTGAAAGGATCCCTTCAATCTTCAAATCTGAGCCGATGGCTGACACCATGGCTACTTTCTGAACCTCAACCTCTGCATACTGGTACGTCTCTTCTATCAGGCGCACAAGGCGATTAACCATTTTCCGGTTTCCTGTAAGGTAAAAGGTGATGCTGTTAGCGTCGGCTTCTTTGTTGACCATGTGCAATTTCAGCTCTTTGATAAGGCGGCTGATGGCAATGTCATGTTCGGGGGAGCCAAGCATCTCTTGATCAAACACCTGAATGGCAAACACATCATTTCTTCCGGCGATGATCTCGACGCATGGGTTGCAGTAGTCGTTATCGATGATTGTACCCAAATGATCCGGCTCAAAGGTGTTCATCACACGAATCTTGATGCCTGACTTACGTATGCCTTGGGCAGCTTTCGGGTGGATGGCTTCCATCCCTAAGTTTGATAGCTGGTCTGCAACATCAAAGTTGGTTGTACCAATCGGGATGGCGTTGTTCGGCCCTACGATGCGAGGGTCGGCACTGCTAAGGTGAAACTCTTTATGAATAATCGCTTCGCGCGCGCCGGTAATAGAGGCGATCTTAGAAAACGTCATTTCGCTGTAGCCGCGATCAAATGTTTTCATCAGCTTCTCTTGGCAGTTTGCGTAGCCGGTCGCGATCACTATCTCTTTGCTGCAATCGATACCACTGAATGTCTGGGTGATCAGTTGATCAATGGGTAGTTCGGTTGCTTGCTTCCATCCAGTTAAGTCCACAAAGCGTGCGTTGACGCCGTGGGTTTGCAGTAGCAGGGTGGAGTTGTAAGCACTGTGCGCTTCGCCGATGGACGCGAGCATTTCGCGCACATTGGCCAAGTGTTGTTGCAGTTGGAAGTGTCCGTATGAACATAGTGCGTGCAGGTTGGTCATGCAGTTTTTGACTTCGCTGACACGGGTGCGGATGAAGCTATTCGCTTGGGCGAGCGTGGCACCAGAAAACATCTCTGTATTGATGTCTACCAGTTGCTCTTCAACCTCTGAGAGCATCTCTTGCCATGCGTAGGGCTCTTCAGCCTCGGCGAAGCAGCTATATACACCGGCTTCCCCGGTCTTCTTGTGTTCAAGGAGTCGGTCGGTAACGCCGCCATAAGCGGAGACGACAAATATTCGGTTAAACAGGGTGTTGTTGCTCTCTTTTAACCAGATGTTCTGCAAAACATCTTGGTAGCGGCTCATTGACGTGCCGCCAATTTTCTCTACGGTATGAGGCATAATAATTCGTGATGTACCTATTCGTTGGCTTGTGACTGGCAGGGTTGAAGGTGTTCTCAGAGAACCGAATGATGCTAAATATGCTCACCAGGTTCCCTGATAGTTTGAACCCCTAAGCTTTTAAGAGGCTTCCTCGAGTGGGTAAACGCCGTTTTCGTCGTGTACCTCTTTACCGTTTAGGGGTGGATTAAATACACAAGCTAACTTTAATTCGGAGTGGGCGCGCAGTAGGTGCTCGTCATGCTTATCCAGGATATAGATAGAACCAGGCTTGATGGGGTGGATTTTGCCATCGGCTAGCGTCTCCACTTCTCCTTCACCGCTGATGCAATACACCGACTCAAGATGGTTTTGGTACCAAATATGCGACTCTTTTCCTGCATAGATAGTGGTTATATGGAATGAAAATCCCATGTTGTCATCTTTGAGTAGCAGGCGTGTGCTCTCCCAGTTTCCATCAGGTGAAACAACACGGCGCTCGGATTGCTCTGCATCTTTAAGTGTTCGTAAAATCATTGCTCAGTCCCTCTCTTAAGACGCTTCTTGTAGGTAGACAGTATCGAAATAGCAGTTGTCCTCTGGGATCTCATCCTCTTTTGCGCACACCTCTTTAATGGCGCTCTCAACAATATCGATCCCTTTTTCTAGATTTTCTTGCTTGATGGTAAGCGGGCAGAGGAACTTAACCACTTGGCCGTCTGCGCCACTGGTTTCGATAATGAGCCCGTTCTTAAAACACTTTTGGCTAATCTGGGCGGCCAGTTCGCCACTTACACAGTTAATGCCTTGGAACATACCGCGGCCACGGGTGGTAAAGTTGCCCTCACCATATTGCTCCACGATCGCCTCAAGGCGTTTGGAGATGTATTCACCTTTGGCTTGAATCTCTTGGGCAAACTGGTTATCCGACCAAAACGTGTCGATGGCAGCCTTCGCGGTGATAAAAGCAAGGTTATTGCCACGGAAGGTACCGTTGTGTTCACCCGGCTTCCATTGATCGAGATCTGGGCGGATCATCACAACAGCAAAAGGTAAACCATAACCGCTGAGCGATTTCGACATTGTGATCATATCCGGCTTGATGTCTGCTCCCTCAAAGCTGAAGAACGAGCCCGTTCGACCGCACCCGGCTTGGATGTCATCAACAATGAGCAGTACGTCATGTTTGCGGCAGACCTTTTCGAGATTCTTTAGCCATTCGAAGCTTGCAGTATTGATACCGCCTTCGCCTTGGACTGTTTCGACTAACACGGCAGCAGGCAGATCGATACCGCTGCTCGTGTCGCACAGAACCTTGTCGAGATATTCTGTCGTATCGACTTCGTCACCGAGGTAACCATCAAATGGCAAACGGCTGACACCGCCAAGTGATGTACCTGCTGCGCCGCGATGATGCGAGTTACCCGTGGTGGCGAGCGAGCCTAAGCTGACGCCGTGGAAACCGTTGGTGAATGAAACAATATTCTCACGTCCGGTCACGTTACGTGCCAGCTTGAGGGCAGCTTCCACCGCATTAGTACCGGTGGGGCCAGTAAACTGCACCACATAATTCAGGTCACGCGGTTTCAGGATCTTGTCGTTTAACGCATGTAGAAACTCCTCCTTGGCTTTGGTATGCATGTCTAAGCCATGGGAGATGCCATCTGATTCGATATAGTGCAACAGGGCGGGCTTGAACGCGTCGTTGTTGTGCCCGTAGTTAAGGGTGCCGGCGCCTGCTAAGAAATCCAGGTACTCGTTACCTGCAGCATCGTAAAGAAATTCGTTTTTTGCGCGGTTGAATACGCACGGAAATGAACGTGCATAAGATTGTACTTCTGATTCGATCTGCTCAAAGATTTCCATGATCTTTCCTAAATAATCTATTGCTTTAATGCGGAAGTGTTTGTGACTGCATCGGGCTATCTGAGGTGGGCGCCCGGCTGGCTGTGCGCCTTGATTGGACGCAGCTGCTTGGCAGGCCCGGCACTGTAAAGCACCTCATCTTCATGCTCGGAATCAAGGTGGCGACCGCTTTCGAAAAGCACACGTGTTTCAACAGGCATGTGGTGATTCTTGAAAAAGGTCTCGAAGAGCTTTTGAGATGCGTGGTTGCTGGGCGAAATCGTCGTCTCCATGTGAGTCACGCTGGAGTTGCGGTTAAACAGCTCACTCAGCATTGTGCTGGCGATACCGAGGCCGCGGTACTTTTCGTCTAAAGCAACCTGCCAAATAAACAGGGTGTTGGGAGCGTGAGGCTTGATGTAACCAGAAATAAAGCCTGCTACCTCTCCGTTATCGCTTTCTGCCACGATGCACGTTTCGGCGAAATCGGTGCATTGTAAAAGGTTGCAGTACAGCGAGTTTTGATCGAGCGGCGGACAGCGGCGGATCAGGTTATGAATATCAGGACCATCGAGCGACGATGGTTTGCGATAGTGAATGTTGTGCATAGTGTCTCAAATGTTTTGTTTATCGAATATTTAGCATTCGTATGTATTCTAAAACATGAATGCTTCGTTCTTTCAACCCGAATATCGGCTTTTTATTAGGGTTTTTCGTTATTTATGGTTAGGTTTTATTATTTATAAGCTTAATTTGTTTTGTATTTCTAAGTAGATATTGTTTGTGTTTCTAAGTAATAGCGTCGTGTGA
Source organism: Neptunomonas sp. XY-337 (assembly GCF_004959845.1). NCBI lineage: Bacteria > Pseudomonadati > Pseudomonadota > Gammaproteobacteria > Oceanospirillales > Oceanospirillaceae > Neptunomonas > Neptunomonas sp. XY-337. The sequence goes on along the minus strand of NZ_SPLL01000001.1, from coordinate 323,861 downwards.
GGAGATTAGGTAGAATCCTCGCAAGAACGATGAAAAGAGCATGTTTACGATGGAAAAGAGTCAGGAAGCGCTGGTATTGCTGCGGCAAATTTTTCGCTCTGCCGATATGCAAGAGAAAGAGATCAGCCGCAGTACCGGATTAACATTGCCGCAGTTGATGACGATGCAGGCGCTGCGCCACAATGCGCCCATTACAACCGGAGAGCTCGCCAAAGAGGTTTCGATAACTCAGGCGACCGTTACCAGTATTTTGGATCGGTTAGAGAAGAAAGGCTTAGTAACGCGTGAAAGGGGTCTTGAGGACAAGCGCAAAGTTTGGATCAACCTCAGCACCGAGGGGTGGGAGCTGATGAAGGGAGCACCTACAACGCAGCAGGATATGTTTACCCGTCGCTTTGATGATCTGCAAAGCTGGGAGCAATCAATGGTCATCGCCGCGCTAGAGCGTGTTGCATTCATGCTAGATGCTCAGCACCTTGATGCTGCCCCTATGCTCGATGTGGGCCAGATCGATAGAGCTGAAGTCGGCAATAAGTAATCCTAATTAGCAGTATTCTCTGCACCCGCGCAGTACGCGAATATCGGTGAACTATTTTGCTCTGTCGGCCGTATTAGCGGTAAACGGACAGAAGGATACCGAGTTGGCTACTGCGCTCTACATTCCCACGCACGACTTGCGGATTCATGACAACCCTTGTTTAACCCGAGTGGCTCAGTTCGATACAGCATGTATCGGACTGATCTATGACCCCCGCTGGTTCAAGCCAACTCGCTATCAAACGAAAAGCATTGGGCTGAAACGCTGGACCTTTACGATACAAGCGATGGAAGGCTTCTACACCGCATGTGAGGGCCTCGGCAATAAGCCTGTGCTTCGGATGGGGGAGTTCGTCGCAGTAGTCAATCGGTTGGTGCAAGAGAGCGGCGCGCAAACGCTGATTATGTCTCGCCCAGTCGGCTGGTATGAGTGCGAACAACTAATTGCGATCCAAGCGGCAAACCCAGCCCTACAGATGGAGATGTTTGATACATATACGCTTTTCTCGGAAGGAGCTCACGCGTGGCTTGCAGAGAAGTTGCCTCGCCAGTACACGCCGTTCCGCCGTTTAGCGGAGCAGGCTGGTACCGCTGCACCTATCGCTGCGGTTGAGTCTTTACCGCCCTGCGCATTGCAGAGTGAAGATGAGTGGAGCTTTGCTGCACAGGATCTTTTCAGCCTAGATTTTATCGGCACCGAACAAGCGGGCCTTGAGCATCTCAAACAATATTTGCACTGCGGTGCGGCTAGCCGTTACAAAGAGACGCGCAATGCGCTTTCTGGTTGGAGTAACTCGTCTAAGCTCTCGTTATGGTTAGCGTCGGGAAGCTTGTCGGTGCGCTATGTGTGGCAGTCCATTGCTGAATATGAGCGCACCCACGGGGCAAATGAATCGACACAGTGGTTGTACGTTGAGCTGCTATGGCGGGAGTATTTCCAATGGTTGGCAAGAAAGCTGGGTACCCAGCTGTATCGTTTCCAAGGCATCGCTAAGCGCCAACCGTTAACCAGTTTTTATGCTCACAGGTTTCGCGCTTGGTGCAGTGGAACAACGGGCGAGCCGCTGGTGGATGCGATTATGCATGAGCTCGCGCAAACAGGTTATATCTCCAATCGTTCGCGGCAGATCGCTGCAAGTTATTGCGTTAACGAGTTGCAACTCGACTGGCGCTATGGCGCAGCATGGTTTGAACAAGAGTTGGTTGATTACGATGTGGCCAGTAACTGGGGCAACTGGCAGTACATTGCTGGGGTGGGTGTCGATCCGCGTGGCGGACGCCGATTTGATATCGAAAAGCAGGTGGCACAGTTTGATCCAGAGGGTGACTACATTAAGCGTTGGCTCGGCAGCGAGCTAACGAAGAGCGTAGCACTCGATGTGGTCGATGCTGCTGACTGGCCGCTAGCACGGTAACCTGTCATGGAGCCAATCAGCGTGGTGTGGTTCAAGCGTGATCTGCGCTTGACCGACCATGAGCCTTTGGTTGCGGCCATCGCGGCGCAGCGCCCTACTTTACTGCTTTATATCTTTGAGCCAATACTGTTGGATGATCCGCATTACGAGCATCGCCATTGGCGATTTGTGTGGCAATCTTTAGAAGATCTGAACAAGCAGCTATCGAATTTCGGTACTCAAATAGCCGTTATTTGTGGCGAAGCTTGCAAAGTCTTTACCGCCATTTATGAGCAAGTTCAGATTGAGGCGATATACAGCTATCAAGAGATTGGTCTTGCGAACACATTTGAGCGTGATCGCTTGGTGGCGAAGTGGTGTAAAAAACACAGCGTAACATGGTGCGAAACGCCCTATGGTGCGGTGGTGCGCGGAGCGAGTACCCGACAGGATTGGGATAAGCACTGGAAGGTCGTGATGCGCAAACCCTGTGCTGATCCTGACCTAAACCAGCTCAATGCTATCGAATTGCACAACTTGCCCGTGTTTACCCCGCCACCGGAATGGCTGGCCTGTGTGCCCGAATTTCAACTTGGTGGCCCTACCCAAGCGCGTATGACGCTCGAAAGTTTCTATGCTGAGAGGGGGCGAAACTACCAAAAAGGTATTTCAAAACCACAGCTTAGCCGCGAAACTTGCTCCCGTTTGTCGCCCTATTTGGCGTGGGGAAATCTTAGCTTGCGTGAGTGCTATCAGCGCTTACTTGCCCACTGGAACGAGCGAGGTTGGCGCCGCGCGCTGGCTGCGCTCTCGTCGCGATTGCATTGGCATTGCCACTTTATTCAGAAATTTGAAAGTGAGTGTTCAATGGAGTTTGAGCCAGTGAATCGTGCCTATCAACAGCTCCACTATCGGAGTGGCGATAAAGCGGCACGCTACCACGCGTGTTGGGAGCAAGGTTTGACGGGTTATCCGCTGGTTGATGCGTGCATGCGTTGTTTAAACGCAACGGGCTATATCAACTTTCGGATGCGCGCCATGCTGGTGAGTTTCTATTGCCACCATTTGATGCTCGATTGGCGTGGTGCTGCGCGCTACCTTGCACGCCAGTTTCTGGATTTCGAGCCGGGTATCCACTACCCGCAGATTCAGATGCAGGCGGGCGTCACCGGTACTAATACCCTGCGGATCTACAACCCGGTTAAACAATCCCAAGAACATGATAGCGATGGCGAATTTATCCGCCGTTGGGTTCCTGAACTTGCTGTGCTTCCCGGTGAGCTTGTACACACCCCATGGACGCTAACCCCTATGGAGCAAGCCATGTGGGGTATTACGCTGCCCGATGATTATCCCGCTCCCATTATTGATATTGAAAAAACAGGGCCCTATATGCGCGATGTGTTGTGGCAGTTTAAGAAGCGCCCCGATGTGCAGGCTGAAGCAAGGCGTATTCTTCAGCGCCATGTGCGGCCCAGCGGCAGCCGAAACAAGGAGAACAGACGTGGCTCATAAGAAAGTGAACTTACCCTCGAAAGTCTGCGTGCGCTGCGGGCGGCCATTTAGCTGGCGTAAAAAATGGCAGCGTGTTTGGGGGGAGGTAAAATATTGTTCTGAGCGCTGTCGGCGCGAAAAACGCACCTGTATGGCTGAGGACAGTTGGGTATGAGTAAAAGAACACTGCGCTTAATTCTGGGCGACCAGCTTAACGCGAGCCACTCTTGGTATCAGGAGCAGGACGACAAGGTTAGCTACCTCATCGCTGAGCTTCCCCAAGAGGTGGGCTACGTGAAGCATCATGTCCAGAAAATTTGTGCATTCTTCGCTGCTATGCGTGAGTTCGCGGCTGCGCTGCAAGCGGCAGGTCATGATGTTATCTATTTGACGCTAGATGAAACCCAGCGCCACGCAAGTCTGGCGGAGTTAATCGCTGATCTTTGCAGTCAGCACAAGGTGGCAACCTTTCAGTATCAATTGCCAGATGAGCGCCGGTTGCGTGATCAGCTCAGTCGTTTATCGCTTGAAGGTGTGGCTATTTCAGCCGCTGAAACAGAGCATTTTTTGCTCCCTGAAGCTGAGTTTCCGCGCTTTATAAAAGCGGGGCAGCACAACCGCATGGATAGCTTCTATCGTAAAATGCGCAAGCGTTTGGATATCCTGATGGAGGAGGGCAAGCCCAAGGGTGAGCAATGGAGCTTCGATGCTGATAACCGCGAATCCTTGCGCAAGGACGATATTGCTAATGTGCCGGAGCCCTTGTGCTTTGCTAATGACGTCGCCGATATTCTGGCGCGCCTAGAGCGTCACGGGGTGGGTACGTTTGGTAAAGCGCAGGCGCAGCTGTTGTGGCCCATCAACAGGCGGCAAGCCAAGACGCTGTTGGCGCACTTTTGCACCGTCTGCCTACCTAACTTTGGCCGCTTTCAAGATGCGATGACTGATCAATCGCCCTTGGGGTGGAGCTTATATCATTCACGGCTGAGTTTTGCGCTCAACAGCAAGATGTTGCATCCGCGGCAGGTATTAGCTGCGGCATTAGCAGCATACGAGGCTGATGATGCGATTGATATTGCCCAGATCGAGGGGTTTGTGCGCCAAATTATCGGCTGGCGTGAGTATGTAAGGGCTGTGTACTGGGTCAACAGCGAACAGTACGATACGCAGAACTTCCTCTTGGCTGAGCGGCCTTTGCCTGATTGGTTTTGGGATGGCAATACCAAGATGCGTTGCTTATCTCAGGCGATAACCCAATCACTTGATTACGCCTATGCGCATCACATTCAGCGGCTTATGGTGGTGGGTAATTTTGCGCTCATCGCAGGTCTTTCGCCGGATGAGGTTGAAGCCTGGTATCTCGGTATCTATATCGATGCGATTGAGTGGGTCGAGCAGCCCAACACGCGCAGTATGGCGTTGTTTGCGGATGGCGGTTGGGTGGCGACTAAACCTTATGCTGCCAGCGGTAATTATATCAATAAGATGAGTGACCACTGTCAATCTTGCCATTACAACGTCAAAGAGCGCAGTGCGCCCAATGCATGCCCGTTCATGAGTTTGTATTGGCATTTCTTGGCGCAGAACAAAGCAACGCTAAGTGCAAACCCGCGTATGGCATTTCCTTATCGTACGTGGGATAAGATGGCAGATACGGCTAAAACCGAGACGCTGGCACGCGCGCAGGCTTATCTTCATTCCCTTAACGAACTTTAGAGGCATCTATGTTGGCATCCTCCCGCTTAATACTCAGAACAGCAACAGCCGAGGACGCGCCATTTATTTACCAGCTCTATAACGAGCCGAGTTTTAAAGAGCATATCGCTGATAAAAATATTCGCTCCCTCGATGCAGCTAAGCAATACCTATGCGATGGCCCGTTTGCAAAGGTTGCGGGTCTTGGTCTTTTTGTCGTAGAGACTAAAGCGGATTCGAGAGCGATAGGGGTGTGTGGCCTCATTCAAAGAGATGAGCTGCCAAGGCCTGATTTAGGCTATGCGCTTCTGCCTGATGCTTGGGGGTGTGGGTATGCCTTTGAGGCGGCAAAGTGCGTCATTGATAGCGCTAACGAAAGCGAAATTTTGGCAATCTGTCGGCCTTCCAATACTAAATCGGCTGCTGTGTTGATACGGTTGGGCTTTAAGGTGCTGCGACCGATTACTGTAGCGAATGTCACAAATGATCTTTATTCACTAGGAACTGATTGAATTTACAGAAAAAACTATCGATATCGTTATGGTTCGACTAACGTTAAATAATGTCGGCGCTTTGATGCCGATAAGGTGTTATTTAGCAACAAGAGATGCATAAAGCATTGATGCCTATCAGCTTTACGAGATTAGGCTATAGTGAAGTCAGTGCTAAATGGTTAAGATCTTATTTTTTTTCTTTGGGTAGATGAACATGGAAGGTCAGTTATCGGTATCCCGCGTGCCCATTATCGCTATTGGGGCCTCTGCTGGTGGCCTAGAAGCGGTTTCTGAGCTGCTCTCATACATCGCACCCGACACCAGTTATGCGATTGTTGTGTTGCAGCATCTGTCTCCTGATCATCGCAGTATGATGCCAGAGCTGCTAGATCGAGCCACTGATCTTGATGTACTGCCTCTGAAAAGTCAGACCCGCCCAGAAGCGGGTTGTGTTTATGTTGTTCCAGCTGGCAAAAATGCGCATGTAGAACATGACTACATGGTGCTATCAGACGCGCCGCCTGAGATAGCCCCTAAACCTTCCATTAATGCCTTCTTTTCTTCATTGGCACAGTTTTACGGTCAAGATGCCATTGGCGTTATCTTATCAGGTACAGGAACTGACGGCACCGACGGGCTGCAAGCGATACAAACGCGCGGCGGTATTACCATTACGCAAACACTAGAGTCGGCCAAGTATGATGGAATGCCGCGGTCGGCACTTGATGCAGGCGTATCTGACTACAGCCTGTCGCCCAAAGAGATCGCACACAAGCTAACGGCCTTGTCGTCAGAGCAGGATCAAGATCCTGATCTGCCTGTTTCGATTTTAGAAGAGATCGTTTTACTTTTGCAGGATAAGGGCCAAGTTGACTTCTCCGGATACAAGCTAGGTACGCTATCGCGTCGCGTATGCCGGCGGATGTCGTCGACCAACTGCGAAGAGATGGACGCCTATTTGGCGCTTTTGAAAAGTTCCACCCAAGAGGTTGAACTCTTGGCCAAGGACATTCTCATTTCCGTCACTGCATTTTTTCGCGATCAAGAGGCCTTTTTATCACTCAGGAAACTGATCAGTGATCAAATTGCAGCGCTCACTGCTGATGATGAGTACCGTGTTTGGGTTGCGGGCTGTGCGACAGGTGAAGAAGCCTACAGTATCGCGATTTTGATACTTGAGGAGTTGCGCCATCACGAAAAAACCTGTCAGGTGCAGGTTTTTGCAACGGACATTGATGATCATGCGCTACTCACCGCGCGGCAGGGCGTATACAGCGAAACTGGCCTTAAATCTGTATCGCAAGAGTTTATTGGGCGCTACTTTGTGCGTCGTTCTGATGGCCAGTACGAGGCCAGCAAAGCGCTACGAGATGTTATTGTTTTTGCGCGGCATAACTTAATCTCTGATCCGCCATTCCTGAGATTAAATCTGGCAACATGCCGCAACGTATTGATATACCTAGACAATAAAACCCAATCCCGTGTGCTGCAGCGGTTTAATTTCGCTCTGAACGATGAAGGTGTGCTGTTTCTTGGACGCTCAGAGAGTATCGCTCAAGCCGAGTCCCTCTTTAGTTACGTTGACCGACGCGAACGTATTTTTCAAAAAATGGGCGCGGGTCGGCCGGCGCTTAACGCGTCGCTGAAATCTCGGTTTGGCAATGTCAATGTACAGCGCCGGGAGTCCCCACAGCTGCTGGTCAATGCGGTTACCGATGCGCTGGCAGCAACGGCAGCCCTCTGCACTGTTGAGGGTAAAGTACTACAGACATCCGGTAAGGTTGAGCTCTTCTTCAAGTTCCCTGTCGGATCATCTGATACAGTTTTGATCGATGTGATTACGCCGGTTTTCAAAAGCGAAGTCATGTCGATGTTTCATCTCCTCAAGAAGGGCGGTGAGCCACAAAAGAGTCGGCCAATGATCCTTGCTGACAAAACTTGGCAAGTACTGCTGAGTTATACCAAAGTGAGCGGTGAGAATCGGGTTCTATTGCTTATTATGCCGCAAGAGCAGGTCACTGTAGCTAAGTCGGACGCATATGTATCGCAGTATTACACCGACGAGCTTCAGGTCACTCAAGAGCAGTTGCAATCGTTGATTGAGGAACTTGCCACCGCCAATGAAGAGATGCAGTCGCTGAACGAAGAAGCACAAGCCTCAAATGAAGAGCTGCAAGCCACTAATGAAGAGTTGGAAGCGGCAAACGAAGAGCTACAAGCTACCAACGAGGAGTTGGTGAGCGTCAACGAAGAGCTCAGTACGAAAACTCAGCAGTTATCTACGCTCAATTCTGAGTATATCCATCTTTATGACTCCCTCGACTTCCCAGTCTTGGTGTTTGATGAATCGCTACACCTCATCCGCTTTAACTCATCGGCAACCTTTGCGTTTAATCTGCGCCCGAATGCGCTCAATACGAGCTTGGAGCGTATCCACTTCCCTACCTACTTAAGCGATGTGGCGGGTTTGCTGGCGCTGGCACTAAACCAGTGTGAGAAACAGGAGCAGTTGGTTGAGAATAACGAGCGCTTTTACCAGATCGTCGTCAATCCGGGTTTAGACGATCAAGGTAGCACTAAGTTTGTCGTGCTGAATCTTATCGATGTTACGGATATTCATACCACGCGTAACGAGTTGGATGAGACCGAAGCGCGCTTGCAAACGGTGATGGATAACACAACCGTATTGATCGCGATGAAAGATCTGCGCGGGCGCTATGTCTATGTTAATGACGCCTTTGTTGCTGGCTATGGTCTTGCCGATAGCGATTACCATATGAAAAGTGACTTTGATCTTTTCCCTGATGAGTTCGCAGCGCAGCTTTGGGCCTCAGATTTGCGTGCAATTCGCACATTAGGCCGGGTGGAGTCGGAGCTTAGCTTGTTGGTGGGTGAGGAGATGCGTCATTACAGCACCCGACACATTATGCTGCGTGACCATGCGGGACAGCCAAGTATTATCATCGTTGAATCAGAGGATGTGACGGCACGCAAAAAAGCCGAAGAGAAGCTCAAAATCGCGGCTAAGGTCTATCAGCAAGCGGGCGAAGCGATCGTTGTAACGGATAAGAATGCCCATATCTTATCCGTCAACGAAGCGTTCACCGATATTACCGGTTATACCGAAGAGGAGGCCAGCGGCAAGAAGATCGGCGGTCTGCTCAACTCTGGCCGTCATAGTAAGGACTTTTTCTTAACACTCTGGCAGGCGATTAATGAAAAGGGCCACTGGCAGGGAGAGATCTGGAATAAGCGTAAAAATGGCGATATTTATCCAGAGTGGCTGACGATTAACCGCATTCTTAATGAAGTTGATGATACCGATTACTTTATTGCTGTTTTCTCCGATATCTCCAACTTAAAAGATTCACAGCGCAAAGTTGAGTTTTTGGCAACACACGATGCACTCACAGGGTTGCCGAACCGAAACCTCTTCTCTGATCGGTTGGAAAACGCGATAGCACGTAGTAAGCGTGCTGACAGTATTTTGGCCGTGCTTTATCTGGATCTGGATAATTTCAAGAGTATCAATGACACGCTAGGTCATGACACCGGCGATGAGTTATTGGTGGAAGTCTCCAAGCTGCTGCTCTCTACGGTGCGTGATGTGGATACCGTTTCGCGCCTTGGTGGTGACGAGTTTACTGTGATTTTAGGCGACTGTGAGCCAGCGGATGCACAAGATGTTGCCGAACGCATTATCGCTGCACTTGATAACCCAATACAGCTAGGGAACCGGCGGGTGTTTACGTCCACGAGTATCGGTATCTCGCTGTTTCCAAGTGATGCAACGGACTCTAATGGATTACTCAAATCCGCTGACACCGCAATGTACAAAGCGAAAGAGACAGGGCGTAACCGTTACTGCTTCTTCCACTCAGAGATGCGTGATGTGCTGCTGCGCCAATCCACGCTAGAAAGCTCTTTAAAAGAGGCGATCCGTTATCGCCAGTTTCGTCTGGTATACCAACCTAAGTTTTCAGCACTCGATGAGGGCAAGATCGTCGGCGCCGAAGCATTGCTCCGCTGGCATGATCCTAGCGTGGGTGATATTTCACCCGCTGAATTTGTGCCTATTGCAGAGCGGGGCTCTGCCATCATTGAACTTAGCAATGTCGCCTTGGAGATGCTGGCTGAACAGATAGCGCGTTGGCTAAATACCGGCGTACACGTGCCCAAAGTTTCATTCAACGTCTCTGCTCAGTGTTTGAAGATGGAGGGGTATGCGAATGAGCTGACCAGTATGATCGATCAGTATATGGTGCCCTATGAGCTATTTAAGCTCGAGCTAACGGAGAGCTCGTTGATGGATAGCTCCAGCACAACGTTCGATAATTTAAATCGTCTAACAGAGTGCGGATTCGAAATTTCGATTGATGATTTCGGTACCGGTTACTCTTCGCTCAGTTATTTGAAACAGCTGCCGCTAAGTGAGATTAAGATAGATAAAAGCTTTGTCGACGGACTAGGTAGTGATGAAGATGATGAAGCGATCTGCCAAGCTATTTTGTCGATTGCGCAAGCCTTAGGGCTTAGTGTGGTTGCTGAAGGTGTTGAAAATGCAGTACAGCAGGCATGGCTCAAGGAGAAGGGCTGTGATTACTTACAGGGCTACTTATTAGCGAAACCGCTGGAAAATCATGACTTTGAAAAGCTCCTCGTGTTACGAAATTAACAAACTAAGGAGTCACGGATGACTGACCGTTTTATCGAATCATGTGAACAAGAGCAGTTGCACTTAAGCGGTCACATACAGACGTTTGGTGCACTGCTGATGGTTGATGACGACAATTATGTACGCCATGTCAGCGACAACTTTGCCGCTTTAGCGATTACTGCTCAGGTACCTAAGGTTGGCGAGCAAATATGTGTCCCCATTGACGCATTGCTGCGTAACTACCGTAGTGCTCGTCAATCCCATGTTTTTGGCTTTTCTGGCATCAACGATGAGTTTTCGGTTTGGGTCACACCGCAACCGACGGGCGTACTGCTTGAGTTTGTAAAAGCGGCTAGCCACAAGGTGACGACTGCGGCACCCGAGTTTCCGGTGATTCGTGATGAGGATGAGCGCTTTTTTTATCGGCGCCAATTACTGGAGTGGATAGCACAGGTGAGTGGGCATCAACGTGTGATGTACTACCAGTTTCTTGATGGTGGTGACGGGCGGGTCGTTGACGAGTATGTCAGCTCTGATGCTGAAGGCTCATATTTGGATTTGCACTTTCCGGCCAGCGATATTCCTAAAGTGGCCAGACGCATCTACGAACAAACACCATGGCGCCAGATTGCTGATGCAACGTCAGACGCCGTGCCGATTAATGGCGATGGTCAGCTTGACCTTACTCTGAGCTGTTTGCGGAGTGTTTCACCATATCATCTTCAGTATATGAGCAATATGGGTGTTGAGTCGTCGGTATCATTTTCGATCTTGAACCAAAATAGTTTAACGGCTCTGCTGTCTTGTCACTCGATGACGCCACGCGCGTTACCGTTGGAACTGCTGAATCACATATCAGATGTGGTAGGCATGTTCTCATTGCGTGAGCGCGGGTGGGAGTCGCAAGAGCGGTTTGCCTTTCTTGATACGTTGAATCTGAGCTCTGCTTCTCTGAAGAGCTTACTGGGCCAGCCATCTTCGAACGAGGGTCTGTGGGCAGAGATTATTAGCATCCTGATACAGCAATTTGATGCAGACGGCGTACTTATCTGTATCGATGATATGGTTTACAGCAATGGTATTGTGTTTGACAGCGACGTGTTGCACCTAGTCGATGGGTGGTTTGTTGAACAAGAGGAGAGTGTTTTTGTAACGGACTCGTTCAACCGCCTATCAGATGAGCCTTTACTATCGGAAGTGGCTGGGTTTTGCGCCTTCAAGTTGACTATCGGCCAGGTGCGTCAATTGCGCGTTTATTTCTGTCGTCAGGAGTTTATTCACGATGTGAGTTGGGGCGGCAACCCAAATAAGCCAAGGGAGTCGACATCAGCAGAGAGTCCTACATCGCCCCGATCTTCTTTCGCGCGCTGGGTAGAAAAGCGTGTGGGTCACTGCCGCCCTTGGTCTTCACTGGTAGCATTGCGGTTACATCATTATCGGAGACTATTCGAGGCGAGCCACTTTTTAAGGAGCCTGTCGTGACCTGCGACCTTGATGTGCGCCAGACGCTGCGCAAAATGGTAGCGCCACGTCATCGTGAGCTGGATTCTCAGCGCTGTTTTCATATTCTTCGGGGGCAAGGCGACATAACACGTGATCGTTATGCATCGGCGTTACTGGCGCTGTATAGCCCTCATGTAGCCTTGGAAACTGAGATCCTTAAAAGCATACAGGCCTATGATGTTGACTACGACTTTGCCCCCCGCGCAGATGCGTTACTATCTGACCTAACCGCATTGGGCTATGCGCCAGAGTGTACTCAAACTGCTGCAGTGTCGGATAGTTTGCCTGCACTGTTGGGTGTCTTGTATGTGTTAGAGGGGGGAAAGCGGGGAAGTGTTCATATCGAGCGTCAACTGCTTGCGCAAGCCCCGCAGTTACCGACCTCGTTCTTTTCAGCAGGCCATCAACTGGATTCACTCGACCCTTTTTGGGGCCTTCTAGAGCGCCATGCAACGGATGGTGACTTTAGTCACCACGTCTGTTTGGCAGCCTGCCAAACATTCGATCTTTTTATTGATTCGGCGAAACACTATAGCCGCATCTAATACTGTTATCGCCGTTCACTTGATTGGATTCTTAGCTCGTCAAGACGAGCGTATAGGTGCAAACACGTGGATGGCTATTTGCGTTAAGGAGCAAATGCGTGTCAGAACTTGAAATTCGTACGGCAACGAAAGCTGATGCAGCCACGATTTATGGTTTTATTCGGGACTTAGCCATTTACGAGAAGGCGGAGCACGAGGTTATTGCGAGCGTGGCAGATATCGAAGCGTCGCTATTTAGCGATGAGAGCTCGACTCATGCGTTAATCTGTGAGCAGGATGGTGTTGCGATTGGGTTTGCCGTCTATTTTTTTAATTACTCGACATGGCTAGGTAAACATGGAATCTACCTTGAAGATCTCTATGTTTCACCTAGTTCTCGTGGCGTCGGTGCAGGCCAAGCGTTGTTAAAACACCTAGCACGCATCGCTGTGAGCAAAGGTTGCGGGCGCTTCGAGTGGAGCGTTTTAGATTGGAATGAACCTGCCATCAAATTCTATGAGCACTTAGGAGCGGTCGCTCAAAATGAGTGGATAGGTTATCGCCTCGAAGGGGAGGCGCTGCAACAGCTCGCCCAATAACGCAGATTTATGCTGATTCAATCCATGTAATCACTTATGAGTTGCAGGGATAGATCACGTTAGGTTAAGAAAAAGTACTTTGAAAACCTAGCATGTGCGCTCTTAAATCAGCCCTATGGTGAGCTTTCATAGGGCGAACAAAAGGTCATCGAAAGTATCGCTGAGAGCCGTGCGGTTTCTGAAAACGTAAATCAAACGTTCTCCGAGAGCTTAACCTTTGGGCAAGTACTTGCCGATAAGATCGCAGCTTTCGGAGGATCGTGGTCATTTATCGCTCTGTTCTTTAGTTTCATTATTGGGTGGATGGTCGTTAATACCGTTTGGCTGATTGGTGACACGGCGTTCGATCCTTACCCCTTTATACTGCTAAACCTCGGTTTATCGAGCCTTGCTGCGTTTCAAGCGCCGATCATTATGATGTCGCAGAACCGCCAAACAGCGAAGGATCGTTTGGAGCAAAAGGCGACTTACGAAATCAACTTAAAGCTAGAGCTTGAGTTGATGCGCCTGCATGAAAAAGTTGATGTTTTGCTAAAAGAGATCAGCAACGGTTAAAGAAAGCTTAGGTATGCTCTAAACATTTTATTGTCGATGCATAGGCTAGACCGTGTTTAGAGCTTATATTTGGAGTTTATCACTGCTGACTGCGATGGCCGCAGGCGCGTGGTATTTTTATAAGCCGATTAGGCTATTGGCGCCATCGTTTAACGATGTCGTTTGTTTCAACCACTACATTTGTGCCGAAAATCCGGCGTCGATCAAAGTTGCGGCGCGGCTTTATGCAAAGGCCGCCGATATACTGCAAGAGAGCATTGCCAAGTTCGATACGCCACCCAAAGTGATTTTTTGTGAGACCTCCGCCTGTGTAAAGCGCTTTGGCTTCAACGACGATGATAACGCCCGAACGGTGGGTTCGATCGCAATTCTAGTGGGCCCCAAAGGGTGGCAGGCTAAAGAGTTGGTTCATATGATGGTTCACTACAGCGTGAACTCTCGGCTGGGTGAGTGGCACGATAGCGCGGTACCGCTTTGGTTTACTGAGGGCTTGGCATATCGGCTAACGCAGACCGGTGGCGGTGACGTTAGTATGGCGGCCTCGAAAAACTACCAAATTCAGTTCGAGCGTTGGTATAAAACTGTAGAACCTAGCAGGTTCTGGGAGTCAGCGCGCGCGCTTTAAATATACGAAGATAGCAGGGCGTTGGAAGCTCCGGGTAAAGAGCCGCTATCGCGTTGGTGGTAAAAAGTCTTGTGGCCGATCGGACATGACGCCATCAATACCCCATTGCCATAAACTAGTAACGGCGGCAGGGTTGTTAGCGGTCCAACAATACAATTGATAACCTGCGTCTTTAACGGCCTGCACTTGGCGGTAATTCAGGCTTTGCCAGTCGCAGTGGATACTGAAAGCGCCGATCTCTTTTGCCAGAATCTGCCAGTCGCTTGGCAAGGTATCAAATATCAGCCCTCGTGATAACTGTGGTGCATATTGCTTGCACTCAGCCAGTGTTTCGAAATCGAAGCTCGATAGAATTAATTGCTCAGATGGAAAGGCTGCTTTTTGTAGCTCATCAATAGCAGTAACCGCCATGTCGCGAGCTGAAAAGCCGTGGCGCTTCATCTCTAAGTTCAAGCCAGTACCTTGTTGTTTCAGTAACAAGGCAACCTCTGCAAGTGTGGGTGGTGACTCAGGTGGCAGCTCTGGAAAGCGCGCAGCGGCGTTAATCTGTTTTAAGTCATCTCGGCCAAAATCGTGCAGGGCCCCAGATATATTGCAGCAACGATCAAAGCTATCATCGTGATGGACGATAGGCGTATGATCGCCCAGCAACGTGACGTCGAGTTCAACCCACGTTACGCCTAGCTCGTGTAACTTACGAAAGCCTGAAAGGGTATTTTCAGGCGCTAAACTGGGTACGCCGCGGTGGCCCATTATGCTCGCTGGAGTGATCACAGCCCTTTGCTCCTGACCTGTTACTAGAGATAAACCCCGTTGTGCTTGAATGCTAGCTTGTGGTGTAAACGACAATCCAGCATTCAAGGTAGTGTACTAATCGGTGGACTAGGCTTCGTTATTGATCTCTTCAATAAGTGACGAATAAAGCGTCTCGAAATCTTGGAACTCTGTGCCATCCTGGCGGCAACAGCGAACCTGACCGTTCTTAATGTTGTAGATCCAGCCGTGTATCTCAACTTTATTAGTCGCTAGTTTTGCCGCAACAATTGGGTGAGTGCGGATATGCTGCACCTGCTGCAGAACATTTTCTTCGATCGCTTCATTCAGGTGCTCGTGGCCGATAGATTGGCCAGAGGCAATATCATGGCGCTCACGGACGATCTCCATTGCAGAGCGAGTATGGCTTAGCCACTCTTTGACGTGGGGAAGCCCCTCGACCGCAGACATATCAAGTGCGCCTTTAATTGCGCCGCAGTCAGTATGTCCGCAGATAATAATATGTTTAATGCCCAGAACAGCAACCGCGTACTCAATAGAAGCGGTCATGCCACCTGTTTCGTTAGAATGAGGCGGGATGATATTACCGGCATTACGGCAGATGAAAAGATCGCCCGGCTCTGTACCGGTGACTAGGTTTGGATCGATACGTGAGTCCGAGCAGGTGATGAACAGTGTATCTGGGCTTTGCCCATCGGCAAGCGTACCGAAAAGGTCTTTATTCTTTGGGTAAACGTTTTGGCGAAACTCAAGTACACCTTTGACAATCTTCTTCATTCAGGACATCCAACACAACATCAGTAAAGCAAGTTTAAGTTGGGGGCCAAGTATATAGTAGGTCGCAACAACTTGCCTTGTTAAGTTAGGTATATCTACCTATTTAGTCAGTGAGCGGTGTCGTCTCTTTGCTAGCAGGTGCTCCTTGCGGTTGTTGCTCAGGGTAGGGCAGTGACAGCGTAAACTCACAAAACTCATTAGGGTTTGAGCGCAGTGCTATATCGCCGCCTAATTTACGCGCTAAGTTGTACGTCACTGATAGTCCAAGCCCTGTGCCTTTGCCAACTTGCTTGGTCGTGTAAAAAGGATCAAACACCTTCTTTTGTGCATCGGGCGCGATACCCGGTCCGTTATCGCGCACCGAAATGAAGAGTGTTTCGCCGTTGATGCGGGAACTAATGGTGATGTTGGGGTCTGGATGTGAGATCCCTTGCAACGCTTGTAACGCATTTTTGATTAAGTTGGTAAGGATCTGCTGTACGAAACCTGCATGGCACTTGAGATCAGGTGCCTCGGCGAGGTCGACTTGAATGGTCACTTGCTCGTCGATAAACGGCTTCAGCAGCTTGAGCGTTTGATTAATCGAAGTAGCTAGATCTAATGGAACGGGCGTTGCGTCGTTACCGCGTGCGAAGGATTGCAGGTCGGCAATGATCTCTTTGACACGGTTTAGCCCATCGCGTGATTCCGCCACAATATCGCGGATATCATCACAAACGAACTCCATATCCATTTCGCCGCGCGAGGCACTAATCTGCGTCTTCAGCTCAGCGCTGAGTGACTGGTTTCCATGGTCGATGGCTGCCAGAAACTGCTCATGCAGTGACTGCATCGTAAAGATGCTATCAAGGTACTCGTTCATTGAACCAAAATTTGAGAGAACAAACGCGAGGGGGTTATTGATCTCGTGCGCAATGCCGGCCGCGAGCTGACCAACGGTGGCCATCTTTTCTGAATGAGCGAGTTGTGTTTGTGTTTGCTTCAGCTCAACCAGTGTGTTTTTGAGGCGGATATACTGCTGCTTTAGCCTGCGCTCAGCTTCGCGTCGCTCCAGTAACATGGTGAGTTGCTCAGAGGCTTTTGTGATCACATCAATCTGCCGGATAGAGACCGAATCCATCGCATCTTCGGGGATTAAGAACACCATAAGCTCAATAACCCGATCATAGACCACCAAGGGAAAGACGAGGTAACTGCTCAAGGGGCGTTCTAGTTGATCGGCAAGCGCGCTGAACATCGACTGCTCAGGTAGTAGGTCTATCTGTGGCTTACATTCGGTTAGTGCGCGCTGCAAATAGCTGGGTAAGCTAGGTAGTTGCAGGGCTTTGGTAAAACTCGCGTTATGTTGCTCCTGTTGCGGCCAGTGGTGCTTAAGCGTTGCTGAGCCGTCTCGGTCGATACTGATGCGGCAGTGGGCCGCTGCACAGCTGATCTGCGCCAGCGAATCACAAAACGATGCGAGTAAATCTGGCAGCCGCTCCTCTGAGCGCGACAGACGAGTTACGCTCATCAGTAGGTCGCTCTCAGCACGATATTGAGCGCGCAGCTGGACCGTCCGTGACCACGTTTTTACACACCGTTGAATGATATGGCAATTGACCTCTTCGCGCGCTGGCTCCAAGCAAAGAAAGTGGTTTATATCGAACGCTTCGATCCAGTGCAAGGCATTCGGCTCGTAGTCTGAGCTGTGTGCCGCCACCAATAGCCTGTCCTTGTCGGCTAGACCATGGCGGATGTAATCAAACCCTTGCTCGGCCAGCTCTGCACTCTGGGGGTCTGTAACCAGAAACACGATCACGCCGGTGGACTCGTTACGTAGAGCTTTTTTGATCGCCCGCGGTGCACCTGCAGATACCGTGGCATGATTGAGGCTGGACAACAGTGAAGCAAGCGGTGCTTGATCTAAAGACACTATCAGCAGTGGTGATGTAGACGCGGGCATGTCAGACATTCGCTTACCTCTCCTTGTGCTTTCACTAAACTATAGCTAACTTTTCTTTATTAGCAGTTATTGATGGCATGTGATTGGAGGAGGTGTTTATGGCGAGGGCCGTTCGGTTGGTTTATTACAGCAAGGCAACACGCGATATGAGCCTTTCGGATCTGCGTGACATCCTGCAAACCGCGCGCGACAACAACGGTGATGTCGATGTGTGTGGGATGCTGTGCTATGACAATCGTTACTTTCTACAGGCGTTAGAGGGTGAGCGCGCTGTTGTGAATGAGCTTTACTTGGATATTGCCGACGATGCGCGCCATGATGAGATCATCATCATTAGTTATGCAGAGGTTGAAAAGCCGACCTTTGAGCAGTGGAAAATGGGCTATTCTGCCGGGTCCGATGCGTTTTACAGGTTACTCAAGGAAAATGGCCAGCGTGAATTTGAACCAGCTGCCATGAGCGCAGAGCAAGCCGTCGAGTTTTTAACAGCGATGGCTGCCTTTCAAACAGAAGTGTAAAGTGACCGGTAAAGCGTTTTGCTCTACCGGCCGCCGCTTTAAAAGCCTTCCAGCACTATTTTACCCATGGTCTGGCCGCTCTCAATCGCGCTGTGAGCTTTTTTCAGGTTCTCAGCGTTGATCTTGCCAAAGTGTGTTCCAAGTGTGGTCTTTAACGCCCCTTTATCGACTAACTGCGCGACCTGATGCAACAAATGGTGTTGCTCGTTCATATCGTCTGTGGTGAACATCGCGCGGGTAAACATAAACTCCCAATGCAATGAGATCGACTTCATCTTGAGCTTCATAATGTCGACCTCGCTGCCCACTTCATCAATAAGCGCAAGCTGACCCTGAGGTTTTAGTACCTCGACGATTTGATCGAAGTAGTCGGATGTGTGCGTCAGACTAATCACGTGGCTAACAGCATCAATGCCAAGTGTCGCCAGTTGCGGTGCAAGTGGCTGGCGGTGGTTTATGACATGATCAGCGCCACGCGCTTTAACCCATGCAGCCGACTCATCACGTGATGCCGTGCCTATAACCGTTGCATGGGTGAGCTGTTTGGCTAACTGCACCAAGATAGATCCAACACCGCCGGCGGCTCCAATCACCAGCACATTGGCAGTGCGTGATGACGCATCTTGGTTTGGGGTAAAGCCTAAACGATCGAACAGCAGCTCCCAGGCGGTAATAGCGGTTAGCGGAATCGCTGCGGCTTCTGCATCGCTTAAAGTTGCCGGTGCAAGGGCAGCGATACGCTCATCAACCAATTGGTATTCAGCATTGGAGCCTTGGCGAGTGAGATCACCCGCGTACCAAACACGATCACCGGCTTGGAAGTTCTCAACCTGCTCACCCACTGCAACCACTTCACCAACAGCGTCCCAACCAATCACTTTAGGTGTGTCGCCTTCCGGTGCCACGTTACCGCGAATCTTAGTATCCACGGGGTTGACTGAAATAGCGGCAACTCGCACGAGTAGGTCTTTTCCGGTGGCCTCCGGAGTGTCTAGTTCGATATCAAGCAGGGCGTTTGGGTCGGATATTTCAAGGGCTGTGGTGTAACCAATTGCTTTCATAATAACCTCGTTGAGTTATGCGGCAGGGCGATACGCCTGCGATAGCGGCTATTATTAAGCGTCTTAGCTGTGCTATAAACAGGGTAATAAGATAAACATATTCAAAAAATATTTGATAATGAAAACAGAAGATCTGCAACTGTTTATCCAAACGGCGGACAGTGGGAGTATCTCACGAGCCGGTGACCGTCTTGGGCTAACGCCTGCTGCCGCCAGTGCAGCGATCAAACGGCTTGAAGAGCAGCTCAACGTAGCACTGTTTATCCGCTCAACACGCCAGATACGACTGACCCAAGAGGGAGAGCAGTTTCTAGCGCATTGCCGTGAGGCGCTGCATTCGCTGGATGCGGGGTATGCCGCGATGCATGCACTCAAGGGCAAAGCGGCTGGAGAGCTACGCATCTCAGCGCCGTCCGATTTGGGACGTAACCTGCTGTTGCCGTGGATTGATGAGATCATGGCTGCGCACCCAGACTTAACGATCACATTGCTGCTAGGTGATTCATTGGCGGACTTTTACCTTGACCGTGTTGATCTGGCCATTCGTTATGGCACCCCAGAAGACTCAAGTAAAATAGCGTTCCATCTAGCAACCACCGAGCGGGTTTTGTGCGCATCGCCAAGCTATTTAGCGCGCTTTGGTGAACCTGATACACCTGAAGCACTGAGCTCGCACAACTGCCTGCGTTACCAGCTAAGCAATCGGTTCAATGACCTTTGGGAGTTTTATCGACGCGATAACTCGGGTAAACATACCACCATGCGCGTTTCTGGTAATCGCAAAACTAATGATGCAGACGCCGTGCGGCTGTGGGCTCTAAACGGGGAAGGGGTCGCGTATAAGTCGCGTATCGATATTCACGATGATCTAGTTGCTGGGCGGCTAGTACCGCTGTTACCGGCTTACCGCTCGGCCCCTGTTGAGCTCTATTTGATCTGTCCAACGCGCGCACAAGTGACTCCAGCGGTGATTATTATCAGGGACCTGCTCCGGGAGCGATTCTCCCAGTATATTGAGGGTCACAACGTGGCAGCCCATCGCGACTTGGAGTGTTTGTGAAAGAGATCACCGGAGATTTAATCGAACTCGCTAAGCAGGGTGAATTTGACGTTATCGTACACGGCTGTAACTGTTTTTGTGCAATGGGAGCGGGGATTGCTGCGGCGATAAAGCAGGCGTTTCCTGAGGCGCACCAAGCAGACCTTGCAACAGCAGAGGGTCAACGGGCAAAGCTTGGCACTTACAGTAGTGCGCAGGTCCAGTGTGGCACTCATCAGGTTGTAGTTGTGAACGCCTACACCCAGTACCACTGGCGCGGGCGTGGCGTGCTGGCAGACTACACCGCAATTGAACAGGTGTTTACAGCAATCAAGCGAGATTTTGCGGGTGCACGTATCGGCTACCCGCTAATTGGCGCAGGCCTCGCTGGCGGTGACTGGCAGCGAATCCGCCGTCTTATCACGCATGCCTTAGATCAGGAAGATCATACGCTGGTGACGCTGCCTGATCGTTAATGCCGGTGGCTGCAATCAAATTCTGCATAATGCGTTCGACGTGATAAGCCTCGCTGCGCGCTCTGGCCGCTGTACGCATCGCTTCTTGAAGCTGCGTATCTTTTAGGTAAGCGCAAGCGCGCATCGCCATCTCTTCGGGCGTTTCAACAAGATAGCCGCAACGCTCGTGCTCGATGATATCTTTCGGGCCTTTGCAGTTATAAGCGATAACCGGCAGCTCGCAGCTCAGAGCTTCTAGTACGACACAACCGAAAGTGTCAAAGCGTGAGGGTAACAAAAGAAGATCAGCCTGCTTGTAAAGCTCCGGTAAGCGTTCGTATTCGACCCAAGAGATATAGTGCGCTTCAGGGAGGATCGCTTGCAGGTTCTCAAGCGCGGGCCCATTCCCGGTGATCCATAGCTCGATATTGGGGGTCTGCTCTTTCACGCGATGATATACCAAAGGCAGATCCATCACGCCTTTCTCTTCGCTGATGCGCCCAACAAAAAGTAACCGTGGCCGGCGACCTTCGCGAACGAACGGGGTTGTCTCGCCAAACGCTTCGGGTATCCAGTGCGCGGTGAGGTGAATTTTATCGGAGTTAATGCCCATATCTGGGCCTGATAGCCAAGCGCCGTGGTCGGAATTCAGTGCGAAGATGCCATCAAACTGCTGGTAAAACGTGCGTAACATGCGGCGGATTCGGTCGATCTCCGCTGGT
Source organism: Neptunomonas sp. XY-337 (assembly GCF_004959845.1). Classification (NCBI taxonomy): domain Bacteria; kingdom Pseudomonadati; phylum Pseudomonadota; class Gammaproteobacteria; order Oceanospirillales; family Oceanospirillaceae; genus Neptunomonas; species Neptunomonas sp. XY-337. The sequence goes on along the minus strand of NZ_SPLL01000001.1, from coordinate 302,496 downwards.
GCGAGCTGCGTTGTTTGGCTCAGAAACTCGAGCCAATCTGTGTGCATGTAGAAGTGGGCGGGTACCGAGAATGCGTGTTTAAGAAAGAGCGCTAAACCACCCATTAGAAACTCGGTGGAGCAGATGATACGGTCATATCCGTTGTGCTCAAACACCCGTTGTAACTCAAGTAGATCGGGCAGATAGAAGGTCTGCTCACCTAAGCTGCGCATCTGAAAATGGCTAACTGGGCGCATCACTTTGAGGTGTGCTTGGGGCTCGAGCGTCGGGTGGCAGGTCAGAATATCAATCGGATAGTTGTGCTTTTGAATTGCTTTTAATGTGGTATTTAAAGCACTTGCCACACCGTTTTTGTCAACAAAGGTATCTGTCAGCCAGAGAATGCGCTGTGAGTGTTGTCCCTCACATAGCTCACCTGCCAGCTCATTCAGAAACTCGCGGTTGCTATAGATCACTTGGCTTGCCGCGAATGACGCCCCAGCAATCACCGCTGAGGCCAGTGCCGGAAAAGTCAAACTATCAAACAGCTTGCCAAGATCCAACTGGGTCATTTGGGTTTTGGTTTTGGCGGGCTCACCACCAAATAGTGTGCGCATATGGGTGGGTAGCTCAAACCGCTGGATCAACTCATTTGTGCTCATATCACCAATTTGCTGTGCTGGCAGTTGATCGAGTTGTTGATGCAGGCGGCGCCACAACACACCGGACACAACATTGTGTAACTCAGGGATACCGTTGCGTATAACATTTAAAAATTCATCCGGCTCTTTTCGCTGGGTCTTGGCGATACGCTTAATGATCTTGAGCGCCGGTTTGAACTCCTTCGTCACGCCTAGGTTGGCGAGCAGCGCGGGCTTTTTGCCGTGAAGTGCGTCGTGGAAGGTGAGTAGAAAGGTTAGCGTATATTTATGGCGCTTTAGCTCCTGCATTGCGTTGCTGATGGCAAAACAAGCCACTTTATCTTGCAAACTGCCTTTGTGCAGCAGCATCCGCAGTAGCCCCGGATCATCCATATGGGTGGCTACTTGAGCGAAGTAATCCAAGAAGGTAACGGTGAGCTTTTCCTCTTCGCCCACTTCACCATAGGGCATGGTGTGTCCTGCTCTGAGTGCATCCAATGCAAGAGCGGATAATGGGGTATCTTGGCGTCGCGCTGCTAAGTCTGGCACATACAGCAGAGACCCTGTGCGGCCAGCAAAGATGCCGTTGTGGTCGTCGGAGCCGCCGGTTAACGACTTTTCATAGGGGTTAACGTTGAAGTCTTCGGGGTTTAATCCGTGCTTTTTGCTGTAGTCGCTGATCTTTTCAGGCGTCAGGCTTGCCACCCAGCGTTCGGTGAGATGGTTCTGCCAATAACCTCGCTGCCCATTCAGTACTTCAAAGCGTTTGAATAGCACCGCAAACTTCTCAAGTATCTCAAGCGATGGACGGCTTTTATGGGTATAGAAGAACAGGGGGTGTGGCAATACCGCAGGGAGTTGATGCTCGTGCAGATAGCCACAAAACTGATACAGGTTGTGGCGTAGCTGATTGAGCCGTACCTCCTGCTCGGGGCTGAAGCCGTAAACAAGCACATGAATACTGAGCGCAGAGTCGGGAAAGTGACAGGTGAACTCAGCCCCTACGAGAATATCGTGCCCCTTGTCCAACAACTCCCAGCAGGACCGAGCATTGTTGTGATTGGTCACTGTAATCAGGTCAATGTGGTTGCGCTGTAACGCCGCGACTAGTTGGTCGGTTTTTAACCACGTTTCTGGTAAACGCAGTAGTCGGCCCCAAAGCTCATCTGGGATATCGCTGTTATGGTCATGACAATGGAGATCAACGCGCAGCGTGTCTTGTTGCGGGAAACGGTGGCTCGCGTGCTCTAAAAACTGTTCATACGCCTCACGAATGGCTGTATGGAAGGTGCTGTTGCCCGTCAAAAAATATCTCCGCCTAGCGATTACTCAAAGTGATGGCCGGAGTATAGGAGCGTTTCTTGTAGGAAATGTGACAGCGGCTGGAGTGTGCGGTAACAAAAAAGGCCAGCGGGTAGGCTGGCCTTCTGACTCGGATGTGAGTGTGTTTAATGATCGATTTCGATTAAACGCGCTTTCATCGCTTCAGGGATTTCTCGCACTAAATCAACGTGCAGTAGGCCATTTTCAAGGTTTGCCTTGACGACATTCACATGGTCGGCCAATTGGAAACGACGCTCAAAACCACGTGCTGCGATCCCTTGATAGAGATATGTTTTCTCATCGCCCTCGGGCTGTTTGGCCCCTTTGATTGTGAGGCTGTTTTGCTCCGAATGGATGGTTAGCTCCTCGCGGGAGAAACCGGCAACAGCCATCGTGATGCGGTATTCGTTCTCACCCAGGAGTTCGATGTTGTAAGGTGGGTAAGAGGGTTGTTGTTCGTTACGGCTGGCGCTATCGATCATGTTGGCCAAACGGTCAAATCCAATCGCAGAGCGGTACAGGGGAGAAAGGTCAAAGTTACGCATAATCATATCCTCATAGATAGCAATATGTTGGTTGCCCATCGTAATGATCGGGCTAGTTAACCGGCCTCCTTTGAGCGCCGGTTAACTTCTATCTTGGGGTATGCCGCAACATTTCAAGGGTTAGTGCGTATTTTCTGGATCGATATTAAAGCGATCAACGTCATTAGTGATGTCGACATCAACACTGGGGGTTGGGATACGGAAGTCATTTACACGCTCCCACTTATCACTACCTGGGGTGCGCTCCCACACGGTGCCTGCATTGTATGTCACCAGCTCTGTTAGGCTAGGGTCTAGCTGACACATCTTCTTAACGGGTACCGGAACCATATTAGCCAGTTCATTCTCAAGATACTCTTCGGTTTCATATCCGCAGTACATGCGCCAGCCTGTGTCGTTTAAGTGTTCAGGAACGGTTTTGAACATAAAACGCACGGGTACGGTTTCATCGAATACCATTTTGGAAACAAGCGCTAGGAAGCCGTTCTTAGTCTGGTTCGTTTCACTTTCTTGCGTCTTGGGCTTATCTACGTCGGGAGATTTCATGGCTACTCCGTATTGGATCTGCGAAAAACGCCTATTTTAGACCCTCATCTGGCCATTGAAAACGCATTAGCTCATTGATTTTACTGTTCTACTTTGACAACAACACAGAGTTGACTAGGCTCAAACTAGCGCTGTTATCCCATAAGACTTTGTGAGTAAAAGCGTAGCCTCATTTAAGAAGGCGTCCAGTTGTTCCAATAACAATGTTACCGACGAGACCGTTTTATGACGTTTTTTCATAAGATCCAAAACAGAATCGCAATACTTTCGGCATTCTTTCTCATTGTTGCCGTCGCAGTGATGTTGCTGATGGTTAAGTGGGGTAATGACCAGCTTAATGAAGAAGTAATAACGCAGGCCATGGAACGGCTAACATCTAATGTGACTGCGGAGCTGTCTGCAGTCGCGCGGGCAGAGGCAAATAGCATCGCTCAGGAGATGGTGAACAGCACGGATGTTGCGCTGAGTCTAAAGCAAGTGATGGAGAGCTTTATTGAGCGTGGATTAACGCAAAGCGTCAGCCGCGCTGATATCTCAGACTTAACGGGCGATATTCTGGCGAAGAACCAGAGTGTGGCTGGCACCTACATCGCGTGGCTGCCAAATAAAGTGGACGGCTCTGACAGCTTGTTCGCCGGCCAAGCGGATCATACCCATGAATCTGGCCAGTTTGCTCCTTATTGGTCACGTGCCGCTGATGGCAGTATGGCGCTGCGTCCACTCGGCATTCCGGCTTCTGGAGAGTCGGGGTCTTACAGTAGTGATGCATGGTACTTATGTCCTATCCAGACGAAAAAAACTTGTTTAACAGAGCCTTATACTTGGGAGCTACAGGGTAAAACGGTTGTGGGAACTTCGATCACGGCCCCGGTGACTGTTAACGGGGAAGTGGTTGGTATGGCAGGCGTAGATATCGTACTTGACTATCTCACCGGTCTTGCTCAGAAGACGTCAGATAACTTGTACGATGGCAAAAGCCGCGTTCGAGTTGTCAGTGCAAAAGGTTTGATTGGCGCAGATTCTTTTTCTCCTGAAAACAACGGTCAACCGCTGAACGATGACTACATCAGCAATATTCAGCAGTTATTGGCTTCTAATACAGTAGCTGTCGTTGATCACCCTGATGATCTGGTGGTAGTTGCCCCAATCTCTGTGTCTGCGCTGGACTCCCAGTGGGGCGTTATTATCAATGTGCCGAAACAACTTGCGTTGGCAGGTGTTGAAGAAACACGCTCGGTGCTGGATGCCGGTTTTGCGAGCAACCTAACGTCGATGCTGATCTCAGGGCTTGCAGTGGCAGTGGTTGGCGCAATTTTGATGGCGATTGTGGCGCGCTCTATTGCCCGTCCTATCTTGTCTGCGGCGGAATTGGTGAACACTCTGGCCAACCAAGATGGTGATCTAACCCAGCGTATTGATATGGCAGATCGTAAGGACGAGATCGGTTACCTAGCAACGGGTATCAACAGCTTTATTGAGAAGACCCACCATATCGTGAAGGATATCGCCGGTGAGATGAACAGCGTTGAGGGCTCGGCAAACCGTGCATCGGATATCTCCCAAGATACTAATGCGCGCGTACAATCCCAGCGCCAAGAGATTGAGTCGATTGCCGTTGCGATCAATGAGATGTCTTCTGCAGCAGGTGAAGTGGCTCAAAGCTCCGCAGCAACAGCAACCGCTGCGAATGATGCAACGGAGGCGGTGCAACAGGGCGCTAGTAACGTGCAGCAGAATGCATCGACTATTCGCTCTATGGGCGCTCGTATGGATCAGGTGAGCGATGTGATGGATCAGCTTGCCAAAGATAGCGAAGGTATCAGCCACATTGTTGAAGTGATCAGCGATATCTCTGAGCAGACGAACTTACTGGCGCTGAACGCGGCTATTGAAGCGGCGCGTGCGGGTGATCAAGGGCGTGGTTTCTCGGTTGTTGCTGATGAAGTACGTAATCTGGCAACGAAAACACAGCAATCAACCGCTCAGATTCAGCAACTGATCGATAAGCTGCAGGAGCGCTCTGCTCAAGCAGTGGCAGAGATCGAGAAGAGCACAGAGTACACGCAAAGCTGTATTTCTCAGGCGGACGAGGCGGCGCAGCAGCTAGATGCAGTGGTGACGGCGATCAACCAGATCGATCAGATGAGCACGCAGATCGCTAGTGCCTCTGAGCAACAGCGTTCTGTAACCGAAGACGTGACTGCAAACGTTGAGCGTATCTCAGCGGCGGTTAACGCTGTTGCTGAAGATGCCAACTCCACAAACGAAGAGAGCCACCGTTTGCTGACGCTGGTTAAATCTCTTGAGAGCCAGTTAAAACGCTTTAAGTTCTAAAGGGTCACGGCGGCAGCCGGTGTGGTTGCCGCCTTCTTTTTCCTCACAATAATTCGCCTTATTCCTCTCTTTTACACTTAACTAAGCACGTTTAGTTTTACGCGCGAATCAAACGGCCGCCATCAATATCTAACACCACACCGGTGATAAACGGGTTTGTTGCTACCGCAAGCGTCGCTTTAGCGATATCAGCAGCATCACCCACTTTTCCGACGGGTAGTGACTCACCCACTTGCTGGTACATCGCTTCGCGAGCCTGTGCTGGCATACCGCTGTAAGCGTCAGTTGCCACCATCCCGGGGCTAATGCAATTAACACGTGCTTTGCCAGATAGCTCTAGCGCCAGTGCGCGGGTGAGGCCTTCGACTGCGGAGTTCACTGCAGCAAGCCCCGCGGCATTGGCAGATGGGCGGCTTAAAACTCCTGAGAAAAACGTGATAGAGCCGTTTTTATTGAGATACGGAAGGACTTCGCGCGCAGTAACGTATGGCCCTGTAAACTTGGCTTCAAACATCTGTCGTACACTATTGGTAGTTAGTTCGGTGTAACTACCGTGTGCGGCGCTAGAGGCAGAGATAATAAGATGGTCCACGCTACCAAGTGTTGCGGCCCACGCTTTTACGGCTGGCTCGTCAGTGGTATCGACAACTGACCTCACCGGTCATCTGCTCGGCAGCGCGTTCGAGCTTATCACCACTGCGGCTGGCGATCGTTACTTTCGCACCAAGGTGTGCGGCGAACTGTGCAGTTGCTTTACCCATTCCGCTGCTGCCACCGACGATTACAACATGTTGACCGGCTCATGAAAGTGTTAGGGGATGGCTCATAAGTACCTCGCTATGCAATGTGGTGAGCTGATTGAACTGTGTTGTGGGATAAAACTATAAGAAGGTTTTTGTTATCCCAGAAATGGATAGTTGCTATTCGTTGTATTGATTTTATGAATGTAAATACACTGGATCTGAATCTGCTCAAGGTTTTTGATGCACTTTATAAAACGCGCGATGTCAGCCACGCGGGAGAGCGTATGGGGATTGCACAGTCTTCTATGAGCAACGCGTTAAAGCGGCTTAGAGACCAATTTAACGATCCGCTTTTTCAACGTACGCCCAAGGGAATGATACCCACTGCGCGCGCTGAGCAATTGGCGCCCCATGTGCGACGGATTTTGAGCGAACTGGAAAATTTATTAGAACCCACTGCCTTCGACCCGGCTCTCGTGCAGGGTCGCATTACGATTGCAGCCTCTGATCTGGCGGTCACGACGCTTGGCTCTGCTTTAGTTGCTCGCCTAGCAGTGATGGCGCCTCATATTCAGATAAATTTTTTGCCGCTCGACGAAACTGAGGTGTTCGAAAAAATCGATGGAGGAGCACTCGATTTTGCGTTGGGGACGTTTGCTAAGGTACCGGCACATATGCGCCGTAAAGCCTTGAGTGAAGATCACTTTATATGCATCGCTCGCGCGGGCCACGTGCAATTAAGCGACGAGCTAACACTGGAAAACTACTGCCGCTTAAAGCATGTCTTAATGACGCTCAATGCGGATCAAACCGGCGTATTGATACAGCACTCGAAAAGTATGGGCGACGTCGATATATCGCGATGACGTGTGCCCAGTTTGCGCCTATTGTCGATATCGTTGCTAAGAGCGACCTCATTGCTACGGTGCCTAAATCGCTTTCGGGGCATGCCATGCGGGCGGGCTGCAGATGCTACCTGCTACCGTTCGCGATGGCTGCATGGCAATCTGAGATGGTGTGCAGCCAGCGCTTTTATAGCGATCCACTCGGGAAATTTATCGCCGATCTTATCGGAGAAGTAGGCCTCAGCGGGGATATGAGCAGTTAAATAGCTTATACTTTCGATTCGTAAGTTTTGTGTCTAATTCACCTTTGAAATTTAGGTATATGACTTACTAATCGTTAGAAAAATGCTGTGTTAATTGATGTGAGCCTCATAAAATAACGCCATATTTTTTACCGAGGGATGACGCGTGTTTTTTTCAGTCTCACATCTACTCCTGATCGCTGTTGCGGCCATTTGGGGATTTGCATTTGTTGCGCAAAGCGCAGGGATGGACCACCTAGGTCCGCATAGCTTCAACGCTGCGCGGTTCTTGCTAGCCACACTCTCGCTGTTGCCGTTGTGGTTTATGATGCGCCACAAGCGTGAAAAGCAGGGCAAAGCGCTTATTTGGGGCGGTATCGCCGCGGGTATTGTCATGTTTGGTGGCTTTACCATGCAGCAGGTAGGTTTACTTGATACAACTGCCGGTAACGCCGGTTTTATTACCGGTATGTATATTGTGTTGGTGCCCATTGCGGGTGTGTTGCTTGGCCACTCCACGAACATGCAAACGTGGGCAGGTTTGATCTTGGCGGTGCTTGGACTTTACAGCCTGACGATTGGGCCTAACTTTTCGATGGGGCAGGGTGATCTACTGGTCTTAGTTGGTGCCTTTTTCTGGACCGGGCACGTCCTGATTATTGGCTGGATCTCCCGCAAAGTAGATGCCATCAGCCTCTCCATCGTTCAATTTGTCGTTGCAACTGCGCTGGCTACCGGCTTCGCGGTAGCGCTGGAAACGCCTGAAATGGGTGGCTTCACCTCCGCATGGTTGCCGCTGGTTTATGCCGGTGTAGCTTCAAGTGGTATCGCGTTTACCCTGCAAGCGATTGCGCAACGTAAAGTAGAGCCGAGTGTGACAGCTTTGATTCTCTCTACCGAGGCTGTATTTGCAGTGCTTGGGGGCTGCTTGTTACTCGATGAGCCGTTTGGCGCGAAAGAGGCGCTAGGCTGTGGCTTAATGATGATCGGTATGGTGGTCACTCAGTGGCCGGTTAAACGCAGTAACGACGTTGTCGCTGAGCCCCTTAGCTAAATAAAAAGGGTAGGCCTTATTGGGCCTACCCTGATATGACGCAGGTTTACATTCGCCTACTCTGATGCGTCAGTTTTCCACTTTAATTTCTTCTCAATCGCTTGAATCATCAAGCCTGCAACATCTTTCCCCGTCGCGCCTTCGATTCCTTCAAGGCCTGGTGAGGAGTTAACCTCTAACAACAGCGGGCCTTTTGCCGAGCGTATAATATCGACCCCCGCCACCTGTAATCCCATCGATTTAGCGGCTTTAATAGCGATCTTTTTCTCATCCGCAGTGGGAGAGATCAAACTAGCGGTGCCGCCTTGGTGGATGTTCGCTCTAAACTCACCGGGCTCTGCTTCACGTTGGATCGATGCGACAACCTTGCCATCCACAACGAAGCAGCGGATATCTTTGCCGTTGGCTTCCTTGATGAACTCCTGCACAAGAATGTCAGCTTTCAGGCTCTTGAACGCGTTGATCACACTCTCGGCGGCTTTTTTCGTCTCGGCTAGCACAACGCCGCGCCCCTGAGTTCCCTCAAGCAGTTTAATGATCAACGGTGCGCCACCTACCATATCGATAAGGTCATCGGTTTCTAGGGGTGAGTTTGCAAAGCCCGTGATCGGGATGTCGATCTTGCTCTCAAACAACAGCTGTAACGAGTGCAGCTTGTCGCGCGATTGGGTAATCGCCTCAGCGGTGTTTAAGCAAAATACCCCCATCGACTCAAACTGGCGCGTCAGCGCACAACCGTAAAACGTCATACTGGGGCGAATGCGCGGAATAACCGCGTTTAGATCGTTGAGTACTTTTCCGCCGCGATAGTGAACTTCCGGGTTGCCCGCATCCATTTTCATATAGCAGTGTTTGATATTCGGGAAGACCATCTCGTGGCCGCGCTCCTCACCCGCCTCAATAATACGGCGGTTACTATAAAGATTTGGGTTGCTAGCAAGGACACCAATCTTCATATCTTTCTTGGGCGCTTTCTTGGATACGTATACTTCATCTAGTTGCGCTTGCGAATAGTTACCTAGGGCAAAAGATTCATCTGGATCGACAATCAGCTTCCCAGACATCGCTTCGCGCCCAAGCAACATACGGTAGCCCATGGTGTCTCGGTTGGTGAGCGTCAGCTCTACATCGCAACTTTGGTCACCAATGGCGATACTGGTTTTAATCACATAGCGCTTTTCAGAACTACCGCTGGAGCTTTTCACGCTGCGACGATCAAAAATAGGGGCTTCGCAGTTAACCAACGTATTTCTGTTGTCTTGTAAAGGGCAGACGTCAAAACGTACCCAGCTAACGCCATCGCGCTGGAACGGCTGAATATTCAATGCATGGATGGCCGATGTTTTGGCACCAGAGTCGACTTTGGCTTTAATTGCTGGAATGGCAAGTTGCGGGAACTTGCATCATTCTTCGGCGCCACATAGGTTCTTTTCATTAGTCACGCGCGCAATCCTCGTTAGTCGGTGATGAATGGCGCCATTTGAACCTTGTTTTTAAAAAGAAACAATCTTTATTTTAACGTAGCTGATAGCAGCGCAACGAGACTTGAGGTTGCGCAATAATCCAAGGCCCATTGTATGTAATGGTACCTAAATTACGCTGTAGATTATCCGGTGTATATGGCGCTAAGAGGAGAAGGTCGCTGGCACCACGCGCTCTACCGGCGTTGATAAGATCATCATGGTGTTGGTATCGCTCATGTCGATAAAAGACTCGAGAATCGCATCCAGTTGCGCCATGGATTCAACCGCGAGTTTCACAAGAAATGCTTGCTCGCCGGTGACGTTTAAGCATTCGATAACTTCATCACAGTTAAGCAGTAGTGCTTTGAAGGCGCGCTCTTTAGTTTGGTAAACCTTGCACTGAACGAGCGCAACAATAGGATAACCAAGCTTATCGAGATCCACTTTGAGTGCGTAGCCGGTAATCACACCAGCCTGTTCCAGTTTGCGGATACGCTCGGCAACGGCGGGCGCGGAAAGGTGAACTTTCTTGCCAAGCTCTGCGTAGCTAATACGCGCATTTTTCTGTAATTCGGAAATAATTTTGCGATTGATACTATCGACCATGGCTGCCTTTGGAAATGTCGTTATCACTGCGCGCTACTATCGCAATTCGTAGCACCTCCGACAAGCGATTAGGTGTCAAAAAAAGGCGAAGCGCTCCATGCCAGAGCTGCTTCGCGAACAACGCTCTGCTCAGGCGTTGGGGTCAAAGGGTTCAAACTCGCCATAAACCTGATGAATGGGCAAAACACCGGATGTGAATGGCAAATCGAGATCTGCCGGATCGTCTTCAGGGCCTGTTGCGCGCACTTTTGCAGAGACGTGCTCCAGTGAGATGGCGATGACGCTGGTGGCTTTCATCTCGGTGGCATTGGGTGGGCGCGTCTCTTTTGAGCGGCCTTTTTTAAACTTCTCTAGTAGGGCATCTAACGCTTCGCGTTTCTCTTGCTCGTCTTCAACCAATATAGGCGTGCCAAACAGCATGACCGAGCGGTAGTTAACCGAGTGGTGAAAGGCTGATTTCGCAAACACAATGCCATCAAGTGCAGACACCGTGATGCAAGTTTTACCCTCCGTTAGAATGGCGTTAATCAGGCCGTTTTTGCTGGAGCCATGGATATAGAGCGTATCGCCGATACGCCAATGCAGGTTGGGCTGCACCGCAGGGTAGCCATCCACCACACCGCCGATGTGGCAAAGGTATGTATCATCAAGGATTTGATTGATCTGCTCTCGATCATAAACAGCGCGTTTTAAACCGCGCTTCACCTGTGTCTGGGGCTGCATAGTTCCACTCTCAGCTTTGTCGTTATCGGTTGGAACAGCGTATAGTGGTCAGTGGTATCTAAGAAGATCCAATTCTAAGATAAAAATAAGAACCACTTTGTGAGATCAACGCTGTGCTCTTCCAACCCTTGCTGTCGAAAACCTTTGATTCACGTACCCCAAAATATGAGCAGCTCTACGAGTTGCTGCGCGAGGCCATATTAGATGGCCGCATCTCAGCAGGCGATAAACTACCCGCGACTCGGGATCTGAGCCAGCAGTTGGGTATTGGACGTAACGCAGTGATTACCGCATTTGAGATGCTGGTGGCGGAGGGCTTTTTAGAAACACGCCACGGAGCGGGTACGTTCGTGGCTCACCTTGAAGGGTTAATTCCGGTGTTGCGCCGGGGCGAAACCAGCACGACAGTGGTGAAAACTAATAGCCTTTCCGATGCGATGGGGCGTATTGATGCTTTTGCGGCCGCACAAAGTGATCACCGTAGCGGCACTATTATGTTGCCAGCCAACCCACCCACAGCGCTTTTTCCCCACAAAGCGTGGCAGCGCTGTACGCAACAGGCAGCACGTCAACACGACTATGATCGTGCCGATTTAATGGGTGATCAGTTGTTGCGTCAGGAGCTTGCAGACTACCTATCATTGACTCGGGGCATTCGCTGCAGCGCGGAGCAGGTCATGCTGACCTCAGGTTCGTTGCATGGTATCGCAATGGCGTTGCAGGTTTTGGTGAATCCGCGGGAGCGCGTTTTACTCGAAGATCGGGGCTATCCGGGCATCGATGGTGCCCTAACCGGCATCGGCGCATCGCCGCAGATAATGCCTTGCGATGACCATGGCGTGCTAACCGATCATCTGGCAGCTTACACAGCCCGCGTTATGGTGATAACACCAAGCCGTTGTTTTCCTATGGGTGGCACGCTATCGCTGGAGCGGCGTATTGCATTGCTAGACTGGCTATATCAGGCTGATCGCTGGCTAATTGAAGATGACTACGATAGCGAGTTTATCTTTTCAGGCCACAGCATTGCCGCGCTTCAGAGCATGGATCGTTCTGGGCGCGTGATCTATACCGGTACCTTTAGCCGAACACTGTTTCCAAGCATTCGAACGGGCTATCTGGTGCTACCCGAAGCGTTGGTTGAGGTGTTCAATACCTATCGGCGCTACACCGAAGGCGGCATGCCAACACTACAGCAACACGCGATGGGGTTATTTATGCAGCAGGGCCATTATGCACGCCATCTGCGCCGAATGCGTAAACGTTATCAAACGAAAAAGGCCCAACTGTTGAGCTTTATGGCACAGCACTTCCCCAACTTAAAGCCCCTTGAAACCACGGGGGGGATGCATCTGGTGTTTCGTTTCGAAGGCGATGATATTGCAATCGCTGCGGCGCTGAACCGTGCGGGAATTGGTGCACGGGCGCTATCAAGCTACGAGCGCGCGCCGTTGGCAGATAAAGGTATCATTCTTGGTTATGCAGCACTTGAAGATGAGCATCTGGTGCGGTTGCAGCATGCGCTTAACGGGTGCTTGGCGCAAAAGAGGGGTTAGGTGAGCTAGCTGTTTGCTGGCGGGCAACCTTTAACGGCACGATGCGCTTGGCGGTATCATAGCCTGCTTTGAACAGTGCATTTTTTTGCTCGGGTGTGATATTGAACTCAACAGGTGAGATACTGCCGGTGTGAACCACGATGGTTTGCTGCCAAAAGGTTTCGCTAATGTACTCCTGAGACATGGTTGTCATAAAGGTGCGTATGAGTAGGCTAAGGTGCGACACCAACGGAATGAGTGGCGGCTTTGCGTCTCGTGGCGCGTGCTGAACACAGCTGAGACGAAACACTAATATCGGCGTGCCATTACCTGCCCAGTCTCGTTGCAGTGCTTCCTCAGATAAGATACTGCCATCCACCAAGAGCTGCTGTTTGTACTCCTTAAAGCTAAACAGCAGCGGAATCGACATCGAGAAGCGCACCGCTAACGATACTTTCATATCAGGCGAGTTCGCCCGGTTAAAGACCACTGGCTTACTGGCGCGTAGATCAGTTGCCACCACATGAAAATCACCGGATAGCTGGGAAAAGGTTTTGCCATCCAGCTTTTCATCGAGCCACTGTTCAAAAAGATCCCCAGAAGATAGCCCGCCCGTGCGTAACAAGCGGAAAAAGCCTTGGCCTAAGAATTGGCGAAAGTCGGTCTCTTCGGCAATAACGCGCAACTGCTCTAGTGAGTAACCCGCACAAAAGAGGGCGCCCACCACGGAGCCACCAGATACCCCCACCAGCGCTGGGAAACGGTAATCGAGCTCTTCGAGTGCGTTCAAAATACCAATATGGGCTGACAAACGGCTGCCGCCACCGGCAAGCACGGGCACGAGACTAAGGTGGTTATGAGGGCGATTGGCGGGCGTATCACCACGAAAGACGGAATCTGACACAAGCGGCCTCCAGCAATGGGGCTGGCTACAGATGTTTAAATTATAGCCAAAGTTGTTCGCAAGCTCAGCTTATACCAAAGAGTGTCATATGAACGTCACACAAAGTGGCTAGTTTATGGTGCCTCGTTTACTATTAATCAAATACTTACCAGCAACGACTCTGACCGCTTCATGACCTCTGCGACTGCCTCTGCCACCCATATCATGCGCTGCTTACGAGATGAAATCCGTAACGGGCATTTACAACCCGAAGACAAACTAGGCTCTGAGCGTATTCTTAGCGAGCGCTTTTCGACATCTCGGGTGACTATTCGTGAGGCTCTGAAAAAGCTAGAGTCTGAGGGCGTGGTGTATCGCTCTAACCGACGTGGCTGGTTTGTCACCTCGCCACGTGTTAAGTACGACCCAAGTTGTCCGGGCTTCTTTATGGACTATGTGGCGGAGCAGGGCTTTATACCTTTTAGCCGCATGCTATCGAGCGAACTTGTCCCTGCAGATAGCTACCTCAGTGAGCTATTCGAGATACCCGAAGGCAGCGACGTGGCCTGCATTGAGCGGGTGCGTGGAGCCGACAACCGTGCCGTCTATGTTGAGCGTATCTTCTTAAACCGCGACCTCCTTCCCGAGATTGAGCAACACGACTTAACCCTATCGGTGAGTAAAGTTGTGAAAGGGGAGTATGGCCAAGAGTATGCTGCGAACGATTTAGACATTCGCGCCGCGACGCTATCTTCCCATCAGGCGGCCACGTTAAGTGCACCGGCTAACTTCACCTGCTTGAATATCCGACGCATCGTGCGTAATGCACAAGGGCGTGTCTTTGAGGTGGATTTTGAAGCGTGGCGGCACGATACCGTTGAGCTTAGTTTATCCGTGATTGACACACCTTAACGCGCGGCAGCGATCGATTCGTTTTATCGCTGCAAACAATCTTTCGTAAATCTGTCACATCTTTGTAAAAAACTGGCGCTAATCTTTTTCCTCATCTGGTCTATACCAGTTAATCATTGAGGATATGAGAGATGACTAACAAAGCGACGTTTACCAAACTGGCACTGGCGACTTTGATGTCGGCAACTGCTTTGTCTGCACATGCAGGTTCTGAGTTAACCGTTTACACAGCGTTGGAAGCGGAAGATCTAAAGCGTTACGCCGCAGCGTTTAACAAGAAGCACCCTGATATCAAAATCAACTGGGTTCGCGACTCCACAGGTATCGTGACCGCAAAACTGTTGGCTGAAAAAGAAAACCCACAAGCTGACGCTGTTTGGGGTTTGGCAGCGACCTCTTTGCTGGTGCTGAAAGGCGAGCAAATGCTTCAGCCATACAAGCCAGCAGGTGTCGAAAAACTGTCTAAGAAATTCTACGACCAAGATGCAACACCGTCTTGGGTCGGTATGGACGCATGGATGGCTGCGGTTTGTTTTAACACCGTTGAAGCGAAAAAGCACAACCTGCCTAAGCCTACGTCTTGGGAAGATCTAACGAAGCCGGTTTACCAAGGCCATATCGTAATGCCTAACCCTAACTCATCAGGTACGGGTTTCTTAGACGTATCCTCATGGTTGCAAATGTTCGGTGAAGAGAACGGCTGGCAATATATGGACCGTCTGCACAATAACATCGCACGTTACACGCACTCCGGTTCCAAGCCTTGTAAATTGGCGGCGGCTGGTGAAGCGCCCATCGGTATCTCTTTTGCATTCCGTGGTGCGAAGCTGAAGAAAAAAGGCGCGCCGTTAGATCTTGTCTTCCCTAAAGAGGGCCTAGGCTGGGATATGGAAGCCAGCGCAATTGTTAAAGGTACAGATAATCTGGATGCGGCTAAGAAGCTGATGGATTTCTCTATCTCTGAAGAAGCTAACCGCCTATATAACAAAGGTTACGCAGTTGTTGCGATGCCGGGTATCGCTAAGCCAGTACAGTACTTCCCAGAGAATGCTGCTGAGCTGATGATCGACAACAACTTCGAGTGGGCTGCGAGCAGCCGCTCCGAGATCTTGAAGCAGTGGCAAACGCGTTACGACAGCAAGTCTGACCCGAAATAGATACTGGGCTTTTTGATGTAAAGCCCTCGTCATGAGGGCTTTCTAGTATCTAACAGATTCAGGTAACGGGAAGGTCACGATGCACTATCTATCGATTCAAAACTTAAAAAAGCACTTTGGTGAATTTACGGCGCTGCAGGATATCTCTCTTGATATAAAAGAGGGTGAGTTTGTCTGCTTTCTAGGCCCTTCAGGCTGCGGTAAAACCACACTACTACGCGCCATTGCCGGTCTTGATCAGCAAAGTGAAGGCAGCATCCACCAAGCAGGACGGGATATCTCTCAACTGCCGCCTGATCAGCGTGACTTTGGCATCGTCTTCCAGTCTTACGCCTTGTTCCCCAACCTAACCGTTGCTGACAACATCGCGTATGGCCTAAAAAACAGCAGCGATGCAAAAGTACGCCAGCGTGATGCGATCACCCAGCGTGTGGATGAGCTCCTTGAGCTGATCGGCTTAGCGGGTGCTAACCATAAATACCCATCTCAGCTGTCTGGTGGACAGCAGCAGCGTGTTGCTTTAGCGCGTGCTATCGCGACGAAGCCGGGTTTACTGTTGTTGGATGAACCCCTATCAGCGTTGGATGCCCGCGTGCGTGTCCATCTGCGCCGCGAGATTAAAGAGCTACAGCGTACCCTTGGTATCACCACCATCATGGTGACGCATGACCAAGAAGAAGCGCTCACCATGGCCGATAAGATCGTGGTTATGAACAACGGTGTCATTGAGCAAGTGGGCACCCCAGAAGAGATCTATGCCGCGCCTGCGTCGGCGTTTGTGGCCTCGTTTGTGGGCACTATGAACTTTCTCAACAGCTTTGTTTCCGACACCAACCGCGTGCAAGTGGACGAAACCTACCTAAGCTGTGATGCCTGCGGTGATATGGAGCAGGACACTCAAGTTAGCGTGGCGATCCGCCCTGAAGATATCCGTGTGCGTTTTAATGGTGATGCAACCAACACGCTACGCGCATCAGTCAGAGGCTTTGAGTACTTAGGTGCGTTTGCTCGCGCAGAGCTTGATGTGGATGGGATTCATCAGCCGATCGTTGCTGATTTCTCGATGAACGATGTACGCGATCACAATATTTGCTGTGGTGCTCAAATGCACTTAGACATCCCTAAACATCGTTTGCATGTATTCCGAGAAGCATCATGAGTAGCCGTTTTATCGCGATGAATGCTGTGGGAGCATCGCGCCGTTGCTTGCATAAGGATCAGTGGGTGCAAGCGGTTGGGTTATTGATAGCAGCGGCTTTTTTGCTGGTGGCAATGGTGCTGCCGCTCTACGCGATTCTATCGAAGAGTGTGCAGAACAAAGCGGGTGATTTCGTGGGGCTTGAAAACTTCATCGCCTACGCCAGTTCGCCGTCTTTGTTTGATTCAGTGCTTAATTCACTGTTTATCGCCTCACTGACTACAGTCATCGTTATCACGCTCGCGCTGCTTGCCGCTTATGCGCTCACCCGCAGCTGTATGCCATTTAAAGGTGTGATTCGCTTACTGATGATGGGGCCGATCTTTGCACCATCGTTACTTCCGGCGATCTCGCTGGTGTATCTGTTCGGCAACCAAGGCTTTCTAAAGAGCTGGCTCTTCGGTGAAAGTATCTATGGCCCGATCGGTATCGTGATTAGCCTCTCATTTTGGTGCTTCCCCCATGCGTTGATGATCTTGATCACCGCGTTGAGCAATACGGATGCACGCCTCTATGAGTCAGCAAAAGCGTTGCGCACCTCGGGCTGGCGAACCTTTTTTACTGTGACGTTACCATCAATCAAGTATGGTCTGATTAGCGCCTCATTCGTGGTATTTACCCTGGTTATCACCGATTTTGGTGCTCCCAAAGTGATTGGCGGCCAGTACGATGTGTTGGCAACTGATATCTATAAACAGGTTATTGGCCAGCAGAACTTCCAGATGGGTGCGGTGGTATCAGTCATCTTGTTGCTACCTGCGATGCTGGCATTTGCCGCGGATCGTTGGGTGCAAAAAAAGCAGGTCGCGCTTGTTACATCACGTGCGCAGCCTTATCGTGCTGAGCCGAATCGGCGTAAAGATGTGTCGATGCTAGCGCTTTGCTTGCCGATTATCGCGATTGTTATCGGCGTCCTTGGCACAGCGGTTTATGCATCATTCGTAACATTTTGGCCCTATAACCTGTCGTTATCGTTGAATAACTACCAGTTCGACTTGATGGACGGCGGTGGCTGGGATGCCTACTTCAACTCAATAGAGATGGCGTTTTACACCGCACTGTTTGGTTCGTTCTTGATCTTTACCAACGCGTATCTGGTTGAGAAAGTGCAAGGGATGCGTGCACTGCGTGGCTTGGTGCATCTATTTGCGATGATACCGCTGGCGGTACCTGGGCTTGTGCTGGGTTTGGCTTACATCTTCTTCTTTAATGCGCCCAATAACCCACTCAATAGTCTATATGGCACGATGGGGATCTTGGTGATCTGCACGATCGCACACTACTATACGGTCTGTCATTTAACGTCGATTACTGCACTAAAGCAGATCGATAAAGAGTTTGAGGCGGTATCGGCATCGTTGAAAGTGCCGTTCTACCAAACATTCTTGCGGGTAACACTACCACTTTGTTTACCGGCGCTGTTAGAGGTTGGGATCTATCTATTTGTTAATGCGGTAAACACAGTATCAGCGGTCGTGTTTCTGTACTCAGCTAACACAACGCTGGCATCGGTTTCGATCCTAAATATGGACGACGCCGGTGATATTGCCCCCGCCGCAGCGATGGGCGTATTGCTGATGCTAACGTGCATGGGCGTGAAATTATTACACTGGTTACTATCACGTCAATTGATCAACAACACGCAAGCGTGGCGTAAAGCGTAATTTAAAAGAGGATCCGGTCAGTCTGAGGCTGAGCGGATTTTTAATACGCAATTCGTCTGGTATATACCAGATTTTGAGATGCTAATTAAACAATGTGCGTAGCAGAGCGTTACCGCACAAAAATGACAAAAGCAGAGAGAGTTATGAAGCAATCACAACCTTATTTGTTAACACCAGGACCGTTAACAACGTCCGATGCCACCAAAGAAGCGATGTTGGCGGACTGGGGCTCGTGGGATCAGGACTTTAATGCGATCACGCGTGATGTATGTGAGCGTCTGTTAGCGATGGCCAACGCCAGCGACACGCATGTTTGCGTACCGATGCAGGGCAGCGGTTCTTTCTCGGTTGAAGCGACGCTGGGCACGCTGGTGCCAAAAGATGGCAAAGTGCTAGTACTGATCAACGGTGCTTACGGTAAGCGTATCGCGCAGAGTCTTGAGTATATGGGGCGCGACTACGCGGTTATCGACAAAGGCGATTACGAGCCACCACGTGGCGAAGAAGTCCGCTTGGCCCTTGCTGAAGATCCCGCCATCACCCACGTTGCGGTGGTCTATTGCGAAACAAGCTCTGGCATCTTAAATCCCATCGACGAGATTGCAGTGGTGGTGGCAGAGGCGGGCAAACGCTTGCTGATCGACGCTATGAGTGCCTTTGGTGCACTGCCGGTTGATGCGAAAACCCTACCGTTTGAAGCGGTCATTTCGGCAGCGAACAAGTGTATCGAAGGCGTACCGGGTTTTGGCTACGCGATCGTACGCAGTGACTCTCTTGAACAGTGTAAAGGCCGTGCCCACTCCCTGTGTCTCGATCTTTACGAACAGTGGAAGTATATGGAAGCGACCGGCCAGTGGCGCTTTACGCCGCCAACGCATGTGATCGTTGCATTTCAGCAAGCGCTGAACGAGCACGCACAAGAGGGTGGTTGCGAAGGGCGCTTGGCGCGTTACACCCGCAACCGTGACCAAATGGTAAACGGTATGCGTGCAATGGGTTTTGCCACCTTGCTCGAAGATCAATGGCGATCACCCATTATCACCACTTTTATGAGCCCAACGGACCCAGCGTTTGAGTTCAAGACGTTTTACAACCTTCTCAAAGAGAAAGGTTTCATTATCTACCCGGGCAAGCTAACTGAAGCAGAAAGCTTCCGGGTTGGATGTATCGGCCAACTCTATGAGCCGCAGATCAATGCGTTACTGGAAGCGGTAGCACAAACGCTAGCGCAGATGAATATCACCCTAAAAGCAGTAGCTTAAGAAAAGTAGGACCCGACAATGACTTACCTCTACAAACGTGTATATGCAGGCCCCGTTCAAGCCGTTGTTTTTGACTGGGCGGGTACAACCGTCGATTTTGGCTCATTGGCGCCAATCAAAGGTTTCTGCCAGCTGTTTGAGCAGTTTGGTGTACCGATTACCGCAGAAGAAGCCCGTGCGCCAATGGGCGCTGAAAAGCGCGAACATATCCAAGCACTGTTGGATATGCGGCGTGTACGTGAGGCATGGATTGCACACCACGGTAGCGAAGCGGATGATGCCAAAGTAGATGAGCTTTACGATGCGTTTGTTAACGTACAGGTTGCCTGTATTGCTGAGTGCGCGCAGTTAATCCCGGGCGTGAAAGAGACGTTCGACTACCTAACAGGTAAAGGTATCAAGGTCGGTGCTAACACGGGCTACAGCCAAGAGATGATTGTTGATCTGCGCAGTATTGCTGCAGAGCAAGGTTACAAGCCAAGCTCGGTGGTGTGTGCAACAGACGTTCAAAAAGCTCGCCCATTCCCACACATGACGTTGAAGAACATCATGGAGTTGGAAGTGGGCGCGGTACAGTCTGTGATCAAGGTTGACGATACGCTCACGGGTATCGAAGAGGGCCTAAACGCAGGCTGCTGGACGGTTGGCGTTATCGATAGCGGCAACGAAGTGGGTATGGATCTGGCGAGCTGGGAAGCACTGCCAGAAGCGCAAAAAGACGCTAAGCGTGCTGCTGCGCAGCAGAAATTCCATGCCAGCGGAGCACACTATGTCATCAACACGGTAGCGGACCTACCAGAGGTTGTTGAAGACATCGAAGCGCGCCTAGCGGTAGGTGAACAGCCTTAAGCTTCAGCGGCACTGAGCTTGGCTTAAAGCGTGGGCCAAGCTCAGTGTTACTTCTGTGTTACCTATCGCTTCTCGTTAAAGCATGGTTTAGCAGCGCACCGCCGTAACGGCAATCTCCACTAATACATCGCCCTCTAGGGCGACGCCAAGGCAGGCGCGTTGTGGCCAATGGGCTGGATCGTCGCCAAACCACGCACACCAGACCTTATCCATGGCCGGTTTCTGCTTCATATCTGCGATATAAACCTGTGCTGATACGATACGGGTTTTATCACTGCCTAGCTCAACCAGATTGGCTTGGATGGTATCCAGCGCAAGCTGCGTTTGGCCGGCAAGATCTAACGAGGTATCGGATGCGGTAGCCACCGTCCAAACCAGATCCTTGTATGCGGACGACTTATTTCTACCTTGGTAAATGCCGCGCTTACGCTCAATCATAAAAAATCCTACTACGGGTGGGTGAAGCCAAAAAGAGCGCTGCGATAAAACCGTTTAGCCGCGAATGGGCTCATCATTCGTACTCTTCTAAAAAGCAGGTTATCAGCTCGTCGGCCTCTTCTAAGGCATGCTCAAACCCTTGCATGATAAAGGTATCTATCGTGCTTTTACCAACCTCACTGGGCTGCTGTGCAAAGTGGCTCGCGTCCCAAATCTCGTCTTGGCAAAAATAGAAAAGGGGCCTTTCAGCCGATTGGGTATTATCGCGATAGTCGAAGCACACGTAATAGAAATCTTGTTGGTCGGCATTGCCTAACGCGAACACCACGATCTTATCGGTGTTAGCCTTAAGCTGCGGATGCTCGCGGCTCCAGTTTACCTTCCACTGGGTTTCTAACACATCTGAAAGCGTGGCTATCTGATCCGGTGGCAGCATCTTGTAAGCATTGCTGCGAAACCTAGTCAGCCCCACTGTGGTTACAAACTCAACATAGCTTGGCGGAAGCGCCATCGACAGCCGTTCTTGAGCTGCTTTTAGCTCTGCCGGCTCGGCTTTGCCGCCGATATCAAAGCAATATTCATCGCGCATATACGAATACTCTGCGAAGAACGCCTCGTTATCTTTGTGCGCTAGCAGTAGCTGCTCTACTGCGGCCTCGTGAGTGTTTTTAAGCTCGGTCAGTGTATTAAGGTCCATCTCTATTATCTCTGCATGAGTTTTTTGCTGCTCGCTAAAACCGATTGCTGCAATGCCCCTAAGCGGCGCGAGCCAGATGTTGATGCGCTGGATAAAGCAGCGTGGGTTTCATTTATATCATCCAATTGGCTCTATAGAAGAAAGGCAGTGTTATAGCACTCAAAGAAGAGGGCCCATTCCACTCTACCGGTTGATATAAGCAATAGCTCGATTTTTAAAGAAATCGTCCTCGACCAGCTTTGTGACCTTACCAGATCTTATGCCAAAATTGACATAACCAACCGATTCTAGCGGCATACCAATCCACCATGAAATCACATAAGTTGCCGCAAAAGCATGTGTTGATATGACAATGCAGTCTGGAAGATCGAGGCTATCTAGATACTGATAAATTCGGCCGGCAAACTCCCTTTTAGTTTCAGCCTCAGCAACAATGCGGTGGTCCAACCTATTTTGACCGTCCTCAGGCTGAATGCGTTCATCTAACCAAGACTGTTTTCTACCTTCTGCTTGCCCAAAGCTCATCTCTCGAAGCGCTTTTGTTGCTGTTACTGGAACAAGCGTAACGTTAGCTATGCAGTCAGCTGTTTGTTTGGCTCGTTGCAAATCTGATGAATAAATAGCGTCAATACAAGGTTCATTATTACTCAGCGTTTGCGCTAATTCCTGTGCATCTGCAAGGCCTTTTTCAGTGAGCTTTGAATCATGCCAACCACCAACTAAACCTTGCAAATGATGCTCCGATTCGGTGTGAGACACTAAGTAGATTGTTTTCAATTCATATTTCCAAGTGCTGTTACAAGTATATAATGCGGCCAGAGGAGCTATACAGCCCCTCTAACTAAGAATCACCACCTAAGATAATTATTAAACAACGTGCCTCTTTACCCAACCTAGAATTAAAGGCGTAAGAAGTAACCATAAAACTGGTGGCTCGGGAATGTTTACAGATTTACTTCGTAACAAGTAATTACCCGTGCTTCTCGTAGCTGTGGACGCTGAAAGCTCTGAGATAAGGGTGTTGTAGCTACTAGCATTCTTGTTGTAGGTATAGGCGTACCGATAAACGTCTCTGGGTTGGCCGGGAATCGGGCTACCCATAATTCCTGGTAGGGTGGGGTGTGTTGCGCTTGTCGGTGCCCAAGCGGCGGTGATCATGTTATCAAAGATAAAGTCAAACCGGCTCAGAGCATCACTCGACAGAATTGCTGCGAAGCCCCCTTCCGTGAGCGGCGCTCCAAACAAGGTTTCAATTTCGCTTCTTGTAGCGTGGCGGAAGCCTTTAAACTGATCATCATTCAGAATTTCATCGTAAGACAAGTTAGAGGTCACTGATAGATCAAGCCACTCGAAGCCGGTGCTTGTATCATGAATAAGCAACTCATCACCAGTACTAGCCCAATCTTGCAAAACGAGACTAGCACTAGCGTTTACTGAGATAAAGGTAAAAATTGCGAAGAAAGTTAATTTCATTTGATTAAATATCCCTATTTTATTTAAGTGAATCCCTAGAATTTTAAATTAAAATTCTATCATAAAGTAATTTTAATTGGTTAGCCTAAACTGTGATATAAAATCTGTAATTAGTGGGGATTTAACGGCTGTCTTGGCTGCTTCCTGTGATTGACTTGAGTTTTACGATTGTTTTTTGGGGCTAATGCCCGACATAATTAATATTAGGCTTTAGATTGGTGCTGTGATATATTCTTCACGAAGGTAGAAAGTTTTTGGGCGAAAAGCGAAGTTCTGTAATGTTTGAAGATAAATTAGATATAAGCGCAAAAGTTACTTTTTATTAATTCTTAATTGAAAAATATTGCCTTCACTATCATGAGCATCACATACTAGATGTCCTCCAAAACCCCAATCCTTTGGAGTGTAAATTACTAGACTTGTTTTCATAAAACCTCGCCTCTTAATATAATTTCATAGCATTCGTGGCAAATATTGATAGTCTTATTGAGATTTTTTTCTATTTAGAACATTCTTGACCTCTTTGTAGCTCGAGCAGTAAGCAATTTTTTTCTCGTGCTTTGATGTGAATTCAATGATGCGAACCATATTATCCTGATCAAATTTTTTGTTCCATTGCCACAATTCAACGAAATTCATAAAAGTTTCTTTCTGGTAGTCTCCAGAGAAAAATTTACGTATACAAACCTCTTGAAAATCCGCCATTGTCGCTTAATCAATGGAGGGTTTAGAATTACGATTAAGTCAGCGTTTTGAAACGATTCGTCTAGCCACTTATAATAAACACCTTCAATGATCCATTTCTCGTTGGATAAAATTGAACTTAGCTTTTCTGCCCTAGACTCTTCACTTGCTCGAGTATAAGTGTTTTGACTTTGATCCCAAAAAACTTGATCCAGATCGTATGCAGTTAAATCAGTTATGCTTTGTAAGTTTTGAGAGATATATGTCTTACCGCTACCAGGTCCACCAATAATATGAATTCTATTAGACTGCATGATACTTCCTTAATGATCAACGTCGCGATAATCGGGAAACTACCGTTAGACGAGGTTTTTTAGAAATGAAAAAAATTGATTTTAAATCTAGATGATATTTTGAGTTATTTTAAACTATTAGAGCTAAGTTTTTGGTGTTAAAATAATATGGCGGCAATGTCTAATTAAAATTAAAATTAAAATTAAAATTAAAATTAAAATTAAAATTTCCTAAGACCGTGACTTCTTTTTAAGGCACCTACAACTTACCCCTTGCTTACCAATATTTTTTCTGGATGTGGGGCGGTATTTGTAATCAATATAGCCTCTAGTATCAATGCAATAATGCTTGCACTCTTGTTCTCTTTTGTTTTCTTCAAGCTCGAAGTAAGTAATAATAGCGATAAAAACCGGTAGCATAATCCAGATGATCAATTTAATCTCTATGCTACTTGGTTGCAGTAAACGATAAATCATTTTAGGTCCATCAAAATACTAATTTTATCTTCCTGAATCTTATGTACTAGGTGCCAGCCCACATGTAAAAAGTGCAGGTGTTACATATCTCTGTAAAGATTATCTGTTGGATAGGCAGTATCACTTTACCATCTTTTTATAGCAGCGATTACTTTTTTACATATGAGTTTTGCTTTGATTTACATTTATTCGCGTATTCATCAGCAGTAACTGCTTGCGGCACGCATACAGGCTGATCGACATAGAGGCATATGGTCCTGCGTTTTCAGCAACAAGAGAATTACAACATAGTTGGGAGGTTCGTCAGCGATGATGTTGCCCCCCTGAGGTTCTTAGGTTTTCGATAGCAATTTAGTGTAGTGCGGGGCTTTTTGGGCTGCGTGGCCTGTTAGGGTAGAGCAGGGGCATGCTATAACGGAAAGTTAAGTAAATGCTTAACTTAAATTCAGTAATTTGAAATTTATAGAATTCAATAACGCACCATAATGGATCTAAAGGTTACGACTAAGACAGATTCATCATAGGTGGCTTTATGAACAATAAAAACGAACAACTTGCCGCGTTGGGCCTCTCTCAAGAGCAGCTTGATGCCTTCTGGATGCCGTTTACCGGCAACCGTGACTTTAAACAAAACCCTCGCTTTATTATTGGTGCCGATGGTAACTACTACACCGATGTCGATGGCCGCAAAATTTTTGATGGTTTAGCAGGCCTCTGGACATGTGGCGCAGGCCACAACCGCCCCGAGATTGCAGAGGCGGTCAGCAAACAGATCAGAGAGCTAGACTATTCGCCGGCTTTCCAGTTTGGCCACCCAAAAGCTTTTGAGTTGGCGCACCGCATTACCGAGTTTACGCCAGCCGGTTTAAACCGTGTGTTCTTTACAGGTTCAGGCTCTGAATCGGTCGAAACGGCGCTTAAGATTGCCCGTGCTTATTGGCGTAAGCGTGGCCAAGGCACGAAAACACGTTTAATTGGCCGCTCTAAGGGTTACCACGGCGTCAACTTTGGCGGTATCAGCGTGGGGGGGATCGGCCCTAACCGTGCGCTTTATGGCCAAGGGCTAGATGCCATTCACCTGCCGCACACTATGTTGCCAGAAAACACCTTTGTTAAAGGGATGCCAACCCACGGTGCAACACAGGCGGATGAGCTAGAACATCTTATAGCGGTGCATGATGCATCGAATATCGCCGCTGTGATTGTTGAACCGATGGCAGGCTCTGCCGGTGTTATTCCGCCGCCACAGGGGTATCTCAAGCGCCTACGCGAGCTGTGCGATAAGCACAATATCCTGCTGATCTTTGATGAGGTGATCACCGCCTTTGGCCGTATGGGCAGTAAAACGGGCGCCGAGGCTTTTGGTGTGACGCCAGACTTGATGACCATTGCTAAACAGCTGACCAACGGCGCTGTGCCAATGGGTGCAGTGGTTGCAAAGCAGGATATCTACGATACCTTCATGGCCGAAGGTGGCCCTGAATATATGCTTGAGCTACCGCATGGTTATACCTATTCGGCGCATCCGGTGGCGTGTGCGGCGGGCTTAGCGGCATTGGATATCTTAGAGAAAGATAACCTTATTGAGCGGGTTAATGGTTTAGCGCCGCAGTTTGAAGAGATGCTGCACGGCCTTAAAGGTACGAAATACGTTGCGGACATTCGTAACTATGGTCTAGCTGGTGCACTGACGATTGAGGCTGCACCGGGTGAGCCAGCGCTGCGCCCTTACCAGATTGCTATGAAGTGTTGGGAGAAGGGCTTCTATGTGCGCTATGGCGGCGACACTATTCAACTGGGTATGCCCTTCACATCAGAAATTGACGAGATCGACCGTCTGATCAACGCACTGGGCGACTCGATCAACGAACTCGACTAAGCAGTAACGCCCCGTAATAGCGGGGCCACAATAAAAATTTGAGGAAAAGTTATGACAATCATTGGTCACATGATCGGCGGTAAGAACGTCGAAGATGCTGCACGCACACAAGACGTGTTCAACCCATCTACAGGCGAAGCAACGAAGCAGGTTGCACTTGCAAGCGTTGAAACAGTTGAAGAAGCTATTGCTGCAGCGCAGGCGGCTTACCCAGCATGGCGCGAAACGCCGCCAGCAAAGCGTGCGCAGGTGATGTTCCGCTTTAAAGCGTTGCTAGAGCAAAACGCCGATAAAATCTGTGAAATGATCGGTGAAGAGCATGGCAAGATCCATCACGATGCGATGGGCGAGCTGATCCGCGGTATCGAAAACGTAGAATACGCTTGTGGTGCTCCTGAGCTGCTAAAAGGCGAGCACAGCCGCAACGTTGGCCCGGGTATCGATTCTTGGAGCGAGTTCCAACCGTTGGGTGTTGTTGCAGGTATTACGCCATTTAACTTCCCAGCGATGGTGCCACTGTGGATGTACCCTATGGCGATTGCGTGCGGTAACACCTTTGTGTTGAAGCCGTCTGAGCGTGATCCAACATCCACGATGTTTATTGCACAATTGCTGCAAGAGGCAGGCTTGCCAGATGGTGTAATGAACGTTGTGAACGGCGATAAAACCGCAGTTGATGTACTGTTAACTGACGAACGAGTTAAAGCGGTAAGCTTTGTTGGTTCAACACCGATTGCTGAATATATCTACCAAACCGCTAATGCCAACGGCAAACGTTGCCAAGCACTGGGTGGCGCAAAGAACCACGCGATTGTGATGCCAGATGCAGATATGGACAATGCGGTTAACCAACTGCTGGGTGCGGCATTTGGCTCATCCGGTGAGCGCTGCATGGCGCTATCTGTTGCGGTGGCTGTAGGCGATCAAGCGGCTGAAACGCTGGTATCAAAACTGAAAGAGGCGATGAAGCCGCTTAAAGTAGGGGCGTTCTCTGATAAGAGCAACGATTTCGGCCCGGTGATCACTCGTGCGCACCAAGAGAAGGTGGTGGGTTACATCAATAGCGCTGAAGCTGATGGCGCCGAGGTGGTGGTTGATGGCCGCGCGCCTCAGGTAGAAGGCTACGACAACGGTTTCTTCGTGGGCGCAACATTAATTGATCGTGTGACTGCGCAGATGAACAGCTACCAAGAAGAGATTTTTGGCCCCGTTTTGCAGGTGGTTCGTGCAGAAAGCATGGAAGAGGCGATGCAGCTGATCAATGATCACGAGTATGGCAATGGTACTTGTATCTTTACCCGCGATGGCGAAGCAGCACGTTACTTCTCTGATCATATCCAAGTGGGCATGGTGGGTATCAACGTACCGCTACCGGTGCCGGTTTCTTACCACAGCTTCGGTGGTTGGAAGCGCTCTTTGTTTGGTGATTTACACGCTTACGGCCCTGACTCGGTACGTTTCTACACCAAGCGTAAAACGATTACACAACGCTGGCCATCCAGTGGTGTGCGCGAGGGCGTATCGTTCTCTTTCCCTAGCTAAGTTTTTCTTATCTCCGTTAGTGATCTTCAAGGGGCACTCTCTACTCCCCCGACACTAAACTTTTTGGCAGGCTTACTTCGGTAACGCCTGCTTTTTTTTGGAATTTTTCCCCCGATATGGGAGTCTTAAGCGCGTCTTTTAAAATGGCGTGTTTAGCGGCCCAGTCTTAGTAGGGGATTTATGGATAAGGATCAGTTTTTTGAACGGGTGTGGCACTTTAACGCCATTATGATTGCGCTGGCAGGTGTGTTGGCGATTGGGTTGATGGTGTTTGGCGCGTATCAGGTTTACGGTGAGCTCACTCGGGATCGCACTGTGCATCAGATTGTTAATGTGGAGGCTCGCAAGGCGGAGCAGTGGCATCTTGAACATGCCTCCCATATTGCTGGCAGCGATTATCTAGTGATGCCGCTGGTGTCTGATCAAAAACGGGACGAGTCTTATTACAGTAAGAGCGCAAAGGCCGCACGTAACTATCTTTTTGTGGATGCCACGAGCGATGCCCAGCATTGGTTGCTGCCTCATAACCGCTCGCTATTTGTTAGCCGAGAAACCCTTAGCCACGATGATTACATCAACCCGCCCGAGCCGGTTATCGCTCAGCTGTATCAGGTGGTTAACGCAGATTCCAATAAGGATAAACGCCTCACCGCATCTGATATCAAAACGCTGGCCCTGTCGCGCCCCGATGGCACCGGTTATGTGGAGGTGATTCCAGCCATGAACGAGTTGTTAGGCAAAAAGCTAACAAACGGCAATCAGCTCTTTGTACTTTATCGTTACAAAGGCGTTGGGTATCGAGCGCTGTTTGATCTCAACGCGTTCAAGCAGGTCAGCCAAACGCAACTGCCCAGCAGCACCGGCCAGCCCTAATAGATTATCAAAGGATAGTACGCCCTATGGAATCGCAAACGCTTAGCGCCATTGCCGCACAAATTATGGCGGCACAGGATTCTGCTCAATCTCTTGAGCCATTTAGCCACCGCTTTGATACGTTAACGCTAGATGCGGCATACCATGTTGCAGCGCTGGTCAATACGCAGCGGGTTGCGCAAGGTTGGCAACCTGTCGGGCGCAAGATCGGCTTTACCAATCATCAGCTTTGGGAACACTTTGGTGTGCACCAGCCCATTTGGGCACCGGTCTATGCGCACAACATGCACTATGCGCAAGACGATAAAATAACCTGTGCGCTGAATGGCTTTTGTGAACCGCGCATCGAGCCAGAAATCATCTTTCATTTTGCTAAAACGCCCCCTCAGAATCCGACCTTTGCGCAGTTGATCGACTCGATAGACTGGTGCGCATTTGGCTATGAGATTGTGCAGTCTCATTATCCGAACTGGCAGTTTGCTGCAGCGGATACGATCATCGATGCAGGCCTTCATGCAGCGCTGTTGGTGGGCCAGCCTATCCCGCTAAAGGAGTTAAAGGGGGATATTGCGCAGGTGCTGGCGAATTGCTCCGTTGAGCTGTATTGCAACCATGAGCTAAAAGACCAAGGCAGCGGCGCTAACGTGTTAGGCGGCCCACTCAAGGCGCTACAGCATTTGGTGGCACTGCTAGCGGCAGAGCACCCAACTGCTCCGATTCGTGCAGGTGAGGTGGTCACAACCGGCACACTCACCGCTGTTTTTCCGGTGGCAGCAGGGCAGCGTTGGCATGTGATTATGCCGGGTTTTGAACTACCCTTGTTGGAGGTTCAGTTTACGAACACGTGAACCGCAGGCAGGACGCCTGCTCAGGAAGAGCTAAATAGTTAACAAAAGGAGTTGTATATGGTGATTCGTAATGATCTTAAAGGGATTAGAGGTTGGCTGATTTTACTGGCATTGAATGTGATGGTGTTGCCGATCGCCTTTGGCCTTCAGATTACAAGCACTCTTTTGCCTCTTTTAATGGATGGGACGTTTGCCTATTTGGCAAACCCGAACAGTGAAGGTTACTTTCCAGAAGCGGCTATGGTGATCATCGCCGAGATCTCTATAATCGCAGCCTTGGTACTCGGATCATTGTATGTCTGCTATCTGTTCTTTGCGCACCATTATAAATTTCCCATCTACTTTATCGCTTTTTTGCTCGCGGCTATCGCGCTATTAATCGGTGATTGTTACCTGGCCCATTGGGCTTTCCCTGAAGACCCTCTCTATGACAACGAAACTCAAGCGCAGCTGATAAAGTCTTTCATCTCTTTACCGGCCTATATGATCTACCTAAGCGTTTCAAAGCGGGTAAAAGCGACCTTTGTAGAGGGGCGGCCCTCTTAGCGAGAGGGCGTTAGCGGTTATTTATTCAAGGGCGATAGTGGTGTATCTCTCTGTAACTCGCTCTGTTGAGTTACAGGGGCATCACGCAAAATCCAGCGTTACAACCAAGCGGCTTTCATTCGCACCGACAGCAGGGGAGCGGTGCACTACTCCGCGCCCGTCGTTACCAAACCACCCATCACCTTTCAGCAGCACCACATCGCCTGCGTTAACCTGCTCTACTGTGGCACCGCGTTGTATTAACCCTGACTCGGCATCACTTAAACCTGCGTTGCCTTTACCGAGCTTTGAGCGGTCGATAACCGAATCACTCAGCCACTCTGTACCGGCACCCACGTAGGTTGATACTAAACGGCAGCCTAACTTGTCGGTGTGAAAACGCGGACACATCGCACGGTCGAGTACCTGAACGCGGGTACCCACCTCTTCAAGATCGAATAGACACGCGTACATCTCTAATAGCAGCGTTAAATCCTCTATAAAGGCGTCGCGGTGGGGAAGATCAGGTAGGGCGGTAGCGAGTGTTTGCGCAACGTCAGCCAGCGGAATAGCGCGGCGCAGGTTAAAGCTTGGCCGCGCTGCCATAAGGCTTTCGCAGTAGCGAGTGACGCTGTGGGCTAGGCTTCGCTCGAAGATAACTAAGTTGACCGATTCCTGAAAAATAGCGGGCAGTGTTTCGGCAGTGGAGCCACGCGCAACATGAATAGGGTTGGCTGGGATGTTGGCTTGGGCAGAACTCGTTTGCAGCGATGCGTTCATTAGGCTCACCTGTTTCTATCTTAATGATATGTTATAGTGTAACAAAAAAGAGCTGCCAGTATTACCTCTGGTTGCTGTCTTACCTCCTCATATGAGCGTTTCGCTTTGCACTTTTTGCTTTGTACTAAGGTTAATCATGAGCCGTTCTTACTTTTCGAATATCGAGCACGCAGCACACAATACGACATTTCCTTTAACGGATGTTATCGAGCAGCTGAATTTCAATGAACAAGGTTTAATTCCGGTAATTGCGCAAGATCATGCGACAAAAAACGTGCTGATGCAGGCGTGGATGAACCGTGAAGCATTAGAGAAAACCCTAGCGTGCGGGCGCATGGTGTATTGGTCGCGCAGCCGCCAGTGCTTTTGGGAGAAGGGCGCAACCAGCGGTCATACTCAGGCGCTCATCGATATGGCTTTTGATTGCGATGGCGATGTCATCTTGTGCCAAGTGGAACAGATTGGCGCGGCTTGCCACACGGGGCGGCCTGCCTGTTTTTATCTCAAGGTTGATGCGGCGGCAGGTCATGTCACGATTAAGGGCGATGCTTCAGCATAAGTGTGCAGAGTTGCACTGTAATTTTCTGCAGTTTTTTGATCTTGGTTGCTCTTGGCGACGTTTTCACTCGTGCGGAGGGGGAATATCGGCTAGTCTGAAGCTGACCAAAAAGTCAAAAGCTCTCCCTGATTTCAGGTTAATGTGTATTGCGCTGTTGTTTTCTGCACAGCAAAGCAGTGTGGTGGAATGGTGATGGCTAACAAGCGAGATATTCGCTCTGGAGTAAATGCCGAGCAACTCAGGCTAGCACTCGATCATGTGCAAGCCTATGTCTTTATGAAAGACGCACAGTCCCGTTATTTATACGCTAACAAGAAAATGCTCGCCTTTTTCGGCTGCTCAGAAGCTGAACTTATCGGCAAAAATGATGCGGCGTTTTTCCCGCCGGCAACTGCTGCTAAGTTGCGCCAAATCGATCAAAAAGCGCTGCATGGAAAAGCCACTCAAGAAGAGGTGGTCATCGAGCGCGAAGGCGGTGTTAAAGAGGTGTATTTGGAGCTGAAATCGCCCGTTTATGCTGATGAAAATCCAGATGAGGTGGTGGGCGTGTTGGGGATATCAACGAATATCACGCATCAAAAGCACCTCGAAAATCTGTTAATTGCCGCAGCAACTCAAGATGCGTTAACAGGGCTGCCCAATCGCCGCCAATTGCTGGAGCGGCTCGAGATGGCGCAAAAGCGAAGCCAGCGCAGCAAGACCCACTGTGCAGTGATCTTTTTAGACCTCGACTGTTTCAAGCAACTCAATGATTGCTACGGGCATGGTGTTGGCGATACCTACCTTATTGAGGTGGCGCAGCGTATCCGCAATGAAGTGCGCGACTTAGACAGTGTGACTCGAATTGGAGGAGACGAGTTTGTTGTGTTGCTCGAGGGGCTGAGCTGTGACCGGTCGCAGGCACGTAATAGCGTAAAGCGTGTGGCACAGAAAATTATCAACGCGCTAGACCAGCCTTTCCCCGATATTGATCCCCAATATACGCTTGCGGCCAGTGCTGGCTGTTCTCTGTTTATCGGTACGCAGCGCTCCTGCGGCGAGATTCTTGCTGAAGCGGATGAGCGGATGTACAACGATAAGCGTAAACGTGCCGCTTCGCGTCTCTCAGCCTAGCTGATAGATAATTGCTTGGGGAATCCGTGAAACTCCTCTAAAGTGGTTGGCCACTTTGCGGAGTTCATATGAAATCGATCAATTACCTTATTCATGTCACAAGGGTGCCTGATGACCTGCTAGCGTTTAAGGACGATCCCGGTGCTGAGCTATATGTAACTTATCAAATATACGAACGTGTTCGCGCGTCTAGCTTGCTTTGGCGTGTTTGGATGATCGATGAGTTTGATGGTCACTGGATTGAAGTGAACTTCGTCAATAACGAAGGCGAAGCGGAGTTTCACACGCTTAAGATCGATGCAGACACCTGCTGCTATATCGAAGACGATACCTACTCAGTGCTGGAGGCGAACGACCCATAATGGCTGTACAACTACGTGATGTTGAATTTCCGCGCGACCAACAAGAGCTTGAACGCCTAATCTACGAGTATGTAGATTGGCTGGATATTGATCTCTCTTATCAAAATTTTGCAGCCGAGATGGCGCGCCTAGATGCTCTGTTTACTTTGCCAAGCGGTGTGTATCAGTTTGCATTGGTCGATGGCAGCATAGCGGGTGGTGTTGGGTTTAGGGCAATTGATACCCAAACGGCGGAGGTAAAACGCCTTTACGTACGCTCGCAGTTTCAAGGTTTAGGGGTTGGGCGTGTATTGATGGAGCATTTGTTGGAGCGTTTAAAAGCACTGGGCTATTTGCGTGTTGTATTGGATGCTGTTCCGCCAACACAGCATGCACAAAAGCTCTATCTGCAGATGGGCTTTGTCGAGATCGAGCCTTACTTTGATAACCCCACCCCAGACACAAAATTCTTTGGCTACACACTCTAGTTGGGGCAGAAAAAGGGCACGGTGATAGTGCCCTTATCGTCTAACGGGGTTAGCTAAGCAGCGAGATAATCAGCTCTGAAGGCGTCATATCTTTTTCATCGGCATGGGTGAGCAGTAGCTCAAGCGCTTCGTTGTTAAGATTCAGCGATTTGTTGGCCTTGAGGATACGGGCTTTCTCTAAATGGTGAGTCAGTTCCAGCTTGTAGTCTTCACTCAACCATGTGTTACACCACTCTCGAAGCTCTTCTTTGTTCGCTGCGACCTGACGCCAGCTTTTTAGCGCCTTTAAGTGGCGTTTAGCGGCTTTGGAGCTGCCAGCGTCAAAAGGAAAATGGTCGTTTTTGTCGAAATGGGATTCAACCCAGTGGACCGTTCTAGCTACATCACTCTTCTTAATCTTCATAGAACACTTCCTCCTCTGATTGGGTTGCGCGAGCGCATGGTACAGAGAAATGCCAATGCTTGATGTTAAGTTTTTATGAAATCTTGCTAAATATTTAACCTAAATCGTTCAGTTGTTGGGCTTGGTCGGCGATTTTTGCCATGAGCTTGTGCATCAGTTGTTGCTCTTCATCACTCAAAGATGATAACAAAAATGCCTCTCGCGCTAGCACCAAAGGCACGATCTGTTGATATAGATCCCCCCCAGCCGGTGACAGCTGTAATCGCGTGATACGGCGATCTTCGCTGTCCGTCTCTTGTGTCACCAGCCCCGCGGTTTTTAATCCCGCTACCGCACGGCTAACCTGCATCTTTTCAAGGTGGGTGCGCTGGCCGATCTCTTTTGCAGCGAGCTTCTTATGCTCGCCTAATACCGCGAGAACGCGCCACTCGAATGGCGCCAGTTGGTAACGGCCTTTGTAAAGTTGCGCTATGGCATCACTAACAATCGCGTTTAACTGCGAGAGCTGATATGGAAAGAAGTTGTCGAGATTAAGTGCCTGCGGCGTTTGCTTAATCGATGTGGTCATAAGGCTGCTCGAATGGTCAGAATCAGTGTGATACTAGCTAAAGCACAGGTAAAAATACAATTTCCTGATTGGAATAAGTGAAGGATTGTATTTTTATTTTAATTAAATCATTGGGTTAGGTTTATTTCTTGATCTTTGACAATTGTAACAAATGTTACTAATATGGCCAGACAACAACAAGCCGAGGGAAAAACAATGATTAAACTTCAGCAGATTCACCACGTTGCTTATCGCTGCAACGATGCGAAAGAAACGGTCGAGTTCTATCAAAAGATGTTGAACATGGACTTTCTTGTCGCGATTGCCGAAGACCGCGTTCCCTCAACAAAAGAGCCAGACCCTTACATGCACCTGTTCCTTGACGCAGGTAATGGCAACATTTTGGCCTTCTTTGAGCTACCGACAAAAGAGAAGATGGATCGTGACCGCAATACGCCTGAGTGGGTGCAACACATTGCGTTCCAAGTTGAGAGCGAAGAAGCGCTGCTGGCCGCCAAAGCTGAACTACAAGAGAAAGGTTTGGATGTGCTTGGCCCAACTAACCACGGTATTATCAAGTCGATCTACTTCTTTGATCCCAATGGTCACCGCCTAGAGTTAACCTGCCTCACCGGCAGCGAAGCGCAGCTTGCCAAGCTTAAAGAGGTAGCGCCAGCGATGCTGGAAGAGTGGTCGCAAACGAAACGCGCACCTAAACATGCAGCATGGTTGCATGAAGAGGAGTTCGCCGAGCAGTAAGAGCGGCTGGCGAACATAAGCAAGATAATTTGAGCGAGAGCACTAGCTTTCGCTTTGCTATTTTCAGGGTAGAGAGATTTTCCATGATGCAATTAAACGAAACACATGATGTAAACCTGCGTAGCTGGGTGAGCGCTGCAAACGAAGCAGACTGCGATTTCCCAATTCAGAACCTACCTTTCGCTGTTTTCCGTCGTAAAGGCAGCGATGAAGCGTTCCGCGGTGGTGTTGCGATTGGTGATCAAGTGGTCGATATGGCACGTGTTGCTGAGCAAAACCTGCTGACCGGTAAGTGTGGGGAAGCGGCCGCTGCGTGTGCAGAACCAACGCTAAACCGCTTTATGTCCATGGGACAAGAGTATGCATCCGCATTGCGTTTGGCGTTGTCTATGGCGTTGCGCGAAGGTGCAGACCGTGCGCTTGAAAACTGCCTGATCCCAATGGATCAAGTTGAATATGATCTACCTGCGGTCATCGGCGACTACACGGACTTCTACACATCGATCCACCATGCGACCAGTGTTGGCAAGCTATTCCGTCCAGATAACCCATTGTTGCCAAACTATAAGTGGGTACCGATTGGTTACCATGGCCGTTCGTCGTCAATTGGTGTTTCTGGTCAGGAGTTTCGTCGTCCAAAAGGTCAAACGAAAGCGCCAGACGCAGCAGAGCCAAGTTTTGGCCCATGTAAGCGCCTAGATTACGAGCTAGAGATGGGCATCTACATCGGTAAAGGTAATGCGATGGGCGATGCGATTGAGCTTGATCAAGCCGATGAGCACGTGTTCGGTTTCTGCCTATTTAACGACTGGTCGGCACGTGATATCCAAGCATGGGAATACCAGCCATTAGGTCCATTCCTAGCGAAAAACTTCGCATCCACGGTATCTCCATGGATTGTGACGTTGGAAGCGCTAGCGCCGTATCGCGCTGCGTGGACGCGTGATGAGAGTGACCCACAGCCTATGCCGTATCTTGAATCAGACGCAAACCGCGCTGCCGGTGCATTTGATATCGAGCTAGAAGTGCTGATCGAAACACCAAAAATGAAAGCAGAAGGTACGCCTGCACAGTCTGTGTCGTTGTCGAACTTCCGCCATTCATACTGGACCGTTGCGCAGATGGTTGCGCACCACACGGTTAACGGCTGTAACATGAAACCGGGTGATTTCTTCGGTTCCGGCACACAGTCGGGTCCTGAACATAAAGAGGCGGGCTCTTTGCTGGAGCTATCCAACGGTGGCAAGCAGCCTATCACGCTAGCGAATGGCGAGCAGCGTACCTTCCTTGAAGATGGTGACACGATCATCATGAAAGGCTGGTGTGTGAAAGAGGGCGCTGCCCGTATCGGCTTCGGCCATGTTGCGAGCACGGTTTTGCCTGCAAACTAATAGGCCAATCAATTAAAGCGTTACGTGATGTAACCTGCCAAGCCCCGCTTTTATGCGGGGCTTTTTTGTGCGCGTGGCTTTGTTGAGAATCGCACCGCTGAGTGATGCTGGTGCGCAAGATCATATTTAGTATTGCACTTTCCGGTGCTAGTCTTGCTCTAAAGAGATAATAACTAAGATTCAGAATATGTATGAGCATGCATATTTGTGACAAGAGCAGGTGGTTCCATGGATGTATCTGAGCAACAGCAAGCCGATCTGGCGGCTGAGATCGTCACCAATCTCAAGAGTAAACCGGGTGCCTTGCTACCCATTCTTCACGCGATTAAAGCAAAGCTTGGCTTTATCCCCGACAGTGCCATACCCATCATTGCGGAGCATCTGCAGCAAACCGATGCAGAGATCGTGGGTGTCATCAGTTTCTACCACCAGTTTAAGCGCAAGCCTCAGGGTAAGCATCGTGTTCAGGTATGCCGCGCCGAAGCGTGCCAAGCCAGAGGTGCACGGGAGCTTGAGCAATATGTACAAGACAGGCTCGGTATTGCGCTGCACGAGACCACCTCTGATGGTGCGGTGACGCTAGATCCCGTGTATTGCTTAGGTAATTGTGCCTGTGGTCCATCTGTGCGTATTGATGACCAAGTGTATGGCAAGGTGACAGCTGCGAAAGCAAAACAGCTGTTAGAGCGGCTCACGCTGGCACCGGCGGAGGTAACATCATGAGTACACTGCGCGTTTATGTGCCACAAGATACAACGAGCCTCTCGTTAGGCGCGGATGCAATCGCAGAGAAGTTAGCAGCACGTGCTAGTGCCGACGGTATCACTCTTGAGTTAGTACGGAACGGCTCGCGTGGGCTTTTCTGGTTAGAGCCGCTCATCGAGGTAGAGACGCCACAAGGGCGCTTTGCGTACGGACCTGTTGAAGAGGATCAGGTTGATTCCTTGGTGGATAGTGGTGTTTTTGATGGACAGTGTCACCACCCGTTAGCGCTTGGCAAAACGGATGAGATCCCCTATTTGGCTAAGCAGCAACGCGTCACATTTGCGCGTGCTGGCGTTGATGATCCAACATCCTTGGCGGGGTACCTTCAGCAAGATGGCTTTCTTGGCCTAAAAGCTGCTCTTAAGTTATCGCCGCAAGTGATTGTTAATGAAGTAAAAGATTCGGGGTTGCGAGGCCGGGGTGGGGCAGCGTTCCCCACCGGTATTAAGTGGCAAACGGTGCTCGATTGCCAAGCTGAGCAGAAATATATCGTCTGCAATGCTGATGAGGGTGATTCCGGCACCTTTGCTGATCGCTTGGTGATGGAGGCTGATCCCTACATGCTGATCGAGGGGATGGTGATTGCAGGTTTAGCCGTAGGTGCGACGCAAGGCTATATCTACCTGCGCTCGGAATACCCCAATGCTGATCGAATTCTCAATGCTGCGATTACTGCGTCCTATCAGGCGGGCTACTTGGGTAACAATATACTCGGGAGTGGCCAAGCGTTTGATCTTGAGGTGCGTTTAGGCGCTGAAGCTTATATTTGCGGCGAAGAGACTGCGCTACTTGAGAGCCTAGAGGGTAAACGGGGGCAGGTGCGCGCTAAACCGCCACTGCCCGCGATTGAGGGGCTCTTTGGGCAGCCAACTGTTGTGAACAATGTACTGACGCTGGCAGCACTGCCCGCAATTTTATCGCAAGGGGCACAGGCTTACGCAAATCACGGTGTGGGCCGCTCCCGCGGTACCATGCCGTTTCAACTGGCAGGTAACATCGCAAACGGCGGCTTGGTCGAACTGGCGTTTGGTACCACATTGCGCGAGCTCATTGATGGCTTTGGCGGTGGTAGTTTTTCTGGGCGGCCGATTAAATCTGTCCAAGTTGGAGGGCCGCTCGGCGCGTATCTAGATGAGAGCCAATGGGATATCCCATTAGATTACGAGGCGTACACACAGGCAGGGGCTGTACTCGGACATGGGGGTGTCGTGGCGTTTGATGATACCGTCAATCTGCTCGAGCAGGCCCGCTTCTCTATGGAGTTTTGTGCGGTTGAGTCCTGCGGTAAGTGCACCCCCTGTCGTATCGGTTCTACCCGCGGCGTTGAAGTAATTGATCGCATCGCAGCGGGTGACGCGGTCGAAGACAATCTCTTGCTGTTAGATGATCTATGCGAAACCATGACGTTCGGCTCGTTGTGCGCCATGGGCGGGATGACCGCTTTCCCTGTACAGAGCGCACTGAAACAGCATCTTGCCAGCCAAACAGAGTCTGAGGAGTGTTGATATGTTGAGCTACTTTGACCCTAAAAAAGATCTGGGCACACCCGCAAAAGAGAGTGCGACACAAGTCTCGGTGCAGATCGATGGGCGCGATATCCTCGTACCTGAGGGTACCTCTGTGCTCCGCGCCGCCAGTCTTGCGGGCATCGATATCCCTAAATTATGTGCCACTGACTCATTGGAGGCGTTTGGTTCGTGTCGGCTGTGTGCGGTTGCGATTGAGGGTCGTCGTGGCTTTCCCGCCTCTTGCACAACACCGGTGGAGGAGGGCATGTCTGTCACCACGCAGACGCCTCAGCTAGCGAAACTGCGCCGCAATATTATGGAGCTGTATATCTCTGATCATCCGTTAGACTGCTTGACCTGCTCGGCTAACGGCGATTGCGAACTGCAAGATATGGCAGGTGCCGTCGGGTTGCGTGAAGTGCGCTATGGCTTTGCGGGAGCGAACCACCTAGAGCAACCAAAAGACACTTCTAATCCCTATTTTTCGTTTGATGCGAGTAAGTGTATTGTCTGCTCGCGTTGTGTCAGAGCATGTGAGGAGACGCAAGGCACCTTTGCGCTGACGGTTGAGAAGCGTGGCTTTGATGCCAAAATCTCAGTGGGCTCTGCCGAGGATTTTATCTCTTCCGATTGTGTCTCCTGCGGTGCCTGTGTGCAGGCGTGCCCGACAGCCACGCTGATTGAGAAGCGTGTCGAAGAGCACGGCACACCAGAACGCTCCATCGTGACTACCTGCGCGTATTGCGGCGTGGGCTGTTCGTTTGAAGCACAGATGAAGGGCAATGAAGTGATTCGGATGGTGCCCTTTAAAGGCGGTGCTGCCAACCAAGGACATGCCTGTGTCAAAGGCCGTTTCGCCTTTGGTTATGCGACTCACAAAGACCGCATCAAAGCGCCGATGATTCGGGATGCGATTGATCAACCGTGGCGAACAGTGAGCTGGGAGGAGGCGATCACGTTTGCTGCCGAGCGTTTTAAAGCGATTCAAGCACAACACGGGCGTAACAGTATTGGTGGTATTACCTCCTCGCGCTGTACTAACGAAGAAACCTATCTAGTTCAGAAGCTCATTCGAGCTGCTTTTGGCAACAACAATACGGATACCTGCGCACGGGTGTGCCATAGCCCCACAGGTTTTGGGCTTAAAGCCACCTTGGGTGAATCAGCCGGTACGCAAACATTTGATTCGGTACGCTTTGCCGATGCGATTTTGGTCATTGGCGCCAACCCAACCGATGCGCATCCGGTGTTCGGCTCGCAATTACGGCGGCGTTTGCGCGAAGGTGCGGATCTAATCGTTGCTGATCCGCGCAAGATCGACTTGCTAAAAACCCCTCATCTGAGCTCGGCAGTGCACTTGCCGCTACGCCCAGGCACCAACGTGGCACTGATCAATGCGCTGGCCCATGTGGTTATGACTGAGGGGCTTGAAGATCGAGCCTTTATTACAGAACGCTGCGATAGTGCTGCATTTGAGCAGTGGGAGGCGTTTATCAAGCAATCATCGAACTCGCCCGAGGCGTTGGCTGATGTAACAGGTGTTGCGCCTGAACAGGTCCGCGAGGCTGCACGTCGTTTTGCTCAGGCTGCAAATGGTGCGATCTATTACGGCTTGGGGGTGACTGAACATAGCCAAGGCTCCACCATGGTGATGGGGATTGCTAACCTTGCGTTGGCGACCGGCAATATTGGCCGTGAGGGCGTTGGGGTGAATCCGTTACGGGGTCAAAACAATGTACAGGGCTCTTGCGATATGGGCTCTTTCCCGCACGAGTTTCCCGGTTATCAGCATGTGAGTGATGATGCGGTGAGAACCCGCTTTGAGGCACTCTGGGGTGTTCCGCTTGATGCAGAACCGGGGTTACGTATCCCGAATATGTTTGATGCGGCGATCAATGGGGAGTTCAAAGGCATGTATGTGCAGGGTGAAGATATTGCTCAATCCGACCCTGACACGCAGCATGTGGAAGCGGCGTTACGTTCCTTGGACTGTTTGGTTGTTCAGGATATTTTTCTGAATGAAACCGCGAAATTCGCTCATGTGCTGCTACCCGGTTCAACGTTCCTAGAGAAAGATGGCACCTTCACAAATGCAGAGCGACGTATCAACCGCGTTCGTAAAGTCATGCCACCTTTGGCAGGTAAAGAGGACTGGCAAGTCACCATGGCATTGGCTAATGCCATGGGTTACCCAATGAACTACAGCAACCCATCGGAAATCATGGATGAGATTGCGCAGTTAACCCCAACTTTTACTGGCGTAAGTTACAACAAGTTAGAGCAGCTTGGCAGTATTCAGTGGCCCTGTAATGCGCAGTACCCCGAAGGCACGCCAATTATGCACGAAATGGAGTTCCCGATCGGTAAGGCTCGCTTTGCGATCACCACGTTTGTGCCAACCGAAGAGCGCTCGACAAGGCGTTACCCACTGTTACTGACGACTGGGCGCATTTTGTCGCAGTACAATGTGGGTGCTCAGACACGGCGCACTGATAACCAAATCTGGCACCATGAAGATCGCTTGGAATTGCACCCCAGTGATGCACAGGTGCGGGGTATTAAGGATGGCGATTGGGTCGGTATCAGCAGCCGTGCAGGAGATACGGTTTTACGTGCGCTCATTAGCGAGCGTATGCAGCCCGGAGTTGTATATACAACGTTCCACCATCCAGAGAGTGGTGCCAACGTCATTACGACGGATGCATCAGACTGGGCGACGAACTGCCCTGAATACAAGGTGACGGCGGTACAAGTTGTGCCGGTATCGGCGCCGTCTGACTGGCAGGCCTCTTACTCGAGCTTCGATAAAGCTCAACAATCTTTGCTGCCTGAAAAGGATGGCCTACCGAATGTCTGAAGGCGTTGAGTTTAAAACGACCCAGAGCGTTGCTATAAAGCGCTGGGGCACGGGTGCTGCGCATGATGAACGTGACTGGGTTATTGCAGAGGTGCCTATCGCGCTGGTTTATAACGGTATCTCGCATGTGGTGCTGATGTGTACCCCCAGCAACATAGAGGCACTGGCGATTGGGTTCAGTATCAGTGAGCGAATCGTCGATCACATGGGAGAGATCTATGGTATCGACGTAAACAAAACGGCTCACGGTATTGAGGTGTTGATCGAACTGGCCAGTGAAAAAGCTGCTTTGTTGCGCGAAAAACGCCGTAATATGACCGGGCGCACAGGGTGTGGTTTGTGTGGCGTTGAGTCGTTAGAGGCGGTGGTTCCTGCTCCAGTGCACACTGAACGGACGTTTGACGTGACGGATGCAGCCATCCAGCATGCACAAGAAGCTCTGAGTGTATATCAGCCTTTGCAGCTTGAAACCGGAGCGGTTCATTGCGCTGCGTGGTGCTCGGCTGATGGTGAAGTTCTGCGCGCTTTAGAAGATGTTGGGCGGCATAATGCGCTCGATAAGCTGATTGGCTGGTTGCATGTTGAGCAGCGAGATACACGTAGCGGCTTTGTGCTGATGTCGAGCCGCGCAAGCTATGAGATCGTCGCCAAAGCCAATAGCTGTGCAATCCATACGGTGGTGTGCGTGTCGGCACCAACATCCCTAGCGGTTGAGTTTGCCTGTTCAGCAAATATCGCATTAATTGGTTTTGCCCGGCCGGGTAAGCATATCCGTTACAGCGGAACGAATGAGGTAGATTAAATGGGAGCGGATAGCGCTAAAAAACTGGTCAATATGGCCAATCAGATTGCCATCAATAATAGCCATTACAACTCTGATGAGGCGGCTGCTGATGTGGTAGCCAACCACCTAAAACGGTTCTGGGCGCCCGCCATGCGTGAAGCCATTAAACACTATGCAGAGCAAGACTGCACCGAACTACTGCCCATTACGCGGCTAGCCGTAAATCGGCTGCCCTAACGATATGTCAATCAAGGCGCTGCGTGCGCTTATCGCAATAGAGCAGCAGGGGAGCTTTGCAGCTGCAGCGGACAAGCTCGGTTTAACGCAGGCTGCTATCAGTCAGCAAATTAAGCAGTTAGAGACGCAGCTAAAGACGCCGCTATTTGAGAAGGTTGGCCGCACGATGCTGCTCAATCATGATGGACGCATTGTGCTCGCCCGCGCGGCGGGTATTGTCGCGGCATATGATGGTTTAGCGGACGGTATTGGCAGTCACGGGCAGTTTGTTGGCGAACTCAGGGTTGGGGCGGTATTTAGCGTCCAAATTGGGCCGCTTGGGGCGGTGCTGGCAGAGCTGCGAGAGGCATTTCCCGAGCTATCTATCCAAGTCTATCATGGCATGTCTGATGAGCTGATGGCGCGGGTCGAAAATAATGAGCTGGATGCCGTGTTGATCACCGAGCCTTTGAGCGGGTGCGGCGTTGGTTGCTGGTGGACAACGCTTGATGTTGAGCCATTTTACGTGGTGGCACCAACCTGCTGGCACGAGCCAGACAGCCTCTCTTTGTTGCAAAAGCATCCTTATATCCGTTTTAACCCACGTGCTTTTGCCGGTGCTCTGATTGACCAAGAGTTGGAGTGTGCCGGTGTGGTCACGAATGAAGTGATGCAACTGGATTCATTGCAATCTGCAACCACTATGGTTGAGCAGCGACTAGGCATCACTATTATGCCGCTCGGGGCGGCGTTATATGACAAGTACAAGACACAGTTTAGGCTGGTGCCGTTTGGCGAGCCACAGCTAACCCGCCGCGTTGGGTGTTATCAGAAACGGGAGCATAGCCGCAGCCAGCTCGTGGATGTGTTGCTCAAGTCCTATCTACGCTGTTTAGATAGTTAATAAAAAGTTATGTATATACCAAAATAATATAAATTTTTTTGTATCAACTAATGCTCTATCCTGCTCGCAACTGGAGAGGAGATGTTGATGCCGTTAGCTATCAGTGTACTGATACCCATTGTTTTGTGTGTCGGAATTGGTTTTGTTGCAAAGCGCCAGTTTGGTGTTGGGAACGAGGTATGGGTTGGTATCGAAAAGCTGACATATTACCTGTTTGCGCCGAGCTTGCTTATCTCCTCATTGGCAAATAAATCGCTAGATCAAGTCCCATGGGAGGGGATGTTTATCACGCTTGTCAGCGTGTTGCTGCTCAGTGCCGTGGTTTTGATCGCTATCCAGCTCAGTACCCATCGTTTTAGTGGACCAGAATTCACCTCGGTCTTTCAAGGCGGGGTGCGTTTCAACAGTTTTGTTGTGCTGGCATTAGCTGAGCTGTTGTTTGGGGCTGATGGGCTCGGTGTTGGTGCGCTTGCTTCAGTGATTGTTGTGATCACGGTAAACATTCTATGCGTGACGGTGTTTTCACTGGCGGGCTCCCAAAGTGGCGGTCTCAGAAAGTTACCTAAACAATTGCTGACGAATCCGCTGATTATAGGTTGTGTGGTGGGGCTTGTTCTCAACTTATCTGGTGTAGGGCTGGTAGGGCCGATCAACGATCTTGCGTTTATGTTGGGGAAAGTGGCGTTACCGATGGCACTGCTTTGTGTTGGTGCGGCTCTCCAAGTAACGAGTGCCCGTGGGAATCAATTAATGATAATCCTGACGTCAGCGATGCAATTTATATTTAAACCTCTGCTTGGTTATCTGCTGGCGAGATACTTGGGTGTGGAGGGAATCAGCTTAGTGATCGTAGTGATCTGCTTAGCAAGTCCAACCGCTCCCTCAGCCTATGTTCTTGCGCGCCAGCTCGGTGGCGATGCGCAAGCGATGGCTGCCGTCATTACTGTACAGACTGTGTTGGCATTTGTGACTCTGCCTGTGACACTCGCGTTGTTGGGTGTGTAAAAAATATTGTGGAAAACGTAGGCCCATAACGATGAAACCACCTCAAAAGAGGTGGTTTGAAAAGCAACTCGAACGCAGCTTAAGCTGTCTTA
This sequence comes from Neptunomonas sp. XY-337, assembly GCF_004959845.1. NCBI lineage: Bacteria > Pseudomonadati > Pseudomonadota > Gammaproteobacteria > Oceanospirillales > Oceanospirillaceae > Neptunomonas > Neptunomonas sp. XY-337. The sequence goes on along the minus strand of NZ_SPLL01000001.1, from coordinate 257,751 downwards.
TTGTTCAGAGGTCTCAACGATCGGAACGATGTTCACGGCGTGGAGCCCTTTAGGGCCGGGCGTTGTATCAAAGCTAACCAACTGGCCCGCTTTAAGACTTTTATAGCCTTCGACCTGAATTGCAGAATAGTGTACAAAGAGGTCTTCGGTATGGTTCTCATCAGGAATGATGAAGCCGAAGCCTTTTGCATTGTTAAACCACTTTACTTTCCCTGTCTGCATTGCATCATACTCCCGTTGTATGCTGACTGAAGACCCACTCAAAAAAGTAAGCCCGTATAGCAAACTTCACAACTGCTATAATTGGTTATAGTAATCATGAAACCTCACAGGTACACCGGGATATCCCATCCTGTACGTTTTAGTATAGCATTGAGACTAGAACAAACTAATTTTGCTTAATATGTGAATCTTTATTAGGGATATTGAATGCTATCCGTAGTGAACAAAGACGTGATTAAAATGTCTTCCGAAGGTGAAGATCATTTTTCTGATGACGGGAATCTAGCAACCCAAGAAGCAGATCCCAAGCTTAAGAAGCCGCCAATGTATCGTGTTGTGCTGCTCAATGACGACTACACCCCGATGGAGTTCGTTGTTGATGTATTGATGATGTTTTTCAATATGACAGAAGAGCAAGCAACACAGGTCATGTTGGCTGTACATACGCAAGGAAAGGGTGTGTGTGGTATTTTTTCGCGTGATGTAGCAGAAACCAAAGCGGCACAGGTGAATCAATACTCCAGAGGCAACAAGCATCCATTGTTATGTGAAGTAGAAGCTGAATAGGGGAGACACCAGAATGCTTAACAGAGAGTTGGAAGAAACCCTCAGTGCTGCCTTCAAAGTTGCGCGGGATAAGCGCCATGAGTTTATGACGGTAGAGCACCTGTTACTTGCGCTCTTAGATAACAAGGAAGCCAATCGAGTGCTATCCGCGTGCGGTGCAAATCTTGACGGTTTGCGTGGCACACTTATCAATTTTATCGATCAAACAACCCCGTTACTGCCTGAGAATGTTCCTGATTTAGAAACGCAGCCAACACTTGGCTTCCAACGCGTCTTGCAGCGCGCGGTTTTTCACGTTCAATCATCGGGTAAATCTGAAGTGACCGGCGCCAATGTCATTGTTGCCATCTTCAGTGAGCAGGAAAGCCAAGCGGTTTACATTCTGCAGCAGCAAGGGATTGAGCGTATTGATGTAGTGAACTACATCTCCCATGGCATATCGCGAATTGGCCAAGGTGAAGAGCAACGTGAAGACGCTGTAGAAACCGATGAGGAGAGCCAGCAAAGCGGCGATGCGAGCGCGCTGTCTAAATATGCGGTGAACTTGAATCAAGCTGCCATCGAAGGTCGAATTGATCCGTTAATTGGCCGTGACCATGAAGTTGAGCGTGTTGTGCAGATACTTTCTCGCCGCCGCAAGAATAACCCTTTGCTCGTCGGTGAGGCAGGCGTCGGCAAAACAGCCATCGCTGAGGGCCTAGCTAAGCTCGTTACTGAAGACAAAGTCCCCGATATCATTAACGGCAGTACCATCTATTCACTTGACTTAGGTGCGTTGCTGGCAGGCACCAAGTATCGCGGTGACTTTGAGAAACGCCTCAAAGCACTGCTTGGCGAAGTTAAGCGCCAAGAAAAGGCGATCCTATTTATTGACGAGATCCACACCATTATAGGTGCGGGCGCCGCTTCCGGCGGCTCTATGGATGCATCAAACCTACTCAAGCCGCTGCTGAGTTCTGGTGAGTTGCGCTGTATTGGCTCGACAACGTTCCAAGAGTTTCGGGGCATTTTTGAGAAAGACCGTGCACTGGCGAGACGCTTCCAGAAAGTTGATGTGCTGGAACCTGGTGTGGATGATACCTTCCAGATTTTGATGGGGCTGCGCAGTAAGTTTGAGCAGCATCACGAAGTTACATACACCAGCGAGGCATTGAAAGCAGCTTCAGAGCTGGCTGATCGTTATATCAATGATAAGCACATGCCGGATAAGGCGATCGATGTGGTCGATGAAGCGGGCGCTTATCAGCGTTTAGTGGATGAAGAGCAGCGCAAAGAAACGATCGACGTCGCAGAGATCGAAGCGGTGGTCGCCAAGATTGCTCGAATTCCGCCTAAAACGGTGTCTGTGTCCGACAAAGAGCAGCTCAAAAAGCTTGATAGCAACCTGAAAATGGTTGTGTTGGGGCAGGATGAAGCGATTCATACGCTCTCTTCCGCGATCCGTCTCTCGCGTGCTGGACTCAACGAGCCGAACAAGCCTGTTGGTAACTTCCTCTTTGCAGGCCCAACGGGTGTCGGAAAAACCGAGGTAACAACTCAGCTTGCGCGCATTATGGGGATTGAGCTCATTCGCTTCGATATGTCGGAATATATGGAGCGCCATACAGTATCGCGCCTCATTGGTGCGCCACCGGGCTATGTTGGCTATGATCAAGGTGGCTTGCTCACGGAAGCGGTTACGAAGTCGCCGCACTGTGTCTTGCTGCTTGATGAGATTGAGAAAGCTCACCCAGAGGTCTTCAATATCCTGCTTCAAGTGATGGATAACGGCACGTTAACCGACAACAACGGCCGTAAAGCAGACTTCCGCAACGTTATCCTTGTGATGACAACGAATGCGGGTGCTGAGGCGATGAGCCGTCCATCGATTGGTTTTACATCGCAAGATCACTCAACAGATGGAATGGAAGCGATCAAGCGTTTGTTTACACCGGAATTCCGCAACCGTTTGGATGCTGTTATCCAGTTTAAGCCGCTCTCCACCGACATCATTATCGGTGTTGTCGACAAGTTCCTTACCGAGTTGCAAGCGCAACTAGATGAGAAGCGCGTCGTGCTAAACATCGATGATGAGGCGAGAGCATGGTTTGCGGAGCACGGTTATGACGAGAAGATGGGTGCCCGCCCGATGAAGCGCCTCATTCAAGAGAAGCTCAAAAAGCCGTTGGCTGAGATGATCTTGTTTGGTGATCTAGCGGAAGAGGGTGGTGAAGTACTTATCACGATTGATGCACAAACGGGTGAACTCACCCTAGAAACAACAGTGGCAGCCTAGGCTGCCATCTGTGCTGCCGCGTAAAGCGGAGATGCGTGCGATAAAAGGACTTATCGTGCGCGGTATACGATGCGACCTTTGCTAAGATCGTAAGGCGTTAGTTCCACCTTAACTTTGTCACCCGTTAAGATACGGATGTAGTTTTTGCGCATCTTACCAGAGATGTGTGCTGTCACAACGTGGCCATTCTCTAGCTCAACGCGGAACATAGTGTTTGGCAACGTGTCTACCACGGTACCTTCCATTTCAATGCTATCTTCTTTAGCCATTCATTACCTACCTGCGAAAGGGCTCTTTTTGGAACGGGGTCCGTATAATCAAGCGCAGTATTCTGCACTAAATATCCCGGTATATCAAAGATATTCGTAGCTTTTTCTATCGAATGAGGATCCAGCGGCCGTCGATCAGAAATTCTAGTGGACGGTAATTCACTTTGTAACTCATCTTTCGACAAGCCTGCACCCAGTAACCTAAATAGAGATAGGGGAGTTGGCGAGACTTGCAAGCTTGTAGCTGCCAGAGTATGGCGTAGCTGCCAAGGCTGCGTTTATTCAGCGCCTCTGATGGGTCATAAAAGGTATAGGTGGCAGACAGGCCTTGCTGTAAAACGTCCACCACCGCGACAGCAATTAATTGATCCTCAAGGTAGAACTCTACGAACTCACTTGTCTGGTTGCTTTCAACAAGAAAACCAACGAACTGCTCTTCAGAGGGAGGGAACATATCGCCATCATGATGGCGTTCGTTGATATAGCGTTGGTAGAGTTTGAAGAGCTCGTCCGAATAATAAGGATCTTTAATTTCAATTCGTAAATCTTTGTTTTTATTTATTATTCTTCTGTGTGATTTGCTCGATTTGAAGTGGATTAAAGGTATCCGAACAGAGATACATGCTTGGCAGTGATCGCAATGAGGACGGTAGATATGCTTGCCGCTGCGCCGAAAGCCAAGGTCAGAGAGTTGGCTATATGCGCTGTCAGAGACATCGGACTGTGGGTCAACAAATAGGGTTTTTGCTTTGTAGCCCTCGATATAACTGCAGTCATGCTCAGGGGTCGCAAAAAAATGGAGCTCTTTTAGGTCAGTCATCGGTCTGAATCAATTGCTCGTTGCTGAGTTCAAACTGCCATTCGTGGCCGGGATCCTCATCTATATTCAGCTTAATATATTCGAGGAATTCTGCACGTGATATTTCGCTTGCCCCTAGAGAGTTTAAGTGATCATTCTGCACTTGGCAGTCAATTAGCGCGTACCGCCAGTGCTCTAGTTGCTTTGCGAGCGCGATGTAAGCAACTTTTGATGTATTTACCTCAAGGCTAAACATCGACTCACCAAAAAAGAGTTTGCCTATCGCTAAACCGTATAAGCCGCCAACTAGCGTACCGTCCCGCCACACCTCCAGTGAGTGGGCAATACCTTGCTGATGTAACGCGGTATAGGCGTGCTTCATTTCGTCGGTAATCCACGTGTTGCCCACACGGTCTCGCGAGCTGCTGCAAAGCTCTATGACCTCACTAAACGCCTGATCAAAAGTGATGTAGTAGTGCTGCTTACGTATCGCTTTGCGCATGCTGCGGGATATATGAATATCTCTTGGTTTTAAAACGCAACGGGGGTTAGGTGACCACCACAGAATAGGGTCTTCGTCGCTAAACCACGGAAAGATGCCATGACGATAAGCTGATATCAGCCGCTCAATAGAAAGGTCGCCACCTGCGGCAAGTAGGCCGTCAGGTTCATCTAGAGCCTCATGCGGGCTAGGGAAGCGGTTGTTGTGCGGTGAGAGCCAAGGAATCATAACAAAAAGGGTTGGATTAGCTGTGAGCAGGGCGCTCACAGCCAGTTCTGTTTACTTCGCTAAATCGTCGAGGTAGCGCTCTGCGTCTAAGGCCGCCATACAGCCAAAACCTGCAGATGTAATCGCTTGACGATAGATGTGGTCGCATACGTCGCCGGCTGCGAAAATGCCCGGCACGCTAGTTTGTGTTGCATTGCCTTCAAGGCCTGATTGAATCGTCAGATAGCCATCCTTCATATCCAGTTTTCCGGCGAAGATGTCTGTGTTCGGCTTGTGACCTATCGCAATAAATACGCCTGCAACATCCAGTTGTTGGGTGCTGCCGTCTGTTGTGCTCTCTAGCTGCAGGCCAGTCACTCCACTGTCATCACCGAGCACTTCTTGTAGCTGGTGATTCCAAAGAATATTGATGTTGCCGTTCTCGGCGCGATCAAGCAGCTTGTCTTGCAGGATCTTTTCGGCACGCAGCGAATCGCGGCGGTGGATCAGGGTGACTTCTTCGGCAATGTTGGAAAGGTACAGAGCTTCCTCTACAGCTGTATTGCCACCGCCGACAACAGCAACCTTTTGGCCACGATAGAAGAAACCATCGCACGTTGCGCATGCGCTTACGCCTTTACCTTGGAAAGCCTCTTCCGATGGCAGACCAAGATATTGCGCTGATGCACCGGTACAGATAATTAACGCATCACAGCTGTAAGTACCCATATCCCCTTTGAGTACGAAAGGGCGTTCAGCGACGCTTACGTCGTTGATGTGATCGAAAATAACTTCCGTATCAAAACGCTCTGCATGAGCTTGCATGCGCTGCATCAGTTCAGGGCCTTGTACACCATCAACGTCACCGGGCCAGTTATCGACATCTGTTGTGGTTGTCAGCTGACCACCGGCTTGCATCCCGGTAATCACAACAGGTTTAAGGTTGGCGCGTGCAGCGTATACGGCAGCCGTGTAACCCGCTGGGCCAGAACCAAGAATAATAAGCTTGTGATGCTGAATGTCACTCATGAACTTTATGCCTTACCTATCTTAGAAAGTGTTTTTTAATAAGTGGGGGTTATATCATGAATTGCAAGTCTCTTCAGGTGTTATTTTATTGACCTGATTGTAGAGCTTATTTACACAGAGCATCATATAACGGTCCCCATTCTTCTGACGTAGGTAGCCGTTAATAGGTTCCTGCTTTAATGCGGTCGTTGCGCTCGTATCGAGATCAGAGAGGCGATAGTCGATAATATCGTCCACCTCATCAAGTACGATTGAGTACCAAGGTGTTGAGCCGTCTTGTGTTAGGTGCAGTAATACCGGGTGGATGTTCCGTAGCAATAAGTCTTGTGCGCTTTCGAGAATACGCAGCAGCTTGCGTAGCGTCGTACCTTTTTCGATCGATAGTATCCGCTGTGCGCGGGCGGTTTCGCCGTTGCTGCAAAGCTCAAGCAGTGTATCTGCCAGTGCATGAATCTCTTGATGTGGCTTTTCTATCTTGTCTAGCAGCGCTTTTAAGTCTTGATTCTGCGTTTCGAACGCGTAATACCATTGACCAAACGCACACATACGTGGGTCGCGCGGAAGCGTGAACTCCTCGCCTGATGTGATGGCATGCTCAAGCGCAGCAACCCAATCGATATGGGCTTGCTTGTAGGTGTCGATGGCTGAAACCAACTCGTTCTGCTCGTCGCGATTACGGCGCCTATTTAGAATGGCCGCTGAGTCGTAAACGTTGACCAGCACATCACGGTAATCGAGATAGCCAATAAATCCCGTGTTGTTGTCTTCAACGGTTTGGATCTGATCGCATTCATCAGAGAAGGCCAGAATGTTGTTCACATCGACGCCGAAATGGCTGTTAGCGATAGTAAACGTCAGTACGCGGGAGCTGTCTTGGAACAGATTGGATAAGCTCATGTCTACAGGTCCATGAATTCGTTTGCTTAACTATGGCTCAAGGTATGAGACCCTTCAAGTAAAGTACGCGTAATCGGGTAAAATATGTTATTTTATACAGTTGTTATAAGTGCTTGAACTAAATAAGGATCTTGGGTGAAAAACAAGCTCTCGACCAGTCCATATAGTTTTTCTGAACTGGCTACACGTGCAGTAAAGGTGTTTTTCTTTGTTGTAGTAATAACCTTCTGCCTATATCTGTTTTTAGGAATGCTTGGCTATGATCCTAAAGACCCTGGATGGTCGCATTTGGGGTATCAACCAAGTGTCGCGAACTGGATGGGCCTATCAGGTGCCTATCTTGCCGATTTCTCCTTCTCCATGCTGGGTATCTCTGCATGGTTGTTGCCGCCTGTTATCCTGCATCCTGTTAGTCGTTTTGCATTGCGCCGCCGCGAAAGCTTGCTGGACGGTTTGCCGTTTGTGGCATTGCGTACTATCGGTGTCTCGGTACTCGCGATAGGCGTGGCAGGGTTGGCGTCTCTGCACCTATCGAACCAAGCGCTCGCCTATCCGTTTACGTCGGGAGGAATTATTGGGCAAGCGTTATCTGACTGGATGGTCGAGTGGTTCAGTCTGCTGGGTAGCACCGTTTTGTTGCTGGCAGCATTGCTGATTGGTGCAACCTTTTATATGGAGATCTCGTGGGGGACGTTACTTGAATCCATAGGCGATTTTGTACTTAAGCAACAAGCACGTATCGCGGCGATCGGTGAAGGTATCGTATCTAAAGCTGAAAATGTTAAGCCCTCTACGCAGGCGGCTTCGCATAAACGCCCTGAGCCCGCGCGTGCGTCAGAGTTTGGAGCTGTATCAGCCCAAGAAAATATCGACTTTACAACGGGTGAGATTACCTCCGTGAGCTCAGTGGCTAAGCCGAACGCACCACAAGGCCAGGCTGCGACGATGCCCGTTGTAGAGCCACCGGTTGTTAATGAGCGCGTTCGTGAGAAAGCGCCAGTGAGCACTACTATTGATAACCTCTCGGCCCGCCGCGATGATGATGTCGCACCAGCACCAGCACCAGCACCAGCACCAGCACCAGCACCAGCACCAGCACCAGCACCAGCACCAGCACCAGCACCAGCACCAGCACCAGCACCAGCACCAGCACCAGCACCAGCAGGGCAGGGAGCTGCGGCCAAAAAAGAACTGAAGATTGTGCCGTTGGCCGAGACTCATCGCCCCATCAAAAACGATGATTCGGACGTAAGCAAACCAGAGAAGCGTCCTGTACGCTCACTGAATCCGATTCCATCGTTTGACCTGCTCGATCCGCCTGAGCTGAAAACAGATCAGGGCTACAGTGATGAGCAGTTGGAAGATATGTCGCGCTTGCTCGAAAGTAAGCTCAAGGACTTTGGCGTCACCGTTGAAGTGGTAGAGGTTAACCCTGGCCCTGTGATCACGCGCTTCGAGATTCAGCCTGCGCCAGGCGTGAAGGCCAGCAAAATTACGAATCTGGCTAAGGACCTTGCTCGGTCGTTGGCGGTTTCGAGTGTGCGTGTGGTGGAAGTTATTCCGGGTAAATCAGTGATGGGAGTTGAGATACCCAATGAGCACCGGGAAACCGTTCGCTTAAGCGAGGTTTTGAACTCTAAGCCCTACAAAGAGGCAGCATCACGGCTAACGCTGGGGCTAGGTAACGATATCGCCGGCAACCCCGTCGTGGCTAACTTGGCGAAAATGCCGCACTTGTTGGTGGCAGGTACCACTGGTTCTGGTAAGTCCGTGGGTGTGAATGCCATGCTGCTGAGCTTGCTCTACAAAGCGACACCTGAAGAGGTGCGCTTAATGATGGTTGACCCGAAGATGCTCGAACTTTCCATCTACGAAGGTATTCCGCATCTTCTAACTCCTGTGATCACCGATATGAAAGAGGCCGCCGGTGGCCTGCGTTGGTGTGTTGGCGAGATGGAGCGCCGCTACCGTCTGATGGCAAAGATGGGCGTGCGTAATATTGCTGGCTTCAATGACAAGGTGAAAGCCGCTGAGCAGCAAGGCCAACCACTTAAAGACCCACTATGGAAAGCAGAAGAGCACGGTGAGCCTGAAGGGACGCCAGCGCCTGAGCTCGAAACATTGCCATATATCGTCGTTGTCATCGATGAGTTTGCCGACATGATGATGATTGTTGGTAAGAAAGTGGAGGAGCTGATCGCACGTATTGCCCAGAAAGCCCGTGCGGCCGGTATTCACCTGATCTTGGCGACCCAACGCCCGTCTGTTGATGTCATCACAGGTTTGATCAAAGCGAACGTTCCAACGCGAATTGCGTTCCAAGTATCATCCAAAATCGACTCGCGCACCATTCTAGATCAAGCGGGCGCAGAGCATTTGCTCGGCTGGGGTGACATGCTTTATCTACCTGTAGGCACCAGTGTGCCCAATCGTGTACACGGCGCATTTGTCAGTGATGATGAGGTACACCGTGTTGTTGAGGCTTGGAAGGCGGTTGGCTCACCCGTTTATATCGACACTATGGTCGAAGAGGGCGGTGGTGATTCAGGTGGTAGTTCAGGTGGTTTGTTTGATGATGAACAAGATCCGTTGTACGACGAGGCCGTTGCATTTGTAACGGAAACACGCAAAGCCTCGATTTCAAGTGTGCAGCGTAAACTCAAAATTGGCTACAACCGTGCCGCACGTATGATTGAAGCGATGGAAGCGGCAGGCGTGGTTAGCTCGGCAGGAACAAACGGCCAGCGCGATGTGCTCGCGCCGCCACCAGTGAGAGATTGATATGAAAAGATTCAAGCAAGTAGTGATCAGTAGTGTTCTCGTTTGTATGCCGGTATTTGCGCTGGCAGCGGGAAAGGCGGCTGATCAGTTGGATAAACTTCTCGGTGATTACAGCCATTTCTCGGCCGAGTTTGAGCAAGTCACGCGCTCGAACGACAATCTCGCGGTTGCGGTTTCGCAAGGCGAGGTTAGTGTTTCGCGCCCTGGTAAGTTTCGATGGATAACAAGCACGCCGTATCCGCAAACGATCGTCAGTGACGGTACCTATGTTTGGATCTATGACCCCGATTTAGAGCAGGCAACGCGCAAACCATTTTCGGTAGCGGGCAATAACGGCGCTGCACACATACTTAACGGCGATGTTGCCGCCCTCGCGAAAGAGTACGATATTTCGCTGATTCTCAATAACGATAGCGAGCAGCTTTTTCAACTGCTGCCACGCTCGGATGAGGGTAATTTTCAGAGTATTCGTTTGTTCTTTGTTGATGGTGTGATGTCTGAGCTGCTGCTGATCGACCTGTTAGGCCAGAAAACGACTGTGATGTTCAACAACGTCGAGGTCAACGCAGCCCTGAGTGAGGCGCTATTTCAGTTCGCAGCGCCAGAGGGTGTTGATGTCATCATTAGTGATACGCCTTAATGCAAGACCTTTTCGATAGCACACCACAGCATTATCGACCGCTAGCGGACCGAATGCGGCCAGCCTCGTTGGCCGATTACGCAGGCCAATCACACCTGCTTGGCCACGATAAACCGCTGCGACGTGCTGTTGAGCAAGGTATTTTGCACTCGATGATTTTCTGGGGGCCGCCGGGCGTTGGCAAAACAACCTTGGCGAAGATGCTGGCAACGAGTTGCGATGCGCACTTTGTGACGATTTCGGCGGTGATGTCGGGTGTTAAAGAGATTCGCGCAGCAGTTGATGAGGCCAAGCATGTTGCTCAGATGCGGGGCGTTAGCACCGTTCTATTTGTTGATGAAGTACATCGCTTTAATAAATCACAGCAAGATGCCTTTTTACCCTATATCGAGGACGGCACCTTTATCTTTGTTGGTGCTACAACCGAAAATCCCTCGTTTGAGCTGAATAATGCGCTGCTATCTCGAGCGCGCGTCTATCTGCTAAAAAGCCTTTCAGTGGATGATCTGTTAGCGGTTTTGGTTAGAGCAATTGAAGATACCGAGAGAGGGTTGGGGCAGCGCCATCTCACGTTTGCGGACGGTGTTTTAAGTAAGCTCGCTCAGGCAGCTGATGGTGACGCGCGCCGAGCGCTGAATTTGCTCGAAATCGCGGTTGATATGGCACAGCCACAAGAGGGTGGCGAGTATATAGGCGCAGAGAGTGTTGCAGAGGTATTGGCCCAATCAGCTCGGCGCTTTGATAAAGGTGGGGATCTTTACTTTGATATGATCTCTGCGTTTCATAAGTCGGTGCGTGGCTCATCTCCTGATGGTGCGCTCTACTGGTATTGTCGTATGCTGCAAGGTGGTGCAGACCCGCTCTACGTTGCAAGGCGTCTTGTTGCTATCGCCTCAGAAGATATTGGGAATGCGGACCCGCGGGCTATGCAAGTGGTTCTAGCAGCATGGGATGCATTTGAGCGAGTCGGTGCGGCTGAAGGCGAGCGTGCAATCGCACAAGCGGCGATCTATTGTGCTTGCGCGCCCAAGAGTAATGCGGTTTACCAAGCGTTTAACCAGTGTAAACAGGATGTGGCCGATGACCCCGATTATGAAGTGCCAGTGCATCTTCGTAATGCGCCGACTTCGCTCATGAAAGATCTTGGGTATGGCGCTGAGTATCGCTATGCTCATAATGAACCTAACGCTTACGCCGCAGGCGAGGTCTATCTGCCTGAGGCGCTCAAAGAGCGTCGTTATTATCAGCCGACAGCGCGCGGCCTTGAGAGCAAAATCAGCGCAAAACTTGAGCAACTAGAACTATTTGACAGCCAAAGCCCGATCAAACGATATCAATAGAAGCGAGAGACGTATGCAAACTGTTATCGCCGTCGCCACCGGAGGTGCGCTGGGCGCATTAGGAAGATATTGGATAGCAGGCCTTTTTAATAGCGTCCATGACCGTCTGCCTGTCGGGACGCTGATATGTAATGTCCTTGGCTCCTTTATCATGGGGGTGCTTTTTGTGCTCATCATGGAGAAAGCCAAGCTGGCTCCAGAGCTTCGTCCTCTGCTGATGGTGGGTTTTTTAGGCGCCTTCACAACCTTTTCCTCATTTGCGCTTGAAACTGCGGCGCTATTTGAGAAGGGACATATCATGTCAGCGTTAATCTATGTATTATTTAGCGTCTTATTATCGATCTCTGCTTTGATGGCAGGTATCTGGATCACCCGCCTGATTTAATTAAGGTTATTTGAAATCTCATGTTAGATACGAAAATTGTACGGGCTAACCCGGAAGCAGTTGCACAGCAGCTGGAGAAAAAGCACTTTGCGTTCCCTGTTGAGCGTTTCAACGAGTTAGAAGCTAAACGCCGTGAAGTGCAGGTAGAGACAGAAAACCTGCAAAATGAACGGAATACTCGTTCGAAAATGATCGGTAAGGCAAAGGCTTCGGGTGAAGATATCCAGCCACTACTAGCCGAAGTTGCATCACTGGGCGATAAGCTTGATGCGGCTAAGCAGCAGTTGAATGAAATTTCAGCAGAACTCGACGACATGCTGCTGGGTGTGCCGAATATCCCGGACGAGTCGGTACCTTTTGGGGAAGACGAAGACGACAACGTGGAAGTGCGCCAATGGGGCACGCCACGTAGCTTCGATTTTGAGCCGCAGGATCATGTTGCGCTTGGCGAACAGCACGGCGAGCTGGATTTTGAAACTGCAGCAAAACTTACAGGCTCACGTTTTGCGGTTATGACCGGTAAAATTGCGCGCCTGCACCGTGCACTTATTCAATTTATGCTCGACGTACAGACTACTGAGCATGGCTACACCGAAGCTTACGTACCTTACATGGTGAATGAAGACAGCCTGAAAGGCACAGGGCAGCTGCCAAAGTTTGGCGAAGATCTGTTTAAAGTTCCTTTTGGTGATCGTCAATACTACTTGATCCCAACGGCTGAAGTACCGGTGACGAACATTGTTCGCGACGAGATCGTCGATGTCGCAAAACTACCTCTGAAGTTTACCGCGCACACGCCATGTTTCCGCTCAGAAGCGGGTGCATCGGGTAAAGATACACGCGGTATGATTCGTCAGCATCAGTTTGAGAAAGTTGAAATGGTGCAGGTGGTTGAAGCCTCTCAGTCGTGGGCTGCACTTGAAGAGATGACAGGTCATGCAGAAGCGATTTTGCAGAAGTTAAACCTGCCGTATCGCGTTGTGGTGCTGTGCGGCGGTGACTTAGGTTTCAGCTCAGCAAAAACTTATGACATCGAAGTGTGGCTGCCAGGCCAAGATAAGTACCGCGAGATATCATCAATCTCTAACATGACGGATTTCCAAGCGCGCCGTTTGAAAGCGCGTGCACGTAATCCTGAAACAGGTAAGCCTGAACTGCTGCATACACTGAACGGCTCCGGTTTGGCGATTGGTCGTACACTAGTGGCGGTATTGGAGAACTATCAGCAAGCAGATGGCCGCATCGAAGTGCCAGAAGCGCTTCAGCCTTACATGGGCGGCGTGACTGAGATCTAAGCACTACTTTTACGTTAAAAAGCGCAGTTTTTACTGCGCTTTTTTGTTTCTGTAATGTGTAGTCTTGTAGTGCGCTGATCAATCAGGGCGGCGCTATCTATCTAGATTGCAACGAGGGCTGGCATTTCTGTTGGGAGGTTCAAGCAATATCTCCCCGTGTTTACGTGAATGCAACAGGCGCTTCTTCGTGCGTATTCGGCGTGGACCAAAGCCGTTATGAATCTTATACGTACCGATGTATCCCCAAGGTGCTTAGCTTGCTTCAAGGTAGGTGGTTTTGGGTGGGATCAACGAAAAACCAGCAAGCGCTATTCTAGTTTCTTAATGCTGTCAGGAGGTCTAAGAGTTTCGCGCGGTATTCTGGTTGCGAGCTGGCGTGAAAGTTGGCCTTTAAGCTGAAAGGGATGTGAAGCACTTAGATACATCACTTGAATAGCTTCTATCGAGATAGCACTGCATCTCCGAGGTCGATAGTAAACCTGTTAAGCGCTTCCATGTTTGGCGCTTATTGTTGGAGCTTGCGTCGTAAGGTTCGTAGCAGATCCAGCGCTCATGGTTGTTTGCGCTATGGCGGGATACGCAGATATGTTCATTGATGTTTTGTAGCATTGATTATGACTCCGTTGCTTATAATAACTGCTTCCTTGAAATAAATAGTGAAGAGCAAATCGGGTGGTTTTAACCCAGTACGAAAGGTAACACTAGTTGCATGCCTCTACCCAAGGGCAGAGTGAGGGAAGGTTTGGAGAGGTTTTACAGAGAGCGCAGATTTTCCGCGCTCGCTAGTCTATATCGCTTCTAAATAAAGCTTATAGTGGGCGGATGTTTTCCGCTTGTGGTCCTTTTTGGCCTTGAGTCACCGTGAACTCAACTGGCTGACCTTCTTGAAGGCTCTTGAAACCTTCGCCTGCAATTGCGCTGAAATGCGCAAATACGTCAGGGCCTGATTGTTGCTCGATAAAGCCAAAGCCTTTCTCGTCGTTAAACCATTTTACGGTGCCAGTTGTTGTATTAGACATAATAATTTTCCTATTTTCGGAAACAGTTGGGCCGCCCTATAAGAGTGGGCAGATGAATGCAGGAGTTTTAACTTTTACTTACGAAAACAGGACGAGTGATTCAGAAGAAGCGCCGAAATGAAAAGCATAAATAACTGAGAAAAGCATCTAGCGAGATGGCACCCTATAGTGATTAGGAGGTTAGGTCAAGCAGTTTCTTGCGCTTTTGCGGGGATTTATCGTAGCCGAGGCGTCGGTTTTGCATGCCTGCCCGCATGATATGGCTTAAACTGGGCGGCTTTAATCTGTTACGAATCGCAGGTACATGATGGAGCGCGTGCCGTATATTAGGCTCTCTGGTTTCTACTTTTTCTATTTTGCGCTGTTAGGGGCGCTGGTTCCCTATTGGTCGCTGTATTTACAGTCGCTCTCATTCGATGCAGCAACAATTGGCCTGGTGATGGCAACGCTGCATATTTCGCGTATTTTTGCGCCGGCGCTATGGGGGTGGGTGGCCGATCGAAGTGGCGAGCGGATGCGTATTATTCGCCTAGGCGCCGCAGCGACGTTCGTTATCTATTTGCTCATTTTTTGGCAGCAGAGTGCGGTGGGGATCGCACTAGTTATGCTGGGATATTCGTTTTTTTGGAATGCTGTGCTTCCTCAATTCGAGGTGGTCACATTAGGGCACCTTAAAGAACAGAAACACCGTTACAGCCAAGTCCGGCTGTGGGGCTCGATTGGATTTATTCTGGCAGTGGGTGGTATTGGCGTGGTGCTAGAGTATATCGACATCATCTGGCTGCCTGCGATCTTATTGTCTTTGATCGGACTGATTTGGCTAACCTCACTTGCTGTTCCCGAGCCGGAGCGGCCCGAGCGTCTCACGCAAGCGCCGGTGTCGTTACTATTACTGCTGCGCAAACCTCATATTGTTGCTTTTTTTGCCATCACGTTCTTTGTGCAGTTTTCACATGGGCCTTACTACACCTTCTACAGTGTGCTCTTAGAAGATGTTGGCTACAGTAAAACTGCGATTGGTTTGATGTGGTCGATTGGAGTTGTTGCAGAAGTCGCGGTCTTTGCCGTGATGCATCGACTTATAGATCGCTTTGGGCTGCGCCAAATTATGCTGATGAGTCTTGTGCTGTGTGTATTGCGGTGGGCGGTCATTGGCGCGAGTCCAGAATCGCTGGTGCTGCTCGTTACCGCACAATGTATGCATGCGGCCACATTCGGCTGCTTACACGCAGTTGGGATTGCGCTCGTAAATATTTATTTCACCGGTAACACGAAAGGGCGAGGGCAGGCGCTGTTCTCAAGTATTGGCTTTGGTTTGGGTGGTACAGCGGGGGCTTTGTTTGCAGGTTTTTTGTGGGAAGCCGGTGGGGTTGAGTTGACTTTCTATGCTGCATCTGCGGCTGCTTTATGTGGCTTAGTGCTTGCATTTGTCTGGATATGGCCGGAAAAAGCGCAGTAAGATACGTAATCGTGAGGCTATTTTATTTTTTGCACTGCCGTACACGAGGCGATATAGTGTAGGGAAAACGCAAGCTTTTAATTGGTCAGAGAGGTCCCGTTATGAACTTCCGAATCGATGTCGATATGACACCCGAAGAGCTGCGCAAAGTCTTGGGTTTGCCCGATGTGGCAGCGCTACAGGATGAGATGATCAAGCAGATCCGTGACCAGATGGAAGCGGGGGTAGAGGGCTACGATCCGTTGACATTAATGAAGCCATACATCTCCAGCAGTGTGGGTTCTATGGAAACATTCCAAAAAATGCTAATGACAATGATGAGTGGCTATGGCGGCTCAACAGGCAGTAAAACCGATAAAAAAGATTAACTAGCGGTTGAAAGTAGAGAGAGAGTTACCTTGCGCATTTTAAGAAAATATACCAACCGTCGTCTTTACGACACCTCCCGCAGTTGCTACGTCACGTTAGAAGACGTTAAGCAGTTGGTACTCAGTGGTGAAGCCTTTCAGGTACTAGACTCCAAAACAGGTAACGACCTGACGCGTAACATTCTATTGCAGATCATCAGTGAACAAGAAGCTGATGGTCATGGCACGTTGCTCACGAATCAAGTTCTGCAGCAGTTGATCCGCTTTTATGGTGACAGTATGCAGGGGATGATGAGCCAATACCTAGAGCAGAGCATCGCAGCCTTCCTAGAGCATCAAGACCGCATTCGTGACCAGATGCAAACGATGATGGGCGTAGCGAACCCGCTTACAATGATGAATAAGTTTGCCGATCAGAATATGGCGGTTTGGAGCATGTTCCAGCCGGGTGCGCATCCAGAAGGCGGTATGCCTCATGAAGAGGTACCGCCAACTGAGCGGCCTATCGAAGAAGAGAAGAAGTAATATAAGAGCCCCTCGTTTGGGGCTTTTTTATGGCGGCTCGGTTTTAGGTGCTCGTCAATTAACGTTTGCGTAAAGAAAAGCATACTTAACGCTGCTTGCAAGATTGCTAATATGAAGCTCTTTTGATTTTAATAAGAGTTGAGGTGATGTATGGCAGATAAGCGGCCCCAAGCGGTGGGCACTAAGCAGCTAGAAAACGAGCGCTTTATCGTAACGGAGTGGCGCTTTCCACCCGGTGGTGAGACTGGCTGGCACCGCCATGAACACGATTATGTTGTTGTGCCTCAAACCGACGGTAACCTAGAGATTGAAACCGCTGAAGGCGGCTTTGTTGCACCGTTAAAAACCGGCCAGTCCTATGCGCGTTCTATTGGTGTTGAGCATAATGTTATCAACGCCAACGACTACGAATTTGTCTTCATTGAAGTGGAAACAAAATAATACTTTTAATACGTATCATGTATTTAAAATATTATATGGTGCAGCTCAAGATCGAGCTGTGCCCTTATCTCAAGCAATGACCTCCCTGCTGAATTTCTCCTCTTTGCATTAATTGTATTAAGCTTGCGGCAAATCGTTTAGCTAGAGAGCCCCATGTCGCACCTTCAGTATTTTCGTCTTCGTATCAGTGGCTTGGTCCAAGGCGTGGGCTTTCGGCCCTTTGTCTGGCAAGTCGCTCAGCAGCTAAAAATCGCCGGAGAGGTTGGTAACGATGCGCAGGGTGTGTTTATCAATGCCTACTGTAATCGAGCTACGTTGGATCAGTTTATCGATCAGCTAAAGCGGGAGGAGCCACCGCTCGCTCGCATTGAAAGCGTTGCCATCGAGACGCTTCATGAGGCGATGGAGCCACCCACAAACTTCCACATCACTGAGTCAAAAAAAGGCGTGGTCAAACCGGGCTGTGTGCCTGACGCTGCCACCTGTGACGCGTGCCTAGAGGAGTTGTTTGACAGCGCTAACCGGCGGTTTCGCTACCCCTTTATCAACTGCACGCATTGCGGACCACGCATCAGTATTCTTCGCAAGATTCCCTATGATCGGGGCAGTACATCGATGTCGGTGTTTGAGCAGTGCTCTAGCTGCTTAACAGAGTACCAAGAGCCGACCAATCGGCGCTTCCATGCGCAACCTAACGCTTGTGCTGAGTGTGGGCCGCGTATGTGGGTTGAAAACAGCGGCGGTGAAGAGACCGTAACCGACGATCTATTTGCGTTTATCGCATCCCAACTGCGTGATGGAAAGATCGTCGCTCTAAAAGGACTAGGTGGATTTCATCTGGTGTGCGACGCCACCCATCACGGTGCACTTACGAGCTTACGCCAACGTAAAAATCGGCCTGCCAAACCTTTTGCGCTGATGGTGCGAGATACCGATATTGCTGCACGCTATGTATCGCTAGAGCCTGAAGCAGAAGCCTTGCTTAAATCGCCTGCAGCGCCGGTCGTGCTGTTGCCGTCACAAGGTGAGTCACTCCCTGAAGCGATCGCCCCTGGGCAAAACCAGCTTGGTATTATGTTGCCATACACCCCTCAGCACCACCTGCTATTAAGCGCTTTTGAGACCCCGCTGGTGATGACAAGTGGCAATCACTCGGGAGCACCACAAGCGATTACCAATGGTGTAGCACGCGCTACGCTATCTGAGATTGCAGACTTCTTTGTTATGCATGATCGAGAGATCGTTAACCGGATGGATGATTCAGTGCTGCGTTATCACAATGGCCGTGCATTCGCGATACGGCTAGCGCGGGGCTACGCGCCATTGCGGGTTTCTATGCCAGAGGGGTTTGCTGAGGCACCAGACCTAATTGCCCTTGGTGCAGAACTTAAATCCACGCTGTGCTTCATTCAGCAAGGCCAAGCGATATTGTCGCAACACTTAGGTGATCTTGAAGATGCGGAGACGTTCGATGCGTACCAGCACACCCATGACCTCTATCGTAACCTTTACCAGCACCCAAGTCAGCGTTATGTCATCGATCTTCACCCGCAATACCTTTCTACTCAGTTTGGAGAGTCCAAAGCGGATGGGGCGGTGCTTACTCATGTTCAGCACCATCATGCCCATATGGCAGCCTGTATGGCGGAAGCGGGTATTGCTCGTACCCGACGCGATATTCTCGGGCTCTGCTTTGACGGTACCGGTTTTGGAACGGATGAAACCTTATGGGGAGCGGAAGCCTTGTACGGTGGATATGCGAGTGTGTCACGGGTAGGCACCTTGGCGTCTTTTCCGTTGGTAGGCGGTGCGCAGGCGATTCGTGAACCGTGGCGGGCGCTGGTAGGTCAGCTTCACAGTGCGGGCCTGCTGGCGCGGTTTAAAACGCTTCCATGCTTTGAAGACAAGCCGCTCCGCGTGCTGGAGCAGATGATCAGTAAACAGCTCAATACACCGCTAACCAGCTCAGCAGGGCGGTTGTTTGATGCGGTGGCGGCGGTGCTTGGATGTAGCGCTGATCGCATTAGTTATGAGGGGCAGGCCGCCATCGAGTTAGAAGCGTTCGCGCAAAGAGCGACCGCGGATTCTGCACCACGATACTCATTTGCGCTCAGTGAGCAGGATGGGCTTTATCAATTATCGACAAAACCTATGTGGGAAGCGCTATTGCTAGACCTCTGCAACCAGCGCTACACCGCAGAGCAAATCGCGTTGGGATTCCATAACAGCTTTGCTGATGCGTGGATAGAGCTTGTTGAGCAGGTCGCCGCACGAAACCCCATTGGCGCAGTTGCTTTGAGTGGGGGCGTGATGCAAAACCGTGTGCTTGCTGACAGGCTCTCCGCCCAGTTACAGCGTAAAGGGTTTAGTGTTTTAGAGCATCAAACGTTACCTGCAAATGATGCGGGTGTATCGGTTGGCCAAGCGTTCGTTGCAGCTGCCCAATACTTGGAAAACTGAGTGGAAACTGGCTTTGCGCTTTTGGCGAAACTGGAATGCTAGTTTACGCTTTCGTATTAAAGTTGATTTTAGAATTTCTTTTAACTTATTGAAAAATAACAAATTATTTTTTGGCTTGCTTCTTGCTAATACAGTGTCTGATACCTACAACAAAAATAGACACTGTGTTGAGAGCGGCCGGTCGTACCGAGTTTTGATCTGAACACAGTTGCTCAGTGGCAAGAGATAACGGAGAGCAGAATGTCTCAGATTGAAACCTTTTATGACGTGATGCGGCGTCAAGGGATTACCAGACGTAGTTTCCTCAAATATTGCAGTTTGACCGCAGCAGCCTTGGGGCTTGGCCCGGCGTTTGCGCCTAAAATCGCCCATGCGATGGAGAATAAAGAGCGCACGCCTGTACTGTGGTTACATGGGCTGGAGTGTACCTGTTGCTCCGAGTCTTTTATTCGTTCTGCTCACCCGCTCGTTAAAGATGTAGTGTTGTCGATGATCTCTCTTGATTACGACGATACCTTGATGGCATCTGCTGGGCATCAAGCTGAAGCGATCCTCGAAGAGACCATTCAGAAATACAAAGGTAAGTATATTCTTGCCGTTGAGGGCAACCCACCGCTTAACGAAGATGGCATGTTTTGTATTGTCGGCGGTAAACCTTTCCTCGATCAGCTAAAACACGCCGCTAAAGATGCGGCAGCGATCATCGCTTGGGGCTCATGTGCATCGTGGGGCTGTGTGCAAGCGGCGCGTCCTAACCCAACGCAAGCGGTACCTATCCATAAAGTGATCACGGATAAGCCTATTATTAAGGTGCCTGGTTGCCCGCCAATCGCTGAGGTGATGACCGGTGTTATTACCTACATGCTGACCTTTGACAAGCTTCCAGAACTTGACCGCCAAGGCCGCCCGAAGATGTTCTACAGCCAGCGTATTCACGATAAGTGCTACCGCCGTCCACACTTTGATGCGGGCCAATTTGTCGAGCAATGGGACGATGAAGGTGCCCGCAAAGGTTATTGCTTGTACAAAGTTGGCTGTAAAGGCCCTACAACCTACAACGCTTGCTCCACAGTGCGCTGGAACGAGGGCACATCATTCCCTATTCAAGCAGGTCACGGCTGTATCGGCTGCTCAGAAGATGGCTTCTGGGATAAAGGATCTTTCTATGACCGCCTCACCGATATCCATCAGTTTGGTATTGAGAAAAATGCGGATGAGATCGGCACAGCTGTTGCCGGTGGTGTCGGTGCAGCGATTGCGGCTCACGCGGCTGTTAGTGCAATTAAGCGGGCTCAGTACAAAGGAGATCAAGAGTAATGACCGAGCTAAATGCAAACCAACTAGATAACAGCGGCCGTCGTATCGTTGTTGACCCTGTTACTCGTATTGAGGGGCATATGCGTTGCGAGGTCAATGTGGATGAAAACAACATCATCCGCAATGCTGTCTCGACCGGTACGATGTGGCGCGGCCTCGAAGTGATTCTTAAGGGGCGTGACCCGCGCGATGCTTGGGCGTTTGTTGAGCGTATCTGTGGCGTGTGCACAGGGACTCACGCACTAACATCGGTCCGAGCGGTTGAGGATGCACTTGATATCCAGATCCCGCTGAATGCGCATCTTATTCGCCATATGATGGATAAAACGCTGCAGATCCATGACCACATCGTGCATTTCTACCACCTCCATGCGCTGGATTGGGTCAACCCGGTTAATGCGCTCAAAGCGGATCCGGTAGAGACGTCTGAACTACAAAAAATGGTCTCGCCGCACCACCCAAAATCGAGCCCGGGCTACTTCAAAGATGTGCAAACGCGCTTGAAGAAGTTTGTTGAGTCTGGCCAGTTGGGTCTGTTCGCTAACGGCTACTGGGATAACCCCGCCTATAAAATGCCCCCGGCGGCGGATTTGATGGCGGTAGCGCACTACTTGGAAGCACTGGATTTCCAGAAAGAGATTGTCAAAATCCATGCGATCTTCGGAGGTAAGAACCCGCACCCGAACTATATGGTGGGCGGTATGCCGTGTGCGATCAATCTTGACGATACGGGAGCGTCTGGTGCGCCGGTGAACATGGTAACGCTGAACTTTGTGTTAGAGCGTATCCGTGAAGCGCAAGCCTTCACTAAGAATGTTTATCTGCCAGATGTGATGGCCATTGCAAGCATCTACAAAGACTGGCTATACGGGGGTGGCTTGGCTGCTGAAAACCTCCTCTCTTATGGTACCTACACTAAAGTGCCTTACGATAAGTCCACCGACCTATTGCCCGCTGGTGCAATCATTGGGGGTAACTGGGATGAGATCCACCCAGTGGATGTGCGCGACCCAGAGCAGGTGCAAGAGTTTGTCGATCACTCCTGGTATCGCTATGAAGAGGGCAAAACCGGCCTGCACCCATGGGACGGTGAAACATCGCCAAGCTTTGAGCTGGGGCCAAACACGGTCGGTACCAAAACCGATATCAAAGAGCTGGATGAATCTGCTAAATACAGCTGGATTAAAGCGCCACGCTGGCGTGGACATGCGATGGAGGTGGGGCCGTTGCCACGCTACATCATCGCGTATGCATCTGGCCGTGAGTATGTAAAAGAGCAGGTTGATCGTTCATTGGCGAGCTTCAACCAAGCTACGGGTCATGAGCTGACCCTGAAGCAGTTCCTGCCCTCGACATTGGGCCGTACACTGGCCCGCGCACTCGAGTGTGAGCTTTGCGCTGACTCCATGTTGGATGATTGGCACCAGTTGGTGGGTAACATCAAAGCCGGTGATACCTCAACAGCGAACGTCGAAAAGTGGGATCCTGCGAACTGGCCGAAAGAGGCGAAGGGTGTGGGCATCAACGAAGCTCCACGTGGCGCACTGGGCCACTGGATCAAGATCAAAGATGGCAAGATCGAGAACTATCAGGCGGTGGTGCCAACTACGTGGAATGGTTCGCCTCGTGATAGCCAAGGCAACATCGGTGCCTTCGAAGCCTCGCTGCTCAATACGCCGATGGAGCGCCCTGATGAGCCGGTCGAGATTCTACGTACTTTGCACAGCTTCGATCCATGCCTTGCGTGCTCAACACACGTCATGTCTGAGGATGGCCAAGAGCTAACCAAAGTGAAAATTCGCTAACCCGTTGGGCGCGCGTTAAAGGCGTGCGCCTCGCTATTCAGAGGATATCGTTATGCATGATTCTGCAGAGCAAACAACGGCAGAGCACGATAAGCCGATTACGCGCCGGCAAACGGCAGTGTATGTGTATGAAGCACCGGTTCGCTTGTGGCATTGGGTGACCGTACTTTCGGTGATCACGCTAGGCATTACCGGCTACTTTATCGGGGTGCCGCTGCCCACCATGCCGGGCGAAGCTATAGACAACTACCTGATGGGCTACATTCGTTTTGCGCACTTTACCGCTGGGTATATCGTTGCAATCGCGTTTATTGGCCGCATCTATTGGGCGCTGGTGGGCAATAGCCATGCCCGTGAGCTATTTTGTCCGCCCCTGTTTCGCAAGCGCTTTTGGCAAGAAGTTGGGCACGAGCTACGTTGGTACTTCTTCCTTGAGAAAACACCAAAGAAATATATCGGCCATAACCCTTTGGCGCAGCTGGCGATGTTCTTCTTCTTTGTGTTAGGTATGACCTTTATGATCATTACCGGCTTTGCGCTCTATGGCGAAGGGTTAGGACAGGGGAGTTGGGCAGATATCGCGTTTGGTTGGGTGATTCCGCTCTTCGGCCAAAGCCAAGACGTACATACATGGCACCGATTAGGCATGTGGTTCTTAATTGTCTTTGTGATGACCCATGTTTATGTGGCGATTCGCGAAGATATTATGTCGCGCCAATCGTTAATCTCGACGATGGTTGGTGGCTGGCGAATGTTTAAAGACGATCGCCCCGACTGATCGGTATAGCGAAAAGAGCCTGATATTCAGGCTCTTTTTATGAGTATCAAGGAGAGGCTTTGTGAACACACTCACGGCTGAGTTGAACCAACTACGCTGGCAACATCATGGCCGTAAACCAGAGCATCCGGGGCTATTCTTGCAGCGCTGCTACTTAACCCCGTTGGGGATCTCCCAATCAGAACTCGCCCGTGATCTGCACATCTCCCGCCGCCGCGTTAACGAAATTGTCAACGGCCAACGCGCAATCAGTGCGCAAACTGCACTACTGCTGGCACAGCGTTTTCAAACCACGCCAATGTTCTGGCTTGAAAAGCAGCAACTGTGGGAGTTGTATATAGCGTCACATGGTGTGCGCTAACGCTATTAGCACACCGAACGTACAGACAATAGGAGCGTTATTTAAAATTACAGAGAGGCTTCGTTTCTAGTTCTCTAAGTAAGCTAAGTTACTGAAACTGACTACTCAATCTGTGTTTTAATTTCTTAGCTGCTGCAACCGGCATAACTTGGCTAATGAGAAATACCGACAGCGCCATGTAGGCAACGCCCAGTGAGAATAGAGCGATAAGGTGAGTGATCGTTATGGTATTTGAAGGAAAGGTTAAATTAACCTGTGTTGGCAGTATCATTAATACAAGTCCCGCGACAGAAAGAAGAATTCCAACAAGCAGGTTAAACCAGAAATTAACGCTATCGAGTTTCGATATTGTTACTTCAATTTCCCCTTCTTTTAGACTTAAGTGAGGCAGCGCCCTTTTAAAGTACTTAAATGGTAGCTCTCCTTCCATCGATCGATGCAATAAGATCATCGCTTCCCTGAGCTCTCTTTCCGCACCGATGCCGGTAGCAACTTTAAACTGTTCATTGGCAAGCTCTTCAATCAAGTATTCTTTAGTGACTCCTTTTGCAGATTGGCACTCAATCGCCTCCAGAAGCTTTCTTACTCTGGCTTTATTTCTGTTCTCAATGATTAGAATGATCTTCTCATAGTTAACTATTAAAGAGATCAGGATAATTAAAATCGTGAGAACAAATTCTCCATTTTTAAGGCTGTCGATAATCGTTTCTAAAGTTGCGCTCATTGTTAGGGCCTTCTATAAATGCTTTCCATGCTGCACGAGCTTATGTTGCTTGTTTAACTGGCGAGTTAACAGGTAAAAGTATCTATTCATCATCAAAGCATCAAGGTGATAGGATTTGCGATCTTTTTAAGGCATGTATTTTTAATCCCCCTAGCTTTACACAAAAATTAGCGTTACCTTCGGCGTTTTCTTTTAAGCGAAGTGATATTGATGTCTAAACAGCCCGCCACTGAGCAGATCGCAGAAACCGCCCAGCAGATGTTAGAGGGCTCCTTGCACTACCTTGTGGGTGCCTATCGGATAGCGATGCTACGAGAGGAGGTAGGTGCTTACACGAATGACCCGGATTTTATGCCGTTTGTTGCGATTCTCTTGGAAATTGACAGCCTTAATTTATCACTCGCTCCTACACAGTGGTCGCAAACCTTTATTGCGGCGCATAGAGAGCAGCTTGACGAGTCTGTTGAATGGGCGAAGGCGATTTCGCTGCACCAGTGCCAATCGTTAGCGGTGCGCTTTGCATCGTAGCGTGTTGCACTTTTAGGGGTGGTAATTTTGTTTCCAGTAAAAGCGGAATAAATGAAAGAAATCTTTCCGTTTTTACGCTGATATCTTTTCTCGATTCTACCTGTCTTTTTGCTGTAACCCTTGTGGTTACAGAGTTTCTGCATCGTTCCTTTCGATTGGCACGTTATTTGTAACGTTAGGTGTTACAGCAACGGTTGGTTGTAACGGAAGGGTAAAGCGATGAGTGAAAAACGCGTTCTAATTTTGGGTATCGGTAACGTGCTATGGGCCGACGAAGGCTTTGGTGTGCGTTGTGTGGAGACCCTGAATCAACGCTACCGTTTTGGCGAGAACGTCAAACTCATGGATGGTGGCACGCAAGGTATCTACTTAGTTCAGCATGTGCAGCAAGCGGATGTACTCGTAGTGTTCGATGCGATCGACTATGGCCTTAAACCCGGAACACTGAAAGTGGTTCACGATGATGATGTCCCCAAGTTTATGGGTGCAAAGCAGATGAGCCTGCACCAGACCGGTTTCCAAGAGGTGCTGGCGATGTCCGAATTCACGGGTAGCTACCCCAGCAAGCTGATCTTGATCGGTTGTCAGCCGGTAGAGCTAGAAGATTTTGGTGGCAGTTTGCGCGATATCGTCAAGGCGCAAGTGGACCCTGCGCTGCAAATTGCACTCGATTACCTTGCTGACTTTGATGTTGCGCCGCTCTCAGCCAACGAGGCACCAGAGGCGCTATCGCCCTCGGAGCTGGCATTAAAGATCTATGAAGAGGGCCGCCCATCTGAGGAAGACGCTTGTCGCTTAGGTGATGTGCGCTTCATGACCACACAAGAGGGTAACAACTAGCATGTGCATCGGCATTCCTATGCAGATTCAAGCCGTTGATGAGCTCTCTGCACGTTGCACAGCAGATGCTACCGAGCAGCAGGTTGATCTATCACTGGTGGGCATACAGCCTGTGGGTACTTGGGTGCTGGTGTTTCTTGGCGCAGCGCGCGAAGTGATTAGCGCTGATCGTGCGCAGCAAGTGACGCAAGCGCTCGATGCAATGCAACAAGTTGCCCAAGGTAACACCGATGGATTAGATGCACTCTTTGCGGACCTAACCAATAGAGAACCAATGCTCCCCGAGCATCTGCGCAAAAAATAGAATAATTTCGAGCGGACACAACAGGTAGACGCCATGACCCAACACACCGAACCGAAACGTTTTCCGCTCATCGAGCGGCTAACCGATGAGCTAGGCTATGCCAAACTCACTGCCGACAACTTTAAGGCATTTGTTACGAGCCACGAATACAGCGTGCTCTTTTTCACAGAGTCGCCGCAACGCTTTCCAGAGAGCAACGATGTCGCAGTCATTCTGCCGGAACTTATCAAGGCCTTTCCCCAGTTAACACCTGCGGTGATTGATGCGAGCGCCGAAAAAGCCCTGCAGGGGCGTTACAACTTCCATGTTTGGCCTGCATTAGTGCTGCTTAAAGAAGGGCGCTACCTAGGTGCGATCACCAAGGTACAGGACTGGGCGGTCTACCATGCCGAGATCAACCGAATTCTCGCACTTGAACCGAGCCGTGACCCCGGTTTAGGTATCCCTGTGATGAGTCAAGCGCCTACCAGCGGCTGCAGTTAACCAAGGAGTTTACGATGCAAAACCCAGATATTCCTCTGCTTAACGTCAACGTACCTTTCGGCCCTGGTAGTCAAGAAGAGGGCGATATGGTGCTGGACTACATGCAGATGCCTTCTGAGATGCACACCTACGATATGCCGGTGCTGCCCGAAGCTGAAGCGGTGGCAGAGTGCCCGCAAACCGTTGCGATACTTGCGCGCTTACAAGAGATGCTTAGCCAATACAAAGTGGGTAACAAACCTTACGAAATGGTACTTAGCGAGCTGCCCGATAAAGACTTGGATATGCTCAACCAAATTTTGGGCGAAGGTGAAGTGGCCGCGGTGGTTAGCGGCACGACGCAGGTGATGATCCAAGAAACGGTGATGGCGGGTGTGTGGCGTTTGCGCTACCAGAATGCCCAAGAAGACACCTTACGCGAGACACTCGAAGTGGCCGATGTGCCCGATATCGTGCGCAAGCTGGCATTTTTTAACAAACGTATCTTAACGGTGAACATTGATGAGCGCCCAGCGAGTGTCTTGAATGCGCCTTCGGTGATGGTTGAGATCGCCGAAAAGTCCCGCTTATTTGAGGTCGGTGAGCTAGAGAGCGCCCATGTGATCAATCTCTCGTTGTTGCCCTTCTCGCCAGAGGATCATCAGTATCTTAACGATGCCATTGGCGTTGGCGCGGTGACGATCTTATCCCGTGGTTATGGTAACTGCCGTATCAGCTCCACTCAAATCAATGGCTTATGGCGTGTACAGTACTTTAATAGTACCGACCAGCTCATTCTGGACACGCTGGAGATTACCGATATTCCGCAAGTTGCATGTGCCGCTCAAGAGGATGTCGAAGACTCCACCGAGCGCCTACATGAAATCCGCACAGTGCTGACCTAAGGAGCACCACCATGCAAGAACACACGCAGTTTGAGGGTAGTTTTTTAGGCGATGCTAGCCGGATTGGCGATGATGCTGTTTTAGAGTGCAAGATCTGCTGGTACCAATACCATCCTGAACAGGGCGATGGGGTTTGGCAGATTCCCGCAGGAACGCCCTTCAGCCAGCTTCCCGAGTTCTGGCGTTGCCCAGAATGCGATGGCGAGAAAGACCAATTCATGGTTGTAGATAGCTAATATGCAGAGCTTGGTGGCGTTAACGGCATTTTATCAGCAGGCGGATCTGGGGATGCGAGATCTGCCCATCTACAATGCCGCTTTACAGATTGAAGCCACGCAAGCGCGCAGCTACGGCGATGACGAGCTAGCCGTGGTGGTAACGCCATGGTTTATGAATCTGGTTATCTTTAGCGACGATGATACGCATTGTCGCCAGCAGGGCGCTAAGCGAACGGTTGAGCTACCTTCGGGCCGCTACGAGTTTACCCAATGCTGGGAAGCGTCGGTGGGCGGGTTTGCAACCTGTGCGCTGTTCTCGCCGGTATTAGAGTTTGAGTCCCAACAGGACGTGATGGCGGTGGCCAATGCAGCGCTGGATGCGGTGTTTGATACTCAATACACCGAAACCACCGAGTGGCAACAAGCCCGTGATGCGCAAGTAAAACCGGCCGAGCCGAGCAAGCTAGATCGGCGTGGGTTTATCACCGCTGGTCTAGCAAAGCAGCAGGTTACGCGATGAGCCTTGTAAACCTTGCGGGCGCGATACATATCGATGTTACCCATCAGGCAGGTAAGATCAGCACGATCGGTATTCGTTCTAGCCGCCCGCAGCAGATCGGTAAGATGCTGATTGGACGCAGCGCTGGCGAAGTGGCCGCGGTGCTGCCCGCACTGTTTTCCTTATGCAGTGATGCTCACCGTGTGGCGAGCATTCGTGCCTTTGAACTTGCGCAGGTGGCCTCTGCAGATCACCAAACAGAAGCGCTGCGTACGTTGCTGGTGGATATTGAGGCAGCCCGAGAGCGCCTACTAAGGGTTATCTCCCTTACTGGTGTTGGAATCTCTCCTGCTGAGGTGATGCGTTGGCAGCAAACAGCAAGGCAACATGTATGGCGTGCGATTGAGCACGACAACGCACTGACAAGTGAGCAAAAAGAGCAGATCTTTAACGACTATACTGACTTAGTTATACCGTTATCTATAGAGATGGCATCTGATCAGTGCCCGTGGGAAAGCCCCGGTGTTGTCGGCAAATTTATCGCAACAATAGCTAAACAGTTCGGTGAGGTAACGCTAGGTAATGCGCCGCGTCCGTTGCTGCAACTTGATGATGAGCTACTCAATTCGTTGTCAATTAACGATAATTTTACGCAAGCCCCTGAGTTCGTCCATCAATGCCGCGAAGCTGGCGTCTGGCCGCAAATGTGCAATAGCAGTAGTGTTGCTGCGCTTCAAGCGCAGGGCGCTCACCCGTTAATATTGCGGATTATGTCGCTGTTACACGCAGCCATTGACTGGCCAACTCACAACAATCAAATAGGGCATCAATTTGTTGAAGGGGCCGCGGTGGGGCTCGCACATGCGTCCCGCGGTTTGTTACTGCACCATTTGGTGCAGGATGAGGGCCAAGTGGTGCAGTATCGTGTGGTATCGCCCACCGAGTGGAACTTCCATCCCCATGGTGTTGTGAGCCAATTACTAAGCGGTGTAGTGGTGGCAGCGGACAAGGTACAAGCGTTAGTGGAGCTTGTGGTTGCTTGCGTTGATCCATGTGTACATAGCGAGATA
This sequence comes from Neptunomonas sp. XY-337, assembly GCF_004959845.1. Classification (NCBI taxonomy): domain Bacteria; kingdom Pseudomonadati; phylum Pseudomonadota; class Gammaproteobacteria; order Oceanospirillales; family Oceanospirillaceae; genus Neptunomonas; species Neptunomonas sp. XY-337. The sequence continues at coordinate 228,460 of NZ_SPLL01000001.1, read as the reverse complement.
GAGATCAATTATGCATGAGATGTCGATCGCCGAGGGAATCGTGCAGGTTCTTGAAAATGAGGCGGCACAGCAGAACTATCAGCGCGTAAAACGCGTGTGGCTAGAGATTGGGCCGCTAGCGGCCATTGAGACAGAATCACTGGTATTTTGCTTTGATGCAGTCACCAAAAACACGTTAGCAGAGGGCGCCGAACTGGTGATCTTGCCAACGCAGGGGCTCGCGTTTTGTATGCAATGTACCCAAACCGTCCCGATAAAGCAGCGCTATGATGCGTGTGTTAACTGCGGCAGCTATCAGCTGCAAGTCACGCAGGGGGATGAGATGAGAATTAAAGAGCTGGAGGTTGATTAACCATGTGTACGGTATGCGGCTGTAGTGACGGCAACGTCAAGATCGAGGGGCACCACCACGATCACGACCATCATCATGACCATGAACACCACGATCATGTGCACCATGATGGCCAAGATATTCATTTTGGCCAAGGGCCTGCACACGCCCATGTCACGGGCTTGAGCCAGAGCCGAATGGTACAGATCGAGCAGGATATTCTCGGCAAAAACGATCAGTACGCGATGATCAACCGCAGCCGCTTTAAAGCGGAAAGCTTGTTTGCGTTAAATCTAGTTTCAAGCCCTGGCTCCGGCAAAACAACGCTCCTAACGAAGACCATTCAGCGGCTGAAAGGCTCACGCCCCATCGCTGTGATCGAAGGCGACCAACAAACTGCCAACGATGCGGACCGCATTCGGGCAACGGGTGTGAGCGCTGTGCAGGTGAATACCGGCAAAGGTTGCCACTTAGACGCACACATGGTGGGCCATGCGCTGGATAACCTAGCAAGCGAAACGCTGGCAGGTGGCTATCTGTTTATCGAGAACGTGGGCAACCTCGTGTGTCCTGCGGCCTTTGACTTGGGTGAAGCCCACAAAGTGGCAATTCTTTCGGTTACAGAGGGCGAAGACAAACCGCTGAAGTACCCTGATATGTTCCATGCCGCGGATCTAATGATCCTCAATAAGACCGATCTGCTGCCGCATCTGGATTTTGATGTGGGGCAGTGTATCGCGTACGCTCGGCAGGTGAACCCTGAGATCCAAGTGATCCAGCTATCGGCCCGCTCTGGTGAAGGCATGGATGAATGGACTCAGTGGTTAGCTGACAAGCGCCGCCAGATGCTCGAATCCCATATCGCGCAGCTAGAGGCACAAACCTCACATTTTAGGGACCTACTTTAATGACAGCTCGCCCGGTAATTCTCTGCGTTGACGACGAAGTCCGCTCGTTACAAACACTGGAACGCACGCTCGATGAGGAGTTCGACGTCCTCTGCGCGAGCAGTGCCGAAGAGGCGCTTACGCTGCTCGAATCCAATGTTGTGCAAGCGATTTTGTGTGATCAGCGTATGCCGGGCAAAACGGGGGTAGAGCTGCTCACCGAGGTGCGGGAGCGCTGGCCAGAACCGGCACGCTTGATCCTATCGGGTTACACCGATTCGGACGATATTATCCGGGGCCTCAATGATGCCGGTATCTTGCAGTACATCACCAAACCTTGGCATCCCGATAATCTGCTGATGATTCTGCGCAACGCTTGCCAGATGTATCAGCTTCAAAGTGAGAACGACCAGCTCAACCTAGAGATGAAGCTTAGCGAAGTGCAGGCCAGCACACGCGTTAAGCAAAAACGTGCTCGCTTGCAGCAAAGCTTTCAGCTGGATCAGATCAAACGGGCAGAGAGCAGCCCGTTAAATGACATCTGTGAGCAAGCCGCTCAGATCGCGCCGTATGATATCTCGGTGCTCGTCACTGGCCCATCGGGTGCCGGTAAAGAGCTATTTGCCAGAGCATTGCACTACAACAGCTTGCGTAAAGATAAGCCGTTTGTGGTGGAAAACTGCGGAGCCATGCCCGATGAGTTGCTCGCCTCTGAGCTATTTGGCCACAAGAAGGGCTCGTTTACCGGCGCGATTAGCGATCATATCGGGCTTTTTGAGCAAGCCGATGGCGGCACTATCTTTCTTGATGAGATTGGCGAGATCACACCCGCATTTCAAGTAAAGCTGCTGCGTGTACTGCAGGAGCGGGAGGTGCGCCGTTTAGGTGAGCATCAGCGCCGTAAAGTCGATGTGCGGATTGTGGCATCCACCAACCGAGACCTGCGCGAAGAGGTGAAAGCGGGGCGTTTTCGCCAAGATCTGTATTACCGCTTGGCTGAGGTCACGCTAGAGCTTCCCGCATTAGCGCAGCGCCCGATGGATGTCCCGCTATTGGCTGAGAACTTCTTGGCTCACGCCATGCGGGATTTCGATAAACCCGTGACAGGCTTTAGTGGCGAAGCGATGGCGGCCATGCAGCAATACAACTGGCCCGGTAATGTACGGGAGCTTCAAAACGAAGTGCGCCGCGTACTGGTACTCGCTAAAGGTGAATACTTAACCGCTGATCTCCTAAGCCCCGCTATTCAGCAAACCGAGACCCGTACCGAAACGCAAGAGATCGATCTGCTCGATGGTTTGGATGGCTCGCTAAAAGAGCGTGTCGAAGCATTGGAGCAGCGTATTCTCAAGGCAACATTGGCGCGCCACCACTGGAATAAAAGCCGTGCCGCCAAAGAGCTGGGCCTATCCCGTGTAGGGCTGCGTTCAAAACTCGAGCGCTACGGTATGGAGCGGGCTGATCCCGCATCTGAGAGCACCCAAACAAACGAACACACAGAGTAAGAGGCAGAGTTATGTGTCTTGGAATTCCCGGCCAGATCATCGCAATTGTTGATGCGCAGGAGCAAGCAGGTCTCGTTAATGTATCGGGCGTCAAGCGCGAGGTTAACTTAGCTTGCGTAGCACCAGAAGATGGCGACTGGAACGCGCTGGTTGGCCGCTGGACACTCGTTCATGTGGGCTTTGCCATGAGCTTGATCGATGAAGAGGAGGCCCAGCGCACCCTTGAGATACTGGCAGAACTGGGCGAGCTACAAGAGGAGCTAGCAGCGATGGCCAACACCGACACTGGGCAGGTTTCGCCATGAGCCAAACAGATAACGATGCGCTCTTAAACGCGCTCTATCCCTTTATGGCGTCCGATACACCGGCCAAACCAGTGGACAAAACCGCTGCATTGCAAGAAGCCGTGGCGCAAAAGGTGAGCCAAAGCCAAGCGGTCAAAACCCGCTTTTTCGCAGACAATAGCGACAAACTAATCGCTATCGCAAAGCTTATCGCCACTAGCTATCAGCAGGGTGGCCGCCTGCTAACCGCTGGCAACGGCGGCTCGGCCTGTGATGCTGGCCATTTAGCGTTGGAGTTTATGCACCCTGTAACCGCTGGCCGACCGGCCTTACCGGCCATCAATTTAAGCCAAGATAACGGCCTGATGAGCGCGGTGGCCAATGATGTGGGTTTTGAGCATGTGCTGGTGCGCCAATTGCTGGCACTTGGCAGTAGCAAAGATACTCTGGTGGTGTTCTCTACCAGCGGTAACTCCTCCAATATCAGCGCCGCGTGCCGTAAAGCGAAAGCACTCGGTATGAGCGTTGCCGCCTTCAGCGGTATGGACGGTGGAGAGCTAAAAGCACAGACGCTCACTGATCAGTGCCTTGTTGTCGAGACCGACAGCGTGCACCGTATTCAAGAGTGCCATCTCGTGGCGTATCACGTGCTGTGGGATCTGGTACACACCTTACTCGCCGAAAGCCGCGGCAGTATGGCCTCTGCTAACACCTCACAATAACGGGGCAATCCGATGAAGTTTGTTGATGAATTTCGTGATCCAGAGATGGCGAAAAACGCCCTCGATCGTATCCATGCGCTCGTCAAAGAGATCCCTAAAGCGCAGCAACAGCCGTTGCAGATTATGGAGGTGTGCGGTGGTCACACCCACTCAATTTTCCGCTATGGCCTTGAGGAGCTACTGCCCAAAGAGATCGAGCTGGTACACGGCCCCGGTTGTCCGGTGTGTGTGTTGCCGATGGGGCGCGTGGACGATTGTGTCGCCATTGCTGAGCAGCCCGACGTGATCTTCACCACATTCGGTGATGCGATGCGGGTGCCCGGCTCCAAAAAGAGCCTACAAGACGCAAAAGCGGCGGGTTGTGATGTACGCATGGTCTATTCGCCGATGGATGCGTTAAATATCGCCCGCCAACATCCTGATAAGCGCGTGGTGTTTTTCGGCTTGGGGTTTGAAACCACGATGCCGAGCACCGCGTTAACGATCAAGCAGGCCGAGAAAGAGGGGATTGAGAACTTCTACCTCTTTTGTAATCACATCACGATCATCCCCACGATCAAAGCGATTCTCGACTCCCCTGATATGTATATCGATGGCTTCTTAGGGCCTGGCCATGTGAGCATGGTGATTGGCGAAGCGCCGTATCGTTTTATCGCGGCTAGCTACCAGCGCCCGCTCATTATTGCGGGGTTTGAGCCGTTGGATGTGTTGCAGTCGTTGGTGATGTTGCTAGAGCAGCTACGTGATGGCAAAGCCGAGATCGAAAATCAATACAAGCGCATTGTGCCAGATGGCGGAAACCACGCGGCATTGAAAGCGGTGGGGGAGATATTTGAGCTGCGTGAATTTTTTGAGTGGCGCGGCTTAGGCTCAATTGACCATTCGGGTGTACAGATTAAAGCAGCATATGCGCGCTTTGACGCCGAGCGCGAGTTTGCGCTGCCCAACGTCAATATCGCGGATCCGAAATCCTGCCAGTGCGGCGAAGTACTCAAGGGTGTGATCAAGCCTTGGCAATGCAAAGTATTTGGCAAGCAATGCACGCCCGAAACACCGCTGGGGGCGCTAATGGTCTCGACTGAAGGCGCCTGCTCAGCCTATTACAGCTACGGCAAAATCGATCACCAACAGCTCGACCGATAATAAGGTAAACCTATGACCACTCCAAAACGAACCCTGAAAGCCACCCATATCACCATGGCCCACGGCGCAGGCGGCAAGGCGATGCGCGATCTTATTGAAGACGTGTTTGTTGGCAGCTTTGACAACAGCCACCTCAACGCTTTGGAAGATCAAGCCCGTATCGATGTGGCCGAGCTGCAACGAGATGGAAATAGAATTGCCTTTACAACAGACGGCTATGTTGTTGATCCTATTGAATTTTTAGGTGGTAATATCGGCACTTTAGCGGTTAACGGAACGGTGAATGATCTTGCTGTTTCTGGCGCCATTCCCAAATACCTGTCGTGCAGCATGATCCTTGAAGAGGGGTTAGAGGTTGCTCAGCTGCGCCGTATTGTGGCCTCGATGCGAGCGGCAGCCGATGCCGCAGGTGTTGCTATCGTGACAGGCGATACCAAGGTGGTACCAAAGGGAAAAGGTGACAAAATCTTTATCAGCACCACCGGTATTGGTGTGATCCCCGAGGGTGTTGAGATCTCAGCCAGCCGCGTGAAACCCGGCGATAAGGTGATCGTAAACGGCTGGGTGGGCGATCACGGCGCAGCGATCTTAAACGCCCGTGGCGACCTTGCCCTTGATGTTGAGCTACACACCGATTGCCAACCCCTGCATGAGCTAATGCAAGTGATGCTGAAAGCCTGCCCGGATCTACACGCCGTGCGCGATGCATCCCGTGGCGGTGTTGCAACGGTGGTTAATGAGTTTGCCGAGACCTCTGCCGTCGCGATTCGTCTTTACGAGAATGCGGTACCGGTGCGCACTGAAGTGCGTGGTGTGTGTGAAATTCTTGGCCTAGATGCACTCTATTTCGCGAACGAGGGCAAGCTAGTGGCGGTTGTGCCAGCCGCAGATGCTGATGCTGTGCTAGCGGCTATGCAAGCGCACCCTGCAGGTAGAGAAGCGGCTATTATTGGTGAAGCTTACGAGGGCGTTGCTGGGCGTGTTGTGGTGCAAACAGGTTTTGGTGGTGAGCGGATTCTGGATATGCTGGTTGGTGAGCAACTGCCGCGCATCTGTTAAAAAAGCCGGGCCTAAAAGGCCCGGATGAAAGCTCGAATACGCCGTCGCGTATCTGTGGGTGAGGGCAGTGCACTGTGGAGTAGCACACCACCTGAGACAAGATCTGGACCGTAATCCCAAGTAGAGGAAATGCTCACAACGGAAAGCGCTGCAGATCTAAACTAGATTTAGCAAACGCAGTGCCAACTTTTCAGAAAATTTTGAAAACCACGCTATATGGCGTCTGCAAGGCAAATACGCACGAAAGCTCTGCGCGGTTACACATTGAATCGTGCCAATAAATGCACCAAAATGGTTAGCTGTGTTCCAAAGTGGAAACCTGATAAGCAGCAAGATCTAGCCGAGAACTGTTATGTCTGATATCACACCTGACATCGTATCTTTTAACGACCCAGAAACGCTGAACACGGATGATGCGTGGGTAACGGTTATCCGCAAGATGGATGAAGCCTATGCGGATCTGGTGCGTACACAGGTGGAAGTTGAGGAGAAAAACACTCAGCTAGAGCAGGCACAGAGCTTTTCGAACAGCATTAAAGATGCGATGAACGATGTGCTAATCGCTTGTGATCAACGCGGCGTTATCGAAAGCACTAATCGCGCGCTGGAGAGGCTCACCGGCCTTAGTGAAGCGGCGCTTGTTGGGCGGCCTTTCTCTGAGTTTCTAGGCGAACCCTGTATCGAGAAGTTCCAACAACTTAGCGCGACGCTAGCGCAAGAGCCGGTGCGTGATTGCGAGGTGGAGCTCATCAGCCCCAATGGCCACATGCCGCTATCGATCAACTGCTCTCCGCGCTTTGACCACCGCGGCCGCTTGCTAGGTATGGTGCTTGTGGGCCGCCCGCTAGGCGAACTCCAACGCGCTTACAAAGAGTTAAACGAAGCTCACGCCGAGCTCAAGCTTGCGCAAGAGCGGCTGGTACAATCCGAGAAGATGGCCTCTCTTGGCCGTTTGGTGGCCGGTGTTGCCCACGAGCTAAACAACCCCATCAGCTTTGTGTATGGCAACATGCACGCGCTAGAGCGCTACACCGAGCGCTTAACTACCTATTTCGATGCCGTTAATGGTGGCCATAGCCGCGAAGAGCTGCGCCAAATGCGCGAACAGATGCGCCTTGATAAGATCATTCGTGATCTTGGCTCGTTGGTGGATGGCACCAAAGAGGGGGCTGACCGGGTTAAAGAGATCGTCGATGACTTGCGCCAGTTCTCTTCCACCCAAGAGACCGAGAAAGCACCGTTTGATCTGGTACACGTGGTAAAAAGCGCTCTGCACTGGATTATCAAAGAATCCAAAACTGATACGCAGGTACTGCAAACGTTGCCTGAGCGGCAGTGGGTGCTTGGCCATGCGGGCCAGATTCACCAAGTATTGGTCAACTTGGTAGATAACGCGGTTGATGCGATGCAGAACAGCACACAGCCTGTCTTGACTGTCGAGATGGTGGTGAAAGACGCCACCGTGCATCTAACCTTGCGTGATAATGGCCCCGGTATCTCCGATAGCTCGTTGCCGCGTTTGTTTGAGCCCTTCTTTACCACCAAGCCCGTTGGTAAGGGCACAGGGCTTGGGTTATCGATCAGCTATGGCATTGTTTCTCAGCATGGCGGCGAGCTTGGCCTTGCTAACCACCCCCAAGGCGGTGCTGTTGCCCATATGACGCTTCCGGCAGTTAACGAGGAGGGCGAACATGCTTAACCTACTTTGGCTGCAATCCGGCGGTTGCGGGGGCTGTTCGATGTCGTTGCTGAATGCCGAATCACCTAATCTATTAGCGCTCTTAAAAAGCGCGGGTATCAACTTGCTTTGGCACCCTTCGCTCAGTGAAGAGACCGGCACCGAAGTTGTCAGCATCCTTGAGAGTATTTTGGCCGATGAAACCACACTCGATCTACTTTGCATTGAAGGCGCGATGCTGCAAGGCCCCCACGGCACCGGCAAGTTCCACATTTTAGGCGGTACCGGCATCCCGATGATCCATTGGGTGGAAAAGCTCGCAGCAAAAGCGGCCCATACCATCGCGGTTGGTAGCTGCGCAGCATACGGTGGCATGACCGCAGCAGGCGCTAATACCCCCGATGCAACCGGCCTACAGTACGATGGCGAAATCGCCGGTGGTTTATTGGGCGATAACTATCGCTCTGTTAGTGGCCATAAAGTGGTGAATATTGCTGGTTGCCCGGTTCATCCGGGGTGGGTGACCGATATGCTGGTCAGCATCGCCCTTGATGAACATGACGATACCCAGCTAGATACCTTTGGCCGCCCGCGTATGTATGCCGACCACCTGGTGCACCACGGCTGCAGCCGTAACGAGTTTTACGAGTATAAAGCCAGCGCGACAAGCGCAGGTGAGCGGGGCTGCATGATGGAGCATATGGGCTGCCTTGGCACGCAAGCTCATGCCGATTGCAACACCCGCCCTTGGAATGGCGGAGGCTCTTGCACCAGCGGTGGTTATGCGTGTATCAACTGCACCGCGCCAGAGTTTGAAGAGCCGGGCCATCCGTTCACCGAAACGCCCAAGGTGGCAGGTATCCCTGTTGGACTGCCAACGGATATGCCGAAAGCGTGGTTTGTGGCGCTGGCATCGCTATCCAAAGCCGCGACGCCTGAACGGCTCAAGCAGAACGCAACGTCAGAGCAGCTGATCTATCCACCCACCACCCATAAACGCAAACCCTAAGAGGCCCAGAGATGAGCAAAGTACTAGTGGGGCCCTTTAACCGCGTGGAGGGCGACCTAGAGATTACACTTGAAACCGCCGATAACCGCGTGAGCGAAGCGCGGGTAAACTCGCCGCTTTATCGCGGCTTTGAGACCATGCTAGTTGGCAAAGCGCCTTACGATGCCATGGTGTATACCCCGCGTATTTGCGGTATATGCTCGGTTAGCCAATCGGTGGGAGCTGCACGCGCATTAGCCGATATCAGCAAGCTAGAGATTCCAGAAAACGGCCAGCTATGTACCAACTTGGTGCTTGCGAACGAGAACATGGCAGATCTGCTCACTCACTTTTACCTCTTTTTTATGCCCGACTTCGCGCGGGAGAGCTACCGCGGCCAGCCTTGGTTTACAAGCGCGGAGGCACGCTTTAAAGCGGTCAAAGGCACTGCACACCAAGAGGTGCTGCCGGCACGTGCCAAGTTTCTCAATCTGATGGGCATACTGGCAGGGAAGTGGCCGCACTCGTTAAGTATTCAGCCCGGCGGCACCGCAAAACCGATCGAGCCACAAGAGCGTATCCGCCTATTAACGCTACTAGGTGAATTCCGCAGTTTTCTGGAGCAAACCCTCTTTGGCGATGACCTAGAGCGCATCGCCGAGATCAGCAGTACGGAGCAGCTACAACAGTGGTCAGAAGAGGCCGACTGGCAAAGCTCTGATCTGCGCCGTTTTCTCCATATCAGCCAAAGCCTAGCACTAGACACATTAGGCCGCGCCACTGATCAGTTTATGTCTTACGGCAACTACCCCTTGGATGGCACGGCGTTTTTTAAACGCGGCACCTACTTTGGTGATCAAGCCGGAGATTTAGCTGTTAGCAGCATCACCGAAGATGTCAGCCACGGCTGGATGGAGAGCGATACACCGCGCCACCCCATCCGCGGGCGCACCGTGCCCACACTACAAAACGAAGAGGCCTACAGCTGGTGCAAAGCTCCTCGGCTGGGCAACCAAGTGGTGGAGGTGGGAGCCATCGCCCGCCAAGCAATTAACGGCAACCCATTAGTCATGGACCTTATCGCCAAGCAGGGCGCCAATGTGCATAGCCGCATTGTGGCAAGGCTGCTTGAACTGGCGCTTGTGATCCCGCAGATGCAGCGTTGGGCTAAAGCGATCGACCCGAGCGAACCCTTTTGCAACACCGCCAAACTCCCCAAAGAGGGCGAGGGCGCAGGCCTGCTAGAAGCTGCTCGCGGCTCCCTTGGGCACTGGGTAACGTTAGAAAACGGCATGATCAAAAACTACCAGATCATCGCACCCACCACGTGGAACTTCTCCCCCCGCGATGCCAACCAACAGCCCGGTGCATTAGAGCAAGCGCTGGAAAATACTCCTCTTGATAGCGAAGAGACCGCCCAGTCTGTCGCCGTACAACACGTTGTGAGGTCTTTTGATCCCTGCATGGTCTGTACGGTACATTAGTTTTAAGTTATTGATTTTAAAGAATAAAAAATCTTTCCCCAAAACTCCCCCAAAACTCCCCCAAAACCCCTCCCAAAAAAGAGGGGTGAAAAGCCGCAATATTGTCTAGGTTTGCTTATTTGCTAGGGGGCTATGGGTTGCCAATATCCACTAAAATCCAATCGTGACCACGAGTATCTGCATAGATATCGGTGGTTGATTGATGCTTATGGCCCAACAGCTTTTGGGTATTGATACCTTGCTTTCTGTATTCACGTTCAGACCACGAGCGGATCTCATGGAAGGAGGGCGGGAGGTTATCTCCCCAGTTTGGCTGGACGGCTCTAATAGCTTGAGCAAAGCCGTTGCTAAGAGACTTGATTCGGATTTGGTCGCCTTTCTTGGCTTTACCTACAGGCTTACTGTGGTGGAACAGCCATGGACTAGCTACGTTGTCGCGGCACATTCGCACCACATCACCAACACTGATATCGAGAATATCCAGCTTCAACGCAAGTGGAATCATTATCTTGGTGCCGGTTTTGCTTTGGATAAACGTCAAACATTTCCCTGACTCGGTCGCGACTACGTCCTTGAATGAGGCGTTACCAATATCATCTAGTCGTTGCGCCGTTGTCGCAGCTAGTAGGTACGAATGCCATAAATAGGCTCTTTGATTTGCTCGCGCCCAATCAAGTGCACTTAAGAACATCTCAGTAGTTAGGCGTGCTCGTTTAACTTTAATGCGTGGCATTCGGGTTACTTTTGCAGGGTTTGGTTTATCTGCAGGGAAGTGACCGGCTGCAATGGCTTCGTCGAAAAACTCGATTAGAACCGTTCTTACGCGCTGAGCCATGGTTTGCTTACCGGCCTTGCTGAAATTCGCTATAAGCTTGCTGATAGCAACGGTGGTGAGCTGGGATAGTTTCTGTTTACCATGGACTTCTAGAACAGCCTTAAAAGCCCAGCGCTTCTGATCAAACGTACTTTGCTTTATTTCTTTGTGGGCAACACGATCTCTCAGTATCTCGATGTACTCAGCGTGCCACTGTATGACAGTAATGGAATGGCTCCGGTCCAACTGAAGGATTGCTTGCGTCTCTTGGTCTATGATCTGCTGAGCAATCACCGCATTTAACTGACGTGCCCGATGCTCAGCGAGCTGTAGGTCGTTACCTAGCCCCCACCATTCTTTGATTGCATTAGGGCGTATGTCACGGTACTGGCATGACAGCTTTCCCGTGCGTACGTCGCGCTTCACATAGAGGTTTGGAACATTGGTGAACTTAGTTTTGCGTGGTGCTGCCATGACTCAGTATTTCCAAAACTTTTGGATCTAGTTCCGTTGGAATCTCTTCCTCGCGCATCGCATGAGCTTTCCTTAACAGGTTAATTCGGGAGCGATCTATCGTTACCAGCTTCGCGCCTTCTTGAACTAGCCACTCGCGCCCATGCTTCTCGGCAGCAGGTTTAAAGCGACCCTCTTTAGCCCATGTGCGAAGTGTATTTATATGATGTGGTTTGGAATAGGTAGCTTTATCCCACTCACTCAAAGTAATCAGCATTTTAATGACTCCTTTGTTTTAGGGGTATATGGAATTACGGTGTAAGCAGCGTTTCTAGGATTCGCTACCACACAGGTCTGGTAGCATCTTGGGCATACTTCCTTTTTCGTATGCCTCTTTAATTTGAGGGAGCATGAACTGACTGACGGTTGCGCCGTTCGGCAGTACGATGTTGGCCATGAACTCATCTTCAAAAATGGCTATGCCGACTCCGTTCGTGCTTTGCCAGTGGGTGTTTCGGTGAATAGAGAGGCCGTCTTGCTGGGCTGTATGGCCGGTTGTGGTTGGGTTATGCATCACCAGTTCTGGTGCTCGTGACAAATAGGTTCAAAATACTCTGAAGTCACAGCACCGGCTCCGTCATGCTCTACACAGTGCGCAAAAATAACCTCATGTGAACAATTCACGTCGATAGTGTTTTCACTAAGCCACTCATCGGAGGCCTCCTGTATAAGCTCTTGGAACAGCCCGCTGTAAACCGCAAAGTTTATCGGCTGCCAGCTTGAATAAACTTCACCGTCTTTCTGCTTGCACCCCTCCTCTAAAAAGAACGTCACAAGCACTTTGTTTCTAATCTGCATAAATCCTCCAGTATCTGTATAACGATCCGCAGCAGCGACCCAGCCGCTGCGCTTGGGGTTATAAACCCATGCCTACCTGAAACACTTCATAGCAAAAGATTTCACCCAGCAGGCTGTTTTCAGCTGCTGCTCTGGCTTCTTGCTCGCTATCGAATCTCGCTATATCGGTGCCATCGGTGTTGCTATCCATTAGTGGCGTATAGCTACGGCTCTGAGTTGTAAGCATCACGAAATATTCGCCATCAGTACTCATTGTCTTCCTCGCTCCATAACTGCATCAATGTTCTCGCGTATAACTTCAAAGTCGATGACCCATATCCAAGCGTCATCAACCCAACTCTCTTCGCCATACATACTTTCCCAAGCACGGCGAAACGCTTTTCTAGGCTTCTCGTACCAGCCAGCAGCTATAGCTGCTTCGGTTTCTGAGTAGTCGAAGCCTTCAGCTGTGGCATCTGCTTCGCTTATGGCGGTCAGCCTCTCTACTCGCACGTTGGTTACGCGCAGGGTTATGCGGCTGGCCCAGCGGGGCATGTGGATCGAAGGTTTCCACAACGCTTCGCTACAGTCATGGGTGGCTCGATAGATTGGGTGATCCGTAGGAGGGCAAGGACATGGCGCTTCTGAGCACCCGCATTCGTCAGATCGATTAAATAGGCGAAAAGTCTCTCTTACATAGATCAGATCACCCACTTGGTAGGGGGATTTGCCTTCAATAAAGTTGCGGCAGGTGCTTTCCCATGAAAAGCCGATTCCGCAAGCATAGGTTTTGCCGTCTTTGTTTGTGAAATTGAAGCCAGTATTCTCACTAAATCGGACAGGGAACTTAATAGGCCGTCGTGTCTGGGTTTTTGCGCCATTTAACAATGCGTTGACCATCTCTGCATTGAATAGCATTGGTATGGCTTTCATGCTGCAACCTCTTCAGCAATGGTGATCATGTTTGCTCTGACAAGTGCCTCTGCGACAGGTGGGCACACGGAATTACCGCAGCGCGCCACCTGGCTTGTTTTCGTTAAAGATTTGCCTGTGAAGTCTCGATCGATGATGTAGTCCGATGGAAAGCCCTGTGCGGCGTATAGTTCCTGTGGTGCGAGCATCCGCATACGAATATCGGTAATTTGATAAAGCTCGCCATGTATCGTCACTAAGCCAAAGCGATCCTTGGTCGGCACGGTATGCAGCGGATGGTTAAGGTCAGCCCCGATATTGGTGCCGTAGTACTTCAGTAAGAACGCTCGTACCTTCTCCGCCTTGCTTGGGGCTGGCGAAAGTTCTACCTCACAGCTTTGCAGCTGGGTGCCACGAGATGTAATTGTATGCAGCGGTTCCTGTGCCTCGTGGCCGGTCACACCGCCATAATGCTTGGCGATGAATGCCGAAACTAATGCGGTTTTACCCCCGCCGCCCGCTAGCACGGCTCCAAGAGGCTTTTCTACCGAGCTGCCAGCCGATGCGCCGAACTGGCGGTCAAGTATCGGAGTGACAACCGCGAAATGACCGCCTTTGACTTGCGCGCAAAGTGTTCGTACAGGCTCATTGGCAGACATATTGCGCTGATTACTCGCGTTTGCGTGCTCTGTAATAAACGGCGCTAGCAGTGGCTCGACTAAAGCAAATCGATTCTCGGTCGTTTGCGTAGGTAACGTTTCGGATAGCTGTTTACCGCGAAAGTCACTTGGCTTTTTCTCGCCGTAGTAGGTCACCAGAAAAGGCTCTGGATTATTAAATACAAACTTTTCTAAGCCCTTAGCTATGCGGAGCATTGTCTTTTCGGCTAGGGGGCGTTTTCGATCAAAGATCGACTGGCTAGGTAGCGTCCAGTCGATAATCTCTGCAGCAGTACGCCACGGTTTCAAGCGGCCTGATTTAACGGCTTCGCTTTTAGGGTCGCCGTGGGTAGGTTCAGGCCATTGGATGGGTTGGCCGTCGCTGCGTGCTACCAGAAAAAAGCGCTTGCGCGTTGTTGGTGCGCCATAGTCGGCGGCTACAAGCTCTCGGTGCTCAACTTTATAGCCGTGGCGCTCAAGTGCGCGTTTAAACGATTTAAAGGTGCGGCCTTTGTTTACCGGGCAGGGCTTGCCATCAACAACAGGCCCCCACGTTTTAAACTCTTCAACGTTTTCCAGCATGATAATTCGCGGTTTAACGGTAGCGGCATATCTCACAGCCACCCATGCTAGGCCACGGATGTTTTTCTCTACTGGCTTACCGCCTTTTGCCTTACTGAAGTGCTTACAGTCTGGGGAGAACCATGCCAAATCAACAGGCCTGCCCTGTGTGACCGTACGTGGATCCACCTCCCATACCGACTCGCAGTAGTGCTGTGTTTGCGGGTGATTGGTCGTGTGCATTCGAATGGCTTCAGGATCGTGGTTGACGGCGATATCAACGGGGCGGCCTAATGCGGCTTCAATACCTGTGGAAGCACCGCCTCCACCCGCGAAGTTGTCGATGAGTAAGCCTGAAAAGTTGAATGCCCCTTGTGGGTCAACTCGGAACATGGATGTCATACCCCTCAACCCCTCTCTAGTTGATGATCTGCAACGCTATTTAGGAATTTTTCTTTTGAGCTCATACCTGCACCACTCCACCAAATGCCGCGCTGAGATCTTTCCATAGCTTCTGGTATTCCAGTGCCATGCGGGCAACGTCGCTATCTAGTCGTGCTAGCGGGTCTTCGTCGCTTTTGTCGTCATTGAGTGCTTGCGCCAACTCTTCTGTTAAGTGGATGCCTTTGAGAGATAGGTCGGCGTCCAGTGCAAATTTGAGGGTGTTATCCCAAGTGAGGGATAGGCGGTCCACGAGTAACCCGCTTTCCAGATGGGCTTTTACTTCGTCATCAAATACGCTCTGATCTTTGATGCGCACATATCCCAGCTCAGAGCCTACGGCTTTTAGCGTGCAAGCGTCTTCGCACGTGAACGGGCGGCTTTCTCGCTCCTGCTTTAACCACTCGGACATGACAACTGCAGGGGAGTGATGCACATCTGGCAGAGCCACTGGCAATGATCCTAGGCTGTTGCGCAGTAGGTTTAGCAGCTCCTCTGCCGGCTTACTTCTGGCACTATCGACCATGATCAAGCCTGCGGCAGGAATGATCAGGCAGCGGGTTTGTGTGTAGTTGCTGAAGGCGCGCGGCAGTAGGTCGAGGATGATCTCATCCTTGAGCAGCAGCTTTTCTTTTCGATATACCTTGCGCCCTTGGTTCTGCTCGATCACGGCGATTCGTTCATCGAGCGCTTTCTTTATCACCTTTGGTGGCAGGATCTTCTCTTCTTTCTGGGCACAGATTAGTAGTGCACCATGGGCTGCAAACACTAGCGCGTCGTCGTTGAGGGCACTATGCGGTTTTGTCCAGCCAAAGCGCCCGAGTTCTTGGCTTTTACAGCCCGTGAAAACGTGTTCACTCAGTGCTGCAGATAGCGCTTCAGGCGTTAGGGTGAAGCCTTCCTTAAGTTGGTACGGGATTAGGTTTTTGAAAAACATGGCGTTTACTCAAACTCAAGATTCAGTTGCTTTGAGACGTACACAAAACCGCGCACGCCTTTTTTCTTGTATCGGTTGACTACCCCCCCCCCCGATACGCTTCGTACAGCTCTCTAGTCACAGCGGAGCGCTTGGCATTACATAGCTTGGCAAGTAGGCCCGAGGTGTATTCTTGCCCCGGTCGCATCGCGCAAATAATGTGGTTGTCACTCATGATTGACACACCTTGTTTTAGGTAGCTTTTGGCAGATAGAAAGCCCCAGCAATAGGGGCTCGAAGGATTAATCTAGGAGAGTCCAGTCTTCAGCTAGCATGTCGGTCTGACTAGCCAGCCATCCCGGCTGCATTTCCCCTGTCGCTGTATACATATCGATGTGAGGGTTGATATTCGTTGGCTCGGTGACACCGGCATTACTGTACGGCGTTCCAGCCACTGGTTTAACGCTTGGAGATCCGGGCACCAAAATTAGCCACATACCCTTACCATTCCAGCCTGAACGCGCGACGCGGCAGCCCTGTTTAAGCATCACCAGAGCATCGCCAAACGTCATGTTGTTGGTAGAGCGATAAGCACGCTCAAAGACGTCTTTTGGTGACCAGCTAATGTAGCCGTTATAGTCCGAGTGGTTGGACTGGCCGCCATCAATATACTCAACTAAATAACCTTCATCGTCGCCATTCTCATCAGCAGGTAGCTCCCAGCCTCGGAGGGCGTTGTAATCCGAACGAATCATGGGTTTAGCATTGATAGTTTTTGTGCCGATATACTTCTGCATTGTGGTTTCTCTCTTTTTAGGGATTACTAGCGCGCCAGAACGGCGCGAACTTTTGCGCTGCGAAACAGCTGCTGGGCGTGCCGAGTGGCGATGGCTGTTCCTTTGCTGCGTGGAAAACAAGAAAGGCCAATCGTAGTGATCAGCCTTCCGTTGAGGTAAATGCAATAAGTGTCCATAACTGGCTACTCAGTCTTGCGGAATACTCCGCCGCAGTATGCGATTGCGACCAATTCACCAGGCACCCATACACCGATAGGCATATTCCAGCTTTCGTTAGATAACTGGACGGCAAAGCTTTCTGCTTCATCTCGCGAGCATTCCACTATGTTTGCGGCGTGTGCTTTGCTCAGATCACCGTATGCATGCTTGCTGACAGTAGCCACCGGAACGGCTTGAACTGGCTCAGTCTCCATAGTGACGGGCTCATGCACAGTTTGGGGCTCAGTCGGTGAATGAGCTTCAGTTTGCTGTTTAAGCTCAGGCTCGCGCTGTGCTTCCTGCTCCTTTCGGCGTTGTTCTTCCTCAAACTTGCGGCGGCTCACTTCCTCGGCGACCTTTTGGCGCTGTAGCTCTGATTGAAGCATTGCCTCAAGGCTCTGGCTGTAGTCCTCATCAGAAGCAAAGAGGAATGTTTCGATGTGAGCACGGGTGAGAGGCGCAGCTAAACCGGCTTTATAAGATTGGTTTTCGAGCTGTAGCAGGCGCATCTCTGTTTGCTGCTGAAGTTGCTTGTCGGCTTGAACCCGTTTTTGCACTTCGTTAAGCGAGCCTGCCGTTAACTTGCCTGTTTTTGTTAGTGCGGTAATTTTGATTAGGTCTTCGATCTGCGTATGACGGAATTCATCCTCAACGCCATGAAGCTCCCATTCGCTTAGACGGCGCTCTTCTAACTTTGCTTTGGCCAGAGCACGCGTTTCGTCCTCGAACACCTTTACTTGATCAAGCAGGCGCTGCCGTCCGTCCTTACACATTTTTTCAAGAGCTTTTGCCTGCTCCTCGAATGTTCGAATGGGGCCGCTGACTTTCTCGACAGCTTCGCGGCGACGCTTGCCGATATCACCGGCCATCTTATTGAGCTCGGTTGCAAGCTTCTTTGAGCCTGCCAGCGTGTCAGCGGTGACCACAACGTCGTACTGCTTTAATTCGCTCTTTAGCCACGCTTTGGTTTCTTCAAAGTTGAAGGCAATAGCAGCAGGAGTTGTATTGATTACCACCAGATCAGTGGCTTGGCGAGGTTCCATTTTTTCAGCTGCAGACATGGTTATTGCTCCTGATTTTGTGCGGCGTGAGATAAGTTTGAACAGTGGTCTTTATAAGATTGGATGAGTGAGGTGCGCTCAGCACTGCCTTCTGGCCATTGCGTAGCTGCGGCCTTCCACTGATCTAGGTCTTCTTTAGTAGTGCATACCTGAAGCTCTTTTAGCAGCTGGTCGAATGGGGGAGGCTGCTCAAAGCTCGGCATAGATTGTTTTTGACTGCCCAAAGAGGTTGATTGGGCCTCTGCCTTGCTTGAATTGCCCACTCGACTTTTCAGGGATGATTGATTTACTGCTGGGTTTACCTCGCGCTCGCTGACGGATGTGGTTTGTCGATACCGCTCTGCTTCATCTTCATCGATGATGCCTGACAAACCGAAAGCGTAACGAGCTGCTTGAATAGTGGCTTTATGCCTTAGCATCCGTGCGGGCCATTTTTTCCATGGCTCCGACGTGCCTTTGCACTCATCTAGGTATTCGGTCACCTCTGTCGGTCGTTGGCGATCCTTACGATAGATACGGCATGTAATAGCAGATAAAGCACCATTGGCATCTAGTGAGTCCGAAAACTCCATACCATCAAACTGCGTGTGCTCGTTGATGATTTTTAACCATCCATCGATGGACACAATTGGCTGAATCGCGCCGCGGTTATTGAAGGCATAGATCTCCTTCGTTAAAGGATTCAGACGGTACTCATTAGCAATGGCTAGAAATGTAATCAGTTCGCCATCGCTTACTTGACCATTGTTCTTGGCTTTCATGAGCGTATTCGTCATCAAAGAGCGAGTTTCCTGCTCATCGATGTTCAGGCGGCTCGCCATGACTGCGAATGGACTTTTCTGAGGGGTGGTTTGTTGTGAAATGGTTGCAACATTACTCATGACAATCTCCGTTCATCCTGACGGATGGCCCAAGCGGGGCGCTCAAGTGATCTAATATGAAGCCAGTCGTCTTCGACGCGGCAACGGTGGTAGGTTTCTAGGTTTTCGCGATAAAGCTCGTGTCCACGTTGCTTCCAGTCGTCAGGCAGTTCCACGACATCAACCATGTAGCGACCGGCACTAACGCTAGAACTCACTGCTAGGAATAGGAACTGCGGGCGCACTCCAAAATGCTTCTCGTATCCCTCGGAATACATAGCGTCCTGCACGTGGTAGCGAAACTCTTCGACATGCTTCTCTAGCCGATCCATGCCATCTACCTTCTTAACGTCCACAATGATGTGGTGATTGGTCAGAATGCGGTCTGGTCGGATACGGCAAAGCTCACCGGTTTCATCATCGGTCCAGTAAATCGATGCTTCATTGATACCTGCTTGCTCGAAGATCCAGCGAGCAGTTGGGTGTGCCATAACGCTGCCTTGCATGATTTGCAGCTGTCGCCATTCGTCGGCGGTCATGATGATTTTGTCGTCATGCTCTTGCTGGAAAGCCTCCCATTGGGTTCGGCCTTCGTTTGTTCGCCGGTTAAACTCTGGCGCGATAATAAACTCGCTGTTGAAGTTGTGCGGTTCCAGCAGAAGACAGTGCAGGGCGGAACCAAAGTCCATCGCTTTGAGCTTTTGGTCGTCAACTGGCGCTTCTTTCGACCAAGGAAGCGAGGAAGGGCAGTGAGCGATAAGGTCTAAGCCGCTTTTGCTAATGCCTTCGCCTGCGTGATAGTCGGCGTTACTGAGGTTTTCATAGAAGCCGGGCGCACAAAAAACCGACCCAATGGCCGGTTGATCTTGTTCTAATAAATCGAATGGATTTGCGGGCATGTTCATGCTGCGTCCTCCACAATGCAGTCATTCCACGCGGCGATGCGCTCGATGGTGTCAGCAGCAACTTGCTCAGCCGCTATCTGCTTTAATTCGCCATATAACATGGCGTCACAGGCGCCGTTCTCGCCGTCCATTTCGGTGATCTTTTCCTCTACGTCGGAGAAGTCGATCACGTCCCAAGTGCCGGGACCGGTGCGATAACTGCCGCCAGATATCAGGACTAAAGCAATTTCTTCCAGAGTGATGTAGTCCATGTTGTCCTCCAATCCTTACATGTAGACCCAATCAGCCGGTGACGTTGGGTGGTTGAGCTTTTGAACGACCTCGCGCTGGGCTAAGCCGCGCTTCATAGCTGCATCTAGCTGTTCACCTTGCACCTTCGCAACTTCAAGCTCTTGCAAGATGACCGTGCCCGACTTGAGATCAAGGTCATCCGGCTTGATGGTGGTTACCCGTTGCTCGTGAGGGCTGAGCCAGTTTGTGACGATGTAAACGGTCATGCTGTCCATGGCAGTTACTCCGGTTTATAGATTGGGATTTCAAATTGGATAGCTGGCATAGCGGCTTTGTAAGCCTTGCGGTTGAGCCAAGCTCGCACGCGCTGCTCATTTGCTATCACGCTGGAAGTGTGAGGTGCGCCGTATCCGTGCAGCACTCTCACGCGGTAATCGCGGCTAGGTTGCCGCTGGGATTGGCGTTCCATAGTGTTCTCCTGTTTGTTTCTGGCAAGACAGTTACGGCTGCCTTCTCAGAAATAAACGTGGTTTAACACGCCCGTCACACCTATCCATCTATGCAGATTCGGTCGCAACTCGCCGCTACGGGGTTTGGCTTACGCCTTGCGGGTCTAAGTTGGGTAGGTAAGTCGCCTACACGATTGGTTAAAGTTCTTGACATAAAGAATAATGAATTAAACAAAACATGCAAGATTTTTTGTCAAAAAGTTTAACCATTATTGGTCGGCTCTTTATACAATCGAATCAGAGTCTCAACATTTAGCGTGTTAAAATGTCTCGATGAAAAAAGGAATTTTGGTGCTGTTGCTGTTGCTATCTCCGGCAGCGATGGCGGGAAAGACATATGGAGATGTGGTTGTAGATCGTGTTGGCACCGTGATTGATGGTGACTCTTTTAAGGTGGATATCGACGAGTGGCCTGCGATACTTGGGAAGGGAGTTACCGTCAGAATCAACGGAATCGATACGCCAGAGCTGCGCGGGAAGTGCCCCTATGAAAAGCAGCTAGCGCGAGAAGCTAAGCAGTTCAGTGTAAGCGTGCTGAGAGCAGGGAGCAGGGTGGAGCTTAGAAACATTCGTCGAGGAAAGTACTTTCGGGTAATAGCTGATGTGTTTGTCGATGGAGTGGATCTAGGTAGAGTGCTTTTGAAGAAAAAGCTGGCTAAGTCATTTCAGGGAAGGAGAAGTAGGTGGTGCAATGGTTTCAAGGAAGACTGAAATCTATCTTCAGGCGTGTTATTGCGATTTATCTTCTCTATTGGCTCGCTTATACAGGGTTACACATAGGGACAAGATACCTATATCCCCTGAAATATGGAAATTTGTCAGAAGACCTTATTAATAGTCCTGTTGTTGGTTATGAGCTTGCATGGTTCGCTACGATAATATTTTTTTGGTCTCTGATTTCGTTTTTTCTCCTTTTTTGGTCTGTTATTTTTAAAAAAAGTGACTTTTGGTTATTCTTTGGGCTAACTATTCCCAGAGGGGTTTTGTTTAGATTAATCGACATGGTGTGGTATGTCGGATCACTTACCTCTGTAATCATATTTATGGTAGCTTTTAATTATGATTTCACTAAGTCACAAATATCTGAATATGAAAAAGACTTTACGTTCATACGTCAGGAAGTGAACGCTGCAAGAAAAATAGTGAAAGATAAGTGCTATTCATTAGATGGTTTTTCAAAATTTAATTGTGAGTTAGCCATCTCAAATAATAATATAGATGTAAGCCGCCTATGTGATAAAATTAGCGACATAAATAAAGATGATTATCACGAATTTATAGCGTTTTGTGGGGCATTTAATGAGTTAAAATTTATAGAAGAAAAAATAGATAAAAGTAAACGCATACTTGGAAAAATGGATGCGGAAACTGATGAAAAACCACGAGTAAAGTTTCTACTTTTCTTTACAGTCTTAATTGCCCTGAGGTTTGTTAAATCTTTTTCTGAGTTTATAGATGAAATTAAAAAATAAAAATATATGGTGAAGTGCCAGCTGCTTAAGCTGGCATTGAAGTGGTTAAAGCTTAACTGCTCTAAAAAACATATGGTGCTTTATGTCGTTCTCAGGTGGGGCTCTAAACTCTTTCTTTTCTTTGGATACCTCAAAGCCAATATCAGACATTTTCTTAATAAGCTTTTGGCTATGTCCAGGATATCGGCTATGCAGATAGTCATTCCATACAAAAGTGCCACCCGGCACAAGAACACGATGTAGCTCCTTTAGCTGAGAATCGAAAACTTTAAAATGCATGACAAATGATGAGAATATGCCTGTAATCGAGTTGTCCTCTAGCTGTAAAGTGTCACCTTCTCCGAATACACTTGTTTTAAATTCTCTCACGTTGGGAATTTGTGCGTAGGCTACGAGAGCTGAATCAACTGCTACGGGATTAAGATCCACACCAAACACAGACTGCGGCGGTTCCAAATCTGAGCCCGGGCCGAAAAGGCGAGCCAATAGGCCCCCACCGCAACCAAAGTCAATGACTTTCTTGTGAGCGTTGACCCTTAACAAGTTTTCGTAAAGATCTCGCATTACACAGAGCGAGTAGCGGACGTTAATAAGAGACTCTGCATGTTTGATCCGAGCGTTTGATACGGCTATAACTTCGTCTTTATCCAATAGTGCCGGTACTTTAGGTATGTAGAGCTGATCCATGTAACGATAGTAGATAATGCCCTCAACAGATATGATCGGCGGCCCCGGCTGTCTGAGTATCAGAAGCCCATCTTCAAATACACCACTCATCGCTCTCTAATCCAGTTGATCAGTTTGAATTTCTGAGATAAAAAATAAATCCCTATAACTATAGCAGTCAATAAGTCAACTGAAAGTAGTATTTTCGAATAAGTACAGTGCACGCTTACATCGAATACCTCAAAGAAGTCTCTGATATACGGTACTCCAGTATTTAATTTGGTTAGCCCTGTCGGGCTGAAGTAGTACCAAAAGAACCAAAACCCAATAGGGACTAAAGAGACGACTATCGCTGCTTTAAAGGCTTTTGTAGCTCGTTGGATAGTATGAGCTTTGAGGAACAGGCCCAGAGATGTTATCAACCATAAGAACTCAGCATTAAGTGATTGAGATAGGGGAAATAGCTCTCTGTAGCCAACGGTTTCAACACGAGTCGCATCAAATCCTAGTGATAGTATTAATGAAGCCGCTATGCCTAGCAGAAGCGCATTTACTTCTCGCTTTCGCTTTATACTTTTATCTTCTGTTGTTATGCCAGCGGAGTATAGCTTTAAATTTCCCTCGCGAGCTTGTTTGTCTAAGTGAGTAGTGTTTCTGAATCTCAGTAAGGTGGAATCTATAATGCCCCCTCTAATCCAGTCTCTAAAATATTTTATGCCTGAGTGAATTTGAATCACTTCTTCCTTCAATTCCTCTTCATCATAAAGATAACAAGTGGCATGCTGATTTTTTATCTCATTCATTTCAGGTAATTGATAGTAGACTTTAAAGTCAGGTATATTGATTTTTTGAGTGAATTCTATTTTATGAAATATTGAAATTCCATCGGTGGATTCTTGAGCTTCTAATAACTCATTAGTATGAACCCAAAAGCAGAACGAGCATGCTTTTTTGATCTTTTCTATACTTATATCTGGCCAGTTGTCTACTGAAAGTTGAATTTTACCATCGGTTGTTAATTTTCCCTTTAGTGGCACAAGTATAAATTTTTGATTTGACTTTTCATCATTGACAAAAATTATTCTATCAATAGCTGAATAATTTATAAGCGATATAATGTCGCTCTGTATCTGTAGATCATCAGCAGAGTTATCTATGTCTAATAGTTTGCGAGTCTTTTTAATGTTTTCTATATTTTCTGTTTTGTCTATCGGTTCTGATTTATTTCCCCAAAACTGTCTGAGAATGTCTATTTCTTTAAAATATGATGTCTTGTTTGAAAAGTTAACTTTGTTGTTTTTTTCGGTATAAGAGTGTTTGTTTTCTAAATTTAAAATAAGGTTGTCATCGCACTCTTGAGTAGAAAAAGATATAGCAGTATAGGTATCTAGCTTTCTTTTTTTGCTCGAGTCTCCTTTACCAATCACATAGAAAATAAAAGCCTTCTCTATTTTTACTGTTTGTCTCACACAGTCAGGCCGAATTCTGGTGTTAATATTCATTTATATGCAGTTCCGTGTGCAATGAAGGTTATAAAGTTGATTTCTTAATCTTATTCGGACGCTTTTTGAAGCCAATAGCTATCGCGAATATAAAGCCCGAAACTATATTTGGTAGTAAATTGCGGATTGCGGCTACCGCTGCTTGACGGTCCGTTAGTACTTCAGGGGACAGGAAGTGAAGGACAAGAGGAACTAGGCAAGCTGCAACGATTGCGCAAAGTACCGTAGCAGGGAAAAACAACCACCACCTTTTGACTTTACGCGATAGCAAATATATCAGTAGGGTTGTGAGTAAAATTGAAATCATAACGCTTTCCTTGCAGGTAGATTAACTCTACGAAGGTCAATGCCTTTTTGATATGGTCTTATGATGGTCAGCATATGCGACCTAGCGCACTTAGTTCGTAATTACACTCGTCTAATTGGCGCTACGAACCAGCGCAGCAGTTTGATCTATTGTACTAGTATTTGGCAATTCAAGCATGTCTCCGCAATTCTTTGCTTCGTTTAGCTTAATCAACTAGCCTGACGACCTCGTATTTTGTGCGTGTCACGCCATTTGATTGGCCATTGAAGTGTGGATACGACTCAACAATGGACGCCAATACTATTCCCGTTCTTAAGTCGATGTAAGTGAATCCTGCTCTTGTCGTAGAGAATGTGATATCTGAGAGAGAGCCAGCAGCAGAGAGGCTCATTTTGAAAACGGCGGCACGTCTTTTGTTCATCTCAGTCAGGCCAACAAACTTCAGTGTGTAGATTGACTCTTCTATATGCAGGTCGTCAGATCGAGGATTTAGGTCCATATCATTAAGCAAGGACTGCATGATTTCATGTATATCGCTGCTTATATCCTTCCGAATAGTGTTTCCAGCAAGAAGAGGGCGATTTAGTAATGCTGGATCTACAATGACCGACAATACTTGTTCGACCGCTAGTTGAAGGTATTTGATATCGTGACCTTGTTTTTTGATGCTTGTGGCATATACATCGTTAACTTTGATGGAGGATATATCTGTATCGAAACCACTTTTGCTCAAGAACGCATCAAAGCTGAGGTTCTCGCTCCCCATGTCCATCAAGATGCTATAAAAAATAGAAGCGCCGCGATCCTCTGCTCGAAGGTTTATCAATGCAGTCTGTCCGAGCTTTTCATCTGATACAAAGGCAACGGCTTTCTTAAATTGCGTCGGCTGTATGTTAGTAAACTGCTCAGGGGTTTCTAAATAATCATGGAGAGGAGGCGGAAGCTCAGCGAGAGCCGGTTTGTAACTGCTCTTCACTCCATTAGTGGCATTGCAGCCAACCAAAAGCAGCATCGAGAAAACAATGAGCATAGAAGAGAGTTTTTTCATTTTACGATCCTTGTATAAGTCCAAGTTTCTTGGACGTTTCGTATCCGCGACCCAAAAAAATTGGCGCTAAAGCTTCAGCTTTGCTTCGTTTACTGTACCTACAATCCTAAAAGCACATGTGAAACCTTTGCCGCCTGAGCTGCTTCTGCCTGAGTGGTTTTCAACTACCTTTCCGCCAGCCATGGCGCTTACTTCACAGCGAGCTTCTAGTCATTACCTGTTCTTAGCGTGACAGAATTTACACCACCTGCTTAGCCCATCTGCTTGCTTGGTTGACTTGAAGAAGCTGCTTTTCTCGCGTCGTTGGTTGCACTTAGAGCAGATTTTATAGCGACCATTACGTGTTTTTTTGGCGTGACTTTTAGTCTTGCTTTCGTCGATACAAGACTTGCACCATTTACTCAAACCGTCGCTGTACTTCTGGGTTGTATAGTACTCATCAGTCGATTTCGTGAGCTGGCACTTCGGACAACTCTTGACTCTCTTTAAGTCTCGTTGCTTGCGGTGCTTTTTTGACTCGCCACTAGAGAACGGGGTCTCAATAGCTAAGTGCTCAGGAACCGAGGAGTGGCTTGTGTCATATATTCGGGAAGAGGGGACTTGTTGGCTTCTATCAAGTCGTGAGGTTGTTTCCAGAGCAGGACTTTCAAATACAGGCTGATCAAGCTTTTGCGATGCTCTAGAGCGGTCGATTGCAGACCGAATATGCTCTTGTGAGACGTGACCACTTAGTGTTTGTTCAACTTCGACTCGTCCATGCTTATCAACCCTGCGAGTCTCAGTAAATGTCAGCTCTTCTTTGTTCGACGAAGAGTTTGAGTCAAAGATTTTATAAACAATAAAACCAATAACAATAAGAGCTATAACTTCCATGTCTAACCTAACTTATTAAATCCGTCTTATTGGCCTATGAACCAGCGCAACGACTTGTCCGATGATGTTGATGAACTGGAGCCTATCGGGGGAGATGATCTCATCTTCGTAAGCGGGATCATCCTTGTTATCGCTGCTAATCTTCCAAGTACCATCCAGCTTCCTAAAGAAGCGTTTCACCCTTAGATCACCTTCGAGGTTAAAAGCGAACACCGCATCATTAATCGGCTTTGTTTGGGACTTGTCGATCATGAGCTTATCGCCGTTGTAAAACGTGCGCTCCATCGAGTCACCGCGCACAGTCACGATCATTCCATCGCCAGGGAATACACCTGACTCTGTGTAGTAATACGCTGGAATTTGCAGGTACTCAGGCTCCGACTCTAGACCAGCATCAGCACCAAACCCAGCAGCGAACTCAACATCATAGATTGGCGTTGGGACTGTGCCGCCGTTCGAATCTAGCCCCAACGGTGAGGAGTCTAGGCCAAGACCTACAGCCCCTCTGTCGTTTTCGCCAATACCTGTCTGCAGCCACTCAACCGAGCACTCTAAGCCGGCAGCCAGCTTAATTAGAGAATCGCCTGACGGCTTGTTATTCCCTAAAAGCCAATGAGAAACCGAAGCGCGATTAATCCCCGCCTTGCGTGCAAGCGCTGCCTGAGAAAGCCCTAAAGCTTCCATTCGTTGTGCTATTCGAGCCGAAATAGTTTTTTCCATGTAAATAGTTTAAGCAAATTGCTAGTTAAAGACTTTGACGCTTCTGTTTAATGTGTTTAAACTTCTGTCATTAATTTTGGTTAAAGGTTGAAACATTTCATGACGCCAGAAGAAGCTATCGAGTATTTCAAAACTTATGAGAAAGCCGCAGGGGCAATGGGATTGTCGAGGCCGAGCATGTCCTACTACGTCCGAAAGGGCGGCCTTCCATACACGAAGCAGTGTGAGTTGGAAAAAGCTACGAGTGGAAAGCTCAAAGCTCGTCGTGAAGATGACCCAGAAAACCC
The DNA here is from genome assembly GCF_004959845.1 of Neptunomonas sp. XY-337. NCBI lineage: Bacteria > Pseudomonadati > Pseudomonadota > Gammaproteobacteria > Oceanospirillales > Oceanospirillaceae > Neptunomonas > Neptunomonas sp. XY-337. The sequence goes on along the minus strand of NZ_SPLL01000001.1, from coordinate 201,350 downwards.
ATTCTATAAGCCGAAATCAGCAGCTTAGAGGCCATACAAAAAACAAACCAAGCAGCCAGCCGCAGCATAAGGACTCATTCCCATGAAGAAAGACCATAACAAGTGCATACACCTCACGAAGCCAGAGAACGACCAATTAAAACGTGCCAGCGAGCTAACCGACCGAAGTATGTCGCAGATCTTGCACGACTGTTTTGTCGTCGCGCTGAAAAAGCCCGGTGGTTTAGAGCAGCGTTTAGCTGAGGAAAGATTGACGCAGGCTCGCGAGCTTGTCACCGATTCTAATCATCCCATGGCTTCCATGGATTTCTTCAGCACAGAGCGTTCGCAAGATACCCATGACGATGCGCGCTTTTCGCGTCTCTTTGCTGAGGCGCGACGCCCAGACACTTTGCACGGCTGACCCGTTACCGATCTCAACACACTGTACGCCTTGAGGCTGATTGTTTGATTCCCTGAATCAGCCTCCTTTTTCAAGCGCATTTCCGAGTGTGCTTCAAAAAGCTGGCAGGAGATCTAGCTTAGCCATCCGGCGAGGACTGCCGGATGCAACACGCCAGTTGGCGCCATAGGTGGTGCCGACTGGTAGCCCTTTCTATGAGAGGGGACTGAACAGCGTCTTGGTCTTTATCGGCTGGGCTAGGGCACTGTTCAGTTACGAGCACAAAGCGAACGCGGCGAACGCTCCGCACTAGACAGGTAAAAGAAAACCCCCGTTGCTAAAGGCTGGCGGGCCACAACGAGGGTTTCACAGAGGAAACCATGATGTCACAGACCGCACAGGTAATCCAGTTCAGAAGGCCCCGCATGGAGCACAATGAAGAAGCACCCCTTAACTCGGGGTTTATAAAGTTGTATCGCACGCTTCAGGAGAGCGCCTTTGCTGGTCGTCCTGAATACCTATCCTCATGGGTCCATATACTCATGCTGGCTTCTCATAAGCCCCGAAAGACGATGTTAGGTACGAAGCCGGTTCAGTTAGAAATAGGGCAGTTCGCGTCAGGCAGAAAGGCGCTCGCTGAGCGTGTTGGTGTCACAGAGAAGCAGATGCGTAGCATTATCAGCTTCTTTGAAGCCGAAGGGATGCTGACAAAGCAATCAACACGTAACGGCTCAATTTTTACTGTATGTAATTACAGTGATTATCAAGAAAAAAAGGGCCAACACAGGGCCAACATTGAGGGCCAGCAAGAGGGCCAACCAAAACCCAGCAATGACGGGGCCTGTATTGAAACAGAGGCCAACGAAAGGGCCAACGGTGGGCCAACAAAAAGGGCCACTACACAAGAACACAATAATACTATCCCTAACGGGATAGATACTTATGCCTCATCCGCAGATTCACAGACCGTCAACGCTCCAACCCCCAAGCGATCTATCCATGAATACCCCAAAGAGTTCGAATGGATCTGGCAACAGCGTCCTCGTCGAGAAGGCTCAGATCCCAAGCGTAAGGCATTTCAAGCCTGCAATGCTCGCATCAAGCAAGGTGCAACATGGCGTGAACTCGCAGAGGGCATGAAGCGCTATGCGGCTTACTGCGAAGCGAAGAGCATCCTGAATACTGAATTTGTTAAGACAATGGCCTCATTCTTCGGCCCTGATGAACACTACACAAACGACTGGAAGGTGAACCATGGCCAAGCCCCACTCGCTCAACGATCTACTGCCACCGGCCCAAAGCTATCAACCGTCGACCGCCAGCACGCCGCCGCAAGCAACTACCTCGCGAGACTCCATGGTCAGCGACCAAGTGAAGATATCAATGACTCAGTTGTGGCTTCGTATGAGTGAGATCTATGGCGCGCAGTTTGCCAACCAGTACGGCGAGGTTGGCGGGGAGTCCTTCCAAACGTGGTGCTTGGGTTTACGCGATATGACCGAGGGCATGATCAAGAAGGGTTTCGTCAAACTACTGAAACGTGAGAGTCAGTTTGTCCCAAACCTCGGTGAGTTTCGCAAGCTCTGCATGACCACCCCAGAGGAGTTTGGACTGCCTTCGACCGAGGCCGCGTACTTGGAAGCTTGCAACAACGGGCATCGCGTTTTGCACGCCAAGTGGACCCACCCAGCGGTGTACTACGCCGGTAAGAACACCGGATGGTTTGAACTGCGCTCTGAAACCTCCAAGGTCACACGCCCACGGTTCAAGGCTGAGTATGAAGCCCTGTGTGATCGCGTCATGAACGGCGAAGTACTGGAGCTGCCAGAGCTTAATTCGCGCGCGCTTGAGCATCATCGCAACGGACGGAAGGTGGCAACCCAGCAAGCGATGAAGGCGGGGAATGCTGCGCTGGCTGAACTACGGAGACGGTTATGAGCGGTTTGAAGTACGACCATGCCGAGATCGTGGAGTACATCCGCACTCATGGTGACAAGAAGACGCTGACAGAGGTCGCTACTCACTTTGGATGCAGCACGTTCTTGATCAACATGATTCTCGATAAGCATGAACTGACTGTTTTCAAGAAGGGAAACGCAGCCACACCACTTACCCTATGGCCGGGAGTGAGTAAGCCGCTGCTCCGTGTTCCGTTCTCTGATTTTGGAAAGCGTTTGGAGGAGCTGCAGCGATGAGTAAGCAAGCGACAACGATTCGTTCTGAGTCACAGCTGCGGCCTGTAATGACCCGCGCATGGGAAATAGCCTGCGCCATGGTAAAGGCCGGTAAGCCTTGCTGTGTATCCATCACCGAAGAGAGCAAAACCCGCACGATGGAGAAGAAGTACCACGCGATGATTGGTGATATCGCCAAGCAGGTCACGTTCTTTGGCAAGAAGCGATACAGCCAAGATGTATGGAAAGCACTGCTGGTTGATCAGTTTGAGCAGGAAAAGCTCTCAATGGGCGAGCCCTTAACACACCCGGGGCAACTCATCACGAGTATGGATGGGCGTCGAACCATCACCGTACGGCCAACAACCACTAAGTTTCGCAAATCTGAGGCGGTGGACTTTGTCGAGTTTCTCTATGCGCAAGGTTGTGAAATGGGGGTGCAGTGGAGTGAACCCGCGCTAGCTGTCTATGAGGAGTACTACGACGAGATGCAAAAGCAGAATAGGAGAGCGGCGTGAGCATGAAGGCAAAACCTTACCGAAGTCGAAAGTGGTTGGCAGCTGTTGGGCAGTTAGACCAATGCGTGCTCTGTGGTGCTTGGGGTATTCAAGTAGCTCACCGGAACGAGGGCAAGGGGATGGGCCAAAAGGTCGATGATTCCCTGACCGCAGCAATATGCCCAGACTGCCACCATGAAATCGACAATGGTCATCACCTTTCACGAGAGGAGCGCCGAGAGAGAATGGACCGAGCGATTGTTCTGACATTACAGCAGTTGACGCGACGTGGACTGATAGAGGTGGCTGCATGATCGAGTTCTCTATTCCATTTCCGCCCTCGGTCAACAACATCACGGCTGTTGCGAACGGCCGGAAAATTACGAGCAAAAGAGGGCGGCAATTTAAAAAAGATGCGGTGGCCGCGATCAATGCCCAGTATCGAGGGCCAGTCCAAACAGGGCGCTTAGCGTTGCGCTTAACGCTATACCCACCATGTCGCCGAAAGCGCGATATCGATAACTACAGCAAAGGTGTTCTTGATGCCATAACCGCTGCGAATGTATGGGCAGACGATGAGTTAGTCGATGACATTCGAGTGATACGAGGGCCTGTTGTGAAAGGCGGAGCGTGCTTTGTAGAGATATCGAAATTCGAGGGTGTGGTATGAACGATCACCAGGTATCGGACCTCATCCTGCGTATGAAGCAGCGACGCCACCGCCATGACCGAAAACAGCTATTTGATTGGGAGACTCGCCATCTGAGCTCAGAGCAGAAACAACAGGTCGAGCAGCAAGTTAGAGACCGATGGGGTAGATAGCCCGAAAGGCGATTAAGGGCGAATAAGTAAACATGGTTACCATCGAGGGGCAAAAAGAGCAGTTATGGTGAACAGAAAGGATCAAATCGACGACCTGATAGGCATACTGGTGTCTTATTATCTTAGCCCCAGCTTATCTGCAGGCTGGCACGCACCATCTCAGTTAGAGTGGTTTCAGCAGATCACAAACAAGCGGCCGCCTAGCATCACTAGACAAAAGCAGCTTACCGCGGCCTTTGCATCAGCAGATGAGCACCAGAGCAATGACAAAGCGGACGATAAGATGATCAGCGAGGCTAGGTTCCTGCGCCGCGAACATCACAACTATGGAAAGGCTCGGGCTATGTTCCGCAATGTCGAAGACAAATACGCCGCGGCAGTTCTTGCTCGGGCATATCACCAAGCAATTTATAAGCGCGTGTTCTCGAACAAGGAGTTGGCAGATCGGTTGGAAGTATCGGTACGGTCTTACACTCACAATCGAAATGTAGGTTACGACCGGCTAGCGTATAATCTTGAGATCATAGAGGGGTTTGTGCAGGAGGCAGGGTAGTGCTCGCTATTTTCAAGAATGACCAGCTGCGGTTTTTTGTAGCCAGAGCTTCAGTGGTATTACTGATTTCTACTGCTTTGTTAATGGAGTTTCGCTTCATCATGGGGTATACCGGCGCACTGGATTCGTTCTACTGGGCTTTGAGTCTTTTCGGTAGTGCGTTTGAGTCGAGCGTTGTTCAGTCTGCAGTGGTGGGCTGGTATATCGCGGTCGTTACTCTTAGGTATCAAGACTTCATAGGTGTAAAAAAGGACGCCCGCAGCGCAACCAGCAATATTTTTGAGGCTAAATGTTCCTCAAATGAATGTGTTCTCAACTGCTCGGGTAGTGATACCACCAGACTTTTGAATACTTACTTTTACATACCAGCAAAACAATGGATCGAACTCGGGTTTCAAAGCGAGGCTGAAAAGATTGTAATTGCGGGGAATATGGTAGGTCAGCGTCTAGGCCTTCGCAAAATAGGGGATGTATTCCGATTCTCTTCAGAGGATGATTTAGTGTGTGTCAGGGCTCTTTGCTTGAGAGCTGTTGGAGAAATTAGCTACCCTAAGAGAATATTCTTGCCGTTGCCCTTAAAACTATTTAAAGATCCGGTTGACCCTGACGCAAATTAGTGTAATTTTATACAGGTAAATAGCTATGATGTAGTTTTTGCGTCTAGCTGAAAAGAAACCTCGCTTCGGCGGGGTTTTTTTATGCCTGAAATTTGACCTCTTGCCATGTCGTGAGACAGCGCAGCCTTCCGAAAACGTCCAGCTGTGAAGCTCGACTGAGTAGGACCTATCCAATCAATCATGGTGATTCAAATGACAAACCTCTGTCGCAGAAACGGTGACCGGAGCGATTTCCCGCGCCCGGGCTTTCTCATTGCACTATTAGTAATTGCCATGTGTGGCCTTGCTGGCTGTGCTTCGAATGAACCAATCAGTGCAAACCAACTAGAGCTAATCAAATCGCAGATGGCGCAGTCCACGTTGAGAGCGCATTGCCCATCTGGTTGTGACATCACATATAAGGATCCGCGCGACAAGTTGCATGTCCCGCGCCAGACAAATGGCTGGGACTTCGCGAACAACGTCGTGAATAAGTCAGTCGGCATTGCTCCTTGGGCGGCAGTGACAAAGATCGCAGCTGACGGTTTCAAAGCGGCAGGGCACAACACGAGCAACAGCTATAACAGCGATTCGGTTGATAGCTCTCATGATGGCGATCTGATCAATGACAGCTCCAGTCACGTGGACTCAACGGCACCGCCTACTGTGATCGAACAACCGGCTCCGGTAATCGTGAACCAGCCCACCCCAGTGATCGTTAAGGATGGAAGCGGTGAGTGAATCACGGATTGATCGCTTAGAGATGCAGGTCAGCTATCACGAGAAAGAGATTGACGAGCTCAAGAAAGGGCATGGTGAGCTGAGCGAAGCTCTCAGCAAAATGGTCGGTAGCTTGAATCAGATTAAATGGGCCGTGATCGGGGCGATCTTGTATGCGATTGTTCAAGAGTTCGGCTGGCTAGCTGCTCTAAAGGCCGTACTGGTATGAGCCGCTTATCTATTCAGCCTCTCGTTGAGCTCGCGCGCTATGACGGTAACGGCATGTCATTTTCTGCTAGCTGTGTGATCACGCGCACGTTGCCTAACTCTGTCGATGTGCATCTTGCATGGGCACAAACGCAGGGCGTCGGTATCTTCAGCGCCTTCATTGCAGACCTAAAAGCTCATTATGCAGAGCAGGGGATTACCAATGCTCGTTTCTTCCGCGACGGAGAGTTGATCGACCTGCCTCTAAACGGAGGTTGTGATGAGTAAGTTTATCTCTGCTGTTGGTGAGCGTCTGATGAACATCATTATCGCGCTAAACCAACTAATCAATGCTGCTTTGCTTGGTGGGTATCCCGACGAGGCCATCTCATCCCGCAGCTATCGCCTTGATCGTGATCGCGGCGTTCGCTGGCCAAAGCGTATAGTGAACGCAATCTTTTTCTGGCAAGACGACCACTGTCGTAACGCCTACGACTCTGAGATGGAGCGGCGTCATATGCCACCGGAAATGAGGTGTAAAAAGTGAGACAGTCCACTGTTGGAAATCCAATTCAGGCCTTTGCGGTATCAAGCATTCGCACCAACGTGACAACGCTAGATCTTCGTAATGTTTTGGCTATTCGATTAATCGCAGATGCCGATTATCAACTCGATGGGAATACAGCCACTATGCCGCGTGGTGTGACCACGTTTGCGAGGCACATCAGCGAGATAACCTTCACAGCTCCTCAAGTTGTAGAGGTCATGGAGGGATAATGTTAGAGCTTGATCTGTCGTTCGGTGTCGGTAGTGGCGCAGGTGAGCCAACACGGTTTCACTTTGCAAACACATCTGAAGGCGAAGCCGTTGCTATTGACCTTGTAGGTATTGATACAGGGCTCAGTGGCTCGATTGTCGCTTCGTCTGTGAGCATTACCGCCACGCCTATCAATGGCAACGTTTCGTTTAGCGCCGCAACTGGAGAGTTTAGCTATACACCCAACTCGGGTATCTCTGGCTCCGATGCGTTCCGCTTCACTGTTGAGAACTTGGCGGGCGATGTCTCGGTTTCTATCAAGGTTACCGTAGCTATTGCGCGATCTGCGCTGGTGATTGAGACCGTTGGTAGTGATGATCTCAGCTTGGGGCGCGATATCAGTCCAAGCAGTGTAGATATGGAGTTCACGACAACGGGGGCAGTTGACCTAGATCTTGGCCGTTCAGTAAACAGAGTAAGCACGCTTGGTAACGCTGATTTGCGTTTGGGGCAAGGCGAAGCGCCTGTTGCCCAGACGGTATGGACGCCAGAGCGGGACGCTGCGGGTGTCGTCACCGCAGAGTCTTTGACTAAGATCCCAGTCACGAGTCTGGATGAGCTGTACTTCGTCGAAGTGGCGGGCTTTGATCCTGTAGCGCAGATTCGAGCGGAGTTGGATGCAAACGGGTTCGATGTTAACACCAAAGCTTTCGGTACCGGCGGCAAAGTAGGTGCAACCTTCCGATCCTGGATTGGGCAGGCATTCGATGAAAGAACGAAAATTGCCTATTTGTTATGTAGCGGGGGGCACGGAGATTCAACACTCAATGGTGGGTGGAGAATCAACTACAGCACCATGTCTGCGGACATCTTCGCAATGCCATCTGATCCTGATCACCCAGACTACCCCTGGAACCCCGATTACAAGTCGTTGAGCGGTCGTATCGAGTCCGGTATTGGATTTGGTGGTGTCGATATTGCTGCCAGTGGCGGCTTTGAACCTTACGAGTATGAGCAGTATTACACGGAAGACGGTGAGTTCAAGATGACTCTCCCGGATGGCCGACCGCCTTCTAGTCATACATACCAAGGGGTTGGTATTTGGGATGACAATACTGTCTTTTCCGTAAGGCAGGCATATGCCTATCACAAGCTCGATACTGGGGAGACAGGTAGAGAGCATATGTTTTACAAGGGTACTAGCGAGTATCACTCGGGTGGGCCTTGTCAGTACATGATCCGATGCGACCAAAAGAATACCTACTATGGACGTATGGCCAGAGTGATGGACAGCTTTGGAATGTACAAGCTGGAAGGGGCAAACCCGACGCAGATGATCAAGCTTGGCACCGTGCCTGCGGGGCTTTACGCCACCGACTACACCCGACTCGCGAAGGTGAACGATCAGAAGATGATTTTCTGGTGTGACCACCGTGGCACATTTGCCGAGTTTGACATGATCAGTGAAACGTGGGGGCCGGTGCAAACCGTAAATAATGCTCTCACTACTATCAATACTGATGGTGATTTGGTGAGAGTTCAGGGTGCGTCTAACCCATCAATGTTCATTGAAGAATGGGGAGCTAATGGGGTTGTACTGACAACCTACGCGGGTATGCACGACACGATCGTCGAGGAGGACGGCCTGCCGGTTGGCAACTCTTTTTTCTATCTCGACTTGTCAGACAACACACTCAAGCGGGTTGAACCGAAAGGGGCATACCCCGACCAGCACGGTTCTTACACAGAAAACAAGAGCTTCGCAACAGAGCTGCACGGTATGAAATTTATCATCTACCTGTGGTCTCGAAGCGGCGAAACATCGAAAGTATATCTAGCGAGGGTTACATAATGGCTGCGCCAAGCGGAGTTTTATCGATCAAAGGATCCTTCAAGAAATTTGATCGGGTCTATGCAGATGTCAGTTACGACGGTCAAGACCATACGGGTTTCGAGTGGAGAATGAACGACGCCGGGAATTGGAACTTTGTTTCAATTGATGATCTGGCCGGTCGACCGTTGAGCACGCCAAAGCTAGGAAACTGGGAGGCGTACAAGTTATCGGTCAGAGCGGTCAACCAAGATGGGGAAACTTCTGAGCAGTCGGTGTCGGGAACCTGTATCCACAGCGGAACCTTCCCAACACAGGCCCCACAAAGCGCACCAGTCTTTGTCAGTGACAGCACTCAAGGCTTTACATCTCATCAAATTAACTGGGAAGCATCCGCTTCTGACGCGTCCTATATCGTGATTGATCGTGATGACGATTCGGATCGAAACTTCTCCACGCTGACGTATCACGTTGTTGATGATCTAGTTCCGGGTACTGAGGTCACATACCACTTAAAGTTTGTGAATGATTTTGGTGAAGGGCCAAGTACCCCCGTCACAATAACGACGAGCGGCTCCGCGCCAACCGCAGCCCCTTCTGGGGTTTTGACTGTCAGCGACGCCCAGTTCGTCACTGGTGACTCTGCAATGATTGTTCACAGCTACGATTCTAACGATGCCTCGCGTACCGAGTATCGGGTCAATGGTGGAGATGCCAAGTTGGCGCGCTCGAATCCGCTGGTGCTAACGGGACTGCCAGAAGGAACAGTCAATGTCGAGATGCGTATGACTAACGACATTGGTTCGATGGAGTGGGTTGCCGTTACCCCGTTTGTATCGGGTGGCGGCGACAATACTCAACCGCCCGATACAATACCCCCATCGATCTCGCTGAACGCTCCGACCAATATTCATCTCGAAACAGGGAATGTTTACACGCCCCCCAATGTTACGGCGAGCGATGGCACTGACGGCGATTTAACGGGCGCCATTACGATGTCTGGTGCTGATTTTGATACAGGTGCGGCGGGTGGACCATATGAGGTTATTTTTTCGGTAACGGATGCCGCCGGAAACAGCGCAAGCGCGTCGCAGTTCGTTGTTGTGATCGAAAATACAGCTGACACAACGCCTCCGTCGATCTCTCTAAACGCCCCAACCACTATCCAGCTCGCTGTAGGCGATGCGTATGTGGCACCTGCCGTTACAGCTATTGATGATATTGATGGCGATCTTACATCGAGTATCACAGTGACGGGTGATGACTTTGACACGAGCACAGCGGGCGGGCCGCATGAGGTTGTATTCTCGGTAACCGATGCAGCTGGAAATAGCGCTTCCGTATCGCAGCTCGTTACAGTAATCGCCTCATCTGCTAGCGAGCCGGAGCCAACTCCCCGCGGCGTCTTAGGTAGCGATGTGCCTGCTACTGGACAACATGGCCCGAGCATCATTTATGAAGACGTAAGTTTGCCAGCGGACGCTAATGCTCGCTTCTATTGTGAAGTGGTTGGAGCGACGCCTGCAGGTCTAACGCTTTCCGATGACGGCTCGTTGCATTGGGCTTTCCAAGGATACGGTGATCATGAGTTCACGGTTGCCGTATTTAAAGATGGCACGAAGATCCGTGAAAAAGTTGTGCGCTGGACAGCGTCGGCCGCATAGCTATTCCCACCAACTCCAGCCGTGAGGCGCGAGGTTTCTATGAGCTACAAACTGGGTAAGCGTTCCCGTGAGCGTCTTGAAGGCGTTCATCCTGATCTGGTGCGCGTAGTAGAGCGAGCTATTCAAAAGACGAGTGTTGATTTCACTGTGCTGGAAGGCGTTCGTTCAATTGACCGACAGCGCAAGTTACTGGCTGCTGGATCATCTACGACCTTGCGTAGTCGTCACTTAACCGGCCACGCCGTTGATCTTGGTGCTTGGGTGGATGGTCGAGTCGATTGGAGTTGGCCTCCTTACTATGAAATAGCTGAGGCTATGTTCGCCGCTGCTCAGGAGTTGGGCATCCCATTGGAGTGGGGTGGCAACTGGGCATCGCTCAAGGATGGACCGCATTACCAATTGCCTTGGGCATCGTATCCAGCCGAGCGAAACGTAGCATGACAGATGACCGATACCGGAGTCGAAAATTTGCTTTAGCGGCTGTTTCGGCACTGGTCTCTCACATCGCGCTGTTCTCAGGGCAGCTTGAAGGCGGTACTTGGGTTGCAGCGCAAACGCTCATCTTAGGTATGTACAATGCCGGAAACGTGGGAGAGCGCTATGTTAAGCCCGATTAAGTACTGGCCTTTTGTGGCAGCACCACTAGCGATAGGGCTCGTATATTTCATCTACACAGAGCTACAGGAAAAGGCTGTACTCGAAAGTGAGTTGCAGCAGATGAAAGATAGTCAGCAGCTAGAAACTAAAGTCGACCGCGTACTTGAAAGCCAACTAGCTGAGCAGCGTAAATCCACTCAAACCATTACCGCCCGGGTGAGACATGAAGCCGATACTTCGACTGATGGCCGTCTTTCTGATGAGTTTGTCCGTGGCGTCATGTGCGCTAACGGACTTGTTATCGAAACCGCCTGCAGCGATTCCAGAACGATACCTTAGAGACTGCGAGCTTTATCTTGCTGATGGGATCCAGAGAAAGCATTTGCTGAACTGGGGAATACTGAATGTCGGCGCCATTAAAGAGTGCAACGCGCGACTGAGGTGTGCGAGAGAGGTCAATGCCGGAAGGCTAGAGCATTGCAAAGATGAGTAGGCAGCCCTAAAAGGAGGTGGTCTATATCTCGCTGTTTCCGGTCAGCGTTAACAAAACCGATGATTTAGCCGCTTGAGAGAAGCCGCATGGGTAGAAACAAAGAGTTCAATTGGACAGAGCAGCGCCGTGAGTTCTGTCGTCAGTACATTATTCAGAAACAAGGGCAATCTGCTGCGATTACCGCTGGGTATAGTCCCGCATCAGCAGGCAATACCGCTTATAAGTTGCTGAAGATGCCAGAGATTAATGCGTATATCGCTGAGCTTATGGAGCAGCGGATAGAGCGCACAAAGATCGATGCCGATTACGTCCTTCAGCGGCTAGTTGAGATTGATCAGATGGATGTGCTCGACATCATGCACTCTGACGGCTCATTCAAACATATTGCTGATTGGCCGCCGATCTGGCGTCAGTTCATCTCTGGTATGGATGTAGCGGAACTGCATGAAGGCCGGGGCGACGAGCGGGAAATGATTGGTATCCTCAAGAAAATCAAATGGCCTGACAAACTCAAAAACCTTGAGCTGCTCGGTAAGCATGTCAATGTACAGGCGTTTAAGGATAAGGTTGAGCATTCCGGCAAGCTGCAGCATGAGGAGCTAACCGACGATCAAATTGAAGCCCGGATAGCGGCTCTTGAACAGGCGGGATAGGCTTGAATATCTCGCGCTTCTGGAAGAAAGAGCCCGACGCAAAGCAAGGCGCAAGTTCTTTGATCTGTTTCCAGATGAAGGGCCTCTTCGGCGAGAACTCTACAAAAAGCATCTGGAGTTTTTTAGAGCCGGTGCTGAGCATGACGAGCGCTGTTTTATGGCAGGTAACCGTGTTGGTAAAACAGAGTCAGGCGGTGGCTATGAAACTGTGTGTCATGCCACGGGGTTGTATCCAGAGTGGTGGGAAGGACACCGATTTGAACGTCCGATTAAAGGACTTCTTTCTGGTGACACAGGCATTACAACGCGGGACATCATCCAGAAAAAACTGTGTGGCGATTGGGATGACCTCGGCACAGGACTTATACCTGGCGACAACCTGATCATCGAGCAGTGCACGCGGAAGCATGGCATTCCTGAAGCATTTGAGTCATTGGCTGTACGCCATGTCAGCGGCGGCGTTTCTTCACTTAAACTTCGCTCGTACGAGCAGGGGCGAAAGATATTTCAGGGCACTGAAGAAGACTGGATTTGGTTCGATGAAGAGTGTCCTCTTGATGTGTATGAAGAGGCCTTGATCCGAACTATGACCACGCACGGTCTTACAGTTCTGACGTTTACCCCACTTAGCGGCCTGACGGAGTTGGTCGTGAGTTTCTTGGAATCAGTAGGTGAGCTATGAGCAGGGCAGTGATTCAAGCAGGCTGGGACGATGTACCGCACATTTCCGACGAGATGATCGAGCGTATGACTAAAGGTATGGCGCCACACACGGCAGACGCGCGCCGTAAAGGCATTCCGTCTCTGGGCTCGGGCGCGATCTATCCAGTTCCTGAGGAGGAAGTGTTTATTACCCCTATTCAGCTGCCAGCACACTTTTATCGAGCATGCGGCTTTGATGTTGGCTGGAACAAAACTGCTGCAATCTGGGGAGCGCATGACCGGGATAGTGATGTGATCTATTGCTACTCGGAACATTACCGCGGGCAGGCAGAGCCTAGCGTTCATGCCTCAGCGATTAAGGCGCGAGGAGATTGGATTCCCGGCATCATTGATACTGCGGCGAGAGGACGATCTCAAACTGATGGTCGGAACCTCTGGGACCTGTATGAAGGCGAGGGCCTGAGTTTGGTGGGAGCTGATAAGGCTGTTGAAGCAGGTCTTCTGGAAGTGTACGAGCGCTTATCTACTGGGCGCCTGAAAATCTTCAGTACCCTAACCAGCACGGCGAGTGAATATCGTATCTATCGTCGTGACGACAAAGGGCGGATTGTTAAAAAGAACGACCACCTCATGGATGCGCTGCGATATCTCGTCATGGGTATAGAGCATGCCATAACGAAGCCCGTAGAAACGACATTTAGCCGTCCGGCAGTTGGCGATTCTGTAGCCGGATATTAAATAGAAAATCCAGTCGTGAGACTCGAATGCAAGAACAGCAACCACGCTCCCTAGAGCATATGAAAGATAGCCTCGATAGCTTGGCTACCTCACTGACCGAGAAGGCTAGCCGGCAGGTTTCCAAGCGCTCTCAAATCGAGCAACGTTGGTTGGAAGATCTACGCCAGTTCCACGGTGAATATTCGCCGGAAGAGCTTAAAGGAGTTGAAGGGTCCAAGATTTTCACCAACCTGACGCGCAATAAAACCAATGCAGCAGAAGCACGCTGTCAGGATATGCTCTTTCCGACTGATGATCGTAATTGGGGTATTAAGCCAACACCTGTCCCCGTCATCACCGGTAGCGCAGGCTCAGCACATGGCGATGATCGTCAGGCTAAAGCGATGGCTGATGCCATGCAAACCGAGATTGATGATCAGCTCAACGAGTCGAAGTACCCGCTGAAATCCCGAGACATTATTCATGATGCTTGCCAATGCGGTACTGGAGTTCTAAAGGGGCCTGTGGTCGTTGGTCGCTCTAAGCGTCATTGGCGCAAGGCAGAGAATGGTTTTGAGCTCGATGTTAAAGAGGACTTAGCCGCCGCGGTTGAGCGCGTTGATTACTGGAACTTTTTCCCAGATATGTCCGCGCGAACGATCGAAGAAGCTGAGTTTATATTTGAACGTCATCTTTGGACCAAAAAGCAGTTGCGAGAGTTCTCGAAGCTGCCTAACACGATTACCTCGAATATTAACGAGTTTGCGAAGGGCGATAGAGACGAAGCGTCTATCGCTAAAAACTATATCGATGATATTCGCGAGATAACCGGCGTTGATACGATTGGTGAATCAAATAAGTATGAGGTTTGGGAGTATCACGGCCCGATTAAAAAGCAGCAACTGATCGATGCGCTTAGCATTGCGCAGGCCGATGAGAAAACGCTAGATGAGGTCGATGGTCTCGATAATGAACTTTATGGCATCGTGTTCTTTTCCTCCAACAAGGTGCTAAAGGTATCTCTGAACTCTATGGATACCGAGGAGTTCCCGTATTCGGTGTTCAATTGGGAAAAGGATGAAAGCTGTATCTTTGGTTTTGGCGTGCCTTACCTGATGCGAAACCCGCAGAAGATTATCAACGCCTCTATGCGAATGATGATGGACAATGGCGGACAGTCAGTGGCTGATCAGATTGTCATTAACCAATCCCTCGTACAGCCAGCGGATGGAAAGTGGGCTTTAACACCTAAAAAGGTTTGGGTAACGCGTGAAGGGAAGACAGTCACGGATATTCGCGCCGCTTTTCAAAGCTTCAGCACCCAGTCACATCAAGCCGAATTGGCCAATATATTCTCTTTAGGTCGCCAGTTAGCGGATGAGGAAACTAACTTACCTCTGATTGCTCAGGGCGAGCAGGCTGGTCATATCACTCAGACAGCGCAAGGCATGTCGATGCTGATGAACTCTGCCAATATCGTGCTGAGAAGAGCTGTAAAAAATTGGGATGACGATATTACGCGTACACTGATTGGTCGGTTCTACGACTGGAATATGCAGTACGGTGAGAACGATGATATCAAAGGCGATTACACCATTGATGCTCGTGGATCTGGCGCCCTCTTGGTGAAGGAAAAGCAGCAAGAAAACCTGATGGTCTATGCAAATATCGCTGCTGGAAACCCAGAGTTTAATATCAGAACGGATTGGAAAGGCCTGCATGAGCAGATAGCGAAGTCGCTGGAGATTCCCATCGACAAGATTGCGTTATCGGAAGAAGAGGTCACCCAGAGACAAGAAGAAGCTCGTAAAGCGGCTGAGAATCAGCCTTCTGACCCATCTCTGCAGTTAAATCAGGCGAAGCTTCAGTTAGAGCAAATAAAGCTGCAAGCCGATGCTGAGTACAAGCAGGCGTCATTGCAGCAAGAAGCACAAATCAAGCAAATGGAGCTAGAGCAGAAGCGAGAGCTAGGCTTAGCGGAGATCGCAGCACGCAACGAGATCACGATTGCTCAGCTTGAGGCAAAAGTTGGTATTGAACAGCAACGTGAGCAGAACAAGCGTGATATGGCTGCAGTGAAGGCCAATCAGGATCAAACCAAGCTGCAGCTGCAGGCTGAAAATCTGAGTAAGGGGTTTGACACCTATGGCAATTAATACCCACTCCCGTACCTGGAATGAAGTTGTAAAGTTTGCGAATGAACGACGCAGTACTGCTGTTGGTGAGCTCATTAACGACGTTAATTCCGAACAGCAGCGCGGGATCATCAGGCTTATCGATGACTTGCTTGCTCTGCCTGAAAGCAAAGAGCCTGTTACAACCAGCTCACAAGATTACCTTTAACCCGCAACCAAGAGCCGTCTGAGAAGATCGCTGGAGGAACTATGTACCAAGAAGAAAGCCAACCTACAGAAACGCCTGAAGTATCAGAAACACTGGATCAGGGCGAGGATAGCTTTGATGCTGCGTTTGAAGAGTTTTCCAATGACTCTAGTGGCGGCGATAGCGCAACTGCAGCAGTAGGAGTAGTAGCAGAAGAGGCTGCGGCTGAAGCTGGAGATCAGCCCGGCCAGCCACGTGACGAGCAGGGGCGCTTCACGAACAAGGATGCAGTCTCAGAGGAAGCGGCACCTGAAGGTGGGAATCAGGAAGAGCAGGAAGCAATCGCCGCGGACGGCGCCACGGATGGTCAGCAGGCAGGCGGGACAGATTGGGACTCTCAGGACAACCCATGGAAGCATCGCTATCAGTCCGAGATGGGTCGAGTGCCTACGCTACAGCGCCAAATCAATGAGCTGCAACGCCAGCTTCAAGCGAATCAAGTTGCAGCGCCAGCGCAGCAGGAGCAAGCAGTCCTATCAGAGCAAGATATGTCTGCGTTGGCAGAGACCTTTCCTGAGGCAGCCCGCGCGATTCAAGCTCAGGCAGCTCAGTTGCAGCAGTTAAGTACGTCATATCAGCAGCTGCAGAATCAGGTTGTACCGATTCAGGAGCAAGCACAGCACCAACAGCATCAGATGCAAGTCCAATTACTGGATCAGCAGTTTCCCGGCTGGCAGCAAACCGTCAGTACAGCAGAGTTCACGGACTGGATATCTTCCCAGCCTGCGCATGTGCAAGAGCTTATGAATAGCAATGACGCCTCTGAAGCTGCGTATCTACTCAATGGCTTCAACCAGCATCAGGACTATCAAAAGCTGCAGCAAACTCAGCAAGAGCAGCATCGAAAAGCGAATCGAGACCGAAAGCTATCACAATCGCAGACCCTGCCTGCTAAAGGCCATGCTCAGCGATCAGCAGCAGAAGACGATTTCGATTCAGCTTTTGACGAATTCGCAGACTAAGCGTATGGCCTCTACGGACGCTTAACGCTTGGTTTGCTCGCAACACCCGTAACCGAAAAAACGGACGAACATAAATGCCTAGCCTCTATGGACGCTGGGCTTTTTTATGACTCCTCCGTGTAAGCCGGTGAAAGGAAAATCAAACCCTTTTTATTTCTTACACTTAGGAGCAAAACCTAATGCCACAAACAACCTATGGCTCCATTAGCCAACGAACTGCCGCATGGGCTGCGGCGGATATGCTGAAACACGCAGAACCCGTGATGATTCTCTCGAAGTTCGGGCAGCACAAACCGATTCCGACGAATACCGCCAACGCTGTTAAGTTTCGCCGTGCAATTCCTTTCCCTGTTGCGACAGCAGGATTGCAAGAGGGTGTTACTCCAGCTTCTCGCCAGATCCAGTTTGAAGATGTTGAAGCAACGTTGGTGCAATACGGTGACGTTGCAGAGATCACCGATCACGTTCAGGACATGGCTGAAGATCCTGTTCTAAAAGTCGGTACCGAGTTATGCGGTGAGCAGGCCGGTGCGACTATTGAAGCGGTCACTTGGGGTGCTATTCGCGCAGGCACGAGCGTCTATTACGCAAACGGCAATACCCGCAGCGGTGTCAACCAGCCAATTAAGCTGAAGCTGCAGCGCGCAGTGACTGCAGCGCTAAAACGTAATAAAGCGAAGAAAGTCACCAAGATGGCATCTTCTTCTGTGAAGTACGGCACTGAAGCGATTGCTGCAGCATACATTGCTGTAGCTCACACTAATCTGGAATCAGATATTCGCGATATGCCAGGCTTCACGCCGGTCGAGAAATACGGAACTACCAAACCTCTGCCATATGAAATCGGTAAGGTTGAAGATGTTCGCTATGTGCTGTCCCCAGACTTGGACGCATTCCTTAATGCGGGTGGTGCTGCTGGGAACATGGTATCCGACAGCGGCACGAATGCTGACGTTTACCCTGTCATCTACTTCGGACAAGACGCTTATGGCTGTATTCCTCTCAAAGGTAAAAAAGCGATTACGCCGAAGGTAACACCGGTCGAAGAGACTGACTCTAGCGACCCGCTAGGTCAACGTGGTTATGTCGGCTGGAAGTCTTACTTTGTAGCCAAGATCCTAAACGAAGGCTGGATCGTCCGCTTAGAAGTCGCTGCGACTGACAACATGCAGTAACGGCTTCGCTGCCAAGGATGGTGGCGCTCCCCTAAATTTAAACTGCCTGTGAAGGCCGTGAGGTAAGTATGTCTATCGAAGATTTGAAATTGTTGAACATCGATCAGTTAAAGGCGAAAGCTGAAGAGCTGGGTATTAACTATGGCGCCAACATCTCTGAGAAAGGTTTGTTGAAGAAGATTGCAGATGTCCTCGGCGAACCGCTAGAAAGTGATGATGCTGATACTTCGAAACCCGTTCTGCCGGAAGGCACGAAGTACGTTGAGGTTATGTTTCCAGAAGACGATAAAGACACTCAACCAGTGCAGGTTCATGTTAATGGCCGTTCTTTTGTCATGCCTCGTGGCGAGTGGCATAAGGTGCCTGATTACGTCATTGAAGTACTGAATAATGCGAAAAAGAAAGTCTACAGCCCGAAAGATATGAAGCCTCGAGAGGTGCTGGCCTATCCGTTCCAGTCTCGTGAGTATCAAGGTTAACTATGACCTTTCTCGAACTCTGTAAACGCCTTCGTCAGGAGTGCGGTATGTCAGGGACAGGCCCGGCCTCTGTGGTCGGGCAGCATGGAGAGTACAAGCTCGTTGTCGACTGGATTGCTCAGGCATGGGTGGAGATCCAAGCGAGCACGCCTGATTGGGAGTTTATGCGCAAAGACGCTGCGTTAGTTGTCGATGCACAAAAGATAAGCCTGCCAACTGACTGTGCTTTACCAATCGCGCTTGTATTGGAGCATCAGGGACAAAAGCGAGAGCTGTTTCATCTGCCGTATGGTGAGTTTCGTGAGCGTTACCGGCTGACGGTCTTCGGTCTCGGATTGCCCGTGGTTTGGACCAATGCTGGCCACGTCGCTCACTTTAGCGCGATACCTGACCAACCTTACTCGGCTGAGCTGGAGTACTACCGCACCCCTCAGATTCTAACGGAAGGCGTCGACACTCCACTGATGCCAGAGCGGTTTCACATGCTGATCGTCTATAAGGCGATGGAGTATTACGCTCTGTACGAGAATGCACCTGAAGTGCTGGCTCGTGCACGACAGAGCTACAACGAAAACATCAGCGAGCTTTCGCGTAGTTACCGACCAGCCATTTCTTTGGCAAGGCCTTTGGTATGACTTCTATCCATACGCCGCTTAAGGGTGGCTTGAATCTCGCAGCTCCGCCTAATCAAATAAAGCCCGGTCAGTTGCTGTTCTGCCAGAACTTTGAGTGTCCGATCGAGGGTGGTTATCGTGCTATCAAAGGGTACGAAGAGCTCACGGGAACCGTGCCGGGTAAAGGGCCTATTTTGGGCGTAGCCGCATTCCGTGATCACTATGTAGCGATTCGGGAGCAATCAGCAGGAAACACCGCAGCACTGTATAAAAATACGGGTAGCGGCTGGACGCTAGTCGGTAGCGGCATGGAAGTAGGCCGTTACTCGATTGATGACTATACCTTCAAAGCGACGGATTATTACCGAGCACTGTATATGGTCGGCGGTGGTAAACCGTGGAAATATGATGGCAACAGCCTTTCTCAAATCACCTCAGCCCCGAGCGGTGCTCAGTGGTTGAAGTGCCACAATTTCCATCTTTTCCTAGGCTTTGAAGTCGGTAGCATTCAGCACTCTGGTGTTGGTAACCCTGAAGATTGGGCAGGCGGTAATGCTGGCGAGTTTGGTACGTCGGACGCGCTGACCGGATTTTCATCGACAACTGGCGGCGTGCTGATAGCCTTTTGCCGCAATAGTATTCAGGCTCTCTATGGGCAGTCTCGGCAATCGTTTCAGCTAAAGCGGCTCACGGCTAACGCAGGCGCAAAGCCTTGGACGGTTGCTGATATGGTCAGCCCTTACTTCATTAGCGAGCGTGGCATTAGCAACCTGCAGGCAGTTCAAGCTTTCGGAGATTTTACCCCTGCCACGGTTGGATATCAGGTTGATCCACTCTTCAAGCAAGGCTTTGTTCCCTCGATAGTTTTGGTGAATAAGGCTTCCAATCAGCTCCGTGTCTTTAGCGAAGAGGGGCAAGGTATCTACTTGACGACGTATGCGACCGAAACGGTAGGTGCGACGACCGTACAGTTTGAGCATGCGGTTCGATGCTCCTACTCCGGCGAGCTTGATTCGGGGGAGGAGGTCTCTCTATTTGGCTCTGATGATGGTCGCGTGTATCGCTTTGATCAGGGAGATAGCTTTGCTGGGCTTGATATCGTGTCAACGATGACAACCGCGTTCAACACATTCGGATCCCCTGATGTGCGTAAGCGTATACGCAGGATCGCGCTTGATCTAACCAATACCGAAGCCATCGACCTTAAAGTCTTGCCTCAATTCAACGGCGGTGATGCTGATATTGCTAGACACCGGGCGCAAGTTTTAGGGCGTTCAGCTGCCGGCGGCTTTTGGGGGCAGGCTCAGTGGGATGGCTTCGCTTGGTCAGGGCCTATTCAAGCGAGAGATCGGATATCAATTGCTGGGACGGCAACCGACATGGCTCTGACGTTCTCGTGTCTGCGTAATGGCACGGCACCTTTCTCAATCACTGGTTATACAACGCAATACGAAGCGCGGAGGTTAGAACGTGGCTAACCCTTTTTATGACAACAGCGACCCCGGTCAGCGTTTTATTTCAGGCGAGACAGCGCGCGGTGGTGATGTTGATGCAAAGTTTGATGAAGTGGCAGCAGGCTTTGATAAGGCTGATCAGCGCTTTAAGCAAACGGTGTCAGTACCTGAAACAGATGGGTTTGAGTTACCGGACGTTTTAACGCGTAAAGGCAAAATACTTGAGTTCGATGAGCAGGGGAAGCCTGTTACACAAGCCTCTGCAAGTGGTATTCGTCAGCTAGAGCAATCAGCTCAACAGTCAGCGAGTCAGTGTGGATTGCTTGTTAACCAAGCTCAACATGCTGCTGGACTTGCCCAGCAGGCTGCTTCTGATGCCGAGCTAGAGCGACAACAGGCGAGTGACCAGGTTGCGCTTGCGTCTCAACAAGTTGCTTTAGCCCAAGGCAGAGTTGATGCAGCAGCGGCTCAGGTCGCCCTTGCAGAAGAGCAGGTAACCCAAGCCGGAAGGGAAGTGGCTAGTGCGCAGGCCGAAGTTGGCCGTGCATCAGCCCAAGCTGACCGAGCCGAGCACGAAGCCAACCGGGCGCAAGGATATGCTCAGGCGGCTCAGAACATCGTCACCCCTGCGAACTCAGTGAAAAGCTCGAGCGCTGGTCAACAGTTGGTGGTGGGTGATGTGGTTCTAGTGAAAAGCGCGGGGCAGCGTTACCCCATGCCCTTAAGTCCCGCTGTAGGTGCTGAAGTCACCCTTCGTCTCGGCAGCTTTGACGATACCCTGTTGGGCTATTCGGGCAACACAGCAGAGCGAATCGAGGGAGGCTCTGACGACTACTTACTTAATATCCCGAATATCGCGTGCACGTTTAAATACTTCGGGCCTACCGAAGGATGGAGGTTGATTTGAGCTCACTAAAGGAAACTCTTGGCCTGAGGGGCAACATGAGAGAGCGCGTTGAGGTTTTTGATACCTCAGCCTTGTGGACCGTTCCTAACCGCGTGTTTGCTGCTCGGCTTACGCTAGTTGCAGGAGGGGGCGGCGGGGCGCGCAACGAACATGAATATGGGATAGCCGCATACGGAGGAAGTGGCGCTTATATTGTCGACCTGCCCATTTCACTCACACCGGGTGAGGTTGTCGATATTCAGGTGGGTGATGCTGGAATTTCTAACTCCGAAAGCCCCGGGTTTTCTAATATCAATGTCTCGGGTGTTGATGGATCTAATTCCTCGGTGACCACACAGGCAAAAACATTCACTGTTTTTGGTGGAAAGGCTGGCCGAGTCCGCATGTCTACTTCACCAAAGGTTGGCATTGATGGCGATGGTGGAGAGCCCAACGGAATCGATGGGGAGTCCGGCAAGAAGATCGTCACGCCGGTTCATCGATATGGTTTCGGTGGATCTCCTAGCGTTCAGCCGGGAGCAGGTGTGGCGATACTCTCATGGTTAGAGGAGGCTAGCTAATGCGGCATGCACTGATTAATGGTGGAGTTGTAGTTTCTGTACAGCGATGTCCGCCCGATTACTTGGCTCACGCTCAGGAACTGTATGAAGCAGTTGTCCCCTTAGGGAGTTCACTCGCTGGCCCCAATTGGACATATGATAGCGTGAGTGGTGAGTTTGCCCCGCCACCTGAGGATATGTCGGCTCTTTCAGTCCCTGAAACGGTAACTCGTTTTCAAGCTAAAGCGTTACTTCATTTATCAGGCCACTTGCCCGCAGTTGAAGCATATATGGAAAGTCAGGATACCCCGTTTCTGACTAAGCTGGCGTGGCAAGAGGCGAGCTTTCATCGCAATAGCACGATGATCATCGAGATCGGGTCTCAGCTTGGGCTTACGCCACAAGAGATTGATGAAATGTTTATTCAGGCCAGCGCAATCAGCTAATTACCAACCCACTGTTGTGAAACGGAGGAGAAAGATTCATGGCAATGACATATGAGGAGGCCGTTGCTAAAGGCCTTCGCGGCGGTGACATGTTCCGCGCAACGGGCGGTATCTCAAACGAAGATGTCAAAGCGTGGGAAGCAGCCAACCCCGGTAAAAAATATACTGACACAGACGGCCCTCTGACCCATGCAGAGTGGATCCGACTAGGGCACTTAGGTGGTTTGAAGACTGGAGCAAATGATCCAGAAACGATCAAAAAGGCGCGCGGCAATAAAACAAAATGGGTGTCTCCTACTGAACTCGAGAGCATCCCTTGGAACCCAACAAGTTACCAAGCTCCCCAGACAGGAAAAACAGGCGGAGTAAAACCCCCTAACCCTAGTAACGTCGCCGGTCAAACTCAAGCAAGCTCCACAGGTTCAAGTAACGGCAACGGCGGTATTCTTGCGTCACAGGTAGCGTCTGCTATCGCATCGTCTCAATCTGCCAGCCCTGCGAGCCAAACAAACAATAACGGATGGACGATTTCACCCACTGGTACACCATATCGACCTGTAACCAATACAGGTGGCCAGCAGGCTGGGCAACCTGCCAGCTCGCCCTCGGGTGATAGCTCATCGAACCTACCGTCTTCGCAAGCAGGTAGCACGGGTACAGAAAGTGAGTATTCGATAGATCACCTCAATCGCATTACCGCGAGCGACAATCCCTATATCCAAGCTGCAAAACAAAACGCGAAAGAGACCGCCGCAGAGCGAGGGCTCCTGAACTCTGCAATTGCTGCGGGAGCGGGTGAGCGTGCTGCTATCGAGGCGGCTTCTCCGTTTGCGCTGCAAGATGGTGCATTCCGCCAAAATGCCGCACTTAATCATCAGCAGTTCCGAAATCAGGCGGAACTGGCTCGTTACAACAACCAACTGAGTATCGAGCGCAGTGCTTACGATGTAACGGCGAACACCCATGGAGAGTATCTGGCGGCTGTTGAAGAGATTACTAAGCAGGCAACGATCTCTATCAACGAGATTGAAACGTCACCAAGCATAAAGCCTGAAGACAAAGAGGTAATGATTCAGAACACGATTGCGCGCCGTGATGCTGATTTGGCTTTTACTCGACAGCTCTACAGCAGCATGCCCACTTGGAATCTGTCATGGATCAACCTTTCAAATATGCCAGCCCCAGGAGTTAGCTAATGAGTTTTGATTTAGATATTCCCGTGCTATCCGATGGCAGTGGATCTGATTGGGATCTGTTCGATGGAGACGCTACCAGTACGGATGGCTTCGACTTCTTTGAAACGGTCGGCGATTACGTGTCTAGCCCCGATTTTTGGAAAGGTGCAACCAGTGCTGGGCTTCAATACATGATGCAGCGCCAGCAAGCTAAGGATGAGAAGAAAGCAGCTGAACGCCGCTATCAACAGTCTTTAGCCCAAGCACCGACAAACGGTATTGGTAACTATTCAAGCCACAACCAATCACTCACAAACGGCCTCTTGGCCGGGGCTAGAAAGGTGTAGCTATGGATGGTGATGGTTTTGGATTTGGCCCGGGAGATGCCGATGCAGGCCTTGGACCGGGACAAGGTACGGGTTTTGGTACGCAGAACGATGGTGTCAGCAATGATGCGAGTGACAGTGCGGGTATAGATGCCGCGACCGCTGCGCTTGGTGCTCCGGCACCGGCACCTAGCCCAACCAGTCAAAGGGAATCAGCTAGACGAGGGGTTGAAGTAGGGCGCCGCTCTTCGATGGATACCATGAGCGCTTACGACATGAACCGTGAAATGGACGCCTACTCAGCGTTAGCAAGTGGCAATCTTGAGCAGGCAACGACCGCAGCTCAAGGGTTGTCATCGGCCCAGATTGAGGCAAGCGATATTTTGGGTGCTGGTGTTGATGCATACGGGAAAACTAATGCGAACATGTTCGGCAAGGCCTTTCAAGTTGGGCTTGATCAGCTTGGACCATTTGGGGCACTAGCGAACTCTGCTCTAAACAATATGAAAGAGCGTGAGGCGCGCGAAGCCTTCGGAATAAGCCGCTCTAACACCCAACTAGCAAAAGACATCGGCAAAGATGCTCTAGCCAACATTGCTCTGGGGAAGGTTGGCGGCTTAGTTGGCGGTCTAGCGGGCAGAGGTGTCGCCTCGATCACTGGAAACAATGTGATTGGTCAAGGTGTCGGCTTGCTCGCAAGTCGCGCCACTAAAGGGGCGATAAAAGGCGCTTTCAACGGCGATATCGAGGTTACCAATAAAGATATTTCCACAAATGATAACGCTGATAGCGGTTTACTTAGTTCCGCGATATCTAAGCCGCCAAGCGACACTCGCCGAGATCCTTATCAAATGCAAAGTGCAGCGCCTGACACGCGACTAGCTAACTTCACTAATGGCTTTGATGAAGCCGAACAAGCCTTGAGGACTGTTTAATGAACGGACTGTTACAAAGCGCTCAACAGAAAAGTACACAACAACCTCCTCAAGCTGCGCCAAAGCAAGGAGAAATGGATCCACGCCAGGTCTACGAAGGTTTGGTCTCTATGATGCTTGATTATTTGTACTCAGAGTCAGGTGTTCAAATGGTGCAGCAGAGTATGCAAATACAAGGGCAGCCTCACGAAAACATCGGGATGCTCGTTGCGCGTCTAATCCAGCGTATGTTTATTACCGCCAAAACGCAAAAAGTACAGGTTCAGGCGAGCATCCTATTCAGCGCAGGTATGGAGCTGTCTCAAGCGGTCGCAGATATGTACCTAGAGAGCGGTGCTATCCCAAAGGAGCAAGGGCCAAAGATTGCAGAAGAAGCATTCTATAAGTCCATTGTGCGGTTAGCTCAGGAGACATCGACGGAGATATTTTCCCAACAAGAGCGGCAGGACTTCCAGCGACTGATGCAGAAACTGAAGCAGATGAAAACTAGCGGCCAGCAGCCTCAGCAAGCGCCATCGAACGGAGGTGTAATGTGAGTATCGGTGGACTTCTAGCAACGGCTTTAGTGGGCGGCGTCGCTGGTGTGGCGGAGGGGCAAGTCTCCCGCCGTAAAGAAGAGATGGCAGAGAAGAAAGCGCGTGCGCTGGAAATGCTTCGCCACAACAACAGCATGGCTGTAGCTCAGCAGCGCGAGCGCGGTGCTAATGAGAGGCTGACGAAGGAGCTGGCCTTCAGAGAGAGTGAGGGCGAAAAGGATCGTAAACAGCGAGGTATTCTGGCGTCAGTGAAAGCAGCGCAAACAACGGGACTTAAGGTTGGGCGCTATAAGCCAGTTACGCAAGACGATGGAAGCCAGAGCGTGTTGGATACTGCGACGGGGGAATTTATTAATCCGTCTGCCGCTGAGGGTGGGGCTATTTCGCCCGATCATATGGCGGCCGCGCATCAGTATGCAGAAGAAAAGATCAATCAGCAGGCTGGTTGGCTTTCAACGGATAAGAGCGACTTCGGTCAGTTTGGTGGAGATCGAGATAAAGCTCGCGAGTTCTATGAGAACGAGTACTTTCAAAAAGCTGGTTTAAAGCAAAACGCTCTGCAGGCGCTTCAAAGTAAATTCGGAGCAAAGTAAACAGCCCACAATAACCTGTCGTGAGACACGTATGAGCAGTTACCTAGACGATTTTAAGAAACAAAACCCCGGTGTCGAGAAGTACTCTGACGCGGAAATTATCTCCATTCTTCCTGATATTAACCCTTCATTAGCCGGCCTAAGTCATGAGGAGCTTGTTACCTTCGCGACGACGCCAAAACCAACTGGGTTGTTGAGCAACGCAGTGGCTAGCTATCACTCTGTGATGGGAAATACCAAGCTCAACACCGCTGCGGAAAAGGCCTCCGATATCAATGAGCCAAGCTTTGCGTCTTTGTCGACTCAGAAGCCTAGCACAAGTCTTTTCATGGGTATGACGGGCGATGAATTAAAGCGCAGGTCGCTCGCTGCAACCGGCCAATTCCAAGAGTTGGATAAGGATCTTCAAACCACGCTTGATGATGCAGAGTATCACCAAAAGGAAGCGAGCAAAGCGGTACTGTCTCCGACCACTCAAAGGTTCCTGAAGGGAAGTGGCGAGGATGAATCATCGATAGTTGACGACTTCTTGGCTGACCCGTTCACGATTGTAACGGAGATTGGAGCAAGCTCTGCGTATGGGTCTTTGGAGGCTCTGGGCACTGGAGCGCTTATGAGTGCAGCAGGGCCTGTAGGTTTCGCGTTAGGCAGTGGACTTGGTTCTGCACGAGTTGAGTTTGCGGCCACTGTGGCCGAAGAGCTTCGCGAAAGCGGAATCGACTTAACGAACGCAGCGCGTTTCCGAGAGGCACTTAGCGCGCGGCCTGAGCTGCTGACCAGTGCGGTAAGTAAAGCTCGAAAAAGAGCAGCTGCAATCGGCACAGCAGATGCGTTAACAATGGGCTTGGCTTCCAAAAGTCTTGGCTTCGGAAAAGGTGTAACGAAGCAGTTAACTAATATGGCCACTCAGGGTGCCGTTCAGATTGGGGGTGGAGCTGCAGGGGAGGCCAGTGCACAGCTGGTTACTGACGGCCAGATCACAGATGGTCGAGCGATTGCGGCAGAGGCCGTGGGTGAGCTTGTAACGACGCCCATCGATGTTGCAGTTGCCACCCGTACTGTACTTGATAATGCGTCTTCCAATATCAAAAGCGCTGGCGAAGAGGCTGCGGCAGCTGGGGGCGATGCTCTTGATCAGGCGTCTGCTAGAGCAGATACGGCCAGCCAAGAACTACCAAATGCCGTTGCGACATCCGCTGAAATTCAGAAGGCACGAGAACAAATTGATTCTGGCGCCCAAGACAGTGCAACGCTGATTCAAGAAGCCCCTGTGTTTGAAGAGCGGCCAACGGCGTCACATCGTGATATGTCTGGTATTGATGGTTTGATCGTCGCGGCGGAGCGAATGGGCTTTGCTGATGAGGTGGCTACCTTGTCGACTGCCAAGCGTGTTTACCAGCGCGCTGCGAGGGCAAAGGCCGGCGGTAACGAGCGGCTTGCAGAATCTATGTATCGTCGGGCAGATGATCTGTTTCGAAGTGCGACAGAGACCAACGAGCAAGTTCAAGCGGTAGCTAACCAGTTTCCTGCGCCTTATGTGAGTACTGGTGAGGTTGTCGGTGGTGAGCTTGATAGCTCTGTAAAAACAGAGGGTGCCAAGGTAGGTGAAACCTATGATCAGCCGCTAGAGGTCAGTGTTGATGTGGGTGCTACTCCAGAAAGCGCAGCGTTATTGCCTGATGCTTCTCTTGAAGTGCCTGAAAATGGCTTGGCACCCAGCCAACAAGACAGCAGCATTGATCCTGAATATACTTCTGAAGCGAAGAAAACGTTTTGGGAGGAATTCAATAATGGCGCACTTCGACGCGGACCCGGAAACAGTCGAGAGGCTCAAAAAGCTTGGGTGGAAGAAAGAATCACCGCTGGACATGGATTTGACCGGGGCAGACCACGAGTTCTCGCCGGAACTCCTGGCGGAGGTAGAGAGACTCTGTTCTTTGGAAACGGAGTCGCAGGGTTCCGAGGAATCGTCACCGACGGACAAGTAACACGAAACAAAGCAGGCCAAGAGGTGTTTACTCTTAGAGTAATACCTCCTGAGCTGATGCAGAAAGGCGCTACTGAAAGCGCGTCCATTTTAACGGTATCTCTCAAAAATACTGGCAACAACGAATATGAAGTTGGCGTTCTTGGACCTGTTGAAGGTGGCGCGGCGGCTCAAGCTCTGGCCGGTACGGAATACTTAAGCGACACTGGCAAAACCAGTCCTCAGGGACTGAAATACCTCAAGCTCAATATCGGCAATACTGCGACCAAGTCCTTTCTATCTGAGGCTGTGCGCCGCTTGGCCATGCACAATGGCAAAGCCCCTAATGCTGTTATTTACTCTGCGCGTGATACAGGTGCACGCGCTGGCGACGACACAGTACGCAAATTCAATAGAGATACTATCGAGAGTCGGTTTAGTCGAACGCCCGAGACTCAATCTCTCATCGACTCTATTAAGTCTTTCCATCCTGAGGTAAAGCTCAACGTAACGGAGAGCGATACTCAACTCGAAGTCTCTAAGATAGAAGTGCCTCCAGAGCTACGTTCCAAAGGTATTGGATCTGCAGTTATGGAGCAGATTATCAGCCACGCAGATAAGCAGCAGAAAACTCTCGTTCTCACACCATCATCTGATTTCGGCGGTAATAAAGCGAAGTTAACAGCATGGTATAAGCGGTTGGGGTTCGTGGAGAATAAGGGCCGAAATCGTGATTACGAAATAAGCGAGAGTATGTATCGGCCTGTTGGTGCTGCGAGTTTTTCACGGTCAAGTGCTTCGCGTAATACAAACACGCCGATCTCGCGTGATCAAGTAGATGCGATTGCCGTTCGTATTACCGCTGACTGGGCGAATGCTCCCGAAATGATAACCGTTGCGACGGATCGCGAGCTTCCTGCGGATCTTCAAGCCACCATAGATGAGCAAAACGCACGTAACCAAATAGATGGCGTATTCCATAATGGCCGGTTTTACCTCGTAGCTGACAAGATTCGGACTGAAGCCGACGTGGAACGTATTGTACTGCACGAAGCGCTTGGTCACTACGGATTACGGCAGCTCTATGGTAGCGCACTTGAATTCCATATGGATCAGCTTTTCGAACAAGTGGGCGGCTATTCTGGTATTCAACAGTTAGGCCAGAAGTATGGTTTCGACCTTTCAGGCTATTGGGATAACAGCAGCGGTATGAGCATAGCAGAGCGTCGCCAAATGATGGCTGATGAGCTCGTCGCGCATATCGCTGGGACCGGTAAAGTCGCCCCAGACTTGATTCAGCGGATCGCGCATATCATTCGCCGCGGCCTTCGCAAGGTGATGTCTGGCACTCGGTTTGCCGAGTCGCTCGATACCATGACCGACGTGGAGATTCTGCGAGTCGTCGCTGCTGCTCGAAAAGCGGTTGTTAAAGGTGAGGCACGAGTTACCACACTGACTCATGACCCTCGCTTTGTCAGAGCATTTGAAGATGCAATGTATGGGGAGCCAGCTTCCAATGACACTGAAGTTCCAAGTACTCCATCAAATGCTGCTGAAGACAGTAAGCCAAGCACCGCAGGAGACTTGCACGGGGAGTCACTCGACGACTACCAAGCAAAGCGTTCGGCACACAACTTCTCTGAGGCACGGTTAGCTGCGAAAGACTTTCAGGGGAGTATTCTAGTTAACGAAGAAACCCAAATGGAGGCCGTGGTATCTCGCAACACGCTCGACAAAATGTTGAGCCGTAAAGCCGTTACAAAATCAGAGAGCCCAGCCGGTCATTCAATGGCGGTTGCTAACGCGGACCACTTGTTCGAAAAGGCTGTTTTGGGCTGGTCAAAGGCTGACAGTAAAGGTGAGGCTAGCATCAAAGCAATTCATCGTTACTTTGCGCCATTTGTGGTTGATGGAAAAGCGAGCATTGTAAAACTCACGGTTAAGGAAACCGCTCGTTCAGGACAAAATAATCCTCTTTACTCTCTTGAGTCTGTGGAGCTAAACGAAACCTCTGCAGCTTGGTGGGTTGAGACAGTCGCTAAAGCCGATGGCATTAACCTGGATTCAATCCGCTCTGCAGAGGTCATTTACAGTCTAGCGAACGCTGTTGAAGAGTACAATCAGGATACGCGATTCTCTCGCACTCAAACTCCGTTAGCTGACGGCTTCAGTGCACCTGAGGAAACAATATCTCGCCAAGCTATTTCTTGGATCGCAGATAAGTTTCATGTGCTTAAAAAGCTTCAGGCTGATATCGAGTCTTCAGGTGGCAGTATCTCTGAACAATCTGATGCGTATCTAGCGGAGGAGCTATTCCACGGTAAGGCAGAGAACGATCTGCGGCTTATGCGAGATACCTACATCGAGCCTCTAGCAAAGCAGATGGTGAAGCTGGGTATTACGCAAGAGCAGCTCGACCAGTATTTGTACGCCAAGCATGCGCCAGAGCGAAACGCGCATATTGCCAGCATTAACCCTGATCTCCCGGATGGCGGTTCTGGGATGACTAATGCAGAAGCGGCTGACGTTCTTCGTACCGTTGAAGCAGATGGTAAACAAGCGGACTACGAAAAGCTGGCCACCATTGTTTATGATTTGCTGGAGTCTCGCCGCTACGAAATCCGAGAGAGTGGTTTGGAAGATACCGGCCTGATCGATGCGTGGGAAAGCAAATACGAGCATTATGTTCCGCTCAAAGGCTTTGCTGTCGATGAGCAGCAAGAAGGACTACCTCGCAGTGGTAAGGGCTTTACGATAGGTGGGAAGGAGTCAAAGCGTGCGCTCGGGCGTAAATCCCAAGCTGCCAGTCCATCCTCATATGCAATACAAGACCTGACCGAAACGTTGATTCGTAAGCGTAAGAACGAAGTCGGTAATGCTTTCCTCGCTTTGGTGGAAGAGAATCCGAACACTGACTATTGGCAAGTGTTTACCGATGACTCCCCAGAGATGGATCGACGCATTGTTCAAAGAACAGATCCTGAAACGGGCAACAAATACGAGGAGGTCGTTGAGCGGCCCATTCCCATGGCGATGCTGTCTGATCGTTACTTCAGCACTAAACGTGACGGCACTACATATTACATTAAGCTCGAAGATCCCCGCTTGATGAAGGCAATGAAGAACATTGGTCCTGATTCGAGTAACTTCTTCATACAAGGGCTGGCAAAAGTTAACCGGTTCCTATCGTCGGTAAATACATCATTTAACCCCGAATTTGTTGTAGGCAACTTCGCACGTGATATTCAAACGGCGGTACTTAATCTATCCGCAGAGCAGTCTCGAGCCGACGGTAAGATCCAAGGTGAGAAGATCGTAAAGCAGACTGTGAAGGATGTTCCTGTTGCGATGCGTGCGATCTATCGATCGCTGCGTGGTAAAGTGTCTAAAAACGAGTGGGCCGCATACTTTGATGAGTTTCGCGAGGCAGGTGCTAAAACTGGCTACTTCGATATGAAGGATATCGATGGTCAGGCGGCTGATATCCAGCACCTAGTTGATATCGCAAAGGGCGGCGTGAAGGGAGGCTTTATAAAGTGGGGTGGTGCTACCTTAAAGCTGGTTGAAGATCTCAACCAATCGGTAGAGAACGCTGTGCGCCTGAGTGCTTATGTCAATGCTCGTCGTGCTGGCGTCAGCAAAGCGAAAGCGGCGTCTTTGGCGAAGAACATGACAGTGAACTTTAACCGACGCGGCGAGGCAGGTACTACGCTGAATGCGCTGTATATGTTTGCGAACGCATCGATACAGGGCAGCATGAACTTTGCGCGGACGATGGGTAGTTTGCGAGGGGAGAAAGGCGATCCTGTTTGGCAGCGATTGCATACTGCCCAGAAGATCAGTGCTGGCCTCATGGCAGGGTCATTTGCCATTGCAATGGCTAACCGGGCGGGAGCGGGTGATGATGAGGATGGCGAAAACTGGTACGACAAAGTGCCGCAGTACGTTAAAGAGCGCAACCTAGTAATCATGAAGTCTCTCTTGGGTGGCGAGCAAGACGGCTCCTATTGGAAAATTCCTTTGCCTTACGGTTACAACATTTTCCATGTGTTTGGGACATCGGTTGAAGCAGCGGCTATTGGTGAAACCAGTGTGCCACGTGCTGCTGCAGATTTGATGTTGGCGACGCTAGGTAGCTTTTCGCCAATCGGTTTTCAGGATAGTAACTCCTTGAGCGTTGGTATCATGAAGAACGTTGCGCCCACTATCGCCAAGCCACTGGTAGATGTGGTCGCAAATGAGAACTTCATGGGCTCATCCATCTATAACGAAAACTTTCCTTTTGGTACACCAAAGCCTGATAGCCACCTTTCACGACGTTCCACACCCGAGGGCTACAAAGCTATAGCTGAGTTCTTAAACGAGGTCTCCGGTGGTTCTCGCTGGCGCTCCGGTGCACTCGATATCAACCCTGATGTCATGCGGTATTTTGTAAATTTCGTTACGGGCGGTGCGGGTGCTTTCGTGGCTGATAAGCTTCCTGATAATGTCTATCGGGTTGCCAATGGCGTGGACCTCCCATTGCACAAAACGCTCTTTCTGCGTCGAGTGAACGGGCAGGTATTGCCGTATGCCGATCAATCAGCGTTCTATGATCGACGTAACGAAATAGGGCAAACGTATGCTGAATTTAAAGCACTTAATGGACGCGAAAGAGGGGCGTTTTATCGGGAAAATAGAGGGTTGATATCTCTGCGTCCGAAAGTGAAGCAAGTTGAGAAGCAGCTAAAGGTGCTCAGAAAGAGACGTGATCTAATCTACGCAATGAACCTGTCTGCTGCTGAGCGAGATCGTCGCCTTAAAGCAATCGAGCGAGACATGAAGAAGGTGGTAGATCAGTTTAACCTGGCATACCGGCGCGCTACTCAAAGCGCTCTATAATCCAAACCACGATAGGGCAAAAAATCGCTATCAATACTGCGGCCATAAATGGAAGTATGCCGAGTATTGATAAGCCGGCAAAGAACCGTTCCCCGGTTAACCCATACAGCCCTGCACAGACGATAGATGCAAGAAAACCATTGGTAACGATATCACCTAGAATATCCTTATTTTCCGTCATGTTTCATGGCTCAGTTTTTAAGTGTTCACACTAGGATACTCGGCTCTAAGTTGTACGCATAGCGAACGGTTAGTTCAGTAATGAGCAAAGCGTATATTGAGGTTTGATTATTGACTATTGGTGCACTAAATTGAGCTGAGTCTCAGCACGAAAACATCCCGTGAAAGGCGCTCCTCGGAGCGCTTTTTTATTGTTTGAGAGAACGTATCGTAAGGACGCAAGGTGAGATGAGGGGGCTAAATGCTGAAGTTGTTTGTGTGGTGAATTTCGCTCCACTCTCGGTTAAACAGAAGACCCACCCTCACTGGCTGTAGAGGGTTGTTGTGCAACAAGTCGTATAACTAGCACTAACTCTCGCGTAATAAGCGCGAGTTTACGGACTTCTTATTAATTTTTTCTAGGCTGAATTTCACGAATGCCTAAAAGAATTTTTTCTTGATCATTGATATTGTCTTCAATGATATCTGCTACCTCATCGAATCTTATCAGCTTTACAGATACAACGCCTTGCTCGCCAGTCTTACCGGGTTTGCCGTCAATGCCGTCAGCACCGTCTACTCCATCCGGCCCATCTGACTTTTTATCACTTATACCTCCGAGCCCTGCGCAGCCGCTGCCGCCACGACCGCCTTTGCCGCCTTTGCCACCTTTGCCACCGACGCCAGCCCGCCCTCCAGAAGCACCATTTGCCATAGGCTGTGTCAGTAGGTTGTAAGATGTTAGAACTGTAATAGAACCTCCATTTCCTCCGTCTTCACCAGATTCACCATTTGTTCCTGCCGTACCATCTGTGCCTGGAGAACCGGAATGAGGAGAACGCCAACCACCACAGCAGCTACAAACACCATTGCGACCATTTTCACCGTCGCTGCCATTGACTCCATTCGAGCCATTTAACCCATCGTTGCCTGTGATCCCATTTGCTCGGATTAACACATCATCGATAAGAGCACTAATGATAAGTATTGAACCACCGTTCTTTGTGTTCGCTTCTTCTGCTGAAATTTTGCCACCGGATATCGTCGTACTAATAACGGAAATATCCTCCCCTACAATCTCTGCACCATTGATTAACGACACGCTATTTGCCACGAGCAAAGAGTTTGGTTCTGCTATTATAGAAACGCCGTCAATAACGATGTCATTCGCTTTTACAAATCCTTCAATCGATCCGACATTGCTACTATTGAATACGATGTTACGCGTATCTTTAGGTAATAAAAGCACTTCCTGATCAGGTACGGCCGGAAAAAATATCGGCCAAAGTCCAACTACCGCTGAAACGAAACCAACTATACCGGTGATTAT
Source organism: Neptunomonas sp. XY-337 (assembly GCF_004959845.1). Taxonomy (NCBI): domain Bacteria; kingdom Pseudomonadati; phylum Pseudomonadota; class Gammaproteobacteria; order Oceanospirillales; family Oceanospirillaceae; genus Neptunomonas; species Neptunomonas sp. XY-337. Next base: position 167,165 of record NZ_SPLL01000001.1, on the reverse strand, counting down.
GGCCAGTCCCTTTTTAGTAGATGCAAGCATGCTGCGCTCCTGATATTTGTAATGCCAAAGTTCATCGTTTATTTTTCGTCAACTGTATTTTGTCGAATCTTGTTCCCATTACATCGCCACCACCCATTTTGAGATTCTTTAACTTCTTCTAGGTCAAAAAAAGAAGATATTAAATGCTGCGATCAAATGCCTTTAGGTGATTGATACACTGCTATTAATGTATTATCCAACCTAACGAGACTTACAAAAATACTTATTTAAAAGTGGCAGGAAAAATATGCTGTCTACCCATACAGTCTTGAGAGGTATCCTTCTCATGATCCAGCTTCCTGCTGCCAAGCATCGCTAACTCTACGCGCACGCTCGCTACTACCTTCCTAAAACAGTACTCGCTCATATGAACCGGATCAAGGCTTAATCATCAACAGGTCTGAGCAAAGTAGGGCAGGGAGTCCCGCCTGCTTGCCTATCATCAGTGCCCGCATATTCTTTCTCCCAACACAATCCAGAATTCATCTTGGGTTTTTCCCCAAAACTCAGAGTTAACTTGTTGTTTTATATAGGGTAGAAAGTTCAGAATTAATGGGTTTTTTCAGTAAAAAATAAGACCTAACTGATTGAAATATATTGATTATTTTTGATTTTCAAATCGGTATATGGTCTGTACGGTGCATTAGTTTTAAGTGACGAATTTAATAAGTAGTTACCTGAAACCTTCTCTTAGCGTCGAGAAGTGCCAATATCCCTACAGAAAGGTCTACAGATGGTGGCGCAGCGGGCTGGCAACGCACTACCACTAAACGCAAACACAACAACCGTAACCACTGCGGTTCAGTGGGGTTGGAAACGCCATGCGCTGGTAAGTTCTTCTTGGTTTTTTGTGCCAAAGTGGCACAGGTTTGCGTCTTGCGTACTTTAACACCATAATGCCCATGTGACAGTTTGACACAACAGGAGATATAACTATGGCAACGCCTTTGCCCCGCATCACCGCTAGAGTTGATGTCGATACTCAAGACTTACTCACTAAGGCTGCGGCTCTCGCCGGAATGTCTAGTATTAACTCATTTGTTTTGAATGCAGCTATCGAAAAAGCACAACAAATCATTGAACGTGAGCAAGCTCTAAAGCTCAATCAAGCTGATGCCGTATTGCTGATGGAAGCTCTTGATAATCCAGCGGTAGTCAATGCGAAACTCAAATCGGCGTCAGAGCGTTATGAGAGTAAAGCCCAATGATGAATACGGTACTTATCGATAAAGATAAGCACGATAGGAACCGTTTCAATTGTGGCATCGAAGCTCTAAACAATTACTTAAAAGTAATGGCGAGTCAGCAAGCCAAGAAAGACAACACCAGAACTTTTGTTTTGGAAGATGATAATAACAGTGCTTATATTATCGGCTTCTACACACTGACGATGACACCAATTGACTTGACAGCATTGCCGGACAAATTACAAAAGAAACACCAATCGTCAACGTCAGGTGGTCTCATTGCTCGTTTAGCTGTCGATGAGAGATACAAAGGGAAGGGCTTTGGCGAGTGGCTGCTTATTGATGCGCTACGAAAGCTGCTGGCAGCCAGTGACAGCGTCGCGTTTCCTGTTGTTATCGTTGATGCCAAAGATGGCGCAAAACACTTCTATGAGCGCTATGGGTTTCAAGCGTTTCAAGATGTCGAAAACAAACTCTTCATCACCATCGCCGATATAAGAGCAAGCTTAAGCTAGTTATCCGCTAGTCTTTAGCTATAACGCCACAACACCGGAGAATTTTGAGCGTAGCGAAAAATTGCTCCGAGTGCTTGTGTTTGTTATGTTTCATTACAGCTTATCTACATTGATAAAGTTAATTAAGGTTGGTGTAACTGAATTGACTTCACACCATTTTCTCAAGCGTTGAGCGTTGTCAGAAACAGCGCATTTATCGCCATCTACTTCAACAAGGTGTAATGAGTTTCCAATAAATGTAATCCAGCCTGATGAGCCGATTGAAAATAAATTAGTTCCAAGCAACTGATCAATAAGATCTTTTCCTGTAAAGTTCCATTTATCCATATAAAAATTGAATGTATCCGAATCAGTTTGCACCCCTCCATATAGCCCAATTGTTTGAGCGACCTCCTTAACTACCATAGGAGCAATAACGGGTTCCCAGTCAACTTGACGTTCTATGCTCTTAAGCTCTGATTCCTTAATTTCTGTTGCTGAATATAACCAACCTTCTTCACCACTAGTGGGGTCAAAAACATACCGCCCTGACAAAAGGGCAACCATGACCTCTGCGTCCATATCATCCCCCCATGGCATGGAAACATCACAGAAAATTGATATCTTGGTCCATATTAGTTCGATTATAAGATGAACTATATTATCTCTGCTTGAGACTATTATTGGCCAATAACCATTTTCAAACCTTGGACTTTTGAAAGGCATCCCTGTTGCTTTGACAATCGAGTAGTTTTCACTCGAAATGAGGTTTGGCATGCTAGGGGTTCCAAACCCATGACCACGCTGCCTCTCTTCCAAGAAATCAAGAAACACATTTCTTAAACCAGATTCTGTCTTATATCCACCATATCCGTGTATTATCTTTACAGGAGCGTACGTATCTTGGACTAACGTATAAAATATAAGAGCATCTTCTTTTTTCATTTTATGTATGTCGGCATAACGATTAGGTTCTTCTAATCCTGTTATTTGCGCAAACGACTTAGCCGCGTACTCTATATTAGGCTCATAGCCATTTTCTAGTAATGCTTCAAAATGATGGGAATATGCTTTCGATATACCAGCTAGATGCTGATAAGCATCAATAAATGCTGCTTTATCCAAAGTCTTCTTAACTTCGAAGACCACTAAAATATCTTTAATGTGATATTCATACTTGTCAGTAAGACCTAATTGCTTCCCCCCTCCCATAACAAGCATTCGATCAATTTCACCAGAGCGATAGCCTTTATCGTCATAAATAAATCCACTCACAATGCTCAAACCTAGATTAGGGGGTAACATTCTACCCACTACATTTTCAGTTAGAGCCTCATACATCGCACCTAGCGTGGGGTTATGATTATACTGAAAATCGTTATATTTCTTGTCTTCAACCTCAATAAAATCTTGTAAGATTTCAGCTAGACTAGATACATTACTTTTCGGTTTTGACACAGATACCATATTTTTCATTTTAGTTTTCTTGAGTCTCATCCGCTTTGCACGAGAAACAACTCTTATAGTCTGAACACAGAATAGTTTTCTTCGCAGACTTCTGTAATTTATCTTTTGCATAAAGTCATAGCACCTAGCTCATATAACGCCTCAATCAGCTGCCGCTTCAGCGGTCTGCTGCATTGACTTGTTAGCAGAATCTTGAACGTCTACTGCCTCTCCTTCATAGATATCTTCTTCAGTTTCGATTTTTCTTTCTTCTTTCTCGATACGTGACCGTTCTTCTTCTAGCTTTTCTAACTCTTCTTTCTTCTGTTTAATACGGCCAGCCACAGCCTCTAGTTCCTCTCGTTTTCTAAACCAAAGAATATTTCCAGAGTCAATGGAGTCTTTTATAGTATGATAAAAAGCAATTCTTCCAGATAATCTTTCACCATTATTAATAGCTCTAAGTGTAATGGTTCCTCTATCTGTCTTTTCTCGATCTGTACTTTCGTATATCAATGGAAGAACTAGATTCCTGAAACTGCCACTCAACGAGTATTCATCTCCCTCATCACTACCTTTCACACAAGTTAGCGTTCCGGTAATTGCATGACCATGCCGCTTGAGAACGATGACGTCCTGCCTCAAATCAACCGAGGTTGGATACAGGCCAAACCACTTACCCTCGATCCTAACATCCTTATAAACACGCTCCTCAAACCAAGGAACAATGATTGAATGCCAAATAGCACGAAAAACCACCACAAAAAGTGTAACAACAAGGCCTGAGATCAGACCGGACACTAAATTTTCACTCATAACTTCACCTTGCTAGACTGCTAACGCCCACCATCAGCGGAGCGCGTCTTTGGCGCGTCCGCTGGATGGTTTTGTTAGCTTTGTTTTATGCATACTGGTGCTGACCACTTTTTTGATTCCAAATGACGCAAAAACTGAGACACCTTAAGCTTACACTCAGTTTCTAATTTTGCTCCTTCATAAGTTCCAGACTTGATGTTAACAAACATATGATCGTGTTTTTTTAGCAACTCAAGGAAAGAAGAAAATGAAATATAGTTTTTTGATTCATCTTTTGCTCCGCTTGGCCATGGCGCGAAATATGTTTCGTGGGATATTACGCTACCAGATTTAACTTGTACTGGATCAGCGTCTGATAGCTTTTTGACTTTGAAGATCCCTTTTTCATACGTTGAATCAACATATTCTTGGGCTACTAACATAAAGGTTTTATCACCAACCTTTATAATAGCCTCTTCATGTTTAGTAATATCATCATATCCAGGACTTCCTTTATTTAAATAAACCAAATTTGCAGAAATCCTTAAATATTCAACACCATCGGGATAAGCTTCAGACTTAAGCAATATTTGCTTTGGATTTTCTAGCACCACCTCAGGGCCTTTAATTAGGTTTATTGTTTGCGCAACAATACTGCCTATAGAAATAATAAAAGCTGCCAAAGCAAGTATATCTGTTTTACGTTCTACCTCAATTCCTAGGACTTTAATTGACATTTTAATGAGCTCATTTTTCCTGAAATTGAATTTTACGATGAAGTTCTTGCTCGCTAAATTTTCTCAGCTTATGCATTTCATTAACCGTCAAATCACCCTTATTTATAAATAGAGGTTTATTATTAGTTAGAGGCATCAAACTCCATGGCTTTGCATCAGGCTTATCTGGTGGTGGCATTGGTGGGAGCGGCATTGGATTATCTGGGGCAGGCATGTCTGTCTCACCAGATAGCACTGGATAAGGTAAGCCAATAAAGAAAAGCAACACTAATGAGTGAATCAATTTCATTTTACTCTCCATTTGTTTCTATTAAAGCTAACAGTCCGATTATGACGCCACAGGGCATCATAATAATTATTTAAATGCATTCGTTCCATTTTTCTGACTTTTCGGCTGGATTTTTAAGCCGTTGTTTCTAAAGGATTTAAACTAACCCCAGCAGCTTAATGAAAAATAGAGTGGCGAGCGTTAGCGTTTTTTGCTCGAAATTAGGCAAGAAAAGTAGACTGTTTATCCATACAGCTTTATGAGACGTGTGTACGCTCATGTGGTTCGGTTTCCTTACCTTCAAGCAACCTAACAGTGGCCGCGTTTTCGAGTAGAACAGTAGCGGCTTATATAGATCAGTTCAAGGTTTACGGCGGTGTTGTAGGTGTGGCACTTAAGAGGAGGGGAGTCACAAAATTTTAAACTTATGTTTGAAAGTATGGCGGGCTTGGTCTAGCTTTATATCAGTTTCATTGCTCAAACATCCCGTATCAAAGCGCTCTTTCGAGCGCTTTTCTTTTTCTAACCCATATTCCTGTTGCAGCAGTTGCTCTGGTTTTACAGCTCAGTGCTGTGCCAAACCAAGCAATTTGGGACAAATCACTTAGTTTAAGCTATTCAAATTAGTTGCTAGGGCGTGCTCGGCGGCGTCTTGGTGGGTTACCGCTCGGTGGTGTATTGCCGTTGGCTGCTCTGTTGGCCGGTTTGCGCCTTGGTTTGGCGCTAGCAGGCTTATGGCCGCGTGCGTTCTCGCCCGAGCGTTGGCCATCTTGGTGTTCTGCTTTTGCTTTGGGCTTTTTCGGCTTCTTGGGTTTCTTTGACTTTTTCAGGTATTTGGATTCTGGTAACGCATTAACGGGTGTAAAGCCCGGTTCTTCTTTGCGGTCTAGAATACGGCCGATCAGGGTTTCGATGGCGGTAAGCTGTTTAAACTCATCCGCGCATACCAAAGATACTGCTTGGCCGGTTGCGCCAGCGCGGCCTGTACGGCCAATACGATGGACGTAGTCCTCAGCAACATTCGGTAGATCAAAATTAACTACGTAGGGTAGTTGGTCGATATCGATACCACGCGCGGCGATGTCGGTTGCGACCAGCGCTTGAATCTTGCCGGCTTTAAAGTCCGCCAGCGCTTTGGTGCGGGCACCTTGGCTTTTGTTACCGTGGATGGCAGCTGCCGAGATGTCTTTGCCATCTAGCATACGCACGAGGCGGTTAGCGCCGTGTTTAGTGCGGCTAAATACCAGCACTTGGTGCCAGTTGTTATCTTTGATGAGGTGGGTAAGGAGCGCGGTTTTCTGCTTTTTATCCGCGGGATAAACCCATTGCTCAACTGTTTTAGCGGCGGCATTACGTGGCGTAACAGAGACCTCTGCAGGATTGTGCAAAATACCTTTGGCAAGATCTCTGATCTCGTCAGAGAAGGTTGCCGAAAACAGCAGGTTTTGGCGTTTTGCTGGCAGTAGCGCCAGAATCTTGCGGATATCATGGATAAAACCCATATCCAGCATACGGTCTGCTTCATCCAATACCAGCATCTCTAGCTGGCTAAATTTGATCGCATTTTGATTGTACAGATCTAATAAGCGGCCAGGCGTTGCTACTAAAATATCCACGCCTTTGCGCAGCGTCATCATCTGTGGGTTGATCTTTACTCCACCAAAAACAACAGCAGATGAGACGCGGGTATGCTTGCTGTAATCCTTAACGCTGGCTTCCACCTGCGCGGCTAACTCACGCGTGGGTGTCAGCACCAGTACGCGCACATGGTTGCTATGCGCTTTTTGCCCATGTAGGAGTTTTTCGATAATCGGCAGTGTGAATCCTGCGGTTTTACCGGTTCCGGTTTGGGCGGCTGCCATCAGGTCTGTTCCCTCAAGTACAAGAGGGATCGCTTGCGCCTGAATAGGCGATGGAGTTTGGTAGCCTTTTTCGGAAACGGCACGGACAATATCAGGTGATAGCCCAAGGCTGCTGAAGTCAGCGGAGGATTCTGGTTGCATATAGACGATTCGATAACTATTGAAGTAGTGGAAGGGCGTGTAGCATATACTAGGCGGGCGCGTTGGTATACGGGCAGAGGCAACTTACACAGGAATGAGTGTAACGCTTATGCGCACGCGTGAACTTTAAATTGCGTCTAACCGCGCTATCAAAGCCTCTGGTTAGGCTATCTATCGCTTTGCGCATGATTAGGGATGTCTTATGCAATGTATAAAAGTACTTTTTCTGTCACTCCTGTTGGTTTCACCCACAGTACAGGCAAACACAACTACACAAGAGCTTGCACACTGCATGGCCGACCATTTAAATGGCCCCGAACGCAGAGCGCTGGCAAGATGGGTTTTCTTTGCATTGGCAGCTCACCCAGAGATGCAGCCGTATACCCATATTAGCGCTCAAGATATCGAACGCAGCGATAAATACATAGGTGAACTCACCACTCGGCTATTTGTTGAAGACTGCCCAAACGCTATGAAAGCTGCGCTTGCTGCACAACCTACGGCACTGATCGACGCCTTTGGCTTGCTAGGGGGTATCGTGACACAAGAGCTGATGGCTGATAAAGCTGTCACTGACTATGTGGCCGGTTACTCGAAACACCTTAATGAAGAAAAGATTGTAAATATATTATCTAAACCATAAACAATATTTTATATAATTCGTGCTCTATTTTGGTTTTTATATTTTCTTGCTGCGATAAAATAATCTGGATGGATTTTTATTGATCTTTCTATTTTATTTTCATCACCTCAGTTCAGTCATTACTATTTTATTTAAACAATACCTAGGAAGGGTAAATACATGGAAGCAAAACTATTTTTCGCGCTAGCGGCTGCAACAGCCGTCTCTTTTAATGCTCATGCGAAAGATAACCACGCATCTGAGCAAATTGTTTCAGATGCCGTGATCGAACAGCAACGCGCTAACCTTGCAGCAAACACACAAGGTAAAGGGTTTGGCCCACAAGCACCGCGCGATATTGATGCTGTTGCCGGCGCCAATACGGTCTCTTTTGGTAGAGCGCCGGTTTACACACAGATGAACCTTTGTAATATCCATTTCCATAAAAACGCAGAGCATAGGGGAGGGGAGTTTACCCGCTATGCCGGTAATGGCGATGGTCACGGGTATCAGTCTGGTTACAAATACTCTGGGGCTTTAACGGCGCAGGAACTCGCACCCTTTGAGGGCGAGGTTTGCCCTAGCAAGCACGGTGGTCTTCATGCAGGTGATACGATTGAGGTGCACTATGTGCACTCTTCCGCACAGATAAAACCGGGCCCCACACTAGGTGCGTGCTTGAGTGATGCAATCAAAAACCCGCAATTGCGCGTTGAAACGCAAGTGTATGTTTTAGTTAACGATGCTGACGCCCTTGATTTTAAAGCTTTAACGCAACACGGTGAAAAGAACGGCTTCCAGCAAGCGTTGAATATTCCGAGCAATACGGGCAAGCCGATTCAGTATTCAGGTTCAACCACAGGGCCGAGTTACAACGAGAAGGGTTCGCCTTTCCAAGTAACATGGAGCGTGCGGCCTAAAGTTGCGAAAGTGAATATCGCAACCGTTGGCGAGTGGTGCAAAGGGAATGTCTTTAACGAAGACCACGCCCATGGCGTAAGAAACTTAGTTAAGAACCCTGATTTGATCTCTAAGATCGAGAAGTAGAGGGGTAGGCTCAAGAAACCAGCAGCCGGTAAAGGGCTGCTGGTTCGATGGTATTGATTGTTTGAAAACTCAGATTTTAAGAGGAGGTACAGCTCTTCCGGGCACTAGTGTTACCCTTGCACTGAGCATAGGGTTACTGTCCTCGCTTGTATCCCCGCACTTCTCACCAGCTACTTTGTTAAAGAGTACTAACTGAGCGCGCCCAAATGGAAATAGCACCGGTTCTCGTGACCCTTCATTACCCATATAAAAGGGGAACGTGATGGTAGAGTCTTCGGATGCAACTCCGTGCTTCTCATCTGACTCTTTTGAGCTTTTAGTTGATGATACGTATTGTTTGACCGCTCCATTTTCTACGAACTCAAGCGCTGCACAGTAATCAGCTGGAACATTCCATGACTCTGAGTTGCTTAAACACTCCTGCTCAGTCTCGTACTGAACATCAGAGCAAACGAAATAGTCTTGAGTATAGGTTATGGAAATACCATTTAAGCCAACACCGGCAGAGTCATCTTCTGATAGCTGAACGAGGTAGTCGTGCGGTTGAATCACGGCTCTAGTATCGTTTTCATAAACTACCGCGTTTGCTGGGGGAACATCATCCACGATCCCGTCTAGCCCATAGCTTTCGATCGTTCCAGCTGAAATATCGCCTTGCCATGTAAACCCCCAGCCATCACTCTGAGCAATGTCGGGCTGGATATAAGGGCCGCGCCAACCAATAACGCGTCCTAATCCGGCATGGAACGATGGCTTACAGGTTTGATTGCCTGCTTCCGATGGGTTGCAGTCATCCGGTTCATCAACAAGTTCGTCGAGGTTTAAGGGTAGGCGTCCCATATCATGAACGAACCCTGAGAGGTCTGGTTCACCATTTAGAGTTCTTGAGCTATCTCCAACTAGAGCATATTTGATCTTTTCTATACGCTTCTCGGTTGTTTTATATCGGGTTTGATTGGTTTCATTCACCATATAATCGGTCGCTAACGAGGTTATCAACCCTAAAAGGCCGACCACTACGATTAACTCCAACAGGGTAAAGCCGTATTGTTTTTGAGTGAGTTGCTTCATTAGTTCATCCTCAATACACGCACGACGTCGTCATTATCGCCATTATCAAAATTTCCATCAGGGCCAAAGCTCAGTAGAGCAATACAACCGCTTCCCGTCGTTGGGCAATCTGGGTAGTTATCGTTGGTAAAATTGGTGAAGTATTGATAGGGCTGTCCGGAGTACTCTTTTGGAATCCAGTTTCCATCACTATGAATCGCGAAACACTCATTCGAATCGCTGTAAGTGCGCTGAATTAGAAATGGGTCTTCCATAGCAGGGAAGCTATCTACAATCGCTACAGCAGGTAAATCACAATCGCTTACGCCACCGCTCTGAATATGCCATCGCTGCTTTGAATCGGTTGTTAAATAGGGGCCATTCCAACCCCGGCCTGCGTCGGTATTCCAAGGCAGTATTTCGTCGTTAGAAGCATTCAATGGTGAACTAAAGAGATAGCCCATATTGGCAGCATGAGGAGATGCAGCCGTCGCAAACAACCCCGTCTTCGGGAAATATCCTGTATCTCGGTGGAAACGGTAGATCGCATTGGCGATCGTTTTCATCTCTACCTCAACCAGTTCCGCGCGGGCTTTTTGGTCGTAACCGCCCACCACTGAGACTGAAATGGTAGCCATCGCCGCCAAAATAGAGACAACCACAAGCAGCTCTATAAGGGTGAAACCCCGTTGTTTACGCATCTTATAGCACCTCCGCTAATACAGGCTGAGCTTCATGGTGTGGTTCGGCATGGCCAGGGCTAGCGTGATAGTTTTCAACAAAGCCCAGCACCCGTTCTACTTCGTCGATATCAGTGATACCGGCTTTGACCTTGTTCAGCGCGCTGCGGCGCATATCCGCAGTCCCTTGCTGTACTAGGTAGTCGTCGATACTGGCATCGCTAGCGCCGCCAGCGATCATGCGCGAGAGGGTTTCATTAACCGGCATCACTTGGAAAACGCCGATACGGCCACTGTATCCGGTCTGATTACCGGCAGGGCGGGCGCGGTAGAGCACGAGGTTGTCGTCGATTTCGTCCTCACGGAAGCCCAGCGCTAATAAACGGCGTTTTGGTACAGCAATCTGTTCACGGGTGTTGGGATCAAGACGGCGCAGCAACCGCTGGCTAACGACCAACGTCACCGTTGAGGCGATATCGTAATTGGGCACCCCCATGTTCAGCAGGCGAGGGATCGCTTTAGGTGCGGTATTCGCATGTAGCGTGGAGAGCACCAAATGGCCCGTGTGTGCTGCTTTAATGGCTGTGTCGATGGTTTCGCGATCACGCATCTCACCCAACATAATGACATCAGGGTCTTGGCGCATGATGGTGCGGGAAGCTTCGGCAAAGGTGATGCGCTCACCAATACTGATCTGGTTAACACCGCTCAAATCGATCTCTACTGGATCTTCGACCGTGTAGATATTACGAGGCTGTTGGTTGATATGCTTGATCAGCGTATACAGGGTCACCGTTTTGCCACTGCCAGTTGGACCGGTGATCAGAATCATGCCCTGTAGTTGGTTTATCGCGCTTTTTAGCGGCACAATTTGCTCAGGTTCTAGCCCAAGTGTGTTGAGGTCGAGAATCTCTTCCGGTAGGTAAAGCAGACGTAGCACGATGGTCTCGCCGTGCATGGTGGGTAGTACTGAGCAGCGAAAATCGATGCCACGGGTGCCAGTAATCAGCATTTTGAAACGCCCACCTTGGGCGATGCGCTGCTCCGAAATATCAAGCCCCGCAATAACCTTCAAGCGCGCACATATCAAATGGCCGAAGCCTTTTGGCATCTCGGCGATCTCTTGCATCACGCCATCAATACGGAAGCGTACGCGAAAGCTCTCTTCATAGGGCTCGAAATGGATATCTGATGCGCCCGCTTCAATCGCGTTGAGCAGCGTTTTATTCAGATAAACCGGGACACTCGTATCGTTGTGAATGGCAACGGCGGAATCGCCCGTATCCAAGGTATTTTCAGAGACGGCAAAGGTCACGTCGTTGGCGTCTAACTTAATATCATTAACTGCAAGTTTCATAAGCTTTTTGGCCTCTTTATCCGGCTGATACGGCAAACATGGCGCGGAAGAATCCGATGTAAACAAACGCCACCATACCGCCAACCACAATGGTCATAACGGGCTGGATAGCGGCTGTCATCGCCTTAATGCGGGTTGCGGTGAGTTGTTGGTAGTACTTGCCAAGCTCGGTCATTACATGCTCAAGCTCGCCACTGCGCTCGCCAATACCGGTCATGTGTTGCACCATCACCGGAATAGGGCGCTGCTGTAAGCCAAAGGCTAAGCTGCGGCCAGCAAGAATATCGCTACCGGCTTTTTCGTAGCATTCGGCTAAGCGCATATTGCCGGTGATCGCTTTCATCACGCGCAGGGATTCCAGAACCGTTAGGCCGCTGCCCAATAACATCGACATAGTCCAACCCATCTGTGCCATGCCTGAAATGCGAATGCTCGATCCAATCAACGGTACGTTGAGCAGCAACCGGTCAATAACGGCTTTACCCGGGCGCGTGGTGTAAAACACGAGCGCTACGAAAATAACGCCAAGGAAGATGGAACCTGTCATTGCGCCGTAATCCACCATCCATGCCGATACATCAAGCATCGCTTGGCTAATGGCCGGTAGCTCTTGAGATTTGCCCTCAAGCATGGTGGCAAACTTAGGGATGATGTTAAGTGTTAGGCCTAAAAACACCCCCACTGACACCAAAACCAGCACGATAGGGTAGGCCAGGCTCGACATAAGCTGACGTTTTACAGCGGCACTGCGCTCAAGGTTGTCGGCAAGGCGCTCCAATGTGAGCTGTAGCTCGCCGGTCATCTCTGCAGACGCGATTAAACGGTTGGCCACGGGTGGAAACATGCGGCCCTGTGCTTCAACGGCAGCAGCAAAACTACTACCAGATTGAATGCGCACTAACATATCGATAATCGCGCGTTGTAAGGTACGTTTCTCGGTCATTTCGGAGCTGATCTCCAACCCTTGGGTGAGGGTATTGCCCGATCGGAGCATAAGAGCAAGCTGGCGAAAAAAGATCACTTTATCGCCAGCTTTGGGGCTGGTATAACGGCCTGGCTTTAACAACGAGAGCAGGGTCAGCAGCCAACGAAACGGATTGATCCCAAAGCCCGCGCGTTTTAGGCTGAGCACATAAACCGATTGCCCACGCAATTTTGCGCTGGCTTCGTTTTGGCTCTCGGCTTCAATCGAGCCTTTAATCTCGCGGCCTTGCTGGTCGAGCGCTTTGTACTTAAAGGTTGCCATAAAGGTAAAACTCCTTTGTGGTAATACAATTAATAGTGCGAATGATTATCGATAATTAATAATTTTCTTCAGATAGGTCGCCACAGTACCGCTATGGCGTTAAGGCTCTCCTCTGTAAAGCAGTAGGGCTTCTTTTAGGGTGGTGGTGCCATCAAGCACTTTGCTACGGGCATCGTCCCAAAGGGTATCGAGTAGCCCCGCATCCTTGGCGTAGGTGTGCATCGCATCATCGGAAGACTCTTCGTGAATCATTCGTTCCAGCGGTTTGTCGATCCATAGGGTCTCATATATACCCACGCGTCCGCTGAAGCCGGTGCCTGAACATCGCGAACATCCCGCGCCACGATAGAGCGTAACGGGTCCATCTTGCTTAAGATAAGCACGCTCATTGTCGTCTGCTTGATAACTCTCTTTGCATTGCGGGCAGATGCGGCGTAGCAGGCGCTGCGCTAGCACACCCACTAAGGTGCTGGCGATAAGGTAAGCGGGGCAACCTATATCCACCAATCGGCTGATTGCTGACACCGCGTTGTTGGTGTGCAGCGTTGAGAGCACCATATGGCCAGTCATCGCCGCACGTACCGCGGTTTCTGCGGTCTCTTGGTCACGGATTTCACCCACAAGCATGACATCAGGGTCATGGCGAAGAAACGAACGTAACGCTTTGGCAAAGCTGACTTTTTCGGTCACTTGAACCTGTGAAATGCCATCAACCACCTGCTCGATAGGATCCTCTGCGGTCATGATATTGACCTCAGCGGCGTTTAGCTCCCGCAGTGATGCATACAGCGTTGTACTTTTACCACTGCCGGTGGGGCCGGTTACCAAGACAATGCCGTAGGGCTTGTGAATGGCCTCTAGCATCGGTTTGAGCAAATGCTCTGGCATACCCAGCTGGCCAAGGGATAGATCCCCGGTGCTTTGCCCCAAAATACGCATAGTGGCACGTTCACCAAACTTGGTAGGAATGGTCGCAACACGGATCTCAACTTCGTCTATCTCCGGCCAATCTTCAATTTTGTAAGCGAAACCGCCATCCTGAGCCATAAATTGTTCCGCGATATCCATACCCGCCAATACTTTCACTCGGCTCATCAACGAGTCGGCGAGTGTTTTGCTGATAGGGCGGTCATAAACCTGCAGTTTCCCATCAACACGCATACGCAGCTGCATGCCAGTCTCGAGAGATTCAAAGTGCAGGTCGGTTGCTTGTAACAGGTACGCCGCTTTCATAATGTCGTTAAAGATGGAGATGGCGTTGAGGTTTTCTTCGTAGATTTGAAAGTGTGCCCGCAGCACTGCCTCAATCATCAACGGGTTTGCCACAGCAGCCGTGACCGGCTGATTCAGCGCCCTACGTACGGTTTCAACAGCAACGCGATCCTCAGGGTCAGCCACTAAGACAATGGTTTCGCCTTGGTACTGCGCAGGTACAAACAAACGGCGCAGCAGTACTTGGCTGTTAAACGCGTTAATCAGCGCACTGTTAAACTGCACATCATTACGTTCAACGTAAGGTGCGCCTTTGCTTTCAGCCAGAGCATGGTAAAACGCCGTTATCGGGAAGCGGTTCTCTCGGCAGATCAGCTCCAACAGTGGGATGTTCTGGCGTCGGGATTTCGATTTGTACTCCGGCAGCTGCTGCTGCTCAAACAAACCTGCATGCATCCCGGCATTGATCAGAGCGCTCTCTTGTACCGCCATATCAACCCGCTCCGCGTACTAATCGATCAAAGCTGGTTGCATCGCGACACATGCCTCGCGCGACCTCTAAGCCAACGCGCTTCTGGCGCACGAGTTTTGCTAGGGCTTGATCTAGCGTTTGCATCCCTTGGCGGGTGGAGCTTTCCATTACCGAGTAGATCTGTTTGGATTTGCTCGTTTCAATCAGGTTTGCTACAGCGGTTGTCACCATCAAAATTTCGGCGACGGCAGCGCGCCCCTTACCATCGATAGTAGGCACGAGATTTTGTGCGATAACGGCTTTTAGCGCGTGCGCAATTCGCTGGCGTGCCACCGATTGTTCGTTGCCGGGAAAGCTGCCAATTAAGCGCTCTACAACACCAACAGCATCGTTGGTGTGCAGCGTAGAGAACACCAAGTGCCCCGTTTCAGCGGCGGTAATCGCGGTTCGCATGGTATCGAGATCACGCATTTCACCCACCATGATGACATCCGGGTCTTCCCGAAGTGCGGCTTTTACAGCGCTGGAAAAATCGGGCACGTCGGTATAAAGCTCGCGCTGGTGCACAATCGATTTGATATTGGCGTGCACAAACTCCACTGGGTCTTCCACGGTAAGAATATGCTTGTCTTGCGTCTCGTTGATGTCATTCAAGATAGCTGTCAGCGTGGTGCTTTTCCCAGAACCTGTGGCACCACATACCAGTACAAGGCCACTTTTCAGTTCGGTGAGGTAGCTAATTTGGGGCGGCAGGCCCAGTTCTTTGGTGGTTTTTAAACCGCCATCCAGATAACGAATCGCGAGGGCGCAGTGGCCCATTTCACGATAAACATTCACTCGAAAACGAAACCCTTTCTCGGTAGAGAAGCCCATATCCAGAGTCATATGTTCAGCAAAGTAGCTTTTGTGCAGATCGTTCATCAGGCTTTCTGCCATCTCCTGCACTTGCTGCGGAGCGTAAACTATGTCGCCGACGCGCTGGATCTTGCCGTGAATCCGGTAGGCAGCAGGAAGATGTGCCGATACATGTAGGTCAGAGGCTTCTAACTCAACACATTGGTTCATCAGCTCTCGAATTTGGTTATGTGCGTCCAAAACAGCTCCTTGAGGTTACATCTGCAACGTAAATTCGATGACAAGTCGGTTATCGCTCTCATCTTCGCTTTTCGCAATCTTTAGCTGGTCAACAAAACCTTGGTAGGGCAGGGTCGCCAAGCCATCGATAAAGCTGACAAAACTGTAGTAATCGGTGCGGCTAGTGATCTGGAAATAGGGTCGTTTATCAAATAGGCCACGCAACGCTGCACCGGAAAGCTGCTCTGGCATGGCCCGAAGCTCTGACTGATGTGTGACAAATGAGGTGATCTCGACATTGTTAGCACTGGCAAGGCGCGATATGGCCAGTTTGGTATCTTCACGTGGTTCCGGTGAATCTAGCGGCAGGATTCTCTCGGTTAGCTCGATCAGCTTCATCTCTGCGCTGATAAGCTGCTGTTGTGAATCTCCAAATGCTTTGGGCGTGATCGAGGTATCAAAATCAGGCTCTTTATAGTCGCCGATCCGGGTTTCGATACGGTTCTCTTTGCGGTTTGCGAGCTTCTCGGCATTGAACATCTTCTCCCACATATACGCGCCTGCAAGGGCATAGCTGGTAAATGCAGTTAATACCACTAAGATCACCATTTGCTTCCGCTCTTTCGCCGGTAAGCTTTGAAAACATTTAATCAGCGGGCGGAACATTAGGGCTCTCCATTTTGGAGCGAAGTGATTAGCTCAAGGGCAAGATCAGGCTGGTAATCAAGATCAATCACAATGGTTTGAAAGCCGTGTTCTTGATCTTCAAACTCACCTGAGTCCACCACTTGATAGTTCAGTGGCTTGATAAAACGTCCGAGCGTATTTACGTACTCACGAGCGGCGTTGTTATCACTGGCGATCGCCTTAACTTGGTAGCGGTCTGCCTGCTTTTCGATATTGGTCAGTGCAATATCCATGGTGACGCCCAAAGTAATGGCTTTGAGTAGCGGCGCTGTAGAACCAACACGATAGCTACGATTGCGCTGTACACGGGCGCTGAGCGCTTGTGTAAGCTCTATCTCACGGGCGATATCAGCGATGCTTGCCTTGAGCTGTAAATTCTCCTGATACAGAGATTGCAGCCGTTTCTTAACCTTCATCTCTGAATCAAATTTGCGCTCTAGCTCTGCGAGACGCTGGGTTTGCACATCAGTATTCCAATGCATCCACCCCATAAAGCCCGATGCCGCGCAAAACAGCACAACACCGGCAGCGATACCGATATTCTTTGGTTTAGTGAGCTTTTTCCACGCAGGTTCTTGGCTCTCACGGGCGTTAATCCATGTGAGACGCGCATCAGGAATGTGCTTTAAATAGTGATTTACCGCGCCCTGAATACCCAACAGCGCATCTTTGTGCACGCCACCGGGCAGCGGCATATCACCTGCGGGGGCGGAAAACAGTTGTACATCGATATCAAGAGCATCCACTAGGTCCTGCATCAAGCCCTTGAGATGCGCATTGCAGTTAGAGGTAAGGTAGAGGCGTTGTACTCCCTCTGGAACGGTGCCGATCAGGTCAAGGCAGGCATCTAAGCTGACAGGGCCGGGCGCTCGTTCGGCAATGGCAATTTCATTAATGGTATTGGGCGTACCACTGATAAAAGCTAACTGCTCTTGATGTACCTCAAGCAGCGCTTGGTGCTCCTGATCGCAATAGTGCCAAAGGTTGGCAAAGGCACTACCTAATGAGGAGTAGAAGGCTTCGATATGGATGCCATTAAGATTAAAAGCACCGATCCAACGCCGACGCACTGTTTTACTCATACCGCAAACGAGCCAAGGGTGGCTGCTGTCTGAATCATCTTCGCGGCTGAGTAGAATTTCATCACTTGGCCCGTCGCGCTCAAGCTCACTCGCTTGCCAGCCGTATACAAGGTCATCATCCACGGCAACCAGTTTGCCTTGCAGCGTAAAACACTCCTCAAGTTGGTCGCGGTTAATAAAGTTGAGCTGGACTGCTAAATCACCAAAGCGTACCAGCGACTGTGGGCCGCCTTGCGCTTGTCGAATTTGCAACTCATCGAGTACTTCATCGCGCTGCTCGGGGGTTAGGTAACCACGCTCGATCAGCATTGAACCGATCATCCAGTGTTTGTTTTGCTGCGTGACCGCACCTTCCAATTCCCAACGAATAAGGTCTTGCATCTCCTCATCTTCACGAGGGCGCAGTGGACTAACTGGCAGGTTGATCTGGGCGGAGATGACCGAAGGCGTTAACAATATTGCGCGCTTGGGAAGCCGCTTGGAGGTACGCTTTAGCTCGATCAAGATTTCGGCAATGGCGCGGGTAAAGTCTACAGTGCGGGATTCCGCCACATGGGCAATCACCGCTTTGTTTTTACTATTTTTAACCAAGGCACCGCGCAGACCAAAGCTGCCAGCTTGAAAAGCGAGGAGGGAGTAGTGCTCGCCAAAAAGTGCACTAAAGCTCGGTAGGTTGAGTTTGCGCTTGAGCTTAATATTGGCTGCGGCTAGCTCGGGGTCAAAGTGTTCCTGTTGAACATCTTCGGCACTGGAGTCAGGCTGCTCTTGCTTAGCACTAGCGTTACTGGGTGTGCGTGTTGCGTTAAAAGGGTTTTCAAACTCCGGCTCGTCATCGAACGGGCTGAAACCCTCTGGAAACTGATCTTTTGGTGTGTCCGCTTTTTTTGATAATCGTGACAGTATGCCCATCTCTCTGCTCTCTGTTACAGCTTTGGTTTCAAACAATTAAGAGGCGGCACTTGCGCCAATCACCACTAAGCGCGGTCCTTGGGCATAGTTATAGATATGGATGGCATAGATATGAGTATCCACTGGGCTGCTCTGGTAGAGCGCTTTCAACTGCGCTGCTGCGGCATCGGATACATAGACTGAAATCACACGCCCATCTTTCGCTTGTAAAAAAGCACTATGGTCGATTTTGGGGAGTGGAGCATCGCTTGGCCAAAGCAGCAAAGCGTCGTAAACCAACGAGAACTCACCCGGCGTTGGTGCTTGCATTAGCTTGGCATTAAATTGAACAGCGCTTGGAGGCAGCATGGCGCGCTGCTTCTTGTCAGCCATCTGCTTTGACACGTAATTTCTTTGAATAAAGCTAGCTAACTCAACCTGTTTAAACTGTCCTGTAGTGTTAGCCGTTTTGGTATCGGCAAAGGATGGATGAGTGAAAAACAACGATAGCGTGAAAACGAAGCTTATAAACTTTTTCATAGCGATGACTGCAGCAAAGGAGATAACTGAAAAGGCCAGCCTGTCGGCTGGCCCGCTGGAGGACATCTAAGCGAGAGAAAACTTAGATAGTGTTACGAGTACCGTCCCACTCACCCAGCTCTTCTTCTTTTGTATCACCTGCGCCATCAACGATAGCTGTTAACGTTACTTGATCGCCTGCGGTAATTGCGTCACCTGCTGCGTTTAGCGTTCCGATGTTAAACAAAGCGATGAAGCGGTTGTACTCAGTTTCGGAAACATGACGGTAAACCGGTACCGATGTCATACCACCTAAGTCGTTTGCGTTGAATAGATTAGAGGATGGCCCTAGACCAACCGCCATAAGAGCAGGGCGGTCATCGTCAGCGTAACCGGCAGCATCAAAGCCCTGGCCCGCTTCACCCATTACGCGCTCATAACCACCCGTCCAAACGGCAACTTTAGGAGCTCCGTTAAGTTGGTAACCATCAAGAATGTCGTCCGAGTCTACGTTATTCCAGGTGTAGCCACAGCCGTTTGCAGCGGGTGCTAAGAAAATATTGCCTGCAACAACTGCGTTTGCACGGCTAGCAATTACATCCTCAAGATTGGAGCAGTCTACCGGAGAATCTGCCGGAGTCAGCGTTGTGTTGATGTACTGAAGGCTCTCGATGCCGCCCGCATTCATGATTTCAGCCGCGCCTACCGGAAGATCAAGAATGCTAAGCGCCTCAGATGCAGCACCAACGGTGATGTATTGCCCACCGGTCGCGCCAAAGTCACCTGTTGCATCCTGAATCATCGAGTCGAAACCGGAAGGCAGTGTGTTTTTGTTCAATACACGGAAAGTACGAATGCCTTTGTTTAGCTCATCCATCATAGCAACGTGAGCTGCTGCGGATGCACGCGCATCAGTATCTTGTAAAGCGATTGTCGCTGTACCTGCGATCGCAGCCAAAATAGCAACAACCACCAGAAGCTCAAGCAGCGTGAAACCGCCTTGTTTAGCTTTTAAGCCTTTGGCTTTAGCGCGTAGGTTCGCGTCTTGAATGTCGTTGATATCTACTTTTGCGAATTTTTTCAGAAGGTCAGCTGTTTTTGCTTTAGAGAACATTGTTTTAAAACCTATAAGTTAAAAATCAAATTGGAGACCGTTGACATAAGCGCAGATTCCTCCCACAGGAACTGTGACAACTTAACCAGTCCGATTTATAACGCTTCCTTTGGTTTTTACTGGCCGAAACGTGGGCCAGCTCTTCCATTTCAGTTGCAGATCCTTTGCAACCTACCGTGTCCCTTTATCCCCCTAGGATAATAGAGACGAACTCTGTGCTTTAAGCGAGCAGGTCACGCTTAAGAAGGTGTTTAATAGGCGACTCACTCGCAAGCGCTTGGTCGCAGTCCAGCACGTAGCGGTATTGCTTACCGCAGCTGATGATGATCTCTTTTTGGCCGCGGCGAAGGATCTTCATCTCAACGCTGATATCCCCATAGCCATCGTGCATGAAGAGGTCACTGTAAAGGTCAATGAGTTTACCCAGAACTTCCTTGTGCTCTTCGGCACGACCTTTGGAGTTCTTGGTTGCTTCACTCATGCTCATGTTATGTTCCGCTAAGGTTAAGGTTACTTTTGGTCTTCAAATAACAATGAGAATAATTATCGTTATTATTTGAAGACAGTCAATACTTAATTCGCTTTTTCTGAACTATTTTTCGAAAACAGACGTTAAAATAGGGGCTTTTGACGCGATCAGCAGATAACCTGTACGCTTTGAGCCTGCTTTGAACGGAGCCAGTGCTTTCTCGGTTCGGCTAACACTAAGCCAATCACCTTGTATTAAATCGATAGGGAGCACCTGTGAGCTGCTGGATTGGTTGGTCACCTCCAGAACCGTGAGGTATATACCTTCGAGCTCAAACAGGGCATTCGTACGGACCGACAGTAGTGCATTACTAGACAACCTAGACAGGTCAGTCACGCGTTGCGAACGCTGATGAATGTCTTCATCTAGCGCTGATTTGCCATTTAAAAAGCGTGCTGCATGGCGGTTTAAACGGATAAGGGTGGAAGCAGGCACAGGGGCACTTGCAAGCCCAGAGGAGGGTTTTGCATGGGCTTGTGTAATGTAATCCAGCCGCTCTGGAACTTGCTCTTGTTGGATGAGTGCTTGCTCTGCCGCGCGTGTGCTCTCGCTGAATCGGCCATAGTCGAGTTCTTCGATCTCTTCGGTTTTAGCCTTGGCATCATGCGGGTTAGTAATAATATGCGGCGTGATAAGCATGATGTACTGAGCATCCGACTCGACATCTTTTTTCCCCTGAAACATCTGGCCCAAGATCGGAATATCACCAAGTACAGGGACGGTAGAGCGCTCACTTTTATCAACTTTGTTGATCATGCCACCCAGCGCGATGGTGAGGCCATCTTTAGCCACAACAATGGTCTTTAGGGTGGATTCTTCAATTGTATCAAGCAGCACTGAATCGATTTCACTGGTTCTTTCGTTATAGAAAGGAAATTCCATACCCTGTTTTTTCAGTTCTGATGTTGATTGCAGGATATCGATTGTTACCGTACCGTCTTCGTTCACGCTTGGAAGTAACGCAAGCGTGTTACCAACTTTGCGCACTTCGGTTTCAAGCTCAGTTTTAGTGGTAGATGTCGTACTGGTGTTGCCTGTATTCGTTGTTGTGGTGCTACCGCCATCCAAACTGGTAGCAATCACCTGATCTTCGCCAATAAACAATCGAGAAGGGCGGTTGTTGGATGCCAGCAAAATGGGCTTCGCGATCACCTCGGCGCGGTTGGTTTCTTCGAGCAACTCTATTTTTGCGTTAACAAATTTACTGTAGTACTGGTAAAAGCCCCCCGTGACAGCATCAAAGCCCGCTTGCCGAACCGAATTATCAAGGTACTGCTGAATAACGCGGTTGACGTTGTTGACGCTCATATCTTCGAGCTTAACTGTTGCATTACCAGCCAAAATATCGGTGATTTTGGTGCCATCGTCATAGGAAGCGCCCGGTACGTTTAGCGCGCTGTTGTAGCTAAAATCGAAGTCTTGGGTGTAAGCGTCGCCTTCGGTGATACGCAAAATCTTCGTTTCTAAAAGCACCTGTGGGGTGGGCTTGTCACTCTCCTGAATAAGGTCTTCAATTTCTGCGAGTGCGCGCTCATCGCTCGTGCGCACAAACATTAGATTATGGATTTTATTGGTGGCAATAAAGATTGGCGTCTTGATACCGAGCTTACGGCCTTGAGCATCAGCATCGAGCTGCTCGCTGCCATTATTCTGAATCTGCTTTAACTGTGTGGTAGAGAGCTGGCTATTATCTACCTCTTGATGAATGAGGGCCTTTGTGGCTTCTAGGTCTTGCGGTGTGTTTACACTACCGTTGTTTTGCGCTGCATAGCTGGCATTGCTGTCGCGGTTATTGCTGTTGACGTTGTTTACCGTAACGCGATTGTCATTGCTTTTGCCTGAAGTTGACGTCAGATCCTGTATCGTTTCCAGATAATTTGATGGGATACCGCTAAAGTCATCGAGATCTTTTTGCAATTTCAAAATAACCCTATCGCCATACAAGCTTTGAATGGTGAGAGCGGTAGCGGTCACATTTTGATGCTTAAGCGTGAACGACTTAATGATGTCATCCCGATAGACCACAATATCGTCTTGATACTGTTTCTCGGTCATGATCAGGTAGCTGTTATTGGCTTTGTTGTAGCGATACCAAAGCCCAGAAACGCGCGAAATCATCTCAACGGCGTGCTTCACATCAACGTTCTGTAACAAAAGATCCACCGACGCGCCGCTGGCTTCCTTGGTTACCGCAATGTTTGCGCCACTCAGCGTGGCGAGGATTCGCGCGGTATCTCGGATATTGGCCTCTTTAAACTCAACACGCTTAATGCGCGTTTTGGCAGCTGTAGGGAGCGATGTAGCTAACAGACTGCTCATCACGAGGCAGGAGATAATTTTCTTAATCATTGGACTACCATTTGCTGCCCGTAACTGCCGGTTTCGACGATTAGGTTCAGATCATTGATTTCTAGGATATGGAGCACGGCACCTGAGGAGACCACCTGCTGCAAGCCAACTTTGTCACCTTCTTGCACCACAAACGTACCAAGGCCATCTATCTCGAGCAGAGCCAGCTTTTTACCCGCACTTTCGGTAACACCACGAAAACTCATAGCCGGTAGGTCGCTAAAGGTTTTCTTTTGTAGATTACCCACCGCATCCTGTTTCTTGGCGTTAACGGTGCTTTGTGGTTTGAAGCGGATTTCGTTGCTTGGTTGGGGTGGGGCAAGGGGGTTGGCAAACGGGTCTCGAACACGATTCTTGATGTGCCGATCAAGCTGCTTGTTCAGCGCTTTATAGTATCCATCCATGATAGGGATTATGTTGTCTATTCCCGGAGATAGCTGCACATTAGTCGCATTTTTGTTGCTTTTGTCATCTGAGTTCGCAACTGAGCTAACGCCAATCAAAAGGCTTAGAAGCGGTAGCCATATGCACAAAACTGTTGGCTTGATTTTCATCAAAGCGATCTCCGAATGTTTACATCAGATTCATTTTTACTGGACGCAGTAGATATGTTTGGTCGCAGTTGAATCATTCGAAGCGGCGATTCTAGACCTTTTTTAAAACAAGTCAATAATGAAAATGATTTTCATTTGTGTATAGTGTGGCGCTAATTTTATGAGGTAGTGACGATGTTAAAGATAAAAATTCTGATGGCGGTTGCATACACAATACTGGCAGGGTGTGTCGCAAATAGCCCTCAAACAGATACAACCACAGCCGCTGTATACCAACCGAGTCCGCTGCATGACGATACTCATATCCATGGCAATCAAGCCAACGAGGCTAACGATATCGCTGAGCTTGAGATCTTTATCTATCCGCAGCGCATTGATGAAGAGGGTTATACCGTCAAAGTGGATGTCGAATAAATGCGGTAGATCAAAGAAGACGATATTGCAAATCATTATCGTTAAAAGTTAAGATAATTATTGGTGTGTTATCAACACGCTGTCGCAGAAAGTTCAGCGTCCGTGGGGGATGTGAACGAAGCAGTCGGTTCATCGTGGTTTTCAACTGCTTCGCTGCAAATTCGTTATTGAGATGAGCTTCGTTGAAGCTGTAATGGATTTTACCCCTGGAGCAATGAATGAGTACCCTAGCTTCTGCTGCCAACCAGCAGGCCTCTGCAAATGAAAACCCTAAATCGTCTAACTCTCGCTGGCTACTGAAAAGTGGCTTGGTTGCACTCGCTGTGTCGGGTGGCGTTTTTGCCTACACATTTTATGAATCTCGTATCAAGCCGTTATCGGGCTACGGCGACGATTGGGCAGCGTTAGAAGAGTTAAAAACTAAAGACCCTCGCGCGCTTTCTGGCGGTGATCTCACCCATTTTATGTTTGGTGATATCTCCTTCGAGACCGAGGCCGCCAACTTACCATGGCAGCTCTCTGCAGCTTTTGACGCTGGTGATGGCGTATTTGAACGGCCATTTTCTGCTGCTGTTCCGTCTGGATTTCGTAATGATGCCGATGGCGTAGGGCCGCTGTTTAACCAAGCATCCTGCGAAGGCTGCCATATCGCTGATGGCCGAGCAGCGCCTCCAACCTTACCGAAACAGCCACTAGAGGGGTTATTGTTTCGTGTTTCTATCCCCGGTGCTGACGCGCACGGCGGGCCCAATCCGCATCCGATATATGGGGGTCAGCTAGCCGACAAAGCGATTGAAGGCCACAAGCCAGAGATCAGTTACCAGATCGACTATGAAGAGATCGTTGGCTATTACGCTGATGGCACGCAGTATCGTTTGCAAAAGCCGATCTACAGCTTCCCCGAACAAAACTACGGGCCGCTTGGCGATAACGCTATGATCTCGCCGCGTATTGCGCCGTTTATGATTGGTATGGGCTTGCTGGATGCCATCACGGATCAATCTATTTTGGATCGGGCGGATCCTGATGATAAAGATGGCGATGGCGTATCGGGACGTCCGAATATGGTGTGGAGTGTTGAGTCCAACGAGTATCAGGTTGGCAAATATGGCTGGAAAGCGGAGACGCCAACGCTCGCCCATCAGTCTATGGATGCCGCCGTTAATGATATGGGCATAACCAACCCTTTATTCCCCGCAGAAAACTGCACAGTAAAACAAGCGGACTGCGGTTCAGCGCTGTCTGGTACAACCAACGCCCCCTACGAGATGACAGCACAACAGATGGATGAAGTGGTGGTTTATCTTGAGTTCTTGGCCGTTCCGGGCCGAGACTACCTTGATAATCCTGCGGTGCAAAAGGGCGAGCAGATCTTCTCTGCTATCGGTTGCGAATCTTGTCACCGTGCTGAATTCACAACAGGTACGCAACAGCGCCAGCGTCGTTTGCATAACCAAGTGATACACCCATACACGGATCTGCTACTTCATGATATGGGGCCAGATCTCGCAGATCATCGCCCAAGCTTTGATGCCGATGGCTATGAATGGCGTACTCCACCTTTATGGGGTATCGGTATGGTAGAGCAGGTCAATGGCCATACTCGCTTCCTGCACGACGGCCGTGCTCGCAATCTCGAAGAAGCGGTGCTTTGGCATGGTGGCGAGGCGTTGCCTGCAAAAGAGCGCTTCACTGCACTGGTTAAAAGCGACCGCGATGCGGTGCTGAAATTCCTAAAATCCCTCTAATCTGATCATCTTCGCAGCTCGCCCTTCCGGTGCGAGCTGCTTCTAATATGAAGGCATATATATGACAGCACTGTTTAAACCGAACGATGCGCTCGGCATCCGTTCTGAACTAGCGCATGTTAGCCAGCAACTTAATGCTGTTGTGCTTGGTAAAGAGCTACAAATCAAACTCTCGCTCACTTGCTTGCTGGCGAATGGGCATTTACTGCTTGAGGATGTACCTGGCATGGGTAAGACCGTGTTGTCCCATGCGTTGGGTGCTGTGTTGGGTTTGGCATATAAACGGGTTCAGTTTACTAATGATCTGCTTCCTGCCGATCTCTTGGGTTACTCCGTGTATGAGCAAGCAAGTAGCGACTTTCGCTTTATTGAGGGCCCGGTTTTTTCGGAGCTTCTATTAGCTGATGAGATCAACCGCGCTACACCCAAAACGCAAAGCGCGCTCCTTGAAGCGATGGAGGAGCGTCAGGTTAGTCTGGAGGGCGAGACCCGTAAACTCCCCGAGCCATTCTTTGTGATTGCCACTCAAAACCCGGCTGAACAGCTTGGCACCTCCGCTTTACCCGAATCACAGCTTGATCGTTTTTTGATACGCATCTCGATGGGATACCC
Source organism: Neptunomonas sp. XY-337 (assembly GCF_004959845.1). Classification (NCBI taxonomy): domain Bacteria; kingdom Pseudomonadati; phylum Pseudomonadota; class Gammaproteobacteria; order Oceanospirillales; family Oceanospirillaceae; genus Neptunomonas; species Neptunomonas sp. XY-337. The sequence goes on along the minus strand of NZ_SPLL01000001.1, from coordinate 140,949 downwards.
TTCAAAAGAGTCAGAGCTCAGTATTTTGGCCGGTGATGATCGACGCGTCATGTTGAGCACGTTGCAATCTGCATTAACTAAGCAGGACTTAGCAGGCTACCAAACTGCCGCACGCGCCATAGCGGCGAGTGAACATGTGCTGATCTATCTTCATGCGCTCTTAGAATATAGCCGCGAGTCAGGCCTATTTGTAACGGGTATCTCCACACGCGGCGGACTAGCAGTACTGCACGCAGCGAAGGCGTGGGCATGGCTAACCGGTGACGATCTCGTTCTACCATCGCATATCCAGGCAGTATTCCCCTACGTGGTAGGACATAGGCTGCAGCGCCGCGACGGGCTATCTGATCCGATGGGTAATGCACTGGCTATTCTTGAGCACGTTGAGATTCCGCGCTGATATGAAAGCCTCCAACCTGCGCGCCTTTAAGTTGCGCCTGACAGCAAATGGCTGGGTATTCTTGCTCGCTGTTGTGACGATTTTTTTAGTATCGATCAACTACAGTAACAACCTTATTTTCTCCTTCTGCTTCCTACTGCTGGCCGTGTTTCTTGTGAGCCTTTGGCTCAATCTGCGTAATATCCTCGGGATCGAGGGCCGCGTTACCGCTGCTGATTCGGTACATGCTGGTCAATCACTCGTTTACCGTGTACTTATCGAAAACAGCAGTGCACACCATAAAGCCCAGTTACATATCACGGATGCTACCGAGTTGGTGTCTGTAGCTTCAGGTGATAGCACGTACGTCAGCGTCAGCCAAACCGTGCACGAGCGCGGCCAACGGTCTGAGCAAGCGGTGCGAGTTACCAGCCGTTGGCCATTGGAGTTGTTCGAGCTCTCTTGTGACATCTGCCTTTGCCCAACCGTTTTAATCTACCCGCAAGCGGTTGAACACAAACCCGTGCAGTTAAGATCAGCAGGAAACAACGCCCACCTGCACGATGCTTCAGATGAGTTAGCCGGATTAAAAGCCTATCAAGCAGGTGATAACTTGCGGCGCGTGCACTGGAAATCCCTAGCCAAGCATGATCAGTGGGTGGTGCGCCAATTCGATGGGGAAGAGGGGGAGCCCTCCGGCTGGCTATGTTGGGAGGATACTGCCTCGCTTCAGTATGAGGAGCGCATCAGTTGCCTAACTGAATGGGTGGTGTATTGCTATGCAACGAACCGTGAATTCGGATTACGCCTTCCTCAGCATTCGATTACACCGGCGAGGGGGAGTCAGCAGTTATATCAGTGCCTATCGGCACTCGCTGTTTTGCCATACAAGGAGGACAGTGTGCCATGCTAGCCTCTGGGTTGATGCAGCGTTCATCGTCTAATCACTGGGTTATATCCCTGTATTTCCTGTTGGCCACTCTGCCAGGTTTAAGCGTGATGCCAGCATCGTTTGCCTTGCCGCTGGCGTTCCTCATCAGTGGTATTGTGCTCGTTAAGGCTTGGCTGCCAGCCAACGGTAAGGCTGTTCTTATCGTGGTGTCGCTCGTGATATGGGCGATCTGCGTCCATTGGCTACTGGATGATTGGCTCAGCGGCCATACCTTTTTGAGTGGCTTGTATCTGGTTGTTACGCTCAAGTGGATTGAGTCTAAGGGCCGCACAGAGAGCATGGTCGTTACCACTATCGGCTTAGTATTATTCGCGTTAAGTAGCTTGAGTTTCTCCGGTTTTACCGCACTGGCCTATCTGTTGTTGGGCGTTTGCGGTTACCTCTACGTCACCCTCTTACTGAGTGGCACCGCCACCACACAGATGGTAGCAACCAGTGCCAAAATACTGGTATTAGGCACGCCGATTATGGTGTTGTTATTTGTGACAGTGCCACGCATTCAAGGCCCTTTATGGGATCTTGGCATTGTGATGGGGCTGCCGATTGAGCTGGTCATCGACCAAGATCAAAAAGAACAAGGTTTAACAGCGTCATTGCAAGCGGGGCAGATCTCACGGCTTAAAAAGAGTGATGAGCCGATCCTCGTTGCTGAGTTTTCAGGAACCGTTCCCTACAAAAGCCGCCTTTATTGGCGCGGCCCCGTCTATTCGAACTACACCGGCACCGAGTGGCAAATGCGCCCGAATTGGGATAACCGCACTCAATTGCTACGCAAGGCGTTTCGCAAGCAGCAAGATCTTGACAGTGTGATCACCTCAAAACGTGACTTGGTGGCGTATGAGGCACGCATCACAGCCAACGGCAAACGTTGGATGTATGGCTTGGATTTCCCTTACGGTAGCAGCCCCGAGACCTTTATCTCCGATGAGTTTCAGGTACTGGGCATCCGTAAACTCAGACAGGAGTTTAACTACGAGCAGCGCGCTTATCTGGAATACACGGGAGGCCGCCCGTTATCACAAGAAGAGAGGCAACGTTTTCTTCAGTTACCGAAAAAATCCAATCGTCGGCTTGTGGCCTGGGGCCGCGACATGGCAAAAGGCGCGCAAACAACTAATGAGCGAATACACCGGTTGCGTGTTCAATTGGCAAGCGGTGAATATCAGGTGACGCAATTACCCGATATCGACGTATATCCCGATAGCCTCGATGAGTTCTTTTTTGAGCGCAAACAGGGTGGGGTTGAGCACTTAGCCAGTGCATCAGCTATTGCGTTGCGAGCTGCAGGTGTGCCAACCAGACTGGTATCGGGCTATCGCGGTGGTAGTCTCATCGCCCTCACTAACTTTGTTGTAGTGCGCCAAGCCAATGCTCACGTATGGGTAGAAGCATGGGATGATGCGATCGGGTGGCAACGCGTTGAGCCATTGGATTTTGTCACACCGCCTAAAAAAGAGGAGCGAGCGCAAGCAGAGGCACCGATCAAAAAGCCGAAAGTGAAAAACTCGGCTCAAGCCGCTACTGATACCAGCAGCGCTCCATCTGTGGCCACAAAAACACCGACCAAGCGCCAAGAGCGCCCTCCTGAAAGCAACCTAAGCTGGTTGCGGACCTTGAGCAGCGGTCTTGAAACTTGGGTGCTGAACTACAACCCAGAGACGCAAGTTGAGTTGATGAAAAAGTCAGGACTGCGCGTGGTGGACTGGAAATCCTTGTTGGGGATCACCGCGCTGGGGCTTGCGCTCTTGGGCACAATTTACGGCGCTGTGTTGGCTATGTCGCGTCGTAGGCGCAATAACGTGCTATTCCACTTTGAAAAGCTCAATCATCGATTATCGAGCAAAGGTCTTGAGTGCTTACCACACGAGTGCCCACACCAGTGGCTCCAGCGGATTGAAGAGCCGGCCGCACAGATGTATCCCGCTATTGCGGCGGTGGTTCAAGACTATATCAACCTGCGCTATACCCCTGCGGCCGATGCAGCTGAACGTCAGGCTCGCGAGGCTCGATTTATTACTAACAGTAAACGCCTGTATGGGATGTTGTCATGATATTTAACTTCAAATTACGCCTTGCCTACACCTTAGCATTGCTGGTGCTCTCTTTACCCAGTTGGTCGCAGCAAGATGCAGCGGATTATAAGACTGTGATGCAACAGGTGATCGCACGGGGCGATAGTATTGTTACCGCCTATGCGCCGGACGAGCGTGTCAAATACGGTAATGCCTTCTCGGATCTCTACTTTGGTGGTTTTGAAGGAGAGGGGCTAGAGTTTGCGGTAGGGCAGGCGGATCAGCAAGCGATGATAGAAATTGAGCTTGGCTTTAGTCGGCTGATTAATGCGGCGGTGAGCGGGCAACCAAAATCAGACGTTGAAAGCCAATGGCGTGACCTTAAAGCCAAGCTGAGCGTTGCTCCGATGATAGAGAGCGCCACTAGCAGTTATTGGGAATTGGTGGTGCAATCGCTGCTAATTTTACTTCGCGAGGGGGTTGAAGCCCTATTGGTGCTTGCCGCCTTATTGGCTTACATGCGTAAAGCTGGCGCCGCTGACCGCACTCGCTACGTTTGGCTGGGCGCAGGTGCTGCATTAGTTGCAAGTGTACTGACCGCATGGGGATTACAAACGTTAATCCAAAACAGCGGTGCTACGCGTGAGGTGATCGAAGGCGTGACGATGATTATCGCCGCGTTGCTGCTCAGTTACGTGAGTTTTTGGCTGTTTTCCCGCCGCGAAATGCAACATTGGCAGAACTTCGTGCATGATAAACTTGGCAGTGCTATCGACAATCGAAACTTGTTGGCGATCGTGTCAGTGGCGTTCTTTGCGGTCTATCGCGAGGGCGCAGAAACCATACTCTTCTATCAAGCTCTGATCTCTGGTGCTGGGTTCCAGTGGGAGCCGATCATGGTGGGCTTTGCCATTGCATGTGCACTGTTGCTGTTAGTTTACGTGCTGATTTTCATGCTATCGGTCAAGCTGCCACTTAAGCTCTTTTTTACCGCCACTGCTGTATTGTTGTTTAGTTTATCGGTGATATTTGCCGGTAAATCGGTGCTCGAATTGCAGGTATCAGGCTGGTTACCCTCAACAGCCATCAACGGCATTCCTACTATCGGCTGGCTCGGGCTCTTCCCCAGTTTGGAGTCTGTAGGTTTGCAGCTGACTTTTCTCATCGCTCCGTTAATAGTCTACGTGCTCTATCGCCGTGTTGGGCAACTAAACGCACCCACGTAAAGTGCTACAAATCCTTACAGTAGCTGGCAGCTAGGTGTGGCAATATGGTGTTTCTCCGTGACTAATTAAGTTCGATTAATGGGAATGTTCATGAAATACCGCCACGCCTTTGCACTGCTCGCTCTCCTTGTTGTTGGCTGCGCCGACATTGACGATAGTTACGAGCCTGCCAGCTTTCAGCGCAACGGCAACAGTCTGGTGATGACAGGAGTGATCGATAGTAACATTGTTACTACGCTTGAAGCCGCTTTAGCCACCCATCCTGATGTCCACCTCATCGTGCTGCAAAATGTAGAGGGCTCAATTGATGACGAGGCCAACCTTGAGGCGGCTCGGATCGTACGACAATACGATCTAGACACGCATGTGCCAGCCGATGGCATGATCGCATCTGGCGGCACCGACTTTTTCTTAGCTGGCGTTGAGCGCACCATTGAGGCGGGCGCGTTAATTGGAGTACACGCTTGGGGCGGTGACGATATTGCTGATGCCGCCGCTTTACCCGACTCACACCCGGAGCATCAGCCGTACCTGAGGTATTACCAAGATATGGGTATTCCGCAGTCCTTCTATTGGTACACATTAGATGCAGCGCCGAGTGAGGATATTCATTGGATGACACAAGCAGAGATTAGTCGCTTCCAACTCACTACCGATTGATGGCGCGGCTGCGGCATATCGGTTGTAATAGCCTTGGGCAGCATCAAAGGCTGTTTGGAATGTCACACATCACGACTGACTCTGAATCAAGAGGCTGACTATGGAGCAACGCGTCAAAGGATTAGATCTTGCGAGAGCATTGGCGATTCTGGGTATGGTTATCGTCAACTTTAAGGTGGCGATGGGCGCAGAGCAGGGCAATCAAGTGCTTATCTCTTTAGCTGCGCTGTTTGAAGGTAGAGCGTCTGCTCTTTTTGTTATTCTCGCAGGCATCGGTATTTCCCTCCTTACCAACCGCTTACGACTCAGTGGTTCCAATACTGATCAACGCCAAGCCCGCAGCACCATCGTAAAACGAGGCCTGCTACTGTTCTTTGTAGGGCTGCTATTTACTCCCATCTGGGAAGCCGACATTCTCCACTTTTATGGCTGTTACTTCTTGATCGCAGCATGGCTTATCGCACGTAGTGACCAAGCCATTCTATGGAGTGGTGCTGCTATTGTGACCCTGTTTCCTGCACTGATGCTGGTTATCGACTACGAATCCAACTGGGATTGGGAGACACTTCGTTACGAAAACCTATGGACTGTGGAAGGGATGCTGCGCCACATTCTCTTTAATGGTTTTCATCCCGTTATACCTTGGAGTGCGTTTTTGCTGCTGGGTATGTGGCTTGGGCGATTAAACCTAAACTGCGCGAGAATCCGCGCCATGCTGCTTCGAACATCGATAGTGATATTTGTTGCAACCGAACTGGCTTTTTATCTGCTGCGTGAAGTGATAGGTGCCAATATCCAGGGCTTGAGCACAGACGATATCAACTTTCTATTATCTACCGATATCATCCCACCCATGCCTCAGTATCTGATCTCTGCTGCCAGTTCTGCGGTCTTCGTATTGGTGCTGTGCTTGCACCTCTGCGATCACTTTACGCACAGTCGTTTGCTCTATTGGCTCAGACAAGCGGGAAAAATGGCTCTGACACTCTACGTTGCGCATGTCGTTGTAGGCATGGGCGTATTAGAGGAGCTCGGCATGTTAGGGGGGCAAACCATCACGGCCTCACTCATCAGTGCGGGGATATTTTTTATGGGTGGGGTGTTGTTCAGTGTGTTGTGGTTAAAGCGCTATCGCAGCGGCCCACTTGAATGGTTATTCCGCAGAGTTGCAGGTTAGCAACGGCTTAAAAAGGCAAAAGGCAAGCTGTTGTTTTACAGCGACCAAGCTATAGTTAATAGGCTAACTAATTGAGGTGCCTAACGATGGCCCTAACCCTTGCCTTTGATGTCTATGGTACGTTGATCAATACCCACGGTTTGGTTGAGAAGTTGCATACGCTCATCGGGGAGCAGGCGTCTGATTTTTCGGCAACATGGCGTGACAAACAGCTTGAGTACTCATTTCGTCGCGCGGTGATGGGGGCTTATGCTGATTTCTCAGTTTGCACACAGGATGCGTTGGAATACACCTGCAGGTTGTATCAAGTCGATATAGATCATGTGCAAAAACAGCACCTTCTAGCCGCCTATACACAATTGCCAGCATTCCCTGACACCCGTGAAGCGCTGCAGCAGCTCGCTCAGCGGGAACATCGTTTATTTGCTTTCTCTAACGGTAGCGAGCACTCAGTACGACAATTGCTATTATCAGCAGATGTTTTGCACTGTTTTCATGGGATTGTGAGCGCGGCTGAGGTAAGCACCTTTAAACCTAATCCCACTGTCTATCAGCACTTTCTCGAAACAACCGGCAGTATCGCCGAGACGACTTGGCTTATTTCGAGCAATCCGTTTGATATTATTGGGGCAGAGCAGGCGGGTTTCAGTACCGCTTGGATCCAACGCGATAGCCGCCAAGTATTTGACCCTTGGGGCACTAAACCCACCGCTGTTTTCGCAGACCTAACTGAACTTTTAACACAGCTAAGCTAGTTTTTATCAAAATCAAAACCGCTCACTAAGTCGTTTTTGAAATACACGTAATCTGTGCTGATGTAGTCATTGTTTTTGTAACGGTGGTAACGCCACACCTCGGTGTTACCTCGGAATGCAACTCCGTTAGGTTCACCCCATGCCCAGCGCACTTGCTGCTTGTTCATACCAACCGCCACCTCTTTCATGATGGCCATTTGCTGCAATTTGCCCTCAACAGCTAGCTGCTTACGTGATGCCTCACCGCGCTCTTTGGCGCGCTGGCGCTTGGCACGTTGTTTGGCTTCCCAATCATCCAGCCATTTGCTGTTGGTTTTTTTACGCTCAACTTCAACTTGGGGTGGTTGATAAGGTTTTGGGTTATTGGGCATCACGGCGCTGCGATCACCAAAGTGGAGCAGATAGTCATCGCAAGAGAGGGATGTTTTAACCTTTTCACCCCCGATGTCGCACGTATTTACCGCCAAGCAGGAGCCGCTAAAAGCTAACAAAAAAGATAATGAAGCGAATGTAACTAATTGTTTTGCAATAATTAACTTCATTTAAAGCATCCTTGCCTAAAAAGTAAAAGCTTCATAATAACAGCACTAAGATGAATATTAGCTTTTTTTGATAACCTTGCTATCACTTGTCTGAATAGATTAGATTTCACGCTTTTTGGAGCCATTCATGATTCACCTGATCCTCGGCGGGCGACGTTCTGGCAAAACTCGCTTTGCAGAGCAGTTAGCGCACAACTCCGCCAAGCAGGTGCACTACGTCGCAACAGCGCAAGTATTCGATACCGAAATGGGGCAGCGCGCCAAAGCCCACCAAGCTGAGCGCCCAACAACTTGGTATACGCATGAAACACCGTTTGAGCTGGCTAAGGTTTTGGCGCAATTTCGTGATGACAATCACTGCCTATTGGTGGATTGTTTAACCATGTGGGTGACCAATATGCTCTGTGCCGACTACACACCAGAGCAGATAGCTGCAGAGCGCAAAGCGCTTATTGATGCGATCCAAGCAAGCCGAGCAACCATCATTTTTGTTTCGAATGAGACGGGGCTTGGTATTGTCCCAGAAGGGGCATTAACACGTCGCTATTGCGATGAGGCTGGCATCCTGCATCAAGAGATCGCGGCGCTTGCGGATCATGCAGCATTGATTGTGGCGGGCCTGCCACTCACCCTGAAAAACGCCGCAGCAACAGGAACCTAAAATGAGTTTTGATTGGCTAAACCAACCTGCCCACAGTATTAACCATAGCGCGCAAACAGCCGCCGCTGCTCGTCAGATGCAACTGACCAAACCGCCCGGCGCACTTGGCCAACTCGAAGCGCTGGCGATCCGGTTAGCAGGGCTGCAAGGGCGGGAACGCCCAACGCTTGAGGCGATTAAAATACACCTATTTGCCGCCGACCATGGCTCTGCGGCCAGCGGTGTTTCACCCTATCCTCAAGCGGTCACTGCGCAAATGGTGAGCAACTTTGCGCACGGTGGAGCGGCAATCAGCGTGTTAGCCCGCCAGCATAATGCAGATCTGAAGATCACCTGCCTCGGCACGGTGGCGCCGCTAGAGCAAGGCCTTGATAACGTGATCGATGCGTTTATCGCGCCGCAAACAAGAAGCTTTACTGAAGCACCTGCAATGACCCGAGCCCAGCTCCAGCTCGCAATCGATGCCGGCAAAAGCGCGGTCGATGAGCAGGGCAGCACTGACCTCTTCATCGGTGGCGAAATGGGTATCGGCAATACAACCAGTGCCGCGGCGATCGTTGCGGTGCTGTTGGAACAGCCGGTCGCGATGGTGGTCGGGGCCGGGGCGGGCCTTAATGAGAGCGGCATTGATCGAAAAGCGCGGTACATTGAGAAAGCGCTGAGGCTGCACCAGCCGCAACTTACCGATCCCCTCAGCGTGCTGCAGTGTTTGGGAGGATTTGAAATCGCAGCATTGGTAGGTGCCTACGTACGCGCCGCCCAGCACGGCATTACGGTATTGGTCGATGGTTACATCTGCTCTGCGGCGGCCCTTGTGGCGATGCGCATTAACCCCTCTATATCGGATTGGCTCGTGTTATCACATCGCTCAGCGGAGCCTGGATTTAAAATAGTGGAGTCTCAATTCTGCGCGCCTGCGCTGTTTGATTTAGGCCTGCGTTTAGGCGAGGGGAGTGGTGCGGCACTTGCCATTCCGTTGCTGCGTTCGGCGTGCCAATTACATCAAGATATGGCAACCTTTGCGCAAGCAGGCGTCGCAACAAAGGAGGAGTAGATGGCGTTATATTTGATACGGCACGGCGAAACACCTGCAGGAAAAGCCTACATTGGGCGCACCGATGCGCCACTTTCAACGGTGGGTTGGGAGCAGATGACAGCCGCATTAAAAGGCTACTCACCCCAGCAGTTTGCCGCAATCTACAGCTCCCCGTTACAGCGCTGTGCTGCCTTTGCCGAGCAGTGGTCGAATAGCGGCCACCTGCTTGAACCGGCGCTGCAGGAGTATGATTTTGGTATCTTAGACGGTTTATCCGGCGCCGAAGCCTATGCGGATCACCGTGATGTCCTGCTCGCTTTTTGGGAAGACCCCGTCAACGGCACACCGCCGCAGGCGGAGCAGTTGAGACACTTTGAACAGCGAGTTACCCATGCATTGAGCAAGATCGCAAAGCACCATGGTGATGAGGATGTTTTGATCTTCACCCACGGAGGCGTTATCAAACTCGCGATTGCCCACCTGCGCCAGCAAAGTTTACATACAATGTTTGAGATTGAAGCGCCCCACGCCAGTGTCCATCGGCTCGACTGGTCTCATACATGAGAGCTGCGTTTAACAAGCACGTTGATGCGTTTTTAATCGCGGTGCAATTTTTCACCACGATCCCTATTCGGTTCAAAACCTACCCTGCAACAGCTACACAGAGCATTGCCCCGCTGTACTACCCACTGGTGGGCGTGATGATTGGCATGATGCTGTTTGCCGCCGCCAGCTACCTGCATACCCACACGCTGCTCACCAGTGCCATTGTTGTGACCTTGTGGGCAGTGATAACAGGGGGGTTGCACCTTGATGGGGTCGCCGATTCGGCCGATGGTTGGATGGCAGGCATCGGACAGCGCGAAAAGACACTCGCGGTGATGAAGGACCCGCTAGTCGGTGCCAGTGGTGTGCTGACGCTGGTACTGGTGCTGCTGTTAAAATTTGCTGCCGTTGTGCATCTTCTTGAGGCTGGCGCGCTCTTGCCGTTGTTACTCGCGCCACTCGTTGCCCGCACAGCAGCGCTGTTACTCTTGGCGACAACACCCTATGTTAGCCCAACGGGTATCGCATCCCATACCGCCAACCAGTTACCCACCCGTGTGGCGACTGCCGTCTGTGGGCTGATACTTGTGATGCTGTTTTCTATCAGCCCCAGCGTTGCCGTATTGATTGGCTTGTCATTTTGGTGGCTGCGCCGCGCCATGCTGCGCCGTTTGGGCGGCATGACAGGCGATACCGCAGGTGCACTTATTGAGATCACCGAAGTGCTGTTTCTTGTCTATTTTTCAGTTATTTAGCGCCAAGTTAACGTAGATTAGTTTTTTGCAGGTTGATATGAGCACCCTGCAATTGACACCCACCCACCATGTCGGTAGCCTCTGCGCTTTCAGGTCAATCGACTAAGGTCTATGGTCGGTTGTTAAATGGGAAGCTGGTGCGTTCCGTCGTTATCACGACAACAATCCCAGCACTGCCCCCGCAACGGTAAATGGGTTAACAAATCTCGGTATGCCACTGTGCGAATGCATGGGAAGGTGAGGTTTGGAACAGCTATGTTCACCCATGAGTCCGGATACCAGCCTGAAGAATGTAGTTTGCTGGTGTTGCGGAGGGCTTCACCGAACGACAGTGCTGATAACGATCTGGCTTTGTTGTAATGCCTCCCAACTCCGTTTCAATTTAATTGACGGAGAACGTTAATGTTGATTGCTAAAAACTTCACAGCCTCTGCTGTGTTATTGTCCTGTGCGCTCGTTGCAACCAGTGCCAGTGCCCATTTCCAGTTGCTCTACACGCCCGAGTTACTGCGCGATAAGGGCGGCAACATCACCCTGAAAATGCCATTTACCCATCCGGCGGCAAACGGCCATGTGATGGATGTGGCCGCGCCACAGGCGTTTTACAGTGTCCGCAAAGGGCGCAAACAAGATCTTTTAGAGAGCATTAAAACAACCACATGGGGCAGCGCTGAGAATACCGGCACATCTTACGAAGCGGATGTCACCTTGCGTGGTTTAGGCGATCACGTCTTTATCCTAGAGCCCGCGCCTTACCTTGAAGAGGAAGAGGGTGCGTACATTCAGCAGATTACCAAGAGCATCGTGAATGTTGGCAGCCTGCCGACCGATTGGAGCACCGATTTTCAGCTCAAAGCAGAGATCGTTCCACTGACAAAACCGTATGCGATTTATGCAGGCAGCAACTTTCGCGCCGTCGTTAAAAGCGCAGGCAAACCGGTTCCCAATGCGGAAATAGAGATCGAATACGTTAACTACCAGCCAGATCTCAACACCAACCGCTTTAGCGACCAACCCACCGTGGTGCCACCCGCGCCTGCGTTTATCACCCAAACGATCTTCGCCGACCAAAACGGCATCATCAACTTTACGCTGCCATTTGCAGGCCAGTGGGGCTTTGCCGCACTCGGTGTTGGCCCGGATACCAGCTACCAAGGCAAGCCGCTGTCCCAAGATGCGGTTATCTGGGTACAAGCTCACGAAGTGAAAACAAAATAGGGCCGCGCCATGCATATCGTAGATGGTGCGCTAAGCAACGAGATCCTAGCCATAGGAACGGTAGTCGGTGCGCTGGGCGTCGCCAAAGGTTTGCGCGATATGGACTATGAGCAGATGCCGGTGACGGCTCTGCTCGCATCGGTGTTCTTTGTGGCCTCATACATCCACTTGCCGGTCGGAGTCTCGAGCATCCACCTCATACTCAATGGCTTGATCGGTCTGGCGCTTGGCTGGGCTGCCTTTCCTGCACTGCTGGTAGCCTTGCTACTGCAAGCGGTTTTCTTTGGATTTGGTGGCTTCTTAGTGCTTGGCGTGAACCTTATCAATATTGCGATTCCAGCTGTTTTAGTGGGTTTGCTGTTGCGCCGTGCATTAGCGATGACCACCCCAAAACGCCAACTTGCCATGCTAGGTGCACTGGCAGGTGGTGGTGCCGTGACGCTAACAGCCTTCATGGTGGCGGCCACCTTAGCCCTCAATGGCGACGCGTTTCTCCCTGCCGCTAAGCTGGCCTTTCTCAGCAGCTTGCCTTTGGTGGTGATTGAAGCAGCCGTCACAGCGGCGGCTGTGGCATTAATCGGCCAAGTGAAGCCTGAACTCTTCGCTGTCGCTGCAAGGACAAGTTCATGAACCGGCTATTGCTTACAGCTTTATTGCTCATCGCATCATCGTTTGTTGGCGCACATAATGTGGTGGGCGGAGTCTACACTATTGGCGATACCATCGAGGGCGAGGCGGGTTTCTCCAATGGTGATATGGCGCCCGCAGGTATCAAGGTGATCGTTACGGATATGCAAGGCGCAAGCCTTGGCCAGACCGAAACAGATGCCGAGGGCATATTCCGCTTTAAGCCCAGCCGCTATGTTACGCACCATTTCACACTCGATCTTGGTGCCGGCCACACACTGGCACTTACGCTTGCAGCAGACGAGCTGCCCGCAGCACTAGCGCCCACCCAAGCCCCAGCAGCAACTGCGGTAACAGCTGCAGCAGCCAAACCCGCAACAACGCTCAATAGCCAGATTGAAGCGGCCGTAGCACGCCAAGTTAAACCGCTACGCCGTGAGCTGCGCGAACTGAAAGAAGCCGCTGGCCTTCGCGATATCGTCGGCGGGATTGGCTACATTTTAGGGTTATGTGGGTTAGCAGCGCTGCTACGCGAGCGCAAAATGTGTAAGGAGACCGCATGAGCGCACCGCTTGAGCATAGTGGCTTTTCATGGCGCGGGCAGGCGCTACGCCACGGCAGCAGTCGGTTAGATCGTATCGAGCCGCGAGCACGCATTCTTGCACTCGTAAGCTTCGCCTTTGTCGCGGTGCTCAGCCAAGCCTTAAGTGTGCTCGTGATGGCACTGTTGATGTCCGTATCACTTGCTGTATTCGCTCGGCTCGATATCAAGCGGGTATGGCGACGCATCTTGGCAGTTGATCTTTTTATTCTGCTCCTGCTCGTGAGCTTGCCCTTCACCACGTCGGGTGAGCCGGTTTTTGAGTGGCGCCAGTTTTCGGCCAGTGAGGAAGGGCTTATGCATGCATTACAGATTGGTCTAAAAGCCAATGCGGTATTGCTAGCAGGGCTTACCTTGCTAGGCACACTCTCTGCAAACCAGCTTGGTACCGGCTTAGCGGGCCTACGAGTACCCGAGAAGCTCGTCCACCTGATGCTCTTTTCTGTGCGCTATATGGATGTTATTGGCCGTGAACTCAAAAAGATGCGCCGAGCGATGCGTGCCCGTGGCTTTGTAGCACGCACCAACTGGCACACATGGCGCGCCACTGGCTACCTGATTGGAATGCTCTTTGTGCGCTCGTTAGACCGCGCAGAGCGAGTCCACAAAGCGATGAAGTGCCGTGGTTTTGATGGCCGTTTTTTCCTCTTGCCAACACCGCCATGGCAACCACGCGATAGCTACTTTCTCGGTGTTTGGTTGCTTGCTTTGGCTGCACTTTGCTTCGGAGGCTTACAATGAGCTGTGTGCTGCGCTGCGCCGGTATCCACTACCACTACCCAAGACGCGATGCCGTTTTAAAGGATGTAAACCTTTGCCTGCAAGCCGGTGAGCGCCTCGCCATTGAGGGCACTAACGGTGCCGGAAAAACCACCTTGCTGCATATCTTAGTGGGCTTAACCAAAGCGAAAGCGGGGTATGTTGAAGCGTTTGGTGTGCGCTGCCACGACGAATCAGCCTTTCAGGCGATGCGTTTTCAAGTGGGGCTACTGTTTCAAGACTCCGACGACCAGCTGTTTTGTCCAACTGTCCTAGAAGATGTGATGTTTGGCCCCCTTAATCAGGGCAAAAGTGTTCAAGCAGCCCAACAGTTGGCACTAGATGCACTCTCGCAGCTGGGCTTAGAGGGCTTTGATAGCCGTATCGCGTATCAACTTTCGGGCGGCGAAAAACGCCTTGTGGCGTTAGCGAGCTTACTTGCTATGCAGCCACAAGTACTTCTGTTGGATGAACCCACCAACGGCCTTGATAGCAAAACCCGCGAACGCCTGATCGAGATTATTCGCGGGCTTCCGCAGGCGATGATTATTGTCTCCCATGATAGCGATTTTGTAGCAGCGGTCGCGACCCGTTCCCAGCAACTCTGCGATGGCCGCTTAACAAGCGAGGAGGCGGTATGAACCTCTATCCCTTCACAGCTGTTGTTGGCCAAGAGCCCTTTAAACAGGCGTTGCTGCTTAATGCGGTTGATCCCAAAATTGGCGGCGTGCTGGTGAGTGGCCCACGCGGCTGTGCAAAGTCCACCTTAGCGCGAGCGATGGTAGAGTTACTGCCCAAAGGGGCGCTGGTGAATCTGCCGCTAGGCACCAGCGAAGAGATGCTCTGCGGTACACTCGATCTGCAGCAAGCGCTGAGTGATAAATCTGTTCGCTTTAAACCGGGCCTGCTAAGTAAAGCCGACGGTGGACTGCTCTATATTGATGAGGCCAATTTACTTTCAGATCGCCTCGTAGACCTGTTGCTAGATGCCGCAGCCAGTGGTGTCAATCATGTGGAGCGTGATGGCATCAGCCATCAGCACGCCTGCCGCTTTATGTTGGTTGGCACGATGAACCCCGATGAGGGCGAAGTGCGTGATCAGCTTAAGGATCGTTTCGGATTAAGCGTAGCGTTACAAAACGAGACCGATATCGACGCCCGCGTGCTTATCTCAGAGCGCCGCAGCCTATTTGAGCACAACCCGCACGCGTTGCTAGATCAGTTTGCTGAAGCGCAGCAGCAGGTGTGCGCGCAAATAAACGCCGCTCAAGCCTGCTTGCCGGATGTCACGTTAAATAAAACACTGCTGCGCGATATCGCTAAACGCTGCATTGCCGCCAATGTGGATGGTATGCGTGCCGATATTGTCTGGTCCCGAGCAGCCAAAGCACACGCCGCTCTAGCAGGGTGCATAGAGGTGCAGCTAAGTGATATTGATGCTACCGAGGCCTTAGTGCTCGCACATCGACGCAACTCACCAAAGGAGCCAACCAGCCCACCGCAAACTTCAAAGCGCCCACCGGATAGTAAGCGCCAAGATGCTGAGCTGCCTCCCAATAGCCCCCAACAGGGTGATTGGGGCGCGATGGACGAGGTCAATCATACGCAATCGGCACAGCTGCATGGCAGCAGCGCAAAACCGGCAAACGCGGGCTTGACGTTAACCACCAACCAGATCGATTGGCCAGCAACGCTTGCCAGCTCACAAACGGCACCGGTAGAGCGTGAGCAGATAGAGCGTGTCAGCAAGTTGAACTTAGTGCTACTGGATACCTCCGGCTCGACCCTCAAAGTGCAACAAGGGGCTGATGTTCTGGCCTATGCGCGGGGCTTTGTTGAGGAGCTAGCACAGAACGCCTATCTACAGCGCCAGCGCTTGACCCTGTTCGGCTTTGGTAATGATGCTGTTGAGCTGTTAGCGCAGACACGCCGTCCACCGAAAAGCTGTGCATCACTCTTTGACGGCCTCAGCGCAGGCGGCGGAACACCGCTGACAAAGGCACTAGAAGCGGCGCAGAACTACATCAAGCAACTCCAGCTCCGTGAGCCAAACATAGAAGTTGAAACCTTTGTGCTCACTGATGGCCGCTACCGTGAACACCCAAAAACACTGCCGTTTAAGGGCACAACCCACGTGATCGACCTTGAACAGGGCGAGCTACGTATTGGCAACAGCAAGCAACTGGCCGAGCAGTTGCAGGCTCACTACCTTCCGCTATTTTGAGGCACCAAACAATGACGCTTGAGAAACCCAAAAAGACCCACGAAGAGCGCATGGCGCGCAAAAAAGCGGTCATGGATGAGCGGATCGCCAACGCGAAAGAGGAGCGGGGCGTACTAATCCTGCTAAAAGGCAACGGCAAAGGAAAAAGCAGCTCCGCATTAGGTACCATGGCACGCTGCGTGGGCCATGGAAAGCCAGCAGCTGTAGTGCAGTTTATTAAAGGCCGCCGTGAAACCGGCGAGTTCAAGTTTTTCAGCAGCCACCCGTTGATCGAGTGGCATGTTATGGGCGAGGGCTTCACATGGGAAACCCAAAGCCGTGAACGGGACGAAGCCGCCGCCGCTCACGCTTGGGAAATTACCGCGCGCCTACTGCAAGATCCAAACCGCGATATCGTCGTGCTAGACGAGATGGCGTATATGTTTAAGTACCGCTATCTGCCACTGGAGCCGGTCATCGCTGCACTAAAAGCGAGGCCGCGCCACCAGCATGTCATTATCACTGGACGTGTGATGCCAGAGGCACTTGAAGAGATTGCTGACACGATCAGCGATATCAAAGATCAGCGCCATGCTTTTCGTTTAGGCGTCACATCACAAGCGGGGATCGAGTACTAATGGTCCACAGCAAACCCGCTCTCGAATGTCCGGCGCTGATGCTAGCAGCGCCTGCATCTGGGCAAGGTAAAACGACAATTACCGCTTCGATGGCGCGCTATTTTCGCCTACAGGGCCTGCGCGTGCGGGTGTTTAAAGCAGGGCCCGATTATCTGGACCCCAAAGTTCTCACGTTGGCCAGTGGCGCCCCCGTTGAACCACTAGATATGTGGATGGCGGGCGCTGAATACTGCCAAACGATGCTCTATCAAGCTTCAACCGAAGCGGACCTTATTCTTATTGAAGGGGTGATGGGGTTATTTGATGGCGAGCCCTCCTGTGCTGATCTCGCGTTACGCTTTGATATTCCCGTCGCACTGGTCATGAATGTGAAGGGGATGGCACAAACCGCGGCGGCGGTCGCCTTAGGGCTTGCCAGTTATCAGCCCAAGCTTAATGTGATTGGCATGATCGCAAATCACTGCAGCACCGCGCGCCATGCCGAGCTAATCCAAAGCGCATTACCCGATCATCTACCCATGCTAGCTTGCCTGCGTTCGGATGAGAGCATCACACTGCCAGAGCGCCATCTGGGTCTTATCCAAGTTGAAGAGCAGCAAGAGTACATTGATGCACTCATCAACAAAGGTGCTCACTGGTGGGATGACGGTTTAGCACGCGGCACAGGTTTAGACGCCTTTTTCGATGCCGTTGGAAAAACACGTTTTATACCCACCGAAACACCTCCAGCGCAGCTTTCCCAGCCGCTAAAAGGGCTAACCATTGCGGTTGCCAAAGATGCAGCATTTACTTTCATTTATGATGCTAACCTATTGTTTTTGAAAAACTATGGCGCGCAGGTTTCATGTTTTTCGCCGCTTAGCGACACTGAAATCCCAGCCGCCGACGCGATCTGGCTACCGGGCGGCTATCCCGAATTGCACAGCGATGCATTAGCGCAAAACCATGCGCTGCAAGCCTCGCTACGTCGCGCCTATGAAGCCGGTTTACCTATTCTCGCCGAGTGCGGCGGGCTGCTGTTTTGCCTTGAGGGTTTAACCGATCTAGAGGGGCAGCGCTCGCCGATGTGTGGGCTGATCAAAGGTGAAGGGGTGATGCGTGGCAAGCGCGGTTGCCAAGGTATGCAGAGCGCGATGTTACCCGAGGGCGAAGTACGCGCTCATGCTCATCATCGCTCGCGCACCGAAGGGACACCTGCACCGATTGCGCATGGTAAGCGCCAACGTCACAGTGCGCCGGGTGAGGCGATCTATCGCCAAAATGCCTTAACGGCCACCTATCTACACCTGTTTTTCCCCTCTAACCCTGAGGCGGTCTGCCGTCTTTTTCTGGGTGATTTCGCCACACCTGAGGTTTCGATCTAATGTGGCCTGAGTCCTCCGAGCAGCTAACACCACTGCGCACCGGTTTAACTACCGGAAGTTGCGCAACGGCCTGTACGGTTGCGGCGGTGCGCTATCTCTTTGAGCAAAAGCGTGTAAGCACGGTTGCGATCACGCTACCCCGAGGACAAACAGTTGAACTACCGATTCACCATGTTGAAGCGTTAGATACCGATAGCGCTATTGCGGCTACGATTAAAGATGCTGGTGATGACCCCGATGTCACCCACGGTAGCGAAGTCTTTGTGCAGCTGCGCCGTACTCGCGAAAAGGCCATCACCTTCAAAGCTGCCGCAGGCGTTGGCACTGTGACAAAAGCGGGTCTAAGCCTTGCGATTGGCGAGCCTGCCATTAACCCGGTGCCACGCCAGATGATTACCGACCACCTACAACGCTACCGTGCCTTCTATGCATACGAAGGCGGTTTTGAGGTGGCTGTGGGGGTAAAGAACGGTGCCCAGATCGCACAGAAAACCATGAATCCAAGGCTTGGCATTCTCGGTGGTCTCTCTATTTTAGGGACCACCGGTATCGTGCGCCCCTACAGCTGCGCTGCCTATATCGCTTCGATCCGTCAAGGCGTGGATGTGGCCTGTAACAACGGCCTAACACATATCGCTGCCAGCACCGGCAGCACCAGCGAAGCGATGGTGCGTGAGCATTATCAGCTGAGCGATATGGCTCTCATTGAGATGGGTGATTTCGCCGGTGCGTTTTTGAAGCACCTGCGGCGCAACACACAGCTGACACGCCTTACGCTGTGCGCGGGCTTTGGCAAGCTCACTAAGCTAGCAGCAGGGCATTTGGATCTGCACAGTCGCGCTTCATCCATAAATCTAAACCAACTTGCGCAGATCGCACGTGAGCTAGGCGGTGATGAGCAACTGGCTGAACAGATCGCAGGGTGTAACACCAGCATGGAAGCGCTGCGCTTGTGCCAAACGCAAAAGCTTCCCTTGGCAGATACGATTTGTCAGCGTGCCGGTGCCGTGATGCGCCGATTTATCCCAAAAACCATCACTATTACGGTCTGGGCTGTAGACCGCAAGGGGCTCCCTGTTGGATCCTATGCAGATACGCCAGCGCTGCTTGCGCGCTGTTATGGCATGACGGAGATCGGGGATGATGAATAAGACAAAACTGTTGCTATTAGGCGGCACAGGTGAAGCAAAACAGATGGCAACGCAGCTGCACCAGCAGGGTGTTGCTGTGATTTACAGCGAAGCTGGGCGGGTGCGTGCGCCCAAGCTGCCGTGTGAAACACGCGCAGGCGGTTTTCGCGCAGTGGGGGGCTTTCATCGCTATCTCACGGAAACGCCCATTAGCGCAGTACTCGATATGACTCACCCATACGCGATGCGCATTAGTGAGCAAGCGTGGAGCGTCTGTAAAAACGCTGATGTGACCTATTGGCGTTATCAGCGTCCGGCGTGGCAGCCCGCTGCCGAAGATGAGTGGATCACCTTTACAGACCGCGCGGAACTCCCCGATCAGCTAGCGGGTGAAATTTCCGTCTTGCTGACGATCGGGCAACTGGAGCAGTCACTGATCGATGCCCTTGCCAAAGCGTGTGATCAGGTGGTGATTCGCACAGCGGTACCGCTGGACGCTCAGCTGCCAGACAACGTCTATTGGGAACAGGCGATCGGCCCCTTTAGCGAGCAAGATGAGCACGACCTGTTTGCCAAGTATGGCGTGAGTGCTTTGGTATCTAAAAACAGTGGCGGCAACGCGACAGCCCCGAAATTAGATGTCGCCCGCAAGCTGGGTGTCAGTGTCTTTTTAGAAGCGCGCCCCGATATGAGCCACCTAAACGATATGCCACTGCTGAGCGATCTTAACCAGTGTCGCGATGCAGTGATCACCTTTTTTAACACCCCCAACGAGCCGGGCAAACGCCCGCGACGATAAACGAGAGAGTAGATGAACGCTGCGTCACCCCAAGAGTACATTGCAGATCCGAGCCATATCGAAGCGCGTAGCTTCGAGCTTATCCGCCAAGAGGCGCAGCTAGAGCACCTGTCACGTTACGAACAGCAGGTGGCCATGCGGGTGATCCATAGCCTAGGGATGCCCGAACTTGCCCAACACTTGCGCTTTAGTGGCACCGCCTGTGCCGCAGGTATGCAAGCCCTCACGGCGCAAGCGCCGATCGTTTGCGATGCCGAGATGGTCAAAGAGGGGGTGACCAAACGCATGATTAGCGAAGCGCCGCTGTGCTTTCTTAACCACCCCGAAACCCCCAAGCTTGCCGCGCAACATGGCGAGACCCGCTCGATGGCCGCGCTACGCCAATGGGAGCCGCACCTTGAAGGTGCTGTGGTACTGATCGGCAACGCACCCACGGCGCTGTTTCGCTTAATTGAGATGCTGCACGGCGGAGCAGCAAAACCTGCGCTAATTATCGGCATGCCAGTGGGTTTTGTCGGGGCCGCCGAGTCAAAACAACTGCTGTGGGAGCAACACCAAGCCCTTGGAGTACCTTGCATTACGCTACTGGGCCGTATCGGGGGGAGCGCTGTGACAGCGGCCAGTTGCAACGCTTTACTACGCTGTATTCGTGGGGAGCTTTATTAAGATGCAGATTGATGTCATCGGCTTAGGGGTTGAGCAACCCGCCCAACTCACCAACAACGCCGTTTCTGCGCTGGCGGGCAGCGATATGATTATCGGCTCGCCACGTCAGCTAGAGCTGGTATCGGGTTATGTTGGCAGTACGCCGAAAACCCTTTTTGACAGCCTTGAGCACTTTTCGGCCCAGCTAAAAAGCCAATTAGAGCAGGGCACAGAAAAGATCGCGGTACTGGCCTCAGGAGATCCTCTTTGGTTTGGTATTGGCCGCTGGTTGAGCCAATTCGCCATGCGCGAAGCCAGCATTAACCTGGTGTTTCATCCTAATATCTCCAGCTTGCAGGCGGCTTGCCATCGGCTGGGAGTCGCGATGGATGCCGTGAAGACAATCAGCGTACATGGCAGGCCGCTGAACTCACTGCGCAGCCAGCTACACCCCAATCAGCAAGTTTTATTGTTAACCGATCAGCAGAGCACGCCACTGGCGATTGCTACGTTGCTGCAAGAGATCGGCTTTAAAGATGCAAAATTAACGGTACTGGAGCGCTTGGGTTACAGCGATGAGCGGATCACACAGCACCACGTGACCCGTTTAGTAAACCACCCCGAAGTTTTTGATCCGCTGCTGGTCTGCTTGGTCGAAACCAGCGGCAACCATCATCAGCCGGTGAAGTGGCCCACGTTTCCGGGTTTTGACGACCGGCTATTCAGTACCGATAAGGGCAACGGACAGGGGATGATCACCAAACGTGAAGTGCGTTTGCAGATCTTGTCGCTGCTGAGCCCAACTGCTGGCGACTGTATTTGGGACATCGGTGCAGGATGCGGCTCCGTTTCGGTGGAGCTGGCCTATTGGTGCGCGCAGGCGAATATCATCGCGATAGAACAGCACCCTGATCGGCTATATCACCTGCGCCAAAACCTGCTGCAGTTTGGTGTAGAGCGCAACTTGCGCGTGGTGGCAGGAACAGCGTCCGATGCCTTAACGTCACCGCTAGCGGAGCTACCCGCACCTAACAAGATTTTCATTGGCGGCAGCGGCGGGGAGTTAGAAAGCCTCTTGAGTAGCTGTTGGCAGCGGCTTGCGGTCGATGGCTACCTGCTGGTGAGCGCAGTGATGGAGCCAACCCGTTACAGCGCATGGCGCTTCTGCGAGGCCAAGCAGCGCAGCGGTACGGCCTCCTTTGACACGTTGCAGGTAAATATCAGCCGAGGCGAGTCTTTAGCCGGACAACTATGCTACCGACCCGCGTTACCGGTCACCTTGCTGCGCCTCCAAAAGCTTGCTCCTGATACAAACGAGGTGTCCTATGGGTAAGCTGATCGGTGTGGGTGTCGGCCCGGGTGATCCAGAACTGCTAACGCTTAAGGCCGCACGCCTCATCGAAGCGGCGGATCTATTGGTGTACCTGTCGAATGAAGCGGGGGACTCCACTGCGCGCCATATTGCACGTATCCCGATTGCACAGCGGCCCGACAATGCCGCCGAACTCGCGTTGGTGATGCCGATGAAATTTGATCGTAGCGCCGCCAATGCCGTGTACGATGAAGCCGCACTGCAAATAACGGATGCACTCACTAATGGGCAATTAGTGGTGTTTCTTTGTGAAGGCGACCCCCTGATCTTTGGCTCATTCAGCTATCTATTGGAGCGCCTTGCAGGGCGCTTTGCGTGCGAAGTGGTGCCGGGTATTTCATCAATCAATGGCGCGTGCGCCGCAGTAGCCACCCCGCTAACACGCCAATCGGAGTCCTTCGCTGTGGTATCTGGCCGGCAGAGCCTTGAGCAGCTCACCACCGCTCTGACGCAACATGCGGCGGTGGTGATTTTGAAAGCAGGGCAAGCGCGGCCAAAAATTCTAGCCGCACTGAATGCTGCAAACCGTAGCCGAGATGCCCAGTATCTTGAGTACATTGGCCGCGAAAATGAGCGTATTGTGCGCGATGTCTCCACACTCACCGCCGAAGCAGGGCCCTATTTTTCGATGTTTCTGGTCACACAAAAACCGGAGGCTGCATGCGCATCATCGCACTAACCGCTGCAGGCAAAGCGCTGGCTGAGCGGCTGGAAAAACCCTTAGCTGCCACCTTGTGCTACAAACCGATCCCGTTTGCAGAGACCGTCCAGCGCTGGTTTCGCGCCGGTGAACCGCTTCTATTTATCTGCGCCACCGGTATCGTGATACGTACGCTTGCGCCGGTGCTCGTTAGCAAGCACGACGACCCTCCCGTCTTGGTGATGGATGAGCTTGGCCAATTTGTGATTCCGCTGCTCTCAGGGCACGAAGGCGGAGCCAACGAGCTAGCACTGCGAGTTAGCACAGTGTGTAACGCAACGCTGGTTCTCACCACCGCGAACACTTACCTGCGGCCTTATTATGTGGTGGGTATGGGGTGCGAGCGGCACTGCACATTTGCCGAAATAGACACGCTCTTCAACGCCACGTTGGCGCAAGCTGGCCTTACCTTAAAAGACGTGGCAGCGCTGAGCAGTATCGATATCAAAGCGGATGAAGTCGCACTGTGCCAACTGGCAAAGCATTACGGCATTCCGTTTTTAACCTGGCCAGCAGAACAACTTTGCCGTATGGAACCGCTACTGCAAACCCCTTCGGACTACGTGAAGAAAACGGTTGGGGTGGCCGGTGTCGCAGAGTCTTCAGCGCTGTTTAGCTGCGCCCACGCGTACCCCGGTGCAACACCTGAGTTGCTCGTACCTAAGCAGAAAAGCCAGCGTGCCACCTGCGCGATTGCGCGTATCTACGGGGCTGATGCCTCTCAATCTTCTACCTTAATGCTGGAACCCTCTGCATGAGTAAACTGTTTTTAGTCGGGACAGGCCCCGGCGCTATCGATTGGCTCACACCCCATGCTCGCAACGCCATCGGCGAGGCAACCGATATTGTCGGCTACGGGCTGTATCTCGAGATGCTAGCGTCTCTGGTGGCAGACAAACAGCACCACACATTGCCACTGGGAGCTGAGGTAGAGCGTGCCCGCGTTGCGCTCAACCTTGCCGCTAACGGTAACACCACAGCGCTCCTTTCAAGCGGCGATATTGGTATCTACGCTATGGCCACACTGGTGTTTGAGCTACTCAACGAACCCGAAGAGCCCGGTTTTAACAGCGCTTGGCTGGATGTTGAGATTGAGGTCATTCCCGGGATCTCTGCAATGCAGGCGGCATCCAGCCGCGTGGGAGCTATGCTGGGCCACGATTTCTGTACGATCTCGCTCTCGGACCTGTTAACGCCGTGGCAAACCATTGAGCAGCGCATCCACGCCGCAGGCCAAGGCGACTTTGTGGTGTCGTTTTATAATCCCGTTTCCAAAAAGCGCGATTGGCAGCTCAACCATGCCCGCGACATCCTGCTCACGTATCGGCCTGCCAGCACTCCCGTGGTGCTTGGCCGCCAGCTCACGCGTGATGACGAACACGTACGTATCATCACGCTGGGCGAGCTCGATGCTAAAGATGTCGATATGTTTACTTTGGTCAGTGTGGGGAACCGCGAAACCCGTTGTGTCACCACGCCACAACAGCAATGGGCTTACACCCCACGGGGCTATGCCGCTAAGCTGGAGGGCGCACAATGAGCGTCTACTTTATTGGCGCAGGCCCCGGAGATCCAGATTTGATGACCGTGAAAGGGCAACGCATTTTGGCGCGCTGCCAAGTGGTACTTTACGCGGGATCACTTATTCCACGCGAAGTGATTGCAGCGGTGGAACCTAGCGCTGAGCTGATCCGCGATACCGCCACCATGAACCTTGATGAGATCACCGACGTGATCACAACAGCCCATGAAAAAGGCTGGGATGTGGCTCGGTTACAAAGCGGCGACCCTTCACTCTATGGCGCGATCGGCGAGCAGATACGCCGCCTAGAGGCATTGGAGATTCCCTACGAGGTGATCCCCGGCGTCAGCGCGATGGCCGCATCGGCGGCATGGCTCGGCAAAGAACTTACGTTATCGGGTGTTTCGCAAACCATCATTATGACGCGTTATGCGGGCAAAACCCCATTTCCCGAGCGCGAGCAGCTGCCAGCACTGGCCCAAAGTGGCGCGACACTAGCGATCCACCTTGGCATCACCCGTATCCATAAGATTGTTGAGGAGTTGATCCCGCACTACGGTGCCGACTGCCCGGTGGCGGTGTGCTATCGCACCTCTTGGCCCGATCAAGACAAAGTAGTCGGTACGCTGGCAGATATCACCGCCAAAGTGCGTGCCAAAGGCTTCACACGGACCGCTCTCATATTGGTTGGTCACGTCTTAGATACCGATAACTTCGCCGACTCTTACCTCTACGACAAAGCGCAGGCGCACGTTTACCGCCCCATCCATAAAAAAGCGCCATCTGATAAATAAGGAACAGAAATGAATCTGAAGAAAGTACCCACCACGATCGTAACCGGCTTTCTTGGCAGCGGTAAAACCACGTTGCTATCCAACCTGCTACGCCAAGCACAAGGTAAGCGCATTGCCGTTATCGTGAATGAGTTTGGCGAGCTAGATATCGATTCAGAGCTGCTCCGTAGTTGCCCACTGGACTGCGAAGAAGAGAATACCGCGCCCGCACAAGAGGAGGGCATCTATGAGCTGGCCAACGGGTGTATCTGCTGCACAGTTGAGGAGGAGTTCCTGCCGGTGATGGAGCAATTGGTTGCCCGCCGTGATCAGATCGACCATATCCTTATTGAAACCAGCGGCCTCGCGCTACCTAAACCGCTGGTGCAGGCGTTTAACTGGCCCGGCATCAAAGAGCACTGCACTGTGGATTCGGTGATTACCGTATTAGATGGCCCAGCCGTTGCCGCTGGCCGCTTTGCCCACGATGAAGAGAAAGTGCAGGCACAGCGCCTTGCCGATGAGAGCCTCGACCACGACCCTTCACTGCGTGAGCTTTTAGATGATCAGCTCAGCGCCGCAGATTTGGTGATCGTAAGTAAGAATGACCTGCTCGACACGCCTGCTCGCGAGCGCGTTGAGGCGGTGGTCCAGCGTGAAGTTCCAGCCCAAGTAAAAACGCTCTATTTGAGTGCTGAAGAGGTTAAACCTGAGTTAGTCATGGGTATTGAAGCGGCAACCGAAGCGCGCATTGATAGCATCCATAACCATCATGATCACCACCACGCACATGGCGCTGAGCACGACCATGCCCACGATCACTTTGATTCCATGGTACTGCGCTGCAATGCAGTCGATGCCGATAGGCTGCACACCGTGCTGAATCAACTGCTCGCAGAAAACGCCATCTATCGTGTGAAAGGCTTTGCCGCTGTTGCGGACAAACCGATGCGCCACGTCGTGCAGGCGGTGGGAACACGTCTTGATCACTACTTTGACCGCCTCTGGCAAGCAGACGAGGCCCGCCAAACCCAACTCGTTTTTATCGGTAAACACCTTGATGAAGCGCAGTTACTGGCTGCGTTGAAAACGGCGGAAGTGGCGTAAACGATGCACCTACTGGCAGCTCAACCCGGCGGTTATGTTGAAGACGAAGGGATTATCGACCTTGCGCAGACACCTGCGCCGGTTGTTATCCTCAGTGCCGCCGATAGCGCTATTTCGGCGCTGGCACACGCCATCGACCGCTGCGATACCCCGCTGCCAGAGGTGCGTTTGGCCAACTGGTTGCAGCTCGCTAAACCCGCCGCCTTTGATCTTTACGAGCACCGCGTGCTGGAACACGCACACGTGGTGGTGTTGTCACTGTTGGGCGGGCGCAGCTATTGGGCGTATGGCTTAGAGCGCTTGATGGCGTGGGCCAAGCAAGCCAATCGTACCTTGATTATCGTACCGGGGGATGACCAGCCAGACCCTGAGCTAGCCGCCGCATCAACCGTTTCAGCAGCGGATCAGCGGCAAGTATGGCAATACCTGCGCGCCGGCGGGGTAGCAAACGCCAATGCGTTGCTTCACTTCCTTGCCGGTAACTATCTTGGCTACCACACAACATGGGAACAACCCCAGCCCTTGCCCGCCTGTATGCTGCTAGCGCCCGATGCAAGCACGTTATCGCCAACCAGCCTTAGCCAGTGGCAGAGTACTTGGCACACGGAGCAGTCGGTTGCCGTTTTGTTGCTGTATCGCAGCCACTTGCAAAGCGCCAATACCGATGTGTTCTATGGTTTGGTGGCCTGTCTACGCGATGCTGGGCTAAATCCACTGCCGGTGGCGATCTCCTCGTTGAAAGAGCCAGACGCATTGGCCGCCGTTGATCTATTAATTGAGCAAAGCGGTGCCAGCGTGATTTTGAACTGCACCGGTTTTTCGAGCAACCGAGCGGCAGCGCCGGGTCTTGCCTCCACAGGAACTGTGTTTAGCTCCCCCTTTGCGGCGCAAATTCCGGTGGTGCAACTTGTGATGGCGAGCACCACGCAAGAGGACTGGCAAGACCACAGCCAAGGACTGCGCAGCCGTGATATCGCCATGCAGGTGGTCCTTCCCGAGATGGATGGCCGTATTCTCAGCCGCGCCGCCTGCTTTAAAACCTCAACATGGCGCTGCACAGCCGCCCAGACCGACGTGGTACGTTTTGAGCTACACCCAGAGCGCGCAGCGTTTGTCTGTAGCTTTGTTGCCCGTACCGCAGCCTTAGCAAACAAAGCCAATCGCGATAAGCGTGTCGCGCTGGTGCTAGCCAACTATCCGACCCATGATGGGCGTATTGGCAACGGGGTGGGGTTGGATACACCCGCAGCAACCATCAATATTTTGCGCGCATTACAAGCGGAAGGCTATCCGGTTGATGGTATTCCAGAAGGCGGCGATGCGTTGATTCAAGCACTGTTACAAAGCATCACCAACAACCCCAGTACGCTGCACTACCTGCCATGTTGGCAAAGTATGGCTATTGATGAGTACATGGCGCATTTTGCACAGCTACCGGATGCCTGCCAGCAAGCCGTTTGGGAGCGTTGGGGCGCACCCGAGCAAGATCATAAGTGCCGTAACGGGCGCTTGATGATCGCCGGAATCCGCTTAGGCGACACCTTCGTTGGTATTCAGCCGGCACGGGGTTTTAACCTTGATCTTGCGGCGAACTACCACGATCCTGACCTTATTCCGCCGCATAGTTATCTGGCTTTCTATTTTTGGCTGCGCCACACCTACCAAGTGGATGCCTTCATCCATGTGGGCAAACACGGCAACCTTGAGTGGCTGCCGGGCAAAGGGGTCGCGCTTTCCGAGCAGTGCTGGCCCGATATTGCGTTGGGGCCCATGCCAAACTTCTATCCCTTTATCGTAAATGACCCCGGCGAGGGTGCGCAGGCGAAGCGCCGTACACAAGCGGTGATTATCGATCACCTGATGCCCCCCATGACCCGAGCGGAAACCTATGGTGAGATGGCTGAGCTAGAGGGGCTAGTGGATGAGCTTTACCAAGCCATGGGGATGGACCCGCAGCGCGAGCAGTGGCTGAAAGAAGCGATTTTAGAAACACTACAAAGTAGCCATCTGCTTGAAGAGATCGCTCCCAACGGTGGTCAAGGCGAAGCGCTGCTCGATAGCCTAGATGCCTACCTTTGCGAGATCAAAGAGTCGCAAATCCGTAATGGTCTGCATATTCTGGGTGAGCTTCCTTCAAAGGAGAAACTAGCCGATACCCTCGTTGCCTTGTTGCGCTTACCACGTGGCTCAAAAATCCACGAACAGGGCATTTTACACGCATTAGCCAGCGATTTAGTGCTAGATATCGACCCATTCGGCGAACCTCAAACACCTTACCACGGGCCAAAGCCGCAGCGTTTGGCGCAGGTAACGGCAGAGGTGTGGCGTAATATGGGTGATACCCGTGAGCGCTTAGAACAACTGGCACAGCAGCTTGTGATCGATGTTGTTCTTGAGCAAAACACGGCTGACACGCTAAGCGATCTACCCGTCACTGCTGAACTCCTTGAGCACGCGAAAACTGGCGTTTTACAACTTCTAGAGCAGAGCGCAGAACATGAGATCAGCGCGCTACTCACGGGTTTAAACGGCGGCTTTGTACCACCTGGGCCAAGCGGTGCTCCTACCCGTGGGCGCTTAGATACACTGCCAACGGGGCGCAACTTCTTTTCGGTAGATAATCGCGCTGTTCCTACGAAAGCGGCGTGGGCGTTGGGGCAAAAATCCGCCGACGCTCTGATTATGCGCCACCTCCAAGAGCATGGCGATTATCCAAAACAGCTGGGCTTATCCGTCTGGGGAACGGCCACCATGCGTACCGGCGGTGATGATATTGCCCAAGCGTTTGCCCTAATGGGCGTGGCGCCCGTTTGGGCAGAGCAGGGCAACCGCATCGTCGATATCAAGGTGATCCCCGCCATGTTGATGGGTAGGCCACGTGTGGATGTTACGCTGCGTATATCCGGTTTTTTCCGTGATGCCTTCCCGAATGTGATCAAGCTTTACGACACCGCCGTGCAAGCCATCGCCCAGCTTGATGAACCGGGCACCAGTAATGTGATTCGCCAACATATCGAAGCACGCGCCGCCGAGCTCACTGCACAAGGGATAGCCCCCGATACTGCACAGCGCCAAGCCAGCTATCGTGTTTTTGGCTCTAAACCCGGCGCCTACGGTGCAGGGCTACAAGGCCTTATTGATGAAAAATGTTGGGATAGCCGTGCTGACCTTGCAGAAGCTTACGTCAACTGGGGTGGCTACGCTTATGGACACAATACTGAAGGAGGCGTGGTTGCGCGCGATGCGTTTATCGAACGCCTACGCCACCTTGAAGTCGTGGTACAAAACCAAGATAACCGCGAGCACGACCTGCTGGATTCAGATGATTACTACCAGTTCCAAGGCGGCATGACCGTCGCCACCGCGGTACTGCGCGGCCAAGAGCCGGTGGTTTACTTTAGCGACCACGCCAATCCCGAGCGCCCTCATATCCGTACCTTAAAAGAGGAGCTAAACCGCGTTATGCGTAGCCGCGTGCTTAACCCTAAATGGCACGCGGCCATGCGCGATCATGGCTATAAAGGCGCCTTTGAGATGGCAGCCACGCTGGATTATCTGTTCGCCTATGACGCCACCACCACCTTGGTGGGTGATTACCAGTACGACCAGATCTGTGATGCGCTGCTCTTAGATGAGACCAACCGCGATTTCATGTTACAGAGCAACGCCCCTGCGTTTGAAAAGATGATCGAACGGTTAGGCGAAGCCCACGAGCGCAATATGTGGAGCGACTCAAACGAGCGCTTAGCCGCACTCAAAGGTACCTTGTTAGCGCTGGATGAGCAGCAAGAAAAAAGTTAACAAACCAATTTATCTAAATTAAATAACCAATTGATTTAAGAGAACTAATGTGAGCAAAAAAGGCATTATGATCTGCGGCCATGGCAGCCGCGATAAAGCAGCGGAAACAGAGTTCGGCAAAGTTGCATTGGCACTGCGCGAGCGCTTCCCAGAGACGCCTGTCGAGTACGGATTTTTAGAGTACTCCGCGCCCAATATCCACATGGGATTGGACAAGCTCGTTGCCGAGGGCTGCGATGAGATCATAGCCGTCCCCGGAATGCTGTTTGCAGCAACCCACGCCAAGAACGATATCCCTTCGGTACTGACAACCTTTGCAGAAAAGCACCCGGGCCTCACCGTGTACTATGGCCGCGAGCTAGGTTTGCATACCTCTATGATTGCCGCGTTTGAAGGCCGTATTTATGAAGCACTCGGCTACGGTGAAGATAACCGCCCAGCAGAGCTTTACGATACACTGCTCGTTGTGGTGGGCCGCGGTACATCGGATACCGAAGCCAACGCAGAGGTCGCTAAGCTGACCCGTATCGTGAACGAGAATATGGGCTTTGGTTGGGCGAGTACCGTGTATTCGGGCGTTACCTATCCCTCTGTTGGTGTTGGTTTAGAGCAGGTTTTGAAACTGGGCTTTAAACGGGTAGTCGTCGCACCGTACTTCCTCTTTACAGGCCGTTTGATCAAGCGCATTAACGCTTACATCGACCGTGTTGCGGCAGCGCATCCTGATGTGGAGATCATTACCGCAGGCTACCTGAATGATCACGCCCACGTGATCGATACCTTTGTGGATCGCATCACGGAAGCCGGAGGCGAGCAGGTGGGTGATGAAAGCCTGATGGACTCCTTCCAGCGCCGCCTTGCAGCAGGCGAGGTGGATGTGCACCACCATCACGCGGAGTATCGCGACCACGACCACGACCACGACCACGACCACGACCACGACCACGACCATCAGCATGATCATGGCCACTCCCATGGTGTCTATCGTCATATCGGCCATCCATTGGGGCCACGTACGATGATTGGTGAAGGCGTATGCTGCTGCTTTATGCGCCAGTTCCCCGATGACATTCTGGAAGAGGAACGCGCGCGTATTGAAGCAGCACCTGATGAAACACCAATTGCACACCGCTAACTATGAGTCAGCACGCGTTTTCAGCCAGTGAGCGCGCGGCGGTCTATCGTGCTATCGATGAACGCCGCGATATGCGCCACTTCAATTCGTTACCTGTAGCTGAGGATGTTCTGATGCGCATCCTCGCTGCAGGGCACGCAGCCCCCAGCGTTGGGTTAATGCAGCCGTGGCGTATGATCCGCATCACGCAATCCTCCCTGCGTAAACAGCTACGCCAGTGCGTCGATAAAGAACGTTTAGCCACGGCAAAAGCCCTGAATGAACGGGAAAAAGCGTTTTTGGCATTAAAAGTGGAGGGGATGGACCACTGCGCGGAAGTGCTGGTAGTGAGTTTGATGGATAAACGTGAGCCACACATCTTTGGCCGCCGCACACTGCCCGAGATGGATTTGGCTTCGGTGAGCTGCGCTATCCAAAATATGTGGCTCGCCGCACGTGCTGAGGGCGTTGGTATGGGCTGGGTATCGCTGTTTGATCCGGCCGATGTTGCAAAGCTGCTTGAGATTCCCGCAGATGCGAAGCCCGTGGCTATCTTATGTATTGGGCATGTCGATGCGTTTTATCCACGCCCAATGCTGGAGCAAGAGGGATGGCGCGAACCCGACGCGCTTGCTGATCTATTGTGGGAAAACCGCTGGGAGCACAACTAATGCCGTGGGATTTCGCAATTTGGCCCGCGCTGGCAGTGGCGCTTGCTTGTATGCTCGACCGTTGGCTGGGCGAACCTCAGCGCTACCACCCTTTGGTTATCTTCGGCGCGTGGGCAGATAAGGTCCGTTGTGTTCGATGGTTTCAGCGCCAAACCCCACAGCAGCAGCGCTTAGCTGGAGCCGCAATGCTTGCCAGCACCGTGCTACCGTGGGTCTTGGTAGCGGCGTTACTTACGCAGCCGCCCGCCATTGGTGAGCTACTGAGCGTTGTGCTGCTCTATGGTTGTATCGGCCACCAAAGTTTGCGTGAGCATGTATTACCCATCGCCAGCGCACTTAAAGTCGGTGATACCAAACAAGCAAGGGCGCTGGCTTCAAGAATTGTCAGCCGCGATCCCGAGAAGATGGACCCCACCAAAGCCGCGATCGAATCCACCCTAGAGAACGGCACCGATGGGGTTTTTGCCACCATCTTCTGGTTTCTAGTTGCAGGCGCACCGGGGGCAGTATTGTATCGCCTAGTGAACACACTTGATGCGATGTGGGGCTATAAAACCGCCGAGTTTTTGCATATCGGCTGGGCTGCCGCCCGATTGGATGATCTGCTCAACTACGTGCCAGCACGCCTCACCGCGGTGAGTTATGCGCTACTTGGAAACACTCGGTCAGCGCTCCGTTGCTGGAAAACCCAAGCGCACCTTTGCGCAAGCCCCAACGGCGGGCCTGTGATGTGTGCCGGCGCGGGCGCGCTGCAGATCGAGCTAGGCGGGCCAACATGGTACCACGGCCAGTGCGTTGAAAAGCCAGTGATGGGCGAGGGCAAAGCACCCGATGCCGATAGCATTTTAGCCGCGCTACAGCTGGTGAAACACACTCTGCTACTATGGATTGCTGCAGCATTTGCCATAGGTTTTCTGGAGAGCGGGCTATGAACCCTGCACCAAGCCATGGTGGCCGTTTAATTGAAGCGATGCAGCGCCACCCAGAGATCACCGACTGGTTAGACCTCTCGACAGGGCTTAACCCCCAGCCATGGCAACCGCCAGATATACCGCTAGCGGTGTGGCATCGTTTACCCGAGCCAAACGACGGCTTAGAAGCCGCTGCAAAAGCCTACTATCAATGCGACACTTTGCTGCCCGTCGCTGGCAGCCAAATGGCGATACAGGCGCTACCGCAGCTACGCAGGCAGCTCTGTGGTATTGCGAACGTGGCGGTTTTGGACTTCAGCTACCAAGAACATGGTTATCGTTGGGCGCTATCGGGCCACCGTGTAGAACGCTTCGCCAGCTTTCCACTGGATGATCTTGCGTGGTTGGACCACATTGATGTGCTCGTTGTTATCAACCCCAACAACCCAACAGCGCAGCGCTGGACGCCTGAACAACTATTGCGCTGGCATACGCATCTTGCTCATCGTGGTGGTTGGCTCATCGTGGATGAAGCTTTTATCGATACGCAACCTGCACACAGTGTATCTAGCTATGCGGCGCACCTAAATGGGCTGATTGTGATGCGTTCGGTGGGTAAATTCTTTGGTTTAGCGGGGCTGCGCGCAGGCTTTGTCATCACCGAGCCAACGCTACTTGATCAACTTGCCCAGTTTATTGGCCCTTGGGCACTGTCTGGGCCTGCACGCTACATTCTGCAACAAGCGCTTATAGATACGCAGTGGCAGAACGAGGCAAAAGAAAATCTAGAAAATACATCACGTAAAATTTTTAATATGTTGTTATTAAAGGGTTTTAAAGAAACCAGAAAGACAGATCTATTTATTACTGCAGGCACCCAAAACGCCGAAGAGATCGCAGATAAGCTCGAACAACAGGGTATCCTAGTGCGGTTATTTGCAGAACAACGCCAGCTTAGATTCGGCTTACCAGCCTCACCAGAGCAGTTTTTACGCTTAGAAAACGCACTCGACCGACTTGCTAAACGGAGCATCTAACATCACATGAGCCAAACGATCATGATTCAAGGCTGCACATCCGATGCAGGAAAGAGCTTTTTAGTAACAGCACTGTGCCGTGTACTGGCAGATCGTGGTTTTCAAGTTGCGCCATTTAAGCCACAGAATATGGCTTTGAATAGCGCCGTCACCGCAGAGGGCGGAGAAATAGGCCGCGCGCAAGCCGTACAAGCCCAAGCTGCACGCTGCGTACCACACGTTGATATGAACCCGATTCTACTCAAACCCAATAGCGATATTGGCGCTCAAGTGATCGTGCATGGCCACGCCGTTGGCAATATGGTGGCTACCCGCTACCACAGCTACAAACCCACTGCGATGCAGGCCGTGCTGGAATCACACCAACGCTTAGAGCAGCAAGCCGATTGGGTTGTTGTGGAGGGCGCAGGCTCTCCTGCAGAGATCAACCTGCGCGAAAACGACATCGCTAATATGGGGTTTGCCGAAGCGGCCGATTGCCCCGTGATTCTCATCGCAGATATCGACCGAGGTGGCGTGTTTGCGCACCTGGTTGGCACGCTAGAGCTACTGTCGCAAAGCGAGCAAGCACGCGTTATTGGCTTTGTGATTAACCGTTTCCGTGGTGATATCTCACTGCTGCAGTCCGGCGTAGATTGGCTCGAAGCTAGAACCGGCAAGCCCGTGCTTGGCGTGATTCCCTATCTACAGGGTTTACACCTAGAAGCCGAAGACGCAGTGAATACGCAAACCACCCATACCGAGAGCGCTGAACTGTTACGCGTTGTTGTGCCCGTATATCCGCGCATTAGCAACCATACAGATTTCGACGCGCTGCGCTTACACCCGCAAGTGGATATCCGCTTTATAGGCCCCAACCAAACGATACCGCCTGCCGACCTCGTGGTGCTGCCGGGCTCCAAATCCGTTATTCGTGATCTTACATGGCTACGCGAGCAAGGCTGGGAGGATTACTTACAACGCCACCTACGCTTTGGCGGCAAACTGCTAGGCATCTGCGGCGGTTACCAAATGCTTGGCAACACTATTAGCGACCCAGAACATATTGAATCCGAGATAACAGATATCGCTGGGCTTGGCTTTCTAACAGCAACCACCGTACTAACCCCAAACAAGCAACTGGTTAACGTCTCGGGTAGCTTTTGCGGGACGCAAACACCGGTGACAGGGTATGAGATCCACTGCGGTATCACACATAGCGAGGGTGAAGATCGCCCTTTCATTCAACTCGCTGATAAAGGGGAGGGGATGGTAGACCCTCAAAATCAGGTTGCTGGCAGCTACCTGCACGGCCTGTTCGACCACCCTGAGGCGTTAACTCATCTATTAAGCTGGGCGGGACTCAAGCAGGTGGAGTCTATCGATATTGATGCGATTCATGAAACGAGCATTCAAGAAGCGGCAAACACGCTGTCTGAACATATGGATATTGATCAAATGCTGAGTCACATTAATACATGGCAAGGCATGAAACACGACTCCTGCAAGTAAAGATACGTCAGCACAGAGTTATGCTGCCAAGAGAAAATCCATTCAAAACCAGCAACATATAGACAAACGCTTACGTGCAGATGTAAGCTGCGCGGCCGATTTTTACTTGAAAGGCGCTGACCAGCGTCTACCGCAGGAAAAGCCTTGTCAGAAACAGCTACCAAAGGGAACAGGATGATCAGTTTTAATCTCGAAGCTGGGCGTTTTAATTTTAGAAGTGCAGCTGTCATTATTCACGATGACCATCTGCTGATTCACCAAGTGGTTGGGGATGATTTCTGGGCACTTCCCGGCGGGCGCGTGGAGTTTTTAGAGGCATCTCGCCAAACAATTGAACGCGAGATGCTTGAAGAGCTCGGCATGAGATGCGAAGTCACCCAGCATCTATGGCATGTGGAGAGCTTTTATGAATTTGAATCCAAGCATTACCACGAGATGGGCAACTACTTTCTAGTCCGCCCAATCGACCCTCCAGAGATCATATCCAATGCCGACTTTGCAGGGATCGAAGAAACGGTGAGTCTTATATTTCGCTGGATACCGCTGACTGAATTGCAGCAATATAACTTGCAGCCAGCATTTTTGATCGAACGGTTAACAGATCTACCCACCACGACCGAAGCCTTGGTGATTGATGAAATCCATACCTAATTGGGCAGGCCTAATAGAGCAACGACAATATAAAGCTTGCCCAGTCGTCATAAGAGAAACCGAGCAGGGCACAGAAGTGCTGGTTTTCCGCCACCCACTCGCTGGCATACAGCTAGTAAAAGGCACCGTTGAACCCGGCGAACATGTGCAAGACACAGCACTGCGCGAACTGGAAGAAGAAGCCGGCATTAGCTCTGCAAAGGTCCTACAAGATCTAGCTATCTGGCCTGCTGATTACGAACAGCAAGTGTGGCACTTTTTGCTCTGTGAAACTCAAACGCTGCCAGAGCGCTGGAGCCACGTGACCAGCGATGATGGCGGGCATCGCTTTGAATTCTTTTGGCATCCACTTTGCGAGCAGCCCGATAATAACTGGCATGATGTCTATGTACGGGCATTACAGGCCATTCAACAACGCCTAAAGGAAGCCGGGCTGAAAATGGAGAACTCAGAGTGACAGATAAGCGAAAAACCGAGCTTTCAGCGCAGCATTTTACTGAGTTACTCGCCATAGCGCGGCGCAAAGCGATCTTTGATCAGTCGAATCCTTGGTACCAGGGGCCAGAAACTTATCTCGAAGCGATGAAGCGGGAAATCGATGAAGTCGTCGAAGAGGTTCCCAAGCATCGGGCGTGCTTTCTCGAAGATGAGCTGGGTGATCTGCTGTGGAATTATCTCAATATATTGCTGGCATTGGAAAAGCAGACAGGTATCGACCCAGATGCCGTTTTAGCGCGTGCCTGTAAGAAGTATGAAGATCGAATATCCGGGATTGAAAACGGCCAGCTTTGGAAAGACATTAAAGCACAGCAAAAATCTGAGCTACTGACAGAGCAACAAGCTAGAGACAACAAGGCCGACTAAGCAGGCGTTAGGAAAATACATTCAGCTTGATTAACGCGTGCGCAGCTTGCCATTTGAAAAATACTGCGGTGTTCTAAACAACCCGCATGTCCAGAATGTTGAAACCGCGTTGTGCCAACCAGTGCATTAATGCCGACTATGTCATTTGTCGGCATTAACAATATACGGCTCAAAACATACCAGTAGACGCACATCACCTTGAGCAAAATACCATTCACGCATCGTAGGTCACACCTCAAAACCACACCAAACGAGCGAAAGACTAGAGATTTGAACTAAGCGCTCACAGTTATCTAAAGGCTTAAATATCGACGAATACTAAAAAAACAAAGATTCGTATAATATATATTATGTTAAATTATGTAATTAGAAAGCAGTAGTAGTACTCCATCTTGTGGCTGGCTATGGTTAACAAGGTTTTAACATGATCTTCGAGCAAACGGCCTGCTTGCTCCTATCGTGCGGAGAGCTTCGTAAAATACTTTTTCGCGGGTAAAGTGTCGAAAAGAACAACGTAGCGCACGCTGTTCTTTTGACTTATTTGGGATTAATGGACGTAGACGCTTTGACCCTGACCTGGGTATTTCTCATATACGTGCATAAAGACTTCTGAACACGCCTTTGGCCATAGGTCATCATCGTAAGCCTCTGGAAGCTCATCTAAGATTTCTTCGATCAGATTTTTGATCTTGGCCTTGGTACGCTGCTTTTTTCTCCAATCGATTACCAATGCGTCCTGCATTTTCTCGATCAGAGCTTTGGCGATGGCTTTTACTTGTGTTCGTTCTTTATCAGATAACGTTACGTCTTCAAGAAGCAGATCAAAGATGGCCAGCTCTTCCTCTGTAAGGCCTTCTTTAACCGTGCGCTTGTCTTCTTCGTTAAGTTCTCGAATGAACTCTTCAAGACGCCTGAATAGCTCCTCAGCGTTATATGCGCCAAGATTATATTCCTCAATCATATCCAGGAACTTCTGCTGCAAGTCCTGCCGCGTACGGTTGCGCATAATCATTGGTTGGAGCTTTCGCTCAATAATATTTTTCAGACGTTCTGCATCAGACTGTTTCGGGTTGGCAATACGAGAAACCATCTCCGCTAACGCATCAAAATCGATACCTGCAATATTAATAGGTTCAGGTAAGTTGCTGTTTATATTAATGGTTTCAATTGACTCGTCCAGCAGCTCGTTAACCTGATTCCTTACAACATCAAGTACATCCTCATCATCGATGCTCAGGCCCGATTTCTCGCGCATCTGCTTATATATCACGTTGATAGCAATGCGATGTGGCGTGAATTGGGTGGCACTATCATCAGGCAGGATTGCTTTAAATATGCGATTGATCTGTCTCAGATAAGAAACAAACTCTTCTTTGTATTCAGGACTCAGTAGTATCTCACTCGCTTCATCCAGCAGGGTTAACTTGGTGAAGTCTGTTGCAGGCGCATCGAGAATTACCTGAAGGTCGATATCGCATTTTTTAAGATAGATAATCAGATCAGTGATCGCTGTTTTAAGTGCCGAAAGCAGCTCTGACTTATCTCTGGCAGGGGTATCAACGGTGTAGGTCCCCTGCTCTTTAGCTACGCCACCACCATAGAGCCCCAGCGCATGCTGCAGGGCTCCGAAGATATTGATGTAATCAACAATCTGTCCTGCGGGTTTGCCTGGATAAACTCGGTTAGCTCTGGCAATGGTTTGCATCAGTGTGTGGCTTTTTAAAGGCTTGTCGATATAGAGCGTCGATACAGAAGGCGCATCAAAGCCTGTTAGCCACATAGCACAAACAAATACGATTCTTAGGTCATCATCGGAATCTTTGAACTTCTCATCCAGCTTCTCTTTAACAAAGCGTTCTCGATGGGCTTTGTAATCAAGACCACGTTTAGCCAGTTTTTCATCATCATTCTGGCCGCCTGACACTACTACCGCCATATCAACAGATTGCATATGTTCTATCTGATATTCAATTCTGGTAAGTCGAGAGCCTGACAGGTGTTTTGCCTGTAGCTGAAGGCTGGATAGC
This sequence comes from Neptunomonas sp. XY-337, assembly GCF_004959845.1. Classification (NCBI taxonomy): domain Bacteria; kingdom Pseudomonadati; phylum Pseudomonadota; class Gammaproteobacteria; order Oceanospirillales; family Oceanospirillaceae; genus Neptunomonas; species Neptunomonas sp. XY-337. The sequence continues at coordinate 102,223 of NZ_SPLL01000001.1, read as the reverse complement.
TTCTTCTTCCAGGCCTTTTGTACCTGGTCATACATGCGAATAGCCGTGGCTTTATCAATGGAAACCACCATTGCCTTACCTAATCGGCCATCTTTAAAGGGCTCTCGGTTGATATAGTGATTAACTAGGTCTTCAGCGATCTCTTCAAGGCGGTCTTCGCGGGTGATGATGTGGTACTGCTTTGCGAATTCTGTTTCTAATTTCGCTTCCTGCTCATCGGTCAGATCAGCATCATCCAGAATCTCAGCGATCTGGTCACCAATGTTATCAGCCAGCAATGTAACTTCAGGAACGCGGTTCTCATAATAGAGAGGTAGTGTTGCCCCATCCTCAACCGCATCAGAAAAGTTATAGGTAGAAACATAATCACCAAATACCTCTCGCGTTTTCTCCTCACCAGAGAGCAATGGAGTCCCAGTAAAAGCCATAAACGAAGCGTTCGGCATCGCTTTACGCATATTCATCGCTAGGGAATCATACTGACTACGGTGTGCCTCATCGGTAATCACAATGATGTCATCACGTTCAGAAAGAACAGGATAATCCCCCTTCTCATCACCTTTAAACTTCTGGATCAAGGTAAAGACAAAACGGTGGTCTTCAGCCAGTAACTGTTTAAGTTCAGCCCCTGAATCAGCCTGACAGGCCTCTGTAATCATGCCTGCGGAATTGAACGTCTTATAGATCTGGTCATCCAGATCAGTTCGGTCTGTGATAAGCACAAAAGTCCAGTTACCCGTATAACGACGAAACGCCTTGCGGGTAAAGAACACCATTGAAAAGCTCTTGCCACTCCCCTGGGTATGCCAGAAAACACCTAACTGCCCTTTGGCTAATGTGCTACTACTGGATTTCTGCTCGACTGAATTCAGCCCAAGGAGTGCTTGGTTAACACCAAGATACTGGTGATATTTAGCTACAATCTTGATCGTCTCTTTAGAGCGAACATAAAGAATGTAGTTCTCGACAATATCCAGCAGGCGGTTCTGCTCACACACACCTCGAATAACCACCTCTAAACTGACTTTACGAGGCTCAGATTCAGACTCAATCTTCTTCCATTCGGCAAAGTGCTCCCATTGGCTAGAGATCGTGCCTACTCGGGATTGGATGCCATTTGATATGATAATTATTTGATTAAATACAAAGAGTTGCGGGATGGTATTGCGGTAATCTTTAAGGTTATCTTTGTAGCCGTTAATCAGTTCTTTATGGCTGGCTTTGAGCTCGATAAACAGCAACGGCAAGCCATTCACAAAGCCTAAAAGGTCAGGACGGCGGTTCTCAATTTCACCGCTGATCGTCATCTGGCTACAAAGAAGAAAGTCATTATTTGAAGGCTCTGACCAATCGACAAACCGAACTGTACAGTCCTCTTCGTCTTCAGCATTGCTGATGTAGTCATAACCATCTTTTAGCAGCGTATAGACCTCTTCATTCGCCGCAATAGGGCTCATCGCACTACGGTCACGTGCTATCTCATCAATGGCTTCTTGTTGGATACGTGCAGGAATATCAGGATTAAGATGACTTAGAGCACTACGCAGACGACTATAGAGAATAACATCCGAGCGCGTTTCCCTGCCTATTGCTTGGCCTTCCGCCTGGCCTTTCTCGCCAAAGGTTTCTTCCCAGCAGGTAACGGTTTCCCAATCCAGCTGGCCGAACAGGTTTATGGCGGGTTGTTCAATTAATCCATCTTCCGTGTAAGTCATATTAATCCAACAGCTTATTATTCCGCTTTTTCATTCAATAACTGTGGCTGGTTGTCCAATAGCCATTGTTCGACGAGGGCATGCAGCTCTTGCGCTAACATTATGCAGCTATCACGTTCTTTGTTGGTCACTAACGCACCAGAATAATCAGCAAGGTTTCGTTGTTTACGCAAAGTATCGAGCTCAATCATTCGCTCACGGGGCAAACCAACGCTTTTTGGTAAAGACTGAATCATTGTCTGATGATGACCAGGTACACTGGTGAGTGTGCGGAAACCATTTGCTTGTAACGCGGCATTAGCTAACTGCATGATCGCTTTGTAAGCCACATCAAAGCGCGTTTCATTACTTAACGCTTCAATTGATGCATCCTTAAGGCTGGAATCCGCCGCTTGTAGCAGCTTTTGGATCATTACTGGGTCAGCCGTTATCGCTTCCAGCCTAATCCCTAACAGATTCTCTAAGGTCATCCCTGTCTCCTATGATATTGATAACATCCTTGTGCAGCAGTTCCTCCATAAATACTGACGGGTCAGTACACTGCAGCTGCCACTCTTCCAGTGAGAAGCATTTCGGGTTGATCTCTCGGCCCAGTATGTCTTGTGTATCGTACAAGCAATTTACCACGGCAGAAAACGAAGCATCACCAACAACGCACAGATCCACGTCACTCTGTGCACTCGCCTTACCGCTGGCGATAGAGCCAAACACAAACGCCGCTTTAATCTGGCCCTGAATCGGCAGAAGCGCGTCAGCCAGTACATCCGCAAGGCCAGACGTTTTTCGTAAAATAGCAGCCAGTTCATTAAAAATTGGGCATTCCCGGTTTGCCGAATACAGCAGATGATTTCCCCGCCGGGATTGTTTCAGAATGCCCGCTTCGTGTAGGTTTTTAAGCTCACGCCCTGTTGTACCTGCAACCGTACCGGTCAACCGTGCGACCTCGCGTACATGAAACTGCTCCTGTGGATGCAGCAGTAACAGGTTGAGTACCCGACGACGGTAATCTTTAAACAGAATGGATGATAGCGTAGCTGACATACACAAGCTCTTTTTAGAAAAACTAAGGTGTTGCAAAATTAGCTACAAATGTAGCCTTTTTTAAAACATTAGGCAATTAATGCTCTGGTTGGATTAAGTATGCGTTATTCCCCTCAATACCGTTTCCATCTCCTCTATTGGCCAGAAACACTCACTTTCTTTCATGCCCTTGATACGACAGGGGCGCTTGCTTAATCTCACGCAGGTACTGTAGATCGGTAGATCCATTACTGAGATGCCATCATACTGTACAGTCCATTCAAGCTCCTGAATCAACTGATTCAGCGTGCCCTGCACTGAGCGATCACAAGCCGTATCAAATTGCAGAGCAGGAAGCTGTTGGCAGGCCACTTCGATCAGGGCGGGATCAACACCTGCTTTAAGCAAGGTGTTCATTAACAGATCGCTAAACCAGTAATCGATTGCTTTCAGCTCTTTGGCTGTTGCCCCAATCATCACCAATGCAAAGCGGGTTTGATCATGGCAGAACACCACGCACTGGCGACGCTGTATGGTGGTGATATTGGCATGCCATGCGCCAATTGATTTCTCTGTGCCGTATGAACACTGTTCAGAAGTCAGCGGTGTTGTACTCACCGTATGGCCAGCGCTTTTTAATTTGGCTGATAGCTTCTGAGTACAGTGAATAATCATGCTGACTCTTGCTCTATCTTGCTTAGGTCGATCTGACCGCTGATAAGTTTGGGGAGCAGGAGGTTGCGTTGTTTTCTTAGGTTTTTGTTTTTTGCCCGTAGGTTTTTAAGTTGAGAGAACATTGGATCAATAATCTCATCAAATTTTGCTACAACTTCTGTTTCAGGAAGAATTAGCTTATTACTATATGCGGATTCTCTATTCAGCCCTGGTACTGCTGCATCTGAGTTATGGAATGTCTGATGGAGTAAGTTGAAGTACAGATAGTATTTCGAATGCGCACTCTTAACGTAAAACACGGTATCGATTGGCCAGCAATCGTGTTCACACCAGAAAATGCTGCCTACATTGCCCTTCCTACCAACGATAATGCATGGTCCATTTACTAAAGCGGTATTATGAAACCCTCCTATACCACCGCTTCCATATACTGCAACCTCACCGTCTTTCCGATCAGCTTTTTTAAGCGCCTTGCCGTAAGCAAGCTCTATAGACTCTTTAAGTGTCTTGACTTCCCATCCCTCAGGAATCAGCCCAAGCGGTGATTCAACCATCTGGCACTGGCCATGCCCTGGGAAGCGAAATTTAACAAACCACTCACGGTAAAGGGACTGGGCCATCTCTTCCAGAATAGCGATACGGCGGTTGTTATTTTCGATTAGGTTGTCATACGTTCTAAGTATTGAAGAAAGCTCTTTTTGAGTATCCAAATCGGGTAAGCGAATTTTGAGGTTTTCGGCATCACCAACTCGAACATGCTCTACAGTAGAGCCAGAACCTGCAGCCTTTAGTTGCCCTTGCATATAGCTTTCTTGCAAGGCGTAAAGCAGGAAATGACCATCCAGTTTTTCTGGGTCTGCGCGGTATTGCATCAACCTTTGCCCGAGAAAGATGTTTTGTCCGAACTTGGTGAGCATGCCAACATCGCCAAGTGGAGCTTCGCGGGTAAGAACCACATCGCCTACTTGAGGTACAGCCCTTCTAGTCCACTTTTCAAAAACATCTTTTTCAACATATCGCACATTTTCTGTATCTATTACACCGTTCTTAACATTGGAGGTACGAATCATCCTATAAGGTGTTTCATAGTCTACTACTGGAGCAGTTTTATTGACGCAATCAATCACAGATTCGCATACGTCTTTAACTATATATTCTGGCCACTGTTTTCCTATCACGTTATTGCTCCCAGAATTCGAGTAGAATTAACACCAATTGTTTTTTCTAATTCATGAGCTTCAGAATTCAATACTTCCAACTCTTCCTGAAGCGCTTCAAGCTTAGCGGCGAAGTCCTCATCATGCTCTTCTTCACCTGCAGCAACACCTACATAACGCCCTGGGTTTAGGGACCATCCCTGTTCTTTGATTTCGTCAATTGTCGCAACCTTACATAGCCCAGCAATATTCTGATACTGGCCATCGGGGAAATGCTTATCGATAGCCCAATCACCGTTGTTAGCTTCTTCAGGGTGCTGGTTCAGATAAATATTATCGACACCTTCACCACGATAAAGGCGCACGATATTGGCGATAAAGTTCAGTTGTTCACTGGTGTAATCACGAACTGCACGAGTAACCTGACGGAAGATATGACGGGCATCGATAAATAGGACTTTGTCTTCTCGATCTGTACCTTTCTTAGCTTTATCAAAGAACCAAAGTGAGCATGGGAGGGTTACGGTGTAGAAGAAATTACTGGATACAGCGATCATCACATCCACAGCTTTGGCTTCAACTATCTTTTGACGAATCTCCTGCTCCGATGCGCGGGCATCACTGGCAGAATTGGCCATAACAAAACCCGCACGGCCTTTCTCGTTAAGTGCCGCATAGAACATCTGAATCCAGATATAGTTGCCGTTATCGGTACGAGGCATACCGAATGGGAAACGTGCCTTGTCATCCACTAAGCGGTCTTTCTGGATCTCATTGACGTTGAACGGCGGGTTGGCCATTACAAAGTCAAATTCACCCGCACAGTTATGGATATCTTCGTAATAGGAGTTACCTTCACGTACATCACCTTGCAAGCCATGCACAGCCAGGTTCATCTTACTTAAGCGAACCGTGTCGCCTGTTTTCTCCTGACCGAAGATAGAAAGATGATCAGAAGCATCTCGCTGCTCCTGAGATGAAGAGTGCTCTTCCACGAAGTTCGCGCAGCTGACAAACATACCGCCAGAACCGCAGGCTGGATCGAAGACTTTGCCGTGGAAAGGTTCGATAATTTCGGTAATCAGACGTACCAGGCAGGAAGGCGTGAAGAACTCACCACCGCCCTGACCTTCAGACTTGGCAAACTCGTTCAAGAAGTATTCGTAGATACGCCCGAACACATCAGAACCCAGCCCAAAATCGATGGCAGCAAAGTTTTTAAGCAGGTCTTTCAGGATAGTATTATCGAAGCGTGTATAGGTTTTGGGCAGCGCGTCTTTGATGGCCTCATTTTCAGCCTCAAGTGCCTTCATCGCCTCATTGATATTCAGGCCGATATTTGTGCTTTCTGGCAGTTTCAGAAGATTGGAATACAGCGCTTCCTCAGGCACATACATCGCCCCTTCCGCCTGAATACGGCTTTTGATGTCACCGCCACGGCGACGGCTGGATTGGCCTTCCAACTTGGCTTTAGCCTTTTCAAAACGAAACTCTGCATAACGTAGGAAAATTAGCCCCAAAATTGGGCGGGAATACTCTTGTGCGGTAAGCCCTGTGTTGGCTCGTAAACTATCTGCCGCAGACCACAGGCGCTTTTCTAACTCTTCAATCTTTTTGAAATCAGACACTGCTGTTCCTTACTTACATTCCTACATACAAAGGTACAGAAACAGCGGGTAACAGATGAAGCGTCCACTGCCTCTTTTTAATTGGAAATCAGTGTACTACAGAATCAACGAGGGGGCATTTAAGGCGTTGCTCGGCATTGAAAACCGCTACCGCTCACAGGCGTTTAAGATGGCGCTTTTTGGTGTAGATCACTCATTGGCTTGCCATATTACTAACTAAATAGCGCTAGCTAGCGAACTGTTTACTCTGGTGCTTGTTTAGGTTGGTCTCTTCTCCTAACAACCATGCTGAACATCTTGCTAAATACCACTTAGATATTCGCGCTCTAGCAACTGCCAGCCCCTCCCCCTGCAAGCGCTTGCAGAGTAGTCTTTAAACCAGCATTTGCAGCGTTAGCGCGGTGCTCCGTACTGCGGTTAAAAAGCAGAAATTAACCTTAAATCGCCTTACAGCAACCACAAGTGGACTATTTTTGATATTTGTCTCTATGGGGATTAAAATAATGACACGTTCTAAATGAGGGCCCTGTTATGTTGGCAGCACAAGATTTTCTCAAGCAGAAAGACCCAAGCCGTGTATCCAGTACCGCCTTGAAGGTCTTTTTCAATATCGCTGAGGCATGGGGGCTTTCTTCTCAGGATGAGATGACGCTACTGGGCAGGCCCGCCCGGTCAACCTTCTATAAATGGCGCAACGGCGAAGGGCCTGTCATTCCAAAAGATACCCTAGAGCGGATCTCTTATGTGATGGGGATTTATAAGGCGTTACGTTTGCTGTTCCCCACCGAAGCGCAAGCTAACGCTTGGCCGAAAAAGCCTAACCGCGATTTTGGCGGGGAATCGGCTCTCAATGTGATGCTTAAAGGCAGTGTGATTAATTTAGCGGATGTACGCCGTTATCTGGATGCGATGCGGGGCTAAGATGGATTTTGCGCCGAACAAAGTATTACCCGATTGGGAGCAGCTTCACCGCTTGGTTCCTAGCCATTTCCCGCCGATTGGCCTATTTGAAACAGTTGCTGACCCGGAAGATCTGGACATTGTGTATGCCATAGAGTCAATCACCAATGACAGGTTAAGAGATGAGGTGGGCGATCTTACTCTGATTCCAGCAGACGAGCGGGTATCTGGGCCAGGTTCGACACCCGTGATGGCGGCTTTTACACACATTGGCGTGGCCAGCCGCTTCACTAACGGCCAGTATGGTGTTTATTACGGCGCTCGGGATTTAAAAACAGCGCTGGCCGAAACCATCTACCATCGCGAGCGCTTCCTTTCGGCAACCCAAGAGCACGACACTGAGCTCACCATGAGGCAGTACATCAATAAGATCGCTTTGCCACTTGATGATGTGCGCAGCAGCGCGTATGACGAGCTACATCACCCAGATTCTTACGACGCCTCCCAAGCGTTTGCCAAAACCGTTAGAAATAACCAGAGCAACGGGCTGCTTTATCGCAGTGTGCGCCATGATGGCGGTGAATGCGTGGCAGCCTTTAAGCCTAAAGCGGTGACTATTCCTCTACAGGGCCAGCACTTTAGGTATGTTTGGAGTGGGCATCACCAAAAGATCATCTCGGTTCTTTCTGTATCTGAGCTTGAATGACAACACGTACAGAGAAAGCCTTAGTGCTTTCTATTTTATCAATGCGGGCATTCAAGCTAGCCCTGCCAACCCAAAACCCTGATAGATACTAAAGGCGTTATTAGTTAACGTTTTGAGATTCTTTAAGCCGCCACGCTAGCTCGTTACGTAACTTAGAGGGCTTTGATTACATGTTTAGTCCGCTAACACACGAAAAAGGGCAGTCATCTCCTACTGCCCTTTTCACGGTTATTGCTTGAGCTAATCGCCCGCAGTGTAGACCTCTAGCGTGATGGCATTATTCCCTGCGCTGTTCGTCCCTAAATCTTCCATCGCAGCTGGGTCTCTGGCAATAACGGTATAAATACCGCCCGCCGATAGCATGGTTGGGCTACCCATCAATGGTGCGCCAAATACAACCGTGTTTGGATCACCTGCCGCGGTTACGGTCACAAAGTATTCACCACCGGCCACAGGAAGCTGTTCGGTATATTCACCATAAGCGAGATTGGTAATGGCAGGCATTGCGGTTGAGATATCGTTCGTTGCGGTTAGGTAAACATCCACGGGAATGTTCTGCGCAACGATATAGGATGCATGTACCACCCGCAGTTTAGCTTCGGTCGCGACAGCACGGCGATTATCGGCAAACAGGATCGGCTCAATCGATTCGGTTGGCATGGCGTTTAAGCTACCACTGGCGATTGCGGTGTAACTGGTGCCTGCCATCAGGTCGATGTCCACATCGATCGGTGTTAGCGAGTTGGTTGCCGCATCTTCAACCTCTAGATTGTAGGTGCCGGTTGGTGCAGCGATGCTGTCGTAGTTGCCGGCAGCTTTGAATGGTACATCCATCAGTACCACGTCATCAGGGGCCATCAAGTTCGTGCTTGGCGCACCCACCAAGACATCCACCTCTGGAGTATCTGCCGACATATGGATCGCCCGCACTTCAGCGTTGGTGCCCGCCGTGAATAGCTCGCTCGCTTTGCTGCTATCCACCGCCAACAAGTTAACCGGATTGGCGCCGATGCCGGTGGTGTTTTCAACTGCTAACAGGAGTAGCTCAGTTCCGCTGGTGAAGTTCACCGTGCCGGAGTCGTAAACCACAGCGCTACTGTCGCCGCCATCCGGGACAATGCGGATCTGGTAATCAGTGCCTGCAGCTAGTGTTAGCGGCCCAGCGCTGTCGCCAAAGTCTGCATCAATTTTAGTGCCCGTCATGAGCGCGGCACCGGGCGTAGTGACGTAAATATCGACACCCGCTACGTCAGGCGCGGCATGCAGCACCGATACAGCAACGTCTGTAATCTCTTCGATGTTGGTGCGGATCAGCACCGGGGCGATTGCGGCAAGGTCATTTGTAGCGACCACGTCTAGCCGTTCGTTATCGGCTGTCGTGAGCGTTACAGGGCCGATAACCGCAGCGGTTTCCGAACCATCTGGGAGAATGCCGCGCACCTCCACCTCATAATCGCCCGGGGCGAGCATCAGATTGCCAGAGCTTACCTTGTAATCGACTTTTTCTAGGGTGAGCTTGCCATTCACGTAGACATTCACCATGGGTGCATCGGGTGATGCATGGGTAACCCGGAGCTGCGATTGAGCGGGCTCATGCTTGCCTCCGCCTCCTCCACCGCAGCCAGCAAGGGTTAACATTCCAACGGATACGGCGGTACCAATTACAAGCTTGGTGGAGCTGAGAAACACTTTAGGGGATGGCATAGCGAGTTACCTTTTGTTGTTGTTTGCTATGCAACCTTTACGTGGCGTTTAAAAATCAGATCAATGAAAATTTCGCGATGGTGAGCTGTGTAGTCATGTTAGTAACGCTAAGTTTGTACTGCGCTTGGTCGCAAAAAAGCTGCACCTAATCAGAAACAAAAGCCACAAAATGAAATAATATTTAACTTTATATTATATCGATAGTTTACTGATTTAATTAAAATAAATTAATTTTTTTGTTTCGAAAACACTTCTATCTCGGACAACAGGTTTTGTAAGGTTTCAGCAACATCGAATCCCGCAGTATCCACAACAATACGCTCAGTGCGCCACGGGTGATATTCGCGCTTTTTCACCTTCTCCCACGTTGGGAGTTGCAGCCCTTCAACTTCTGGCTTTCGCGTTTCAACCCGATACCGGTGCTCCGCTTCATCTGAGCAAACCACTTCAATATCAATAAAACGCACCGCTAACTTTTCAGCAACGCTATGCCAGTCATCACGGGATAGCTGAATGGGGTTACATGAATCGGCAACAACACTGGTGCCCAGCTGTAGGTTATCGGCGGCCACACGGTAACAGAGCCGATACCCCTCGCCCTCTACGGTGATGCCGCAGAGGTCTCTTAAGCCTTGCTCGACGGTATCGATGCGCAGATAAACCGCACCGACTTTACCTACCAGTGCTTTCGCGAGTGCTGATTTTCCGGACCCCGGTAGACCCGAGAAGATATAAAGCGTTGGAGCCGCCATGGCTAATCCTTGCAAACAGACAAAGGGTTTTAACTAGCAACAGGGGTGCATAGCTCGATTAAAATACCTGATGGGCAGCGCACATAAGATACGGTTTGCCCCCACGGTTTTAACTCGGGCGCTTTTAGCTCGGTTGCGCCATGCTCAATTGCGGCGCTGTGAGTGGCATGAACATCTGTGGTGACTAGCGCAATCTCCATACCCAGCGGCGTGGCCGAGTCAGTCGCGCTGATGTAGCCATCTTTAAGATTTGCCTGCCCCAAGCTATGGGCAGCAAAAGAGAGCGTGGTTGCGCCGGTGCTTAACTCGCCATAATCCTGCTCGGGGGTGATGAATTTACGCTGCATACCAAAGGCCTGCTCGAAAAAGCTGAGCGCCTTATCAACATCTGCCACATAAGCGATGGTATAGCCAAATGTCACCATATCTCTCTCCTTGATTGGCCTCATTACCGATTAATTCTGCCATCATAACCAATTTGCGGCCGCTTGGGTTGGCACCGATGTAGGGTTATAGGCCATAATTATTCCCACTTCATTAACGTGTTACTTGCGTTGTAAAACACTCAACCTCTGCCTGAGCCCCATTGCGCAAAATGAGCCAGAACCAATCGTGATTAGATCTTTCATTTTGTTAGCCTGCGCCTGTTTAGCCATGCTGCCAAGTTGGGTAATTGCCGACCAACTCAAAGCACCGCAGCGGGTTGTATCCATGAACCTGTGCACCGATCAGTTGGCGCTGCTAGTTGCTGCGCCGGGGCAGCTGATCTCTGTTTCTTATCTGGCGGCAGAGGCATCCTCCTCTCTTATGGCGAAAGAAGCGGCGCAGTTGCATACAAACCGCGGCTTGGCTGAGCAAATTATTCGCTTGCAGCCCGATTTAGTCCTCGCTGGGCAATACACATCCCGCGCATCTGTTAATCTGCTGCGCCGTCTTGGTGTCAACGTGCAGACCTTTGCGCCCGCCTATCGTTTTGCTGATATCCGCGCTCATCTGGCAAAAATTGGCACACTATTGGGCCAAGAGGCACGCGCTAACGCTTTAATCGCTCAGTTGGATACCGCGCTCGCAGAGCCCAGCCAGCATACAAACACGTTGGCACCGGTGCTGGGTTCGTATGGTGCAAACAGCTACACCACCGGGGAATCTTCTCTAGAGAGCGAGGTGGTCAAAGCAGCGGGCTTTCGCCACCTTGGCACTGAGCTTGCGCTGCAAGGGGCATCCAAACTGCCGCTTGAGCAGCTCATTTACGCCTCGCCCGACCGGCTTATGACATGGAAAAGCTGGTCGCAATATACTGGCAGAGCCACCGAGATACTCTTGCATCCTGCGCTGGATCGCTGGTTTGCGGAGGAGCGCCGCGTAGCAGTGGATTCACGGTATTGGATGTGCGGCACCCCCTTTACGGTCGAGGCGATCAACCAACTCAAAACTCAGATGGAATCACACGCAGATCATGCAGATTAAGATCCCCTATTCATGGCTGATGGCGATACTCGTAGCGCTGGTTTTGCTACTGTTCTCGATCTCTATCTCGATTGGCCACGTTTGGCTCAATCCATTGGATGCACTCTGGTCTGGTGCTGGGAGCATCTCTGCTGCTGATCACCTTATTTTGACAGAGATCCGCCTACCCCGTGCGGTGCTGGGCTTGCTCATTGGCGCGGCACTCGGCTTATCCGGCGCCACACTGCAAGGTTTGTTACGCAATCCGTTGGCAGAGCCGGGGCTGTTGGGTATCTCTGCCAGCGCATCACTCGGGGCGGTGTTAGCGATCTATACCGGCTTAAGCGCGGCCTTTGCTTATGCGTTGCCGATCAGTGCACTGTTGGGCGCGCTCGTCGCGGTGGTGCTACTTAGGGCGTTAGCAGGCAAAAGCGCTGACATCTTAACCATTATTCTTTCGGGTGTGGCGCTGACCTCCTTGGCTGCGGCGTTAACATCACTCACACTGAATATGTCGAGCAACCCCTTTGCCGCGTTAGAAATTGTATTCTGGATGCTCGGGTCATTGGCAGATCGCAGCTGGATGCATGTGGGGATGGCATTGCCGTTTATTTTGCTGGGCAGCGTGCTGCTGCTCGCAACAGCTCGGGCGCTGGATGCCCTAAGCCTTGGACAGGATGTTGCCCGTTCTATGGGAGTAAACCTAAACCGCACTAACCTATTGGCTATTTTTGGTACCGCCCTAAGCGTGGGTGCCGCCACCGCGGTCAGCGGTGCGATTGGCTTTGTGGGTTTAGTTGTGCCCCACCTATTACGCCCGCTGGTGGGTAACCGCCCAAGCCATTTGCTGCCTGCAAGTGCGTTAGGGGGCGCTGCCTTTTTGCTGCTGGCGGATATCGCAGTGCGGTTTGTATTCCCCGATAAAGACCTCAAGCTGGGTGTGATTACTGCGCTGGTGGGAGCACCGTTTTTCTTCTGGTTGTTGCATAACGTTAAGAAAAGGACCCAACTATGACGTTAACGCTATCGCAGCTGAGCGCCGCTTTAGGCAAACAAACGGTACTTCATGATGTGTCGATCGCCTGCACCAAACCCGAGCTGATCGGCTTGATTGGGCCTAACGGAGCGGGAAAATCCACACTCATGCGGGCTATCGCCGGTTTGCAACCCTTTTCTGGTGCTATGCAATTTAACGGCAGACCAAGCACCGATTACCGCGCAGATGAGCTTGCCAAGCTACTCGCTTTTTTGCCGCAAGAGCGGATCGTACACTGGCCACTAATCGCCTACGATGTGGTCATGCTGGGGCGTATGCCGCACCAGTCGGGGTTTGGGAAAGCCTCGGCTCATGATCATGAGGTGGTTAAGGCGGCCATGCGCACCATGGAGGTGGCATCGTTTGCTGAGCGCCCTTTTGATCAGCTCTCTGGCGGAGAACAAGCGAGGTTGCTCATCGCACGGCTGCTAGCTCAAGAGCCAGACATTATTATTGCGGATGAACCGATTAACGGCCTCGATCCGGCGCATCAAATTAGCTTGATGAGAACCTTTCAAACGCTTGTTGCACAAGGTAAAACGGTGATCACATCGCTCCATGATCTATCCTTGGCCAGCTATTGGTGTGACCGCATTATCGTTTTAAAAGAGGGGCAGCTCATCGCTGATGGCAGCCCAACGGATGTGCTCACCGCGGCACGCATTCGCGATGTTTACGGCGTCGAGACCGCTCACCTTACTTTGCCGCAAGGCTCATTGGTTGTACCAACCGATTTGGCTGATAAAGCATGATGTAAACGCAAGATGCACACAAACTAATAAACCTTAGATGCGCTATGCCTCACCCTGAAATGTAAAACATACTTGACATAAAGCTCGATTCTTCATTAGCATAAATGTAAAGCTTGCTTTACAAAGAGGAGATTTAATTATGCTAAACAACAAGAAGTATTACATCGAGTTTGGTATCAGTATGGCGCTCTATGCTGCCGCTATCGTATACAGCACAGCTTTCTTGGCCGATAGCCCCAACACAGAGTGGCGCATCTGGCTTTCATTATTGCCAATACCACCTGCCATATTGGCAACAATTGCTGTTATCCGAGCGATTCGTCGGCTTGATGAGCTACAGCAGCACATTCAGATGATGAGCTTTGCTATTAGCTTCGCTATCGTCGGCCTTACAACCTTTACCTATGGCTTTTTGGAGCAGGTAGGATTTCCGCACATACCCTATGTTTGGATATACCCTTTTATGATTGCAACATGGGGTTTAGCTACGCCAATTGTCGTGAGTATTTATAAATGAAAAATCGACTTCGCGAGCTAAGAAAAAAGCACGCAATTTCGCAAGCAGAGATGGGAAAAGCCTTAGAGGTCTCGCGACAAACCATTAACGCGATCGAGAATGGCAAGTATGACCCCAGCCTACCGCTTGCTTTTAAGATTGCAAAATACTTTAAATTAACAATCGAAGATATCTTCATCTTCGATTAGCAGACTTGCTATTGAAACTAGCGCAAATGCCTATCGTATCGCCAAACCCTGCGTCAATACGCTAGGCGTTTGCTCTCTCCAGAAAAGCCCCACCTGCCCGCCAATAGATATCGAACGCCTACAAAGGTTTTCATACGCCTAAGTTAAGTGAGGTATGCTCGCTTCTGCGGTAAGGGAAAGACAGCTTTTGAGCACCGTTATTTTTCGGGGGGTGGCAAGCCCCTAGTTTTCAACATATGTAAGGCGCTTCAACGCCGGTAAGTAGGTTACTAACGTTGTACTTGCCTAGGCGTGATATCAACGATAGCGCGGAACTCCCTTGTCATGTGGGCTTGATCACTAAACCCAAACTGAAAAGCAACATCGGCAAGTTTGGCGTCGGGGTTTTGGCGCAAGTAACTAACGGTTTTTTTGATGCGCAGAACGCGCTGATAGTGCTTAGGCGTTATGCCAAGCCACGTTCTAAACTGGCGCTCAATCTGCCGCAGGCTTTGGTTGGAATAGCCACTCAGGCCACCCGATAGATCGCCCTGCTCAACATATTCCAGCGCTTTTTCTAAGCTATCTGGAACCGCTAGTATCAGTGCCAAATGGCAATGCGCCCACTGGTAAAGTACTTCTATTCGGCATGAGCTGCCCGTTGTTGTTTGTAGCGCAGTGTAGGTTTCGTGGAGGCTGTACTGTGAATCCTCTTGCGGCAACAGCGTTGGTTTATCGTACAACCGGCCCAACACCCCAAACCCGATCGCCGGATGAAAGCGAACCCCCATTAACTCAGCGCCTGATGCTAACGCGATATGCGCGGCCTTGTGCTTTACCGGCAGCATGATGATGCCTTCTGGCAAAACCTCGGTGCCGATACGTACTTCGCCGCGCAAGTTGAAGATAATCCCGCTACCCGCATCAGGGTACAGTGGTTTTACAACCGGCTCAGTCTGTAAAACTGACGCTGACCATATCGATTGTACCCACGCAGACAGCGGCGCGTCGGGCTCTGAGAGAAGAAACTCGAACCCGCGCTGTAATGGTGTATCAAGGCTTATAGCTACCTACCTCCGGCTTGAACGTTTTAGCAACGCGGTTCCAGCTGTTTATGGCGTTCACTGCAATGGTTAAATCTACCACAGCTTGTTCGCCCAGTGCTTGCAGCGCTACTTGGTAGCACTCATCATCAATAGGCTGTGCTTTAGTCAGGCGTTCAGCCCAATCTAACGCGATGCGCTCGTGCTCTGAGAAAAACGGTATATCGCGCCACGCGCTTAGGCCAACAACGCGTTCAATGGCCTCACCGTGGCTCAGCAACTCTTGGCCATGCATATCAACACAAAAAGCGCACTGGTTGATCTGTGAAACCCTCAGTTTGACCAAGTGCCACGTAGTGCTGTTGACCGTATCGCTGGCGTTGAACTGCTCAGCTAAGTAGGCCTCTTGGCCCATCAACAGTTCTATCGCTTTGGGGGCAAGTGCAAAATAGTTAGTGCGTAGTGCCATAGTTACATCCTCGTTATGTTTTTAGAGAATCTAACCAAAAACTAAAACGCCGTATTGAAGATTTTCGACATGCTGCGAAACGCTACAAAGCTTGGTATTAGAGGTATCAGGTTTGTAGGTAACGTCCATAACCGCTCAAAACAAAGAGCGCTGGCGCAGGGCTCAGCCTGTTATTGATAATGATACCGGCAAGAAATAATGATCAGTTGGTTGCCATCAACGGCGTAAACCAGCCTATTTGTCTCGTCTATTCTGCGCGACCAAAAGCCCGCCAAGTTTTCCTTTAACGGCTCGGGCTTACCTATTCCCTCAAACGGGCAGCGCTTAGTATCAGAAATTAGCCGATTGATACGTTTTAGCGTTTTTCTATCTTGTCCTTGCCAATAAACGTAGTCCGCCCACGCCGCTTGAGTCCATGCCAATATATCAATCATCACTCAGCTCACGCTGCACAACCTTACCTTCCTTGTACTGCTGGATAGACTTTTCAAGATGAGCAACATTGGCTGGCGTCTTAAGCAGATGAACAGTTTCCATCAAACCGTTGAACTGATCCAACGACATCACGACCGCATCGTCAGCATCTCTGCGAGATATAATCGTATAGTCAGCATCATCAACGACCTGATCTAAAACACTTTTTAATTTATTCCGCGCTTCAGAGAAGTTCACTACTCTCATTACTCACCTCCAACATGTACGATATAACGAACAAGTATATCTCGTACAATATATTGTTCAAGTTAGATCAATAGGATGGGAAGCTAGACAGTGAACGGATCGCATGGCAGAACATTAACGAATGTCTGCGACCAATACAGCACTTAGCCTCCAGAGCAATTCAGACACGCGAGCCGATAAACAAACGAACAATTTACCATCGCTCGTTCAGGAATTTTCTTGCTGGGTTTTCAATTAAATAAAACGATAAGGCACCGGTTAAAATAGCTAAAGAAAACAGCGTAACACCAGCGAGCGGGAAGGCTTCACCAAATTTGATACCGTAGTAGTAAAACGGCTGCTGCCATAAGTAGATGGAGAAAGACCATATCCCCAGTAACCGGAGCGCAGGGATACTTAGTACGCTCTTCACGAAACTGGGGAGTAAGTTTAAGTGATTCACTGTAAAGGCCAAAAGAAACGGTGCTACTGACCACTCAAAACTCCAGTGCGGAGCATAAGGGCTGTAACACGCTATAGCTAGCACGAAAGAAACAAGCGGCGACCAAGCAGGCAGAAACCTCTCGAATCGATTTTTAACCAAAAAGTACCCTGCAGATATGAGCAGGAAGCTTGCCACAACTTCAGTTCTGAATTCGAAGTTCGCAGGCGCGAAACCGGGGTTTTTAACGTAAATGAAATGGGTAATGATGCAGCTCACACCGAGCGTAAGCACTATTAAATAAACCCTGCTAACCCAAAGAGCCAATACGGCTATGACGCTCAATACAACATAACTATGCTCTTCAACATTCAACGACCAAAAGTGCCCTACAGGTAGCCCAGTGTTCCATAAACTGGGGTGTTCTGGATAATATGACCTTAAAAACAGCAAGTTATAAAGGTAGTTGTTATGCTCATGAGATAACTCAAATATTAAGCTACACAGTGAAAGGCTAGTGACAAATAGAAAAAAGACAGGAAATATTCGGCTGATACGCCTTTTGTAGAACGTCCTCAAAGGCACTTTCTTCACAAAAAGGATGTTGGACATCAACATACCAGAGAGCACGAAGAATATGTCCACTCCCATTCTGCCAACGTGTATACCGATAACATCAAAAAAATGCTCTAAAAGCACGAAAAGTATGGCAATACCGCGCCAACCATCTAGGTAGTCGATTCGCACGAGTTCAGCTTGCGTTGGCGTTACTACGTTCTTTTCGGCACTATGTATTGCAAGCTTCTGCTCGGCTCCTAAAGTTCTTTCCATGAACGGTAGACCTTCGTTATTTAGTACGCTGGCTCGTAGTTACTGCTGCCCAAAGCCTACCAACAACAGCGCATGCACACGTTACATCAATGATAACCCGACCTTGGCTAAGAAAAATGACTATAAATAGTCAGCGAATACAGTATTGAACCAAACACAGAATGCCCTAAAAACCGACCTCGTTTACTATTCGCCGTTTCTCGCGATGTAAGGCAAAGATTCGGTAACCGCCCCAGATCATAATGGCAGCGCCAACAGACAACATGGCGTTAACCACGGTTGCATCGTTCAGAAGTGGGTGGAATGCATCACCATCAGCCGCAAACTTAGCGTAAAGCCCCAACCCCACCATGGCGCTTCCTGGCGCATCCATTAAACTTTGCATGCGGATTTTCTTGTCTATCTCTTTGATGCGATCTTCGGTATTCATAAATTAACCCCTATTGCTTTGCTCAATGAGCACTCCGTTAACAGCTCAAATACAGTGGTTATGGCTCTCAATATTCGTTTACCAGAGGCTAGGATCACAAAGTGCTTGCACGCACTGAGTCTCCCCAGACATCGGTTGAATTGCTTTACCATCAAGAGACTGTGCTAGCCAACCTATTGGCTGACTCAGGGGGAAAGGTGCTTTGACTAGCGTCTCGTTAATGGGGGTGAAACCCGTTTTCGCGTAGTAGCTCGGATCACCATATGTGAAGACTAAATCAACCTGTTGTGTTTTAAGATACTCTAAACCAAAGCGGATGAGCTGCTGGCCCACACCCAACCCCTGCTTTGCGGTTGAAACCGCCACAGGCGACAAAATAAATGCAGTTTGGCCACTCGGGACCATAAACCGACTAAAGAAAATACACCCAATAATCTTTTCGTTCTCTTCTGCCAAACAACCAATAAGGTCTTGGGGATCAGTCGTGACCATTAGGTTAGCAACGAAATCAGCAATGACATCGCCCTCTGCCTCCCCCTCTGATGCCGAGAATACGCTTTTGAACAGCTCAACTACCGGTTGAAGTGCAGACTGATGAAATAGGGAAAGCTTCATAGTTTTTGCACGCCCTTAGGAGGTCTATTGAACAGGCTGGTGGTGATAGCCTAAATCTTTCTCCAGCACCAAAACATAGGCCGATACTTTGCCAGTGAACGTAGTTAAGGGGCTGATTTGTTGAATGTTCCAGCCGGATGCTTCGTACTCTTTGATCTTTTCATTGAGCTTTGTGACATCCACCCCACTCGACCAAAAATTACGAGATTTAAACTCGACAACTTTAATCATAAAAATCCATCTTTAAGGTATAAACGCTGAAAATTATAGCTAGAGTATCAGCAAACGTTTGTAGATCAAGCACCGGCTAAAACCTTCGCAGTAGGTGCAGCTGCTTCTTACTCAAAACACTACACAACCGCCAAATCAAGCTGCTTACCAGCCTTCTAATTCGGTTCGAATATAGAGAAGCAGCACTGCACTCATTGGTAAAGTCTTAGCTTATACCCTGCTCAGTGAGCTACCAGAGCTAGGTAACTTAAACCGCAAAGAGATCGCGGCGCTCGTCGGTGTAGCACCTATGAATAAGAAATTGGTTCCTTCAATGGCAAACGACGAATACGTGGCGGCAGGCACCGGGTTAGAACGGTGATGTTTATGGCGATGCTGTCAGCAGTTCAATGTAACCCCGTTTTCAAAAGTTACTATGAGCGTCTTCAGGCTGCTGGGAAAATCCCTAAAGTGGCTATCGTTGCTTGCATGCGGAAGATGGTCGTAATCTTAAACACAATGGTAAAAATGAAGAGTTGTGGTGCCAGAAAACAGCTTAAAACAGTTGACTAAACACCACAGTCACTTGTTAGGTGCTTTCTGTTGCAGGTGTTTGCTGTAACTGTATATGACTTTTAAACAACTTATAGGTAACAGATATTGAAACCCACAGAATTGCAAATGCACCTGCCATGATTGGTACTCTTTGAGACTCAAGAACACCTGTAAACACATTTGGCATGAAAATACAAATATAGCCAAGCTGTATAGCTGATACAGCACCACCACTTGTTAAAATTAAGCTAAGAGCCTCAAGCAAATCTGGTTTTGTTCTTTCACCATATAAAACGCAAGAGAAATAAATTGAAAGTAATGCCGCACTTAAAATTGCAATTATTATAGTAGGATCATTCATTGTCATCAGCAGCTTCCTTACCGCTATTGGCACCTATAGCCCCGCCGATTAACCCACCAAGAAGAGCACCACCAATACCAGGCAATAAAATATTACCTAAAATTGCTCCTCCTACTGTTGATATGAGAACAGTTCCATTCTGGTCTTTCTCTGCGTTAGTTTCTTTCCCTGTTTTGGAGCTCTTCACGCTTTTAACAGAGATGATTTCTTCTTCATTTTTTTTCATATTACTCATATGTGATTGTTTGAGTAGCACCTAACGCCCTGTTAAGGTGTGAGGAACGCTATATCAATGCTGCCGCATACCACCTTAAACACTAAACGCAACTCACAGCAAAAATTCCAAGCGTTGCGAATCACTCTTAAACAGATTGTTATTCGGCTTCTGACTCGATAAATCGATTCGAGATTTCTTCAAGTTCGATGTTTATAGCTTCAATCTCAGTATTGATGACTTCAATACTAACAACACCAACATTATTTGCAGCGGCTATTACTAAACTGGCTTCTCGATCCAATTCACTTTTAATCTCAGCTAAAACAGCTCGCCTTCTATTCATTCTTCCTACGATACTACTACTAAGAGCTCTAAATTGATTTGATACGGCCGCAAATCTATTACGACTTTCCAAATCAAATGTTGACCTTGAAGTCGATATCAGATCTATAGCGCTAGCAATCTCGATAGATGCTAATTCAATAGTTTGAACATCATCAATCTCATTAGGTTTATATTCATTAAGAAAACCAATTTTTTCGCCAGGAAGGTAATCATAAATGCTCTTGCAAATATTTTCACCGCATATATTGACAACACCCTGCAAAAAAACTTGGAAACAGCGGTTAATTTTCTCAGTAACCTCTGACTCTAAAATAATATTTTTTTCTACTAACTCGATTACCAGATCATTATTCAGTTGCATTTGTAGCTCTAGATCGTAAATTTTCTCTGCAACTGTAGCGGAAACACCCGAATGTAGGCTAATGAGTTCATCAATGCGCTCTTCTCTACTCATTTTTTTACTCCCTTAGCTTTAAGGTATGAATCAACTTTTGATTCCCATGCTTCCAAACGCTCTCTTGCACCTTCAGTTTTTTTAGAACCACCATATACGCCATACATTGCTTTGGATAGCTGATATCCCGATGCGCCTGAAACTACAATAGGTTTACCCGTTGCTTTACTCTTAGTAAACATCAACAATCTATTGGCCATTTGATGACAAACCCCATCAAATCCATACTTGATGTTTACGCTCTCTTGAGGATCATTAGGTTTTGCAACAATCCGTGCAAAATCTCCTCCTGATTCACTTTCTCCAAACAGAGTAGCTTTGAAGTGTGGATCTCCCCAACAATACCAGTAATCACCTAAACTCTTATCCGGTATACCTTGACCTTTTGAGTACGTTGTAACCCAAGTATGGTCAAAAGCCCCGATTTTTGTCGTATTTCCCCAAGCAAATAATTTGTCATTCACTCCTTACTCCCTCCTAGCCGAATAACAGTACGATTATGATGCCACGTCGGCATCATAATAATTATTAAAATGACTTCATTCTAATTTTGAGCAGCTAGCCAGCCGCCATCTAACTTTTTGATACGCAATAACTTTTCTATCCTCACCATCCTTTTAATAAAAACAGAGTGGCGCACCGCGCCATCCAATTCCGAAAATCGTGCTGCGCGGCTGGTTAACGCTCTGGTAAGCCAACAGTAAATCAGAAATACCTTAATTAGCCAATGAGGCCGAAGCGGTTTACCTAAGCTGGATCAAGCAGTATGGGTGGGTTTTGTGGATGTCAGGGAGGTGTGCGGTGGTTAGAGTACAGCGCTCTTGTAACGGCCTGTTAACAAGAGCGCTGTGTGTGGAGGGGGTTAGTAGTATTTCAGTTCATCCACTTTGCCCCAGAAGACACGATACGCGAAGGCGGTGTAGCAGATGATGATTGGAACAACCACAATGGCGCCCCATAGAATGATGGTGAGAGACTCGGGCGCTGCGGCGGCATCCCAAATCGTCAATTGGCTGGGGACGATATATGGGAAGAAACTGACCGCTAAACCAAAGAAGCACAGCATGAAGATCGCAACAGCTGATACAAAGGGCACCCAGCAGCTACGGTCTTGGGGTTTTGGCAGCTTGTTGAGTACCGCGTAGCTGAACGCGAACAATGCCATACACAGGATCGGTAGCGGCGCTAGGTAAAGCACGTTCGGCCAACTTAACCAGCGCTCGTATACGGTTGGGTTGATCCATGGGTTTACCACCGATACCGCGATAGTGCCGATCACTCCCAGCCAGATGGTGCGTTTGGCCCAGTTAATAGCGCGTTGTTGAAGATCGCCTTCGGTTTTCATCACCAGCCAGCACGCACCAATAAAGCTGTAGGCCGCTGCAACGCCCAGCGCACTTAAGATGCTAAATGCGATCGCCGCCCCGCTCTTTTCAAACCCCATGACGTACATACCCAGCATGTAGCCTTGGCTCAGTGCCGCTAGTAGCGATCCGATCTTAAATACGCGGTTCCATGTGGGTTTGTGGCCAAACGGGGCCTTGGCTCTAAAATCGAATGCAACACCCCGCAGAATTAAGCTGATCAACAGAATAGCGGTTGGCATGTAGAGCTCGCGTAGGATCAAGCTGTGCGCCGGTGGAAAGGCGATCAGCAACAAGCCCACCGCCAGCACAAGCCATGTTTCGTTGGCATCCCAAAACGGGCCAATCGATGCGATCATGCGGTCGTTGTGTTCGTCGTTATCTAGCGGTAGCAAGATGCCAACGCCTAGGTCGTAACCATCTAGCACCGCATACAAAATGACCGATAAGCCCATTAAACCGATAAAGATAATGGCTAGTGTGTGTGCATCAAACATAGCTTTTTACCTCTTCGACGATAGCCTTGCCAATACGAGCCCGTGCATCAACAGCCTCTTCGGGTTGGATCTCTTCAATTTCAACGGCACGGCGTGCCATCACAAATAGCGTATGTAGATAGGCACCTAACAGCACCACATACAGGGAGCAGTACATCGCCAGAGAGATCGCCACATTGCCGGGCGCAATGTCGGTAGCGGCTTGCTGTGTTGTTAACACGCCGCTTACCAACCAAGGCTGACGGCCAATTTCAGTGACGTACCAACCGGCAAGCGTTGCTACCCAGCCAGAAAAGCTCATGGCGACCACCAGCTTTAATACATTGGGGCTAACCCGTTTTTTCCGTAGTAGCTGATAACTGCCCAACCACGCGGTTAGTATCATCAGAACGCCAATACCCACCATGACACGGAAGCCGTAAAACACGGGCGCAACTGGCGGGTGGTTACCCTCAAAGTCATTTAAGCCTTGTAGTTCGCCATCGATATCGTGTTTCAGAATCAGGCTGGCAAGACCGGGAATACCAATTTCAAAGTGGTTTTCGCGGGCGTCCTCGTCTGGAATCGCAAATAGCAGCAGCGGAACACGGCTTTCGGTTTCCCATATGCCCTCCATCGCCGCGATCTTTTGTGGTTGGTGCTCCAATGTGTTGAGGCCGTGGAAGTCACCCACCAGCGCTTGCAAGGGTGCCAAAATGGCCGCAACAAAAAGCGCAACTTTCAAGGTGAGCTTAGGTGCGCGTTTGTCATCACCTTTTAGCAAGCGATAAGCGCTAATACCGGCAATTAAGAAGGCGGCGGTCAAGGCCGATGCCATCACCATATGAGTAAGACGATAGGGAAACGATGGGTTAAACACGATCTCAAACCAGCTTGTGGCGTGGGCTGCCCCATCGCGCATCTCAAAACCCTGGGGCGTTTGCATCCACGAGTTAAGCGCCAGTATCCAAAATGCCGAAAGTGCGGTACCCACCGCAACAATCACGGTAGCGGCGGTATGCACACGGTTTGATACGCGGTTCATACCAAAGAGCATGATGCCTAAGAAGCCGGCTTCAAGGAAAAAGGCGGTTAATACCTCATAACCCAGCAAAGGCCCGGCAATGTTACCCACCGTTTCCATAAAACCTGGCCAGTTGGTGCCAAACTGAAACGACATCGTAATGCCGCTCACAACACCCAGTGCAAAGGTCAGCGCAAAGATTTTCACCCAAAAGCGATAGGCCCGTAGCCACACCGGATCGCCTGTTTGATTAAAGCGCACTTTGAAAAATACCAGAAACCAGCTCAACGCGATGGTTATGGTGGGAAATAGGATATGAAAGCTCACATTCGCGGCAAATTGAATCCGCGAGAGCATTAGAGTTTCTTCAAACATAATCCACCTCAAGATTAATGCTGAACAACTAGAGCGCCTGCATAACATAAGCACTCATGAAAAAGCGCTGTTGAGCCAGCAAACCGTGCATCTCTTATGCTCAGTTGCTAACTACACCGTCTACTTCGCAGCGCAGCTACTCAGTTTTGGTTCAAATCGGCTCTTCCGTGAGAGGTGAGCAAAGCGTTCAACGCCCTACTCGCGTTTATGCTCCTATGCCAAGTGTTAATCGTCAGCTAGCCCTTTAGCCGGTGATCTGCGCCGCTTGTTCATTGCGTAGCGATCTATATCACTTGGATTTTTATTTATGAATTTTCAGTATTTTCTGAAATCTTAGCATTTTATTGATCCATGTCAAACCTTTCATTGCACTCAACTTGACAGTCAATCATGCATAAACACAGCCACACTCTTATGCGTATTCAACGAACAAAACTGGGGCAAATACTGTGTCGGGGTAAGTCTTGAAGATGCAAAGGCGAAGAAAAAGAAACATACAGGCGCCATAAGAGGGCCGCATGCGTAGGACAGAGAAGCACTCTGCCCTGTAATGCTTAGATAGAGAAACGCATTAAATGAGGAAGCTTAGAAGAGGCTAGCGGCCGAAATATTGATCGATCAATTGCGGCAGATGATCAAAGACTTGCTGTTCAAGATCGTCTATCGGTGTGTCGAGTGCTGCCAAGTATCGCTGCGCTTGATCCCGTGTTAGAAGGCGTGCACCGATACCATAATCTAACTCGGGAAGGTTCTTATCATCGCGCGGGCTCACATCCCACTTGATAAAGTCAGGAAACCGCGCTGCCAATTTCTGCTGCGCGACACCACTAAAATCAACAACATGGCTAGCTCCCTGTGGCCCTAAACAGCCAGCTTCAATGCGGAAAATAACGGTAATCTTCTTGTTATCTGGGAGCTGTGTCATGGTCAGTCCTTTGTTGGCTGGGTTTGAGTGGCATATTTATCATGCTTATAAGATATAAAAGGCTACGTTTTTTATGTAATTATCTGATAAATATAGTTTTTACTAACCACTTTTCAAGCAAGCCTAAGCGAAATTATTTACCCATTTCGTCTAGTTTACGTCCGATTTTCCATCATCAGCGGGTAACAGTTCAGTTTGCCAATCAACAAATCTTACTTAGCTCTGTGCAGCACTACCGCATCCAACGTTTCTATGGCGAACAAAACCTCTCAATTAGAGCCATGTTTATGTGCAACAGCGCTCTCAAGCGTTTTGTTTAAATCCCCTGCTGGTACAACACCACATCACCACACTGCTGGCAGCGTCTTAGCTGCTAACTTACTGTCTCGCGTTGTTTAAAAAACAATCAATTAAGCCTTAAACGACATCCCTTATAGCATGTCCCTAACGTTGCACTGTAACCACTATCTGCAATGTATACAGCTTGCTACGGCGTTTAGTTTATGTGAAACGCAAAGGCCTTAAAAAGTAAACTATGATATAAGCTATACAAGTATTACTGAGGTCGTTCTCGCTGTAGCCTCTTCATGATGGATTTTGGAGAGTCTTATGCATCGCGTTGTATCGCGTCGCTGGATGGATTTATTCGTCTCGGTTATCGCAGTTTTTTCGGTGGTTGTCTCTACGCTGCTCTCGGCCAACACATCAGGCACCACACAATTTAAAGATCAACGAATTCTGTTGATCTATTCCTACCACCCTACTTTTCCGACCGCGCGGCGTGTGTACGAAGGTGTGCTTGCGGGTTTTCCAAAAGATAACCATCCACGCATCGATATTGAGTTTATGGATAGCAAACGCCATGTAGACGACGAGTACCAGAAGCTTTTTTTGGCCAGCCTAACCTACAAGCTCAGCCAACGAGCACCATATGACCTAGTGATGGCCGTTGATGATAATGCGTTTAATTTGGTGCGCTCGGTAAAGGATGAGCTGTTTGCAGATGTTCCCATCGTGTTTCTAGGGGTCAATAACCGCAAAAGCGCGTTGATGGCGAACAACGAACCCAACGTTACCGGCGTTGTTGAAGCCGCTTCAATCGCAGGCACCATTCACTTGGCCGGCGCCTTACAGCCAGAAATGGAGCATCTACACGTTATTGTCGATGGCACACCAAGTGGCCAAGCCGATCTACAAACACTGTTAGAGCTCGCTTCTCAATTCCCTGATAAAACAATTAACGTACTGTCGCTGGCTGAAATGAGTTGGGCTGAGCTTAGTAATGCGCTGCCCTACATCAACACACAGGATGCGATTCTATTACTATCGGCCTATCGTGATAACACGCAAAAACAGCTCTCGTTTGACGATGCGTTAAAACTAATCCTGGCTAAGGCCCCCGTTCCGATCTTTCACCTGTGGGAGCACGGTCTCGGCGACGGTATCTTAGGCGGGCTCATTATCAGCCACTTTGAGCAGGGTAAAAAAGCCGCTCAAGCTGCGCGTTATATCTTATCTGGCACTTCACCTGCGACGATTCCAGTGGTTACCGAAAGCCCTAACATCACCGTGGTTGATGATCGAGCCATGCAGCGCTTTGGGCTGAATTACGCCGCACTGCCCGAATCAGCGCAGATTCGTTTTAAGCGCTCCTCTCTGTTTGAGCGCTACGCAGTAGAGCTTTCGATTGTCGGCTTAATCTTCTTACTTATGGCGATACTCATCGCTTATCTGATCCGCCAAAATCAGCTACGCGCCAAATTGACGCGTACCTTAGCCGAGCAGGAACATACGCTAAGGTCGATCTTAGATAATCTCGATGCGTGCGTGTACCTAAAAGATATGAATGGCCATTATGTGTTTGCCAACGCAGCGGTGCGGGAGGTTTTTCAAGTCCCACTTGAGCATGTTGTGGGGTGCGATGATTACGCCTTTTTCTCGCCGCTAACCGCCAAAGAGATTACCCAAAACGATAAAACCGTATTGGAGAGTGGCCAAACCCTGCGCGTTGAGGAGGTAAACACCTCCAAAGATGGCGGCTTAACCCGCACCTATCGCACCACAAAGCTCCCTTTGAAAAACGAACAAGGGCATGTTTTTGCACTGTGTGGGATATCAGTCGATGTTACGGAGCAGAAGCAATATGAAGAGCAGCTCAAGTTTATGGCCCATTATGACCAGTTGACTAAGCTGCCAAACCGTCTGCTGTTTTCCGACCGGCTACAACAAGCCATTTTGCAGTGCCATCGCAATAATGAAGTGCTGGCCGTTATCTATATCGACCTTGATGGCTTTAAAGATATTAACGACCGCTACGGCCATGAAACCGGCGATCTACTACTCAAGGAGATCGCTCTAACGGGCCACCACATATTACGAGAGCAAGATACCTTCGCCCGTTTAGGGGGTGATGAGTTTGTTGCTGTTCTAGTGGACATTCAAGAACAAGCACGTGCTATCGAGATTGCCAAACGCCTTATCAAGCTCATGGCAACACCGTTTTACATCAGCGAAAAGCTACTCAAGATCTCAGCAAGTATCGGCATTACCATCTACCCGCAAGAGGAGCCCCTAGACGCAGATCAGCTCCTGCGTCAGGCTGACCAAGCGATGTATGCCGCTAAGACTAAGGGCAAAAATCGTTATCATTGCTTTGACTCCCAGATCGAGAAGCACATTATCCAGCGTGAGCAGCGACTAGACCGCATCCAAAAAGCGATTCGCGCCGGTGAGCTCGTTCTGTACTATCAGCCGAAAGTGAATATGGCGACAGGGGAAGTGATCGGTTTAGAAGCGCTAGTACGTTGGCTGCATCCCGAACATGGTTTACTGCCTCCCGGAGACTTCCTGCCACTCATCGAGGGGCACTCACTGTCTATAGAGCTGGGCGATTGGGTGATCGCGCAAGCATTGGAGCAACTGGATCACTGGTACAAACAGGGGCTGGAGCTGAGTGTTAGCGTTAACGTCAGTAATATGCAGCTTGAGCATGGCCGGTTTGTAGAGAAGCTACGCACTCAACTTGGCTACTATACCAACCTACCCAATAACCTACTGCAGTTAGAGATCCTAGAGACCGGCGCGTTAGAAAATACTAGCTTCGTATCGGCGACGATGAACGAATGTCAGCAAATGGGCTTGGAGTTCGCCTTAGACGATTTTGGTACCGCGTACTCATCGTTAAGCCATCTCAAAAAACTGCCTGCTGCGTACCTTAAAATCGACCGTGGATTCGTCAAAGATATTCTTGTGGATGCTGATGATAGAGCGATTCTTGACGGTGTGATTAGTTTAGCCAATGCCTTCCAAATGAAATTGATTGCCGAGGGCATCGAGAGCGTTGAGCACGGCACGGCTCTGCTAGAGTTGGGCTGCCAGCTTGCTCAAGGTTACGCCATTGCCCGCCCAATGCCTGCGGCCGATATAGCCGAGTGGCTGCGCATGTGGAAACAACCGGCAGCGTGGCGCCAAGCCACCGTGAGCACGGCTAAAGAGGATCATATCGTTTAAGAAACGACCGTTTAAGCCGCACGGGCTTCACGACCATGGTGAAGCCCTCTATAGGACCATACCGCATTGAATCGCGTGAATTACCGGCCCGTGCAAAAAAGCCACCCATCAACAACCTGAGGTTTCAAGTTCCACTGCGTAAGGGGTAGTTGCTGTCGCTTGAAAATAACGGACATAGCAGTTAGTGGATTGCGGCGTTGGTGCGGGAGCATCACCCACAACGCTGCCATGAGTCACATCAATACCAGAACGGCCACTAATGCGGATCAGCTGATATACCCAGTCATGTTCGCTGTTGTTGCTGTTGCGTCCATACGGCTGGATATCCGCGTTGACGGCAGTGCGGATGCTCGAGAAGGCATTGGGGTAGCCGTAAACGGTATCAACGTTACTACCATCAATGATGACGTTAGAAGCGGCAAGGTGTGCTTTTTGCTCAATCACAAGCTGCGCATGCACCAGCGTAGCGGTTGTGCTAAGCGTCCCTGCCATCGCGATTAATACACTCTTGCGTGCATCATCCGTCACATCGATAAAGCGCGGTAATGCCACCGCCGACAACACACCGAGAAGCGCAATAACGACAACCAATTCAATGATGGTAAAACCTGCTTGCGCACGGTAGGTAGAAGATGAAAACTGCACAACGGCACTCCTTTGCGTCGAAAATAGTACAAGCCAAGCTCGTAACGCCAAGTTTAGTCAATAAAACGATTATTTCTAGTGGCTTTATATGAACCAAAACTTAACTATCTAGACACCCTAACTGCGACGCTAGCCACCGTACAGCGCGGCCTGTAGCATCCCGCTTCCATATTGCGTAAAGAGCATGCTGTTGGTTACCAGCCACTGTTGCAAGCTCGACTAATTCGCCCTTAGATAACGCGCCTTCAACTAAACCACAGGGCAAATAACCACACCCCAATCCTGCTATCTGTGCGGCTATTTTTTGCTGCACGGTCGCAACGGATAAAACCGGCTGCTGATCCAGCAAATTGCGGGTCTGAGGTGGTAAGTGTTGCGATGAATCACGCACGACAACAGCACGATGCTGCTTGATATCCTCTTCGCTAAGTGGCTGCGAACACCGCACTAACGGATGAGAGGGCGCGACCATAAATGCCCATTCGATCGTCGCCACTTCTGCAAGCTCGAGCTGCCGATAAGGGAGTGTCGGCGCTGTGGAGCCAAAGGCGATATCCGCACGCCCCTCTGCCACCGCTTCCCATGTCCCCCCTAGCACCTCTTCATACAGATTGATCTCTATGGTTGGGCACTCAAGCATGAGACCCGCCACCAGCGGGAAGAGCTTCTCTACGCCATACACAGAGTCTACCGCGATATTCACACGCGACTCCCAACCGCTATCTACTTGGCGGCTCTGCTCCACCAGCCGGTCTGCGGCTTCTAACAGCTGCCGACCTTGCTCAACCAATAGGCGCCCCGCTGGCGTTAGCACCGAACGGCGCCCTTCCCGCACAAACAAGGTAATACCT
This sequence comes from Neptunomonas sp. XY-337, assembly GCF_004959845.1. Classification (NCBI taxonomy): domain Bacteria; kingdom Pseudomonadati; phylum Pseudomonadota; class Gammaproteobacteria; order Oceanospirillales; family Oceanospirillaceae; genus Neptunomonas; species Neptunomonas sp. XY-337. The sequence goes on along the minus strand of NZ_SPLL01000001.1, from coordinate 72,246 downwards.
AGATCTTCTTCCATCTTTTGCACGCTGTACGTCAGGGCAGATGGCACTTTGTAGAGGGCTGCTGCTGCGGCAGCGAAGCTACCTTTACGCTCGATGGCATCCAGCACTTCAAGCGCTTCCAGTGTGAGTCGTGTTGGCATAGCTAACCTTTCATTCAAATAGTTTGAATATTTTAGTCATTTTATTTCGATTTTTTAAAAAAACTAGCGGCATAGAATAAACAACATCGATAAAGCAGCCGGTTTAATGCGCTTTAACTCTTCAAATTTAGCGAATAAAAGGTGAACAACATGACCACTCTGACAACAACGAAAACACCCTCTTATCACTTTGTAAAACGCATACTCACCAGCGATCAAAGCATCGGAAACTTACTGCTGCGCGTACCTGTGGGTATTGTGTTAGCGGCCCATGGTGCCCAAAAGCTCTTTGGTTGGTTTGGCGGTTATGGGATCGAAGGCACCGGCCAATGGATGGAGTCGGTTGGTTTTGCGCCCGGCGCCTTGATGGCATTTCTTGCTGGTAGTGCCGAGTTCTTCGGCGGGCTAGCGCTCATCCTTGGGCTACTTACCCGCCCAGCCGCAGTTGTTGTCGCGTTTACCATGCTCATGGCCATGACGGTTCACCTAGGTAACGGGTTGTTCATTGCCAATAATGGTTACGAGTTTGCATTAACCCTGCTGGCGGCAAGCATCGCGCTTGCGATCAACGGCGGCGGCAAGTTCGCAGCTGAGCATATCATTGCCAACAAAATACGATAAGCGGAGACGGTATTATGGGATTGTTAATCAACGGCGAATGGCATACAGACTGGTATGACACAGCTACTTCCGGCGGCGAGTTTATCCGCCAAGATGCTCAGTTTCGCAATTGGATAGGGCCAGGTGGCGACTACCCAGCCGAAGCGGACCGTTACCACCTCTATGTCTCTTTAGCGTGCCCGTGGGCACACCGCACGCTGATTATCCGTGCAGCAAAGCAGCTTGAAGCGGTGATTGGTGTCACGGTGGTCAAACCTGAGATGCTCGATAAAGGTTGGGAGTTACCCGCGGACAACGCAGGGCCCTTAGAAGATGCCGCCGTGCTCGCCGACATCTACCGCAAAGCCAAACCAGACTACTCGGGCCGCGTTACAGTGCCAGTGCTTTGGGATAAGAAAACCGCAACCATTGTTAACAACGAGTCTGCCGAGATCATCCGAATGCTGAACAGCGCATTCGATACCTTTACGGAGGTCAAAACAGATTACTATCCCGTTGCACTGCAGGCTGAGATCGATGCGCAAAACACCATCATCTACGATGCCATCAACAACGGCGTTTACAAAGCAGGTTTTGCAACGGATCAGCACGTATACGAAAAGCACGTGACCCGCTTGTTTGAGGTACTAGAAACCTTAGATAAGCAGCTCGGTGAGCAGCGCTACTTAGTGGGTGATCAGATTACCGAAGCCGATTGGCGTTTATTTACCACCCTGATCCGCTTTGATGCGGTGTATGTTGGCCACTTCAAATGCAACCTCAAACGCATTGAGGAGTTCACACACCTGCCCCACTACCTGCGCGACCTTTACCAACAACCCGGCGTTGCTGCAACAGTAGACTTTGAGCATATCAAAACCCATTACTACTACAGCCATGACATGATCAATCCAACCCGCATCGTGCCAACCGGGCCAGAGCTGGATTACAACCGCGCCCATAACCGCGCTCAGCTGTTTGGCGCTTAGGAGATAACCATGAGCACTCCACGTCATATTGATAAAACCTGGCCAGCAAGGGCTGTCACCGATGGCGATGGCGTGCGTATCAATCGCAATGCCAACTCCAAAGATATGCACACCTTCGACCCGTTCTTGCTGCTAGATGAGATGGTCTCTGACGACGCTAACGATTACATCGGCGGCTTCCCTGAGCACCCCCACCGTGGTTTTGAAACCGTCACCTACATGCTCGAGGGCCGTATGCAGCACCGCGACCATATGGGCAATACCGGCGAACTGGTAAGCGGCAGCGTACAGTGGATGACCGCAGGCCGAGGCGTGCTCCATTCAGAGATGCCACTGCAAGAATCGGGACGGTTACATGGATTCCAGCTATGGGTGAACCTGCCCGCAACAGAGAAGCTCTGCGAGCCGGCTTACCGCGAATTTCAACCCGAAGAGATCCCCACCGTTACGACGGCAGGCGTAACCGCTAAAGTGATCGCAGGCCAACTGCAACTGTTAGAAAACGGCCAGCCAAGCATTAGTGCCACAGGCCCAGTGCAAGGTATATCGACAGCACCGGATTTTTTCGATATCCACCTGACAGAAGGCACGGCGGTTACCCTCAGCGTCGCGATGCAGAAAAAACTGCTTATCTACGTGTATGAGGGAGAGGCGCTGGTCGATGGAACAAAGGGCATCATGGCACAGCAGATCGCTACCACAACCGCAGGCGATACGTTAACACTGAGCAGTAACGCGGGCGGCAAGCTTTTACTGCTCGCTGGAGAACCCATTAACGAGCCGATCTCACACTGGGGCCCCTTCGTAATGAATACGCCCCAAGAGATAGATCAAGCGTTGCAAGATATGCGCAACGGCACGCTTGTGCAGTGACAAGCAGCCCGCTAGCACAAACCGGATGAGGCGGCTACTCAACGAAATACTTAGCGAGCCTCATCCGTTTTCATTGCAGTTTCGTAATATGGAAAACATCCAATACTACGAAAGGATCTGGCTATGATTTCCGCCGAAGCGAACGCTGTAAAAACACGTCTTATCGAATGTGGGCTTGAAACACCAACGATTCCGACAGACCTTTCTCAGGACGAGAAATACGCGCACATCAAAGAGCTGATGACGGGTGTTATGAAGACATTAGGCCTCGATCTTTCTGACGACAGCCTTCAGGAAACACCCCACCGCATCGCTAAGATGTACGTTCATGAGCTGTTCGCAGGGCTGGATTACAGTAACTTCCCTGCCATCGCCATGATCGAAAATAAAATGGACGTTGATGAGATGGTCAAGGTGGACAAAATCAGCCTAGTTAGTTCGTGTGAGCACCACTTTGTCACCATCGACGGCACCGCACGCGTCGCTTATATTCCCAATAAGAAAATTATCGGCCTATCGAAAATCAACCGATTGGTTCGCTTCTTTGCCCAGCGCCCTCAGGTGCAAGAGCGGTTAACGAAGCAGGTGCTCATTGCACTGCAAACGCTGCTCGAAACCGATAACGTCGCGGTCTCTATCCGTGCCACCCACTACTGCGTTAAAGCGCGTGGTGTGATGGATGTGAACTCGAAAACAGAAACCACTGCATTGGGCGGCTCGTTCAAAACTAACGAGCGTACACGCGCTGAATTCTTAGGTTAGGGATTAACGATGAAATTACAGCTATCAGATCTTGCGAACCTGCAACCGATTAAACGTGTTGTCATCCATTCGATCGATTGGATGATCTACCAAGTAACGGTCGAGATAGAAGGTAAAGAGCGCCTACTGTACGAAGATGAAAAGCCCCTCAGATTTCACAACATGATACAAATCAAAGAGTTGATGGAAACACTAAAGGTAGAAAGTTACGTATTGCGTCGTGATAACAGCACTTATGACGAGATGGTCGGGCAACAATCTACAGACTTTAAAGACACGTTCGAAACCGCACTACCGTGGAAACAAGTCGTACCTGAAGTTCACTGATAGCGCCTACGGCGCTATCTCTTCCCCATCCCAGGCAAACACTTTGCCACTATCCTCCGCGATTAAATCAGAGATCACATCTAGCAAGTAGTTAGCAGACTGCTGCGGCGAAAATAACTTTTCTGGTTTTACATTGCGTTGAAACGGCGCGGATAGCTGAGTATCAACCGTACCTGGATGCAACCCAACAATAACACAGTTAGGTTGCAACATTTTGCTGCCAATAGCCGCCGTTTTCAAAAACATATTCAGCGCACTTTTGCTGCTGCGGTAACTGTGCCACCCGCCTAAGCGGTTATCAGAAATACTACCAACACGCGCAGAAAGCACTCCAAACACGGAACGCGTGTCGCTGCGCATATGCGGCAAAATCGCCTTCGCTAGCAGCATAGGCGCAATAGCGTTAATCTGGAAAACGCGCTGCAAACTGTCTTGCGAGAGCTGCTTGAGTGCCTTTTCAGGCCGCAAGTTGCCATCATGCAGCAGCCCGCTTGCCACCACGACTAAGTCAATCGGTGTATCGCGTAACGTTTTACCGACCTGCTCGATACTCGCTTCCTTTTCCAAGTCCACAAAGCCATGAATGACTCGCTCACTACAAAGGGCGGCATGAGCATTACCGGTACAACGTGAGAACGCGAATATTTGAGCAACACGAGGTTCATCGAGTAATGCCTCAATAAGCGCATTACCGATTCCTCCCGTGGCACCAACCACCACCACGTTCATCTGCGATGAGAAATTATTAAATCTATTCATGGTGCCTGTTACGTATCTGAAAGAAAGAGAGATCATATTCAGAGTAGCCAACGTAAGAGACAATGCAATGACAGCCGCAACAACTGACACCCACATCACGGTCTTCTTCGATGGAAGCTGTCCTTTATGTAAAAAAGAGATCGACCACTATCAGCGTATTGCAAAGCCCAACACACCCATCACATGGGTGGATATCAGTGCACCTGATACCGAATTCAGCGAACTACCATTTACGTTTGAACAAGCGATGCGCGAGCTGCATATCCTCGACAGCCACGGCAACATCATTAAAGGTGCTTATAGCTTTGTGGAAATCTGGCACCGACTGCCCCGCTATCGCTGGCTAGGCAAGTTGATCAGTACAACGGGGGTTACCCCTATTTTGGAGTATGGCTATCAGAAGTTTGCAGCCTGGCGCGCGCGTCGCCAGTGCAAGGAAGGGGTTTGCCGACGATAACTAGTTAACCCGATAAGGGTTACTCATGGTGATATAGTCGCTAACTAGAAAGGGGTGAACGTTAACAAGTTCGCCAGTAATATCTGACTCCACAACGAAGCTGAGATTACCCGTCTGAGCTTCGGTCTTTGCGACAACTTCATACGGCTTATCCGCCAGCAGCTGCACCACACCATCTTGAACAAAATTAACTTCAATAGAGATTTTGTCGCCTTCTTTGAGAGTCAGCCAGATGAATTCAGAATCCACCAGCAGATTCTCAACTTCAGCGATCACGACTCATTCCCCGCCAGTAAACCATAGCGAATGGCCAACTGAGTAAGTTCGGCATTACGTTTAACACCTAGCTTACGCATGATATTTGAGCGGTGTGCATGAACTGTTTTTGGACTAAGGCACTTCTCGTTTGCGATCTCGGAGACGCTTTTGCCCTCAGCCAAGAGCGTGAAGATCTGCAGCTCGCGACTAGTTAACTGTTTAAGTGGGCTGTCACTACCATCATCATTCAAAACCTGACGGATACTTTCAGAGAAGTATTCCCCACCTTTCGCGACGCTAAGCAGCGCCTGAACTAGCTCGTCGGGCGCACAGTTCTTTGTCAGGTAGCCTTTGACACCCGATTTAACCAGATTCGTGGGGTATGGCGCAGCGCCCCAAACCGTAAGCACAATCACCTTAGCAGTCGCGTCAAAGCTAAGAATACGGCGCACCGCTTCAATGCCACCTTGCGCGCTGGCAGATTCATCGCTTTCAGCACTGACCGGCATATTGAGATCCATAATCACAACATCCGGCGCGCAGCGTTTAAATACATCAAACGCCTCTTGGCTGTTATTCGCTTCAGCGACGACTTCGATCTCGGGGTGACGATCCAACAACTGCTGGAAACCCGCACGCACCACTTCATGATCATCGACAAGCAGAACTTTAATAGAACTCATATTTATCAGTATAACAACTCGAGCTTATATACGCCGGAATTATGAAGGAGCCGACATCAATTATCCACCAATTTCAGCTCGGAATCGGCGCCGGTGTAGACACCATCCGTGTCAATATCGAACGCATAAACAGAGGCCTGACTCAGATCGGAAAAACTTGCGGGATAAGCTACTAGCTCATCGCTATAGCCCACCAGCCGCACACCTTCGCGCTTGCAATGTGAGAGCACTTTCTCGAGCGCTCGAATCACCGCCATTTGGCGATCGTTAAAATCACCTTCCTCTATTTCGTTACGATGCTTGCCCACCACTTGGCGCTTGATGTAGCCATCCTCATCAAGCAGTTGGATAGAAACACCCGTGAGTTGCTCCTTCACCACCAGAATCTTCGCCTTCTGGAATGCAGTTTCTGAGTGCAAACATAGGGCATCGCCAACGGAACATGAGCGCAACGCCTCTAGAATCACTCCGGCACTGGGGTCGGCAGGTAGATCTATCTCCATGGCATCCTCTGGGGGCTAGATAAGAACATGATTTCTAAGCCTTACTTTTTGCCAGAGAAAGGGCTTTTTTGCAATCCGCTAACGCAGCTTGCGCATCCTCATAGCGTGCATCTTGCTGCGCGATCACCAGCTCTAGGCGGTGCTGCTGCTTGATGGCATCCAGCTCAGCACTTTTCAGCGCTGCAACAAGCTCACTATTTTCTTTAGACTTTTTATCAAGAAGATCTTCTAGATATTTGATTTTATTACCTTTAACCTGAATATCCACTTTAAGATCAAACATGGTATCTGTGTCAGATGTGGGCATTTGCTGATTGGCCTGAACCCACTGCTCTTGCTTTAGCTGGCGGCTCAGATCTGCGCACTTAGCATCTGCTTTTACCAGAGCCGTTTCGGTTTGTAGCAATTGGCGCTGATATTGAGCGCCCTCTTCTATCGCTTGATCATACCGCTGCATCAGCTCATGATGCTGGTTTTGCTGCACTGACAGCTGCTGCTTTAGCTGCTTAATCTCGTCGGCGTCCGCTTGGCGCTGGGCCGCAACCACATCACTGGCCTCATTCAATCGCTGTTGATAACGAAACTCAGCATTCGCGAGCGCCTCATCCCAAAGCTTATTTGCTGCACCCAATACCGCATCCGGTAATTCAGGGTGAGAGTTGCGCCGCGTTAGCCGCTCCGATAACGATTGCCACCAGCCATTTAGCGCGCTGTTGATCGTCGTAAGACTGCCACTCCCGAGCTGATCGCGCACATTTTGCTGGGTTGGCCGAATGCCTTGAGCCAACAGCTCATCGGCTACCTGATAGACTTTTTCGCGTGTGGATGATCGATTATTCATACTAATAATATGTAATATGTATTATTTGATACGATTAATTATGTATCGACCGAGCGTTTTATGCAATTTTGTGGTCACAGCAAAAAGCACTGTCTTAATCTGCTGTAATCTACAAAGGAGCACACTATGGCTATACGCATCGCGATTAATGGATACGGCCGCATAGGGCGCAACATTCTAAGAGCGCTATATGAAGGACAGCACCGCCACGATATAGAGGTCATCGCTATTAACGATTTAGGTAACAGCGAGGCCAACGCCCATCTTACCCAATACGATTCTGTGCATGGCCGCTTTCCTCATCAGGTACGCGCCGAAAGCGACCGCATTTTTATTGATACCGATGAGATCCTGACCTTCACCGAAAAAGACCCAGAGCATCTCAATTGGGACGCCCTAGATATCGATATCGTGTTTGAATGCACAGGCCGTTTTACTTCACGGGAGGCTGCGTCTGTTCATCTAGCCCAAGGCGCAAAGCAGGTACTAATATCTGCACCTGCCAAGGGCGTTGATGCAACCATCGTCTACGGGGTAAACCACCATCAGTTGAAAGCGTCCGATCAAATTGTTTCCAACGCTTCGTGCACAACCAACTGCTTAGCGCCACTGGCCAAAGTGTTACACGATACGGTCGGGATAAAATCAGGCATCATGACGACTATCCATGCCTACACCAATGACCAGCACTTAACTGACCTTTATACCGACGACATCTATCGCGCGCGCTCTGCCACCTTATCAATGATCCCCACCCGAACAGGTGCAGCCGAGGCCGTTGGGTTAGTGCTCCCCGAGCTTGATGGCAAGCTCTCAGGGCTAGCAGTACGGGTGCCCACTGCCAACGTATCCTTAGTGGATTTGAGCTTTACACCCGTTACCACGCCAACAGTGGAGGAGATAAACGCAGCGATGCTGGCAGCCAGTGAGACACAGCTTAAAGGCATATTGGAGTGCAACAGCCTGCCGCTTGTCTCTATAGACTTTAATCATCACCCAGCGTCATGCATTTTCGATACGCAGCTGACCCGCGTCGAGGAAGGGCTTGTAAAAGTGTTCGCTTGGTACGATAACGAGTGGGGTTTCTCTAACCGGATGTTAGATACCGCCCTCGCGATGCGCCGTGCTAGCTAACACTAACCAGCACTGCATTCCAGCAGAAACTCACGCGAGAACGCTTCAAACGCCTCTGGCGTGAGCTCTGCCTGCTTACCAAAACGTTTCTCAACCAACTTATCAAAGCAAGCTTGGTAAGGATCATCTGCACCACCCGCCATCACACGGTTAAGATGGACCGCACTCAAGCCCTCTTGATCATCAAGCAAGTTGTAGTACTTAACCACAGTCCCTATGCAGGTGGTGGGTCTATTATCAAGCTTACCCGGCGGTATCAGACTCAGTGCAGCGGTTTCGCTATCATCTGAAATCTCTTGGCTGTAGGAAGCATCACCTGCCAGACGCATGAGCGCATCGGGGTTTACGTTCAGCTCAACCAGCAACTCCTTCTCCGAGATCAGCTTGGCAGATTTGATACCGCCATTACAGCGCTGCCCCGCCTCCTCAATACTGGTGAGATAATCCCGCGTACCCGGTGAAATATCCGAAATACGCCCCACCACAAAGATCTCTGACACTAACGGCTCACTGCCCTGCTTATCATGCACAAGCAGCAGCTCCATCGCATCATCAAGCACGCCCACTGGCTGATAGACAGCAAACCCTTGCGGCTCGCCTGCGTTATTAGCAGGCCGCTTCGCGTAGTAGCCACCGGGCGTGAGCTTCACCGGGATATCCTCTAACGCCGCAGAACACGCATCCATATCAAACGCGCCACCATCGGCCTCATGCTGTTTTAGCGGCTGCAAACAAAGCGGATGAAACACCGGAATATCGTCGGGACCAGCGAAACTGCGTTCTGCCACCACCGATGAGCTAAAGCCCAAAGAAATTCCGCACAGCGAGGCCAGCACTAGGGAGCGTATCTGCATCAAACAACCACTATATTAGGTTTCAGGTTACGCCTGCCAAAGCCATCTTTAAGCTGCGGCAAAGCGTTTGTTATCTCAGGACGATATGGTAACGTCAGCGCACCAATATACAAGGGAATATACCATGGTACAGCGCCGTACAATTCTTATCACTGGCTGCTCTTCAGGTATCGGCTTAGCTGCCGCACAGCAACTTAAATCGCGTGGATACCACGTTTTTGCCACTGCGCGCCAAGAACAAGATGTTGCCCAACTGCAATCACAGGGCTTTCAAGCTCACCTGCTCGATTTAGACGATAGCCAATCGATTGAACGCGCTGTTAACTGGGTACTTGCAGAGACCGGCGGCGAGCTATACGCCCTTTTCAATAACGGTGCTTACGGCCAGCCCGGCGCAGTTGAAGACCTATCCCGTGACGTGTTGCGCCAACAGTTCGAAACCAACCTTTTTGGCTGGCTTGAGCTAACCAATAAACTTTTACCTGTGATGCGCCAGCAAGGCTATGGCCGCATCATCCAGAATAGCTCGGTACTCGGGTTAATTACCCTAAAATATCGCGGTGCATACAACGCAAGTAAATTCGCACTTGAAGGCCTTAGCGATACACTACGCCAAGAGCTGCATGGCTCAGGTGTTTATGTGAGCCTGATTGAACCGGGCCCCATCACCAGTAAGTTTCGTGACAACGCCTTCGCTAAGTTCCGCGCCAATATCGACACCTCAAACAGCGCTCATAAAACCACGTATGAGGCGGTCGAAAGCCGTTTAGCCAAACAAGACAGCGCACAAGAGACGGACTTTCTCACACTAGGCCCAGAAGCGGTGATCGATAAACTGATACACGCCTTAGAAGCCAAACGACCACGCAACCGCTACTACGTTACCCTGCCCACCTACTTGTTTGCTTATCTGCGCCGCTTGCTACCCTCATGTGCGCTGGATTACGTGCTGCGCCGCGTTGCAGACCAAGAAAACCGGAAATCATGATCAACCGATCACAAGGTACAACTATCGAATAAAAGCAGACTTCACCCAAGCAAGACACACCATGGTTGGGGTGTACGGCAAAGTTTGCACTATGATTAGACAAACGGTGTCACGGAGACACTCGCTCAACTAGCATAAGGGTGATATGGATGGTTGAACAATCTTGGCTGGGGCCTGCGCTATTGCGCGCAGTCGTGATTACCTTGGTGGCAGGCACACTGCTTAATCTCATCAACCAAACTGGGGCGCTGATCGGCGAACAGCCTCTGGCATGGGGCACCGCCCTAACCGGTTATGGTATAGTGTTTGCTGCATCGCTGCTAAGTAGCTGGCTAAGCCCACGCCCCTGTGCGGCGGCCACACAGACACATGAAGATCTGCACCGGCCATTACCCGCGATTCCTCATATTGAGGAGCTTGGCGGGCTGTCGCAACAAGTACTAACCAACGCGACCAACGTGAACCGTGCATCGCGTGATAGATTAGCCTTTTTCGAAGACCTTTCCGCCAGCATTCACAGCTCTATGGCCGAACTACAGGCGATCGGGCAGACACTTCAGAACAGTCAAGATGATCTGCAGCAGATCCAAGCCAACTTTGGTCAGCTTTGTAACCAAACGAGCTCACTCAGCCAAGAGATTTGTGATTTCTCCGACACATCCAGTGCTTTAAAGGTTGAGATCACTCAGTTTCTCAACGCATTTGAGGGAATATCGCGCCTCGCTTCGGCCATTTCGAGCACGTCTGATCAGACAAACCTGCTAGCGCTCAACGCAGCAATTGAAGCGGCTCGCGCAGGCGAAGCGGGCCGCGGATTCGCCGTCGTGGCAGACGAGGTAAAAGCATTGGCGCAGAACTCACGCAACAACGCGCAAAGCATCGATCACAGCCTTGAGAGCCTAAAACATCACGAGGAATCGCTTAAAAGCCAACTAGAGCGTATCGATAGTAATGTGCAAAGCGCCATGAACTCCGTATCAGGTGACGCCGAAAGCGGCATGGCCAACCTAACCGGTGATGCACAACAACGGATCGAGGCGCTGTTTGTGAGCATCAAAGAGATCAACGCGCGTACCGCCAACGAGCTGGATAACTTTCAGCGTATTTCGAGTGAGTTCGACAAGGTACTGAGCGATGCAGAGAAAGCGATTCATGGCTCAGCGGCCAATATGCAGATCGGCTCATCCATGGTTGATCTCAGCAAACAAGCCGCACACCAACTGGCCGTTGCACACTAACCGGCAAACGGCAGCCAATCAGAGGCTGCCATACGCTTGCTAGCTGTTCAGTGCCTGATAGATCACAGCAAGCAACGCGAGTACTTGGTTAAGCCAAGAAGATTCTGCAGGCTGCTCTGCCACGTTGCTACCTGTTGAATGCGCGCCGCTGATATAAGGGTTCTCATTACCCTGCAAGCGGGCGATCTCTTGGTTGCGCTGGCGCTCCCAACGATCTACTGGATCTTGTTTATCCCAAGCTTCAAACAACTGGGTTTGCTGCTTGCTCAAGCGCACGCCGTACTGATCACGCATGTAGAAATAGCTACGGGCAATATCGCCACGGCGGTGCTCAGGCGGCTCGACCTTACGGGACTTAAAATGCACCTCCATATCGCAGGCACCGTAGCTACGCGGCTCACCTGAGAGCATCGCAAAACTATAATTTGAGCGATCGCCGTTTACCTCACCAATGGCGGGCACCAGATTATGCATGTCGGCTTCCATGGTACGAAAGCGTTCATCTTTACGGCAGTTCTTGCGTCCACCCTCTTGCCAGCATTGCAATTGATGACCAAAAGCCCACGCGGGCATAACATGCTCCCACTCGATACGGCTTGCACGATTGGCATTTTTGCGGGGTACATAGCCGCAAGACTCATGCAAGGGCACTAATTTTTTGCCCTCTTTTACGAATTCACATCCGCAGTAGAAGCTGGTGGCTTGATCTGCATAGATCTCACTCAGCGTACGTTTGGATTGGCTAAAAGAGGCACCAGCAAAACTGGGAGCAGCGAGTGCCAGCGATGCTGACACGCAGAAAACAGAAGATATAAAACGATGACGCACAGAAAATCTCTTACAACACGAGATGCGCAATCATCCTTTACTGACACATCAAATCTATTAATTTCAATAAATTATAATGATTTATTAAAGCTCGATCAAAGTTTATATGTGAATCAAATTACCTACAGTTCCGAAAATGGCTAGTGCTTTTCGGGCAGCCGCTTTAACCTGATAACTCAAGTTTGGAGCACACTATGGATCAGGAAATTTTTAGACAGGCTAGGCTCTCAAGAGATGCTCGTTTTGATGGCCAATTTTTTATCGCAGTGAAGACAACCGGTATCTATTGCCGCCCCATCTGCCCTGTACAGCTGCCCCGCGAAGAGAACGTACGCTATTACACAGCCGCCATTGCAGCAGCTGAGGATGGCTACCGGCCCTGCCTACGTTGTCGCCCCGATGCTGCGCCGGGATCCAACCCGTGGCGTGGCGTGAATACAACGCTGGATCGTGCATTAAACCTCATCAATGCGGGTGAACTTTCCGATACCAGCATGCCTGAGCTGGCAAGCCGCTTAGGCATTACAGACCGCTACCTACGGCAGCTGTTTCAGCAGCATCTTGGCGTTGCTCCAAAGCGTTATGCCCAGTACCAGCAGTGCTTGATGGCCAAACAGCTACTGCACACCACCACGCTACCGATTACAGATATCGCCTTGGCAAGTGGCTTTCAGAGTGTGCGCCGCTTCAACGACTGCTTCCGTAGCTTTATGAAACTGTCTCCTAGCGAAATGCGCCGCGAAAAGAACAGCAGCGAAGGCAGCGCCATAGCCCTCCATATGAGCTATCGCCCGCCCTTCAACTGGGCACATCTGCAAGGTTTCTTAGCACGGCGTGCCATCGCACAACTGGAGGTCGTAGAAGCCAATAGCTATGCACGCAGCTTCGAGTGGGCAGGTGCGAAAGGTGTATTTCGCTTAAGTGCTGAACCTAAAAAGCATCGCTTCAAACTTGAGCTTGCATTAGATGATTTAAGCAAGCTGCGCAGCGTTTGCAGCAATATCCGTAGGCTGTTTGATCTAGACGCAGACAGCCACACCATTGATGCACACCTCACGCAGCACTTTAGCGCTCTTATGCCCATCGCAGCTGGAATACGTTTGCCCGGCACATGGAGCCTATTTGAAGCAGGCGTGCGGGCGATATTAGGCCAGCAGGTCTCGGTGGTTGCCGCTAAAAAGCTTGTTGAGCAGCTCGTGGCGGAACTTGGCGAGCCACTGAACAGCGCGGCGCTGAACCAGTTAGAGCCATTAAAGCTATTCCCCACCCCCACCGCACTAGCCAATAGCGACCTTGCATTTTTAAAGATGCCGAATGCGAGACGGGAAACCCTACGGGCTTTTGCCCAAGCATTCGCGACAGATGCTTCAACAATGCAGTCACCGGATCATTGGCAGAGCATTAAAGGGATTGGCCCCTGGACGATAGATTATGCGAAGATGCGCGGACTCAGCGATCCAGATATCTATCTTGGCGGCGATCTTGGGGTAAAGAATCGCATTAAAGCGCTAGATAGAGAGATCTCGCCAGATAGCGCGGCGCCTTGGCGCAGCTACTTAACTCAACACCTTTGGCATCAACCTCCAGACACGGAACAGGAGTAACTTATGGCGTACCTTACTCGCTACTTAGACTCACCGATTGGCACGCTAGTACTACGCGCAGACGATAGCGCATTGCGCGAAATTCTGTTTGTCGAAGCACCAGAAGCGGTTGCTGACGCTTCGCCTATTCTGGACGCGGCATGTGCACAATTAACAGCATACTTTGCGGGTGAACTGATGCAGTTTGACCTGCCGCTTGGAGGCGAAGGTACCGAGTTTCAGCGGTCAGTGTGGGGAGCACTCACCACGATACCCTACGGCGAGACCTGCAGCTACGCGGATATCGCGCACCAAATCGACAACCCGAAGAGCGTACGTGCGGTGGGCATGGCAAATGGTAAAAACCCACTCAGCATTGTGGTGCCATGCCACCGAGTGATCGGCAGCAGCGGCAAGCTCACTGGCTATGCTGGCGGGTTATCAAGAAAGGAGTGGCTGCTCGCGCATGAAGCCGCTCACTCCGATTACACACTGGTTTAGTCTTCTGTATCTAAACCAAGGAAGCCGCCAGTCTGGTGGGCCCAAAGCTTGGCGTAGATGCCACCTTTGGCCACCAGCTCTTGGTGGGAACCCTGCTCGACAATCTCGCCGCCATCCATCACGATCAGGCGATCCATCGCCGCAATAGTCGAGAGCCGGTGCGCAATCGCGATAACCGTTTTGCCCTCCATCAACTGATACAAGCTCTCTTGAATCGCTGCTTCGACTTCAGAATCCAGCGCCGATGTGGCCTCATCCAAAATCAAAATGGGCGCATCTTTTAACAGCACACGCGCAATGGCAATACGCTGACGCTGCCCGCCAGAGAGTTTTACACCTCGCTCACCCACTTGCGCTTCAAAGCCGGTATTGCCGTTGGGGTCGGTGAGATCATTGATAAAGTCTAGCGCTTGCGCCCGCGTGACTGCGCTTAATAGCTCAGCTTCGCTGGCATCAGGACGACCATAGAGGATGTTTTCACGCACCGAGCGGTGCAGCAGCGAGGTATCTTGTGTCACCATACCAATCTGCTTACGCAAGCTCTCTTGGGATACGGTGCTGATATCCTGCCCATCGATCAAAATACGGCCCGACTCAACATCGTAAAAGCGCAGCAGCAGGTTCACGAGGGTCGATTTACCTGCCCCTGAGCGGCCTACTACACCGATCTTCTCACCGGGTTTAATGGCAAGATCAAGCCCTTCCATAACGCCCGAGCCTTTACCGTAGTGGAATGTCACGCTGCGGAAGTCAACTTCACCTTGTGGCACTTCAAGCGCACGGGCATCGGGTTGGTCAACCACTGATTGCGGTTTCGATAGTGTCGAGACACCATCCACAATCGTGCCGATATGCTCAAACAGCGAACCGATCTCCCACATAATCCACTGCGCCATGCCGTTTACCCGCAAGGCCAAACTGACCGCTACGGCGATAACACCCACACTGATGGCGTTTTCTGTCCATAACCAAAGGGACAGTGCTGCCACAGAGAACGCCAATGCATAGTTGATAAACTGGACCGAGAAGTTTAAACCGGTTACTAAGCGCATTTGGCGATAAACGGTATCTAAAAAGCCGGTCATGCTCTCTTCGGCATAGTCAGCCTCGCGTTCAGTGTGCGCAAACAGCTTAACGGTTTGGATATTGGTATAGCTGTCTACAATCCGCCCCGTCATCACACTGCGAGCATCTGCCTGCTCGGTACTGATACGCTTTAGTTTGGGAATAAAATAAAGCTGGATGCCGATATAAGCGCCAAACCATACCAGCATCGGAATCATCAAACGCCAGTCAGCCTGTGCCACTACAAAGATTATCGCCAAGAAATAGACCGTAACAAACACCAATACATCAAGCAGCTTCATCACCGCTTCACGAATGGAGAGGGAGGTCTGCATCATTTTGGTGGCAATACGCCCAGCAAAATCATCGCTGTAGAACGACACGCTCTGTTTGAGCAGGTACTTATGGCTAAGCCAGCGGATCGCCATGGGGTAGTTGCCAAGCAACGTTTGATGGACGATCAAGCCGTGCAACAAGACAAGACCCGGTAGCAATACCAACACCACCAGCGACATCGCCAGCAATGTGGGCCATTCATCAGAAAACAGGGTTTCAGGTGATTGATTGACCAACCAATCCACCAAATCACCCAGAAAGCCGAACAGAGTAACCTCGGCTATTGCGATCGCGGCAGAGAGCAGCGACATGATAATCAAGTAACGCTCACAGCCTTGCGTGTAGTGGCGGCAAAAAGCGATGAGGCCTTTGGGGGGCTGCTCTGCCTCCCGGTCGGGAAACGGAGCAACCAAGCGTTCAAAAAACGCGAACATCTACATTCCTTATCTAGTGCAATTTAAGTTTGGGCTTGATTGTACTGCCAATCTTGCGTGCAATCATGCTTAGCGTACCGCGCCACCAGCCATGAATCGCAATCTGGTGCATACGGTAAAGAGAGATATAAACAAAGCGGGCAACTCGACCTTCAACAAACATCGAGCCTTTGGTGAGGTTACCCATCAGGCTCCCCACGGTGCTGTATTTGCTTAGGTTAACAAGCGATCCGTAATCGGAGTAGACATAATCCTGCAACGGCTTGTTGTTCTCCTGCGCCAGAATGTTGCGATATACCAACGTCGCCATCTGGTGGGCAGACTGCGCTCTTGGCGGCACCCAACTACCATCCGCTTGTTGGCAACCGCAGCAGTCGCCGATCACGTAGATCGCCGCATCATCAACGCTTTGTAGTGTAGGTTCTACGAGAATTTGCCCCGCTCGGTTTGTTTCAAATGCACCACAGGCTTGAATAAAAGGCGGCGCTTTCACGCCAGCCGCCCAAACCGTTAGGTCCGCATTGATCGCTTCCTCGTCAGCGGTCATAAACCCTTGTGCGGTGGCTTCGGTGATGCGGGTGTTCTCGCGCAGCTCAACGCCCAAGCGCTGTAACTCTTCGCGGGCAGATTGCGCAATACGATCAGGCAGTGCTGGCAAGATGCGCGGACTGGCTTCAATGAGCATCACCTTGAGTTGATCTTTACGGATGCCCGGCATGCCATACATACGCAGTAGCCCAACCACATGGTAAAGCTCCGCAGAAAGCTCAACACCCGTGGCTCCGCCACCCACAATCGCTAAACTCAATGTCGCTTCGCTATCACCCTGATTAAGGCGCAAGAACTGGTTTAAAAGCGCTTGGTGGAACTTACTGGCTTGTCGGTGCGAGTCTAAGAAGTAGCTGTGTTGGCTAACGCCCGGTGTGCCGAAATCATTGCTGACACTGCCTACCGCAAGCACCAGTGTGTCGTAAGCCAGCTGGCGCGCAGGAACAATCTCAACGCCCTCTTCGTCAACGATGCTGTCTAACTGAATGCGCTGGGCTTCACGATCGATCCCAATCATCGTACCTAATTGGAACTCATAGCCGTGTGATCTGGCATGAGCACGGTACACCACACCGTCGGTTTCAGTGTCGAGCGAGCCAGTAGCCACTTCATGCAGCAATGGTTTCCAGATGTGCGTGCGGCTACGATCCACTAAGATGATCTTTGCGCGCTGTTTCTTACCTAATTTATCGCCTAGCTTAGTCGCAAGCTCTAAACCGCCTGCTCCGCCTCCTACTACAACAATCGTTTTCATCTTACATTTCCTTAAAATAGAGTCAGGCGAAAACGCTTATAAAAACGCCCTCGCCTGACCTATTTCATTGAAAATGCAGCTTACTCCTGTTAGACGCTACAAATCTATACTCTGATCGACCTAACTTTGGGCGATTCATGCAACAGACCGTTGGTACTTTCGATCATATTGATCGCGTGGCAAACATATCTGCGGCTAAAAGATAGTCGATCACGGCACGCGTGCGCGGCGGAATTTGGCGCCGTGATGGATACACCAAGGAGAACACCACCGTTTCACTGCTGACCGAGGGCACCAACTGCACTAAGCGTCCAGCGGCGATTTCACTATGTACCGTGGTGGGCAATAGCGCGCCAATCCCTAAACCATTGAGTACCATCTGCTGCATCATCAAAGGTGAATTACAGCGGTAGCAGTAGCGCGGTTCAATTTCGATATACTTGCCGTGCTCTTGTAGCCCCACCACATTGATACTAGGGGTATGAAAGTTAATCCAACTATGCTGGTGCAGATCAGCCAGTGTGTTAGGTGTGCCGTGCCGCGCGAGGTACTCCGGGCTTGCAAACAAACCGAATGTTTCCTGATGCAAAACCCGAGCAATCACCGAATCATCCCGAGGAACACCAATCCGTATTGCTAGATCGATCTGCTCGCTGATTAGGTCTAACCGGCTGTCATTGAGGATAAGGTCCAACTCAACCTGCGGATAGTGCGCCTGAAAATCTCTCAGCACAGGGAGTAAGTACTTGTGAGCGATGTCGTGATTCATCGTAATCGCAACACGCCCGCTGGGTACTTGCGCGGTGACCGCAGCCTCAACTCCACTTAAGATTTCAGGTAGCTGCCGCGCTTGCGCATACACCTGCTGCCCCTCTAGCGTGATCTTTAATTGCCGCGTTGAGCGCTGCAAAAGGCGCACGCCAAGGTCTTTCTCCAACTGGGCAACCTGCTCGCTAATTCGGGAGCGGCTACTGTGCAGTTTACGCGGAGCACCCGCAAAACTGCCGCACTCCACCACCGTTGCAAACACCGCAAGCAAACGCAGATGGGAAAATTCAATTGTACTCAAAACCCGAACTCCTTATCCCAAGTTGACCTACTTATGATAACACTGAGCTTAGCGCATACTGCTTATGAATCTTACCTACAAATCGATTAGGAGCATGACGATGATTGCTGTTACCGGCGCTAACGGCCAGCTTGGCCAACACGTTATCCAAAGCCTTTTAAAAACCACTCCTGCCGCAGATATCGTGGCGCTAGTACGTGACCCCGCTAAAGCCGAGCATCTAAAAAGCCTTGGTGTGACGGTACGCACAGCTGATTACAACCAAAGCGCAACGCTTGGCGATGCATTGGCAGGGGTTACCAAGCTCCTGCTGATCTCTGGAAGTGAGGTGGGCCAGCGGGTACCCCAACATCAAGCGGTGATTGATGCTGCTAAAAACGCTAACCTTGAGCTGTTTGTCTACACCAGTATTTTGAAGGCCGATACATCACCGCTAATGCTGGCTCAAGAACACAAAGAAACAGAAGCACGGATCAAAGCTTCGGGGTTACCGGCGGTGATTCTACGTAATGGCTGGTATACCGAGAATTACACTCAGAGCGTTCCGGGTATCTTACAGGCCGGTGCGGTGGCGGGTGCGGCAGCGCAAGGCCGCTTCTCGACAGCGGCACGTAAAGACTACGCAGAGGCCGCGGCAGCTGTGCTAACATCTGAGCAAAGCGGTAAAGAGATTCCTTACAGCAATATGCCAAAAGAGGAGTTTGCTGCGCTATTGGTAAATATTGGTCTGCCTGAAGGGTTTGCTGGTGCGTTAGCTGATGCTGAAGATCACGCATCACGTGGCTGGTTAGAGGATAACAGCCAAACACTCAGCCAGTTATTAGGGCGCAACACGACACCGCTGAGCAAAAGCATCAGCGAAGCGCTGCGGTAACCCTTATTGCTCTGCTTGCCTGCAAGCAGAGCAATACTTCCTATCGGGCAGGCCTATTTAACGCCTAGGTGCTCTAGGTAAGTATCTAATACCAAGTTGAAGCGTGCGCCTTTGCGCGTAATCACCGAAAACTGCGTATCAAAACTAAACTCATCGGGGCACACTGCCCTCATCCGTTTTTCAGATACCCAGCGCTGGGCCAAATGCTCGGGCAAGTAGCCGATGTATTGGCCCGTTAGAATCAGGAAGGCAACCCCCTCACGGTCAGTGGCGGTAGCGGAGGTTTTCAGCGCTTGATAGCAAGACTTAATCTCTGGCGTTTGCGCATAGGCAGGCATCACCGCATCCCATGCGGCAATATCAATGTGCTCGTCTGGCAGCGTAAATAATGGATGTGAAGCCGCACAGTAAAGCTGCGAGCGCTCCCCATACAGAGGGTAATAGTTGAGCCCCGGCAATGCGCGCAGTGTTGGCACCACCCCCACATGCAGACGGCCATCCAGTACCCCCAATTCGATCTCGCTAGGGGGAATCATGCGGATATTGATACTCACATCTGGCCCCTGCTGCTTTAAGCCTGCCAGCGCATTGGTGAGTGTCATATGCGGCATCGTCACTAGGTTGTCAGTGATACCAATATTCAGTTCGCCCACCAACTGGGTATGCAGAGTATTAACCTGCGTGCGAAAGGTTTCGAGGGATGAAAGCAGTTGCAAGGTGTAATCAAATACCTGTTGCCCCTCTTCCGTTAGCGCAAAACCAGAGCGGCCACGCTGGCACAACCGAAACCCTAGACGCTGCTCTAAATCCGACATCGATAGACTGATCGCCGAGCGCGTGATGTTCAACGACACCTCTGCCGCCGAGAAACCACCGCACTCAACAACGGTTTTAAAGATCCGCAACATACGCAGATCTACATCGCCCAACTGGCCGGTAAACTTTTTCACTTTTTTCATAAAAATTCTCGGCTTACACCACCATTAGCAACCACTAAAACACCCGATCAGACGCGAATTCACGCAAATATCTTCTATCACTAGTCAGATAACTGTAACAAACATTAGTCGTTTTTAAGTTAAGCAATTACTTACCTGAAAGAAAGAAATTTCATATTTAACCCTTTTTCGCCCCTGCGCATAGTAAATGAAGCGCTACTTCGACACAGGTCAGCGCCTACAGAGACCAATATAAAAGATATAAATAATGGGGTCGTACCGATCATGAAAAATACTATTAAAACGATAATTTCTGGTTGTGTTCTTGCAACATCTGTTTCCCTCAGCACAGCTCAGGCGGGCGAAGATTTCATCTTTGCCCAAGCGATGACAACAGATCACATCTTCCACTCCGCCTCCGAAAAATTTATCGATAACCTCAAAGCCCGCCAATCGGCATATAGCCCTGAATACCACCCAGGTGGCGACCTAGGAGACTGGACATCTCAGTTCGAGCAGGCGATGCAGGGGGTTATTCCCATGACAATCACCTATGGCGCATCTGAGTTTGACCCGCGCCTAGACCTAACATGGCTCGGTTATGTGGTAGACGATTGGGAATCAGCACGTAAAGCCTATGGTCCAAATGGCCCCATGCTCAACGTGTATAACGAGATCATGGCCGATAACGACCTTGTCGTATTGGGCTTGATTCCTACCGGCTTTGGCTCCATCACCATGCGCAAAGGCGTGGATAAAGTCCCGACCAACTTCCCAGAAGATGCGGCTGGCATCAAGATGCGCGTTGTACCAACACCGTTGGCGATCGAGCGTTTTGCAAACTGGGGGTTCTCTGCCGTACCGATGCCATTCGCAGAGCTCTACACCGCCCTGCAGCTTGGCACCGTTGATGGCCGCGCCTTTGGCCCTGCGGTAGAGATCTGGCAGATGCGCGATGTGCTGCAAAGCTACATCCTCACGCGTGATTACTTTGAGCACGCGTTCTGGGTTGTAAACAAGGATTGGTGGGAAGACCTACCAGAAGCTGAGCGTAATAAGATGCGTGCCGCTGCAGATGAGACGCTAGCTTGGGTATGGACAGAAGCAGAGCGTATCGATAACGGCTACCTGCAACAGGTGCGCGATTACGGCATCGACGTGGTTGAGCTAACAGACGCGCAACGCAACAAAGCCAAAGAGCTGCTTTACGCCAACGAATGGCCTTACATGGAGAAGGTCGTTGGCTCTGAAATCATGGATATGATGCGCAAGATCGCCGGCATCAACTGATCTGACGAATAAATTCACACGCGGCTTGCTGGCTTAACGCCAGTGAGCCCTCTGCTATTCGTTTTGAAAGGATCCATGTTATGCGCAACACTACCGAGCCCGCCGAACGCACATCGGTTGGCGACACCAAAATTTACGACTACGACCCTAATCTCAGCAATCATCCTCTACCGCCCCACCTGCATGCTGTTGTCCCCGAGCAAAGCAGCGCACTGGGCCGCGTGCTGGTGCAATTCGAGCGCCTGTTAAACGGGATATTTTGCACACTAATGATAGCCGCATGCCTTGGCCTTGCGTCTCTGATGTTTGTCCAGATTGTGCTGCGCTATGGTTTCGAGTCACCCTTCACCGGCATCGAAGAAGCAGCCGTGCTGCTGGGTGTATGGATCTATTTCTTGGGCATGGGATATGCCACCCGTCAGCGCGAGCATATCCACGGCGGCATCGTCAGCTTGGTGGTGCATGACCCCATCAAAGTCAGCACCATTAGGTTTGTCGGCTCTGTGGTTTGTATGATCGCTGCCTGCATCTTCGGCTACTTTGCCTGCAAATATGCGTTTTTTGTCATCGGCAAAGGCCGTATGAGTATCAACCTACAATGGCCGCGTGGTCTTTGGAGCGGCAGCATGATTATCGGCTTCGCCATGATGGTGGGCTACTTCCTACTTGAAGCAATCAACGAATATTTAGATCTATCTGCACGCATCAAGCATGCGCGCAACGTGAAGGAGGCAGCCGAATGACTCTGTTTCTTATCGCAATGGCGATTGTCGTCGTTCTTATCCTCATGGAGATTCCCGTCGCATTTGCGTTTGGCATCGGTGCGGTGCTGTTTGCCTACACAACGGGCAACAATATCTCCTTTCTTATCCCACACGGATTCAAAACAGCCAGCGGCTTTGCACTGCTCGCCCTGCCGCTATTCATTTTTGCAGGGCTGTTGATGGCAGAAGGCGGTATATCCGAGCGGCTGCTGAACTTTGTCAACGCGATTGTTGGCCGCGTAAAAGGCGGCTTAGGTGCGGTAACCGTACTGACCTGCGCCCTATTTGGTGCGATCTCGGGCAGCTCTTCAGCAGCGATTGCGGCAGTTGGTCAAATTATGATCCCGCGGATGATTCGCGAGGGCTACCCAGAGGGCCATGCAACCGCGTTAGTGGCGTGCTCATCAGTACTGGCGTTGTTGATTCCGCCAAGCATCCCGATGATTGTCTTCTCGATCACTGGCGGCCTTTCGGTGGGTGCGGCGTTTTTATCGACGATCATTCCCGGCATCCTTCTGACAGTTCTCTACTGTGCGCTAAACATTTGGTTTGTCCGCGACAACCCCAACATCAAGCTTGAACCTGCGCTACCGCTGGGGCAGTCGGTTAAAAATATTGCCAAAACCGGATACAGCGCTTCGTTCGCGTTGCTCATGCCCGTTATTATTTTGGGCGCGATCTACAGCGGTATCGCAACACCAACTGAAGCGGCGGCAATTGCCGTGATCTATGCCATCCCTGTGGGGCTATTTATCTACAAAGGGATGTCGCTACGCAGCTTGGGGAGCGTTACAGTACGCGCCGTAACAATGACCGGTTCGATCATGGCGGTGCTGTTCTTCCTGTTCATCATGAGCCGCGCCATGATCTTAGAGCAGGTACCAAAAGAGCTCGCCGAAGCGCTGCTGAGCTTCTCCGATAACAAGTACGTCTTACTGTTTATGATCAATATTCTACTGCTGCTAATCGGTATGATTGTTGATGATATCTCTGGGAGCGTGCTGGCAGCGATTATCTTCTTGCCAATCATTACACAGCTTGGCATCGATCCGATCCACTTTGCTGCCGTTGTTGGCGTAAACCTAGGTCTTGGCAACGTATCACCGCCGTGCGCGCCGATGCTCTATATGGCCGGGGGCGTTAGCAAGCTGTCGTTAGACCGCTATATCGGGCCGACGCTTAAGTTCCTCTGTTTGGGGCATTTGCCAATGGTATTTTTGGTGACATTCGTGCCGGATCTATCACTGTTCTTACCCCGCCTACTGATGGGCTATTAAGCATGAAGGCGCCAATCACGGCGCCTTCTCTATTTTGATGCCAAGTTAAAAGCGATCATTCCCCGCGGCACCAAGATTATTGATCTTGCGCTTTCTCAATAGCTTGAGCAGCACATTTCGCAACGACCGCAGTATCGGATACAACACAGCCGAGCGCTGCTTTGAGCTAAACACCCAGTAGTTAATGCGGTTAAGAAAACCCGACCGGCTACCAATTAACGCCAACGCGTGAATCGCATCAGCTCCGTAGTAAAGCTGATCGCCCAGTTTGAGCACCATGCCTTGGTCGATATCCAAGCCTTGCGCTGTGATCTCCTCCATCACCTTGCTCGGTTGGCGCGCATCCACAATGGTTAACTCCCCCACACTTTTGCGGATATTCACCACTTGGCAATACGCGTGACAGGCCGGGCATTCCTGATCATAAATTAGCAGTACCTCTTTGCGTGCCACACACCTTCCCCCTAGAGCCTTTTCAGCAGTAAAGCATGTGACTGATAGCAGTGCATCTCTTTTTAGGTGATGGCATGAATCCACCGAACACGCAAACCAGCAAACCAGCAAACCAGCAAACCAGCAAACCAGCAAACCAGCAAACCAGCACATAGGCCGTAGTGGCAAAACTAATCACCTGCTTGACGAGCGCTAGTAGCTGACTTAGGATTAAACAGTACCGAACGGTACGGTACGATTATATCATAGCAAAATGGAGACGCTCTGAGATGAAAGCCCTAACAGCACTAGCACTGGTCACCGCAGGTATAGCCGCATATGGCGCCATCCAATATCAAACAACACACAGCCAGCTCGCTGCGTTTCACCAACAGGTTCACGACGCGGCAGTAGCGGCAGACGCCAACTACTCAATCTCTGCCACCGTGCCGGCCCCGGTTACGCGCTATTTATCCTATACCTTTCCCAATGGCGTGCCGGCAGTAGCGCTGGTGCGTGTTGGCATGCAGGGGGAGTTTCGCCGCCCAAAGCATGAGGAGTTCAGCCCCACCACAGCTAAGCAAAGCCTCGCTCCCGCCGTCCCAGCGCTAATGTTTGAAGCGGATACACCAATATTACCGGGGGTTTGGGCCACGGCTTACGATGCCTACATTGATGGAAAGATGGAGATGAAAGCGAAGCTCTTTGGCGCGTTTACCGTGATGGATCAACCGGCAACTCCAACTCTCAATCAGATCAGTTTAAGACGCTGGTTGCTCGAATCGCCCCTCTATCCGCAAGCGCTCATCCCAAGCCAATACATACGCTGGGAAGCGATAGATAACGAACACGCGCGAGTGATCGCCTCGTTCAAAGGTTTGGAAGCTAGCATGATCGCCAAAATCGACATGCTGGGCCGGTTAGTGCATCTGCGCGCAGAACACGATGGTGACCTTAACACGCCCTATCACGGCTCGGGCGAATACGCCGCACGCTCCGATTACCGCTTGGTAGATGGTATGATGATTCCGCATCGGTTTGTTATCGCTCGTCATGCAAACGGTACCGACTACCCGTTTTGGGATGGCCAGATCACAAGCTACATCACTCAACTTTATGCAAACGACTAAATCAGGGCAAAAGGTGTCAAAAAGAGAGCAGCTACTCAACGCAGCGATGGAGCTTTTGGTCGATCAAGGCAATATGGCGTTCAGCATGAACGCGTTAGCCCGCCACGCAGGCGCATCAAAAGAGACCCTCTACCGCCACTTTGGCAATAAACAGGGCTTATTTGAAGCGATTGTCACGGAAAACGCCGATCAAGCAGGCTTAACTGCAGACTATTTTTCTGCCCATCCAAACAACCCCGCCGGCTTTTTAACCGCGTTTGGTGAGGCGTTGCTCACCTTTCTGATGAGTCCGCAATCGATTGTGATTAATCGCATCGTGATTGCTGAGGCCGCCAGTAATCCCGAGTTAGCGTTAATACTAGAAAAGCATGGTCGCCAGCGCGTTGCACTATCGGTTGGTGCACAGTTCAGCCGCTACCTTGAGCAAAGCCTTGTCTCTTCAGAGGCTACTCAGTCTCTTAACTACTTTCTGGGGCTTTTGCTGCAAGACAGCCAAATTAAAGTGCTAGACGGCTCTATTCCACCGCTAACAAAACCAGACATTAGCGCACGGGCGGAACACGCAGCTGCACTTTACCTAAAGCTCTTTGCTTGCTAACGCATAGCGCTTTACAAACGCTCCATCGCTGGCTCTTGTTGCGTTGTACAGTGAATTCCCCCGCCACCAGCGGCGAGACCATCGATATTCAGTTGAATAATATCCCGGTCAGGAAATAACCGCGCTAATGTCTCACGAGCGTTAGCATCAGCATATTTATCGCCAAATTCAGGCGCAATAACAGCGCCATTGCAGAGATAGAAGTTTATATAGCCTGCGGCAAAATCATCGTTAACGGCCATGTTTCTTAGCTGCGTTGGCGCTTCTAAAACTGCCACATCCAAGAGATTTCCTTGTGCATCGGTTGCCGTGCGCAAAATATCTAAATGCTGTTTTGTCACAGCGTGGTCGAACGAAGCCGGATCGGCATCATACGCTGCGACTACCGTACCGGGTTTAGCGAAGCGCGCATAAAAATCGGTATGGCCGTCCGTGATATCTTTGCCCTTAATTCCGGGTAGCCAGATGATCTTTTTCAAGCCCAGTAAAAGCTTTAGCTCGCGTTCGCAATCCGCCTTGGAAACCCCTGGGTTGCGGTTGCTATTAAGTACGCAGCTTTCAGTGATAATTGCGGTACCGTGGCCATCGACCTCGATACCGCCGCCTTCCAGCGTCAGCGCTGAACGCACCATTTTTGCATTCGCTCGGCCTGCAACAAATTCGGCAACATAACGATCATTTAAGAAGCGCTGCTTGCCTCCCCAGCCGTTAAAGTTGAAATTGATCGCGCCCTTTTTGCCGCTCTCGCTTACTACAAACACGGGGCCCGTATCTCGAATCCAAAGGTCATCAATTGGGCACACCACAAACTCAACTTGCGACCCCATCAAGCGACGGGCTATTTCAAGGTCAGCAGCCCGCACCAACATCGTAACGGGCTCATATTGCGCAATACTCAAGGCAATAGAGGCTAGGTCTTGCTGTACCCGAGGCAACAACTCTGCGCCCCAAATGGATTCACTGGCACCAAACGCCATCCATGTACGTGCATGGGGTTCACTTTCATCGGGCATGTACCAGCCAATGGGTTCAGTACCTAACGCCAGACAGCTGCCACTTAACGCTAAACTTGCTGCTGCCGTTGCGCAGACTCCCTGCAGAAATGCGCGCCGAGCTAACATGAACTTTGCGCTACGCTTGGGTGGCGGTAGATGTGCCAAATGCCACCACGAAACTCAACCTCTTTCTCAAAGGTCGCGCCAACTGCTTGTGCCAACCTAATGGAGGGCATGTTCTGCGCATGGATAAAACTAATAAGCGGCAGATCTGAAAGATACTCTCGGGCGGCTTCTTGAACGGCTAACGTAGCTTCCTTGGCAAAGCCACGCCCCCAATATTCTGGAGCCAAAGCCCATTTAATCTCTGGAGCTGGCCAATCATTCGGATACCAAAAGCCAACCGTTCCAAGTACGGAGTTGCTCACTTTTTCAACAACAGCGTATGGGCCATAGCCGTGCAGTTGCCAATGCCCCACCATTCCCGCCATAGCACGCCACGTTTCACCTTCCGAGAACGCTCGCCCCGTGGTGAATGCCGTTGCGCTAGGGTCTGAATAGTACTTATGAAGATCTATCCAATCGCTATTTTCAAACTGGCGCAGCCAGAGCCGCTTTGTTTCAAGCGTTTGAGGTACTCGTATGTCCATTTTCTATGGCTTCCATTAGGGGGCTAAAATAAACCACGCACATCACACGTGCACACACGTTTTGCAAACGTTGCAAGCTGCTTTACTCAAACAGCAACGGTGTTTGATCATCCCAAAATACTGCGTTGACTATCCACTCCTGTTTAGGTTTGTAGAAAACACAAAGGAATCTCACAGCGTGCTTCTCAAACTTACCTATATAAATATGCTGAACAAAGCTGTTACCGGCTACCTTACTACTGACGTAATCTGAGCCAAGCACCTTGCCAAAGCGCGATGTCACCATTTTTAACTGAGATTCTGACTGATAAGCTAGATTATCGATCTCTTCGGTGGGCAATGGCCAATGCGGCTTGAGGAGATTGATGGAAGCTTTGGGGTCACCAGAACCAAAGGCTTCAGCCGCTTTACCACACAAAGCCTTTGTACCAGCGATATCGGTAATTGGCGCAGCACTAGCTGAGCATGCGAATAATAGAGAAGCTACGGCCACTATTTTCTTCATTCTTAACCCCCATAGTCGATTAGTTACGCGAAAACGCTAATGAAAAACACCTAGCTATTACTTTAACTCTAGCACTTTAAAAATACCTATCAGTTTTTATAATTACCACCATATGGAGATAACCAGCATAAAAATATGAAAAACCTAAATTAAAAATATTATATTAATAAAAAACATCCCAAACACACCTCCCCCTTTAATAAGAGGTCTGAAAGGCATCCAGCACCCCATTCAAGCGGCCTGATCTCACCGCCTTGAAAAGTATGATTTAATGCAAGCGCTCGCGCCAATTTCCATTATTTTTATTTGTGCAGTTTTCCTCTGTATCAAAGTCAACATGCTTGCTTATATCTTTAATATTTAAGGGTATATCTTTAAGATGAAATTTTATTAGGTCAAAGACCTCAGTATCTTTTTTATTTCGCAAGAAGCTAGACAGCTGGTCATTAGTTTCAAAAACGCAAACAACCAATAAGGATTTAGGAAAACAGTTATAATCTACGACATGAGTCAGCCACTTAAAACCTTCAAAATTACCAATAGCCGCCTCACAAACCTCAGTCAACGCCCCTCTTATAGCATTATCAATTTTCTTATCGGTCTTTCTCATTACTCTGCCGCCTAAAAGCTCTTAAAGTTCACAGCCAGATATCGTTAACTAGCTTATATGAGAAACAATTTTTACATACTTTCTCTTCATGTTCATATCTATCTATAACTAGCTACGACGTCTAAGTAAATCGCAAAAAATAACCGTTAAACAGTGTGGTGCATACGGGCTACTCCTTCGTATTAAAGCTAGCGTCTATCAACATACCCATGAAGCGCCATTGCTGAATCAGATCACGACACAAGCTGGGTTGTGTCGTTACGGTGGGTTACCTGCGAGATCACACATGGATAGCAAAATACATCTAGCACCAAGCGTTGCTCTACTTTTGGCTGAAGTCGATTGACAGCCCCGTTGTGGCTCGAATTCGCTGTGCGCAGATGCTCAGGCACGTGCGATATGCTAGTATGGCCCACCTTTTTTTCATCAAGTGAAATGTCTATGTTCGATTCTTTCTCCATGCGCCTGAATAAATACATTAGTGAAAGTGGTATTTGCTCGCGTCGTGAGGCCGACCGTTTTATTGAACAGGGCAATGTTTACTTAAATGGGAAACGCGCCAAGGTGGGCGATCAGGTTTCACCTGGCGATGTGGTTAAGGTCAATGGCCAGCTGATCGAAGCGCGTGAAGCGGAAGATTTAGTCTTTATCGCACTGAATAAGCCGGTGGGTATTGTGAGTACCACTGAGAGCAGCGAGCGCGATAATATCGTTGATTTTGTCCGCCATAGCACCCGTATCTTCCCTATCGGGCGCTTAGATAAAGACTCTCAGGGCTTGATCTTTCTTACCAACAATGGCGACTTGGTCAACAAGATACTGCGCGCAGGTAATGAGCACGAGAAAGAGTATCTGGTCACTGTTAACAAGCCGTTTCACGATGATTTTATTGAAGGTATGTCGAACGGCGTGCCGATACTCGGTACTAAAACCAAAAAGTGCAAGGTGGTTAAAACTAGCCCAACAGCCTTTAAGATCACGCTAGTTCAAGGCCTGAACCGACAGATTCGCCGGATGTGTGAATATTTTGGTTATGAGGTGGTGAGCCTTGAGCGCTTCAGAATCATGAATGTCGATCTGAAAGGCCTACCGGTTGGTGAGTGGCGCGACCTGACCGAGAAAGAGCTTAAAACCTTACTGGACGCCGTAGCGAGCTCTTCGTCTGAAGCACCAGCTGGACGTAAAAGCTCGCAAAGACGTGGCAGACCGCAAAACGGCGCTAAGCAGTCACGGGCCGGTGGCTCTAGCCGCTCTGGTAATAGCACCAAGCCCCGCGGCCAAGGCTCAGCAAAGCCAAGAACATCGGATGGGAAAAACAAACCCGGTAGCCGAAAACCTGCCTCAAAAACTTCACGCCAAACCACTGGTGAGCAAGCAAGAGGCGCAGGTAAAAAACATGCCGGTGCGCGCCCCAGTAAAAAAGCGGCAGGACGCAGCCAGCAACGCGGTACTCAGTCCAAAGCTAGCTCGTCAAAGCCCGGTAAACGCCGCCGCTAGACGAATTAGCCTTTGAAGCCTTTGCCGACCAAGTAAACTTCGCGCGAGCGAGGACGAGAAGCATCAGGTTTACGGATGACCACTTTATTGAAGGATGTACGCACATCTTTGAGGTATTCGTCGTAGCTCTCGCCTTGGAAAACCTTCACCACAAAGCTGCCATTGGGTTTGAGCACCTGCCGCGCCATATCTAGCGCAAGCTCAACCAAATACATAGACGATGCTTGGTCGGCGGTTTTAACGCCACTGATATTAGGTGCCATATCAGAGATCACCAAATCCACTGGAGAGTCCCCTAGCAAAGCCATAATGTCTTCAAATACGGCATCTTCGGTGAAATCACCTTGGATAAAATCAACGCCGGGTAAGGCATCCATCGGGAGGATATCAGACGCCACGACACGGCCGTTATCACCCACCAAAGGTGCCACCACCTGCGACCAACCACCCGGCGCACTTCCCAGATCCATCACCACCATACCGGGTTTTATGAGCTTATCCTTGTCAATCAACTCGAGGATCTTATAGCTAGCACGCGAGCGGTAGCCATCAACCTGCGCGCGCTTTACATAAGGGTCATTGACATGCTCACTGAGCCATTGATTACTGCTTTTAGATCTTGCCATATTGCTACTCTGGGAACTTACACAAAGGTGGGTTTAACAAAGGCGCGCATTATACACCACCTTGCTCCGGCTGGCTGCCACATGGCTTTTTGTTTACTCAGAAGATATTTCGAAGCGCAGGCTTCAGGTACAATGGCGCCCGCTGGCATTAAGAGCGATTAACGCCTTCACTGTTCCAGACGTTTAGTCACCGCACTGATGACGGCAACATAGCCGTATCAACCGCCACAACCATGCTGGCGAATCGGGTGAACAACGCCCTTGGCAGTGAAAACCACCATAGAAACCTAAGCTAAAACCAAAGAGACGCCCATGAAGCTGGACGACATTAAAAAGCTACATCAAAAAAAGTACCGCACTGAGCTAGGTTATTTTCTGGTGGAGGGCGAACACCTTATTCTAGAGTTGGAAAAAGCTGCAAAAACCAACCCGTTGTTAGCGGCTGCCAAAGTGTATACCAGCGAAAGCTATGGGGTTTTCGAAACCACGCTTGAGCAGTTGCAGATCTCTGATAAACAGATGCAGAAAATCTCCGACACCAAATCGCCCCAAGGGATTGTTGCAGTGGTGCCGCTCAGTGCTGCATTACTCCAGCCCTCCAACACTGCTCAACCACGTACCATCTACTTACACGAGATACAAGATCCCGGCAACTTGGGCACCATTTTGCGCACATTAGCGTGGTTTGGTGGCTTTACGTGTGTACTCAGCCCCAACAGCGTAGACCCCTTCAACCCGAAAGTGGTGCGCGCCAGCATGGGAGCGATTTTTCATGTACCGATTGAGGTGGATGTCTCGCTGAGTGATCTACAAACACGTTTTGATCGGTTCGCCTGCTTAGATATTAAAGGCACTGAACTGTCTGCCCCTGCATTTACTGAGCACCAGTGTTTTATCTTTGGGAATGAAGCACGAGGCGTGCCCCGCGAGCAGCTAGCAGCGTTAAACGTGCAAGCCTTTTCGATACACGGCAGCGGAGCTTTGGAATCGCTAAACCTCGCAACCGCCGTCAATATGTGCGCCTACGAACTTAACCGCTAGTGTATTTACCCTTTTACCTAAAGCGTACATAGGTATTGCTCTGTCTGCAGCAAACCACCCGGTAATTTAACGCCGTAACAGGCTAGCTTTACGCCAGCCCAGCGCTAAGGGATCACCTATAGCTGCTACTGCTGGCGGCTTAGCAACAGGCTTGCGCCAGAGGCAGCTAAAAAACCCGCGCAGGCTCGATTAAAGCGCTTCGCCATTTCGGGCTTAGAGAACCACTGCCTTAGGTAGATTCCGAATATGGCATAAACCGATATCGCACCCATTTCTAGCACTAAGAACGTTGCTCCTAAAACCAAGAACTGCTCATTTACACTCGCCGATGTATCGACAAACTGCGGCAGAAAGGCGGTAAAAATTAAGATCGCCTTTGGGTTACCAGCAGCTAACAAAAATTCTTGTTTAGCTAAACCTAGCCGGTTGAGACGGCCTCCCCTTCCAGAGAGAGGGCTTACCTCTGATGACCAAAGATTAAAGGCGATCCACAACAAGTAGACAGCACCCACCACCTTAATAGTTAGAAACAGAATCTCAGACGCATAAAGAACAACAGCTAAACCTGAAGCCGCCAATACGATCATTACCGAGAATGCAGCAATGCGGCCAAGCCCCCCGATAAAGGCTGACTTGAAGCCATAACATCGCGCATTGTTCATAGATAATAGATTGTTTGGGCCTGGCGTCATATTGAGTGCAAAACACACAGGCATAAAGAGCAGTAACTTCCAGATTTCCACAACATTACCTCAATAAACGACCGATTTTACTGACCTAGTGCCGAAGACGAATTGTTGATTGCGCGTGTCGGGCTCTACTTAAAAACCAGTAACACTTTTACCACGCATAGCGCTTGGCTTTGCAGCGTACCGAAACGCAGGTAAGCACGGCTGCGTTTCGCAGATTATGGAGGCTCACTCTGGCAGCCTCTCAAATTGTGGTGCGCTTCCCAACTTGTCATCCCAAGCCGCTCTGCTAGATAAGAAGATATGTGCCGTTGGCGAAATGGAAATGTCGGTGTCCAAGCTCCCTGCAGGGACAACGAGCAAACCCGCAGCCTGAACGCTTGGCATTGCCGAACCGCACAACTGACAAAAGCTCTTATTGTGATGAGTGTTTGGCAGTGTAAAAGAAGCCACTACATCCTCACCCGACTGCCACACCAACTTAGCTGACGTTGAAAAGAATTTGCCGCGTGAGCAGAGCCGGTATCCTTTTGGCAATGTTTACAATGGCACAAATAGAAGCTATCAAAATCACCTTGCACTTCGAACTTTACCGTACCACACAAACACGAGCCCAAATAATTAGCCATAGCTTCTCCTTTATATACGGCCTGAACCCACAGCGTGTGTAGGCCCGGCCAACGTGTTGGCGAGGATTGATAAACGGGTTATGCGAGCCTACAATAGGTACAGAATTAAGTACATGTACAGGATTCAACTTATGAACAGCATAAGCTATACCGCAGCCAGAAGTAACCTTGCCAAAACCATGGATCGAGTTTGCGATGACCATGCGCCAATTGCAATTACCCGTAAGGGAGAAGGTGCCGTAGTTATGATCTCTATGGATGACTACCAAGCACTTGAAGAAACAGCTTATCTATTACGAAGCCCCAAAAACACTCAACGGCTGATTGAGTCTATTGCTGAACTTGAAGCTGGAAACGGCCAAGAAAAGGAATTGATTGAGTGAAGCTAATTTTTGCAGAAAAGGCATGGGAGGATTACCTACACTGGCAAAAAACTGATAAAAAAATTTTACAGCGGATCAATACGCTGATTAAGGAAATCAAGCGAAATCCTTTTGAAGGTGTTGGTAAACCAGAACCACTTAAACATGCCCTTTCTGGCTACTGGTCTAGACGTATTAACGATGAGCACAGAATCGTTTACAAAGTTCACGATAATTCGCTTCTTATCGCTCAATTACGCTACCACTACTAGCGCCACGCCAAATAAAGAGGCGTTGTTTACTGCCTCCCTTGGATTACTTGTATATTCGTAGCCTATTGATTAAAAGCCTGTTCTACCGTTTTCATTGGTAAGAACATACGAATACGTCCGTTATGTTCACACAACACTCCAAAGCCAAACTTCGTATAGAACGCTTGAGCTGAATCTGTAAGGCAGTCCACAACAATTGCGTACGCCCGCATGTGATGATTGACTTCCCACAAGTATTTCAGGGCACGAATAAGGCTCACCTTTCCGAGTCCAGAGCCATGAAACTCTTTGTGCACAGCTAATTGAGCCAAAAGAAAAACTGGGATTGGGTATCTAGGAAGCTTCTTTGCTAGTTGCTCTGGTAATGTTTCCCGGCTGATAGAGCTCGGGGCAACACTATAAAATGCACAAATAGCGAATTTTTGATTGAGCATTGGTTGACCACTAGGTAAAACCATTGTTCGGCTAATACCTGCTTGCATGTGCTTTGCAGCTTGGGTTTTGATAAATGTGTTTACCTCTTGCTCACCACAATCAAATGAGTTGCGGTCATGCTTTGATTTACTAAGTTCTACGAACTCTTTACCCCAACTCACTTAATGCCGCTCTCATCTGTAAATTTGGCAGCATTAAGCAAAGCTTGATTCGGAGCTTTCGCTTTATTACACGCAGCCATAAACTCATCAAAGACACTGTCTTTGACCATAGTACTTTCATGCTCTTCAATAACATGAGTCGCATCTTCGTCCATAAGTCTCACAACATATTCAGTAAGGCTTTTTAAACCAAGTAAAGCCGATGCTTTTTCGGCTTTTGCCTTGATCTCTTCATCAAGGCGGATATCTAAACGTGCAGTTGCCATAACTCCTCCTATGTACGGATATATTCCGTATATCATGGATGATTATAGTGCAAACTTAAAGCGCACTCAATTTGTACGGAAGTTTTACGGATCGAGATATAGTCTGTTGGCGTTGTTGCAGAATTAGGTGATCTCACCCGTTTTGATCACCCACGAAAACTGATGAGTTATCTGGGCTTAGTACCAAGTGAACATTCCAGTGGTGGGCACAGGCGGCAAGGTAGCATCACCAAGTGCGGTAATGGCCGTGCAAGGCGCTTACTGATCGAAGGCGCACACAGCTATCGTTACAGCGCAAATATCTCTACAGAATTACAGGTACGACAAGAATCCCTCAGTAAAGAGATTGTCGATATAGGATGGCAAGCTCAACTGAGGCTATGTCGCCGTTATCAACGCCTCATGAAGCGCGGTAAGCACTACAACGTCGTTGTCACGGCTATTGCACGGGAGATGATTGCATATATCTGGGCTATCGCTAGAGAGGTTGTTTTATCGCCCGTTGATCCAACGAAAAGATTAGCGAGGGTTCCCGCATAATGACAGGTTTAGAGTTCGTGCATGGGATCAGGCCACGGCAGTGGCATAATCTCCGACGGCGTTAGGCAGGCAGCTGCGTCAGCAGTTGATCCACGAACATAGACTGAAGATCGGTGCCACGACGGAATAAGTAAGGTAGGCGCTGCTCATTGAAGAATGAGTAATCCACGAATACCAGCATGAAAACCGACGAAATTACCGGCCTCATTCGATGCATGAACTCTATTTAGTTAGACAGAAGGGCTTAAAAAAAGCAGGTATAGCTGTGCTCAAATTTGACAGTGGGAGTCATACCAACGCCAAGCACACGGGCGCGAGCTTGCGAGCGTCCCGCGACCGGAGGGAGCAAAGTGCTGTGCATTGTTATGTGTTATTGACTGTGATCATGAAGATTTTAGCTATGAGTAAAATACCACCACCCACCCATTTACACTGCACTTTTATTATTTCTTTGCTTTAGGGTAATCAATAAATATACGTGAACTATCTGGGCTAAGCCTGACGCCATTCACAACTAGTTGTTTACCTTCAAAACCTAATGGATATAATTCAGCCCACCCTGAGCCATATGCACTTTCATGCAGTAAGCTCAACGCAAAATCCCTCATTGACTCTCTACTACTAAAACTCAGGTATATATCTGAATTTCTTTCATCAACAGAGACTTTTAACTGGTGAAATTCATTATCACAAACTTCATTGGAAGTTACATTCTCACAATCTTCATCAATTATATATTTTATTGTCATGGTTACCCTTGCTTAAAACACATAACGCCGTGCACACCGGCAACCGAAACGTAGTGTAGGTTGTCCGAGCTGCGAAGCAGCTTTGTGATGCAGCTTGTTAGATCATTATTTAGGTGAACTGTTGACTATTAGCGGAGCACATTTGAGGTGAATATATGCGATTTCTCCTCCTCCACCATCATCACCACCAAAGTTCAATCCAACCAATACACTTCCTTTGGGACAAGTTTTTTCACATCTTAATCCTGTTGAACCGGAATTGCCGCACTTTTCATAGGTAATGCTCTCTAGGTTCGTCGTAATGGAGTTGTTTTCTAAGCTGCGGGATAATTCTGATGTAACATTACGTATTGCTAAAACAGACTTATTTGTCTCTTCTTTTATCTCTTTTGGATCAAGGTTGTTTAGTGTACCTTGCAACGTTCCAAGCCAAACTGCACCTGAAATAACGGATGCGATTGCCCCCCACTCTATTCTACTTAACGACATAAAATTTCCCTTTTTTTTTTCGATCTAACGCCGCATTAAGGTGTGAACAACGCGACCACGAAACTTAACCTTACCACCGTAAACACTGAACTTAACGATAGAATGAAAAATGCCAAGCGTTGAGAATCACTCTTAAATGCTTTGTTATGTTAATTTTTTCTTCAATTCCTGAGGGCTCATTGCCGGTACTTTTCGGTGAACCATTGCGTGGCAATTTGGGCAAAGTGGGATCAAGTCAGTGATCGGATTAACTTCATATTCTGAACCAATTGAAGCCAATTCCACAATATGGTGCACATGAATGAAACCTTTTCCAATGTCTTTCCCGTAAGTTTGCTCAAAGTCGAAACCACAGACCCAACATTTGTGACCATAATGCTCTAAGCACTCTTTCCTAGCTTTAGCATTACGTTCATATCGGTTCACATACACTGTTTTTTGACTGCCCTCGACAAACTTTTGTTCTGTCGATTCATCATTATTCAAAATTTCATTAGAGCTACCATTGAGCCCATAAATTGCGTCACCGAAATACACAAAAGGGGATTCAGAGCCAAACTTTTTAATAGTTGTCGTTAATGTATTACTTACCGTGTTGTGCGGTGTTTTACCACTAAAGCTGACCAAATGTTGCTCTACAATTTTTTCTGTTATATCCAGGTAATGCATTGCCGCATTATTTTGGCGCAAAATCTCTATTATTGCTTCTTTCCAAGTCACTCGATACTTCCTCGATTAACATAACGCTGATGTAACCGGACGCCGGAGCGACAGCGAAGGGAACCAAAAGCGTAGCTTTTGGCGTTCCAGTTGACATGATTGTTACATGGCATTTTGCACAATTGCCGACACAACCTCATCACCGACTCCGATTACGTTGTTGTGGTGGTTTTCACACAACAACCACCGTTTGTTTTTGGGTATTAGGTAGTACTCGAACGCAAAGCACTCTCCAATTATCTTTTTGACGTTTTCCGTCGATGCCTCGAAGATTGGATAGAACGGTAATTCGTCGTCTTCTACGACGAACCATAAGATCTCTTTGGAGTTTGGTACGAATTCATCAAGATGCTCAAATCCCTTTCCGTCTTCAAAGGCAACGCTCTGGGATTCCATTTTGAATGACTCCCACCACCATCTTCTGTCCCCACCTTCAACAAACACCTCAAGAAGTTCTTTGTATAGTTCTTCTGCATGCGGAGCTGTCACACGGGTGACCACGGCATCCAATGCCAAGGATTCGATAGCATTTTCTACTTCCCTGAGAACTTGCGACATGTTCACTTATGCCTTGTAACGCTGCCAACAGCGGCCGAGCGTAGCGAGGTCCAGCGCACAAAGTGTGCGATGCTGCTTGGCCTTGTTATAAGTTAGCTATATTACTTCCTTGAAAGTTCAAATTGCCACGACTGTGAATTTGACTGAACAATAGATATTCCAGCAACATTTGTGCACTCAGTTACTTTAAAGCACATCTGATCATTTAAAGCTGTCGCAGCTATCAACAAGTTACCCATGCGTAATGAATGCTCTTCTCTTCCAGATTTTTCCCAGTCGTGTATCTCCTGTATGAGATCCTCAATCGATATGTTGCTTGGTGGTAGTTGTTTAAGGATATGACTAAAAATTTCACTCAGTTGTGTTTCCATGTGTACTATCTCCTTTCAACTTATAACGTCGCGGTAAAAGGCCGGAACAAGCGGAGCTTGTGGAGGTCCAGCCAACTTGTTGGCAATTTTTGACCGCCTTGTTAGCGATATCAGCCATCACTACGGCTTGCCCGATACGAAAAATCTGATGGCTCTAGTTTGAACATGGTATTTGAAATCTCAAGATCAAATATGTCATATTTTTTATGCCCCAAAGACTCTCGAATTACACTCGCTAGATGCTTGAAGGCAATTATCTCTTGCTCTCTTTCTAAGGTTGCACCGTGCTTCCAAAACTCAATCAGAGCTTCGACAACAGCACGATCTCCGCCAATGAGAATACGATTCTTTGAATCATTTAGGACCGCTAAGTCCTCTATTTCATTGCTAGTATCGCCAACTCTACGTGAAACAGCTAAGCGTGAAGCCGCACCTAAAAAATCTGAGTATGCTGCTAACTGAAATTTTGAAAGCTCATTTTTTCGCATCCGTGCTGTAGCCAAATGATGCGCAGTAAATGCAGCTATGAATGCAGCAATAAGTGAGCCTATAAATGATACTAAGATCGTCATAATTACTCCTTACCGCTAACGCCCAACATAAAGGGCCGCAGCGCAGCTGCGGTCCAAGCCCGAAGGGCGACTTTTGATGTTTTTGTTATATTTTCCGTTGTACAGCATAAGCTTTGTATTTCACTACAAACTCTTTTGCTTGTTCCAAAGTTTCTGGGTATGGAACAAGTTCTCCAGCATTTGAGTTGTCATATATTTTTTGAAAGAAGAACCCGTGCTCTAGGAGGAGCTGAACTTTAGCCCATTGCTTTTTATCAGTACGCTTTGGCGCTTTAAAGTGCCGACCAAGATTGTGTGCATTACCACCACAATTTGGGCAAGTTAAAGTAACCGGATACTCTTCAGCTAAATTAAACTCACGTTTGAAGGATTTATGACAATCCAAACATGCAAAAGCCATATTGTAAGGCGATGCCATTGTTCCTCCTGAACATATAACGCCGCCAACACAGGCAGCCGAAGCGCAGAGTAGGCTGTCCAGTGCAATGCGTTTTTTGCATTGCACGATTGTGCTTGGCCTTGTTAAGTGTTTTTGGCATTTTGCGTGCCTGTTATTTTTTGTTGCAGTGCAGCGGGAACATTAACCCAAATTACTGAAGGCGAAACAAGTAACATACAACCTTGTTGTGATGCTGCGCTAATAATTTGATTGAACCATTCTAGGTACGACCACTTTCTTGGTTTGGCACCATAAAGATAACCAAATTCTTCGTTCCAATGAACCTCCATGCCCTCGCGATATATAAATGGGAATGATTCATTATATGGCTTTACATAAAGCCTTTCTTCTTTATCAATTCCAATTTCTTCGATTAAATCATCCATACTCGTTTTGACACTTAACGCCGCGTTAAGTAGTGAGCAACGCTACCACTGAACTTAAGCTATTGTGCCATAAACACTAAAGCTAAACTTTGAACTGAAACCGCCAAGCGTTGGGAATCTGTCTTAAACGCTTTGTTATGCGTGTGACTGGCTATTTAACTCATCTATAACTGAACGAAGACTATTTAGCTTAAGTTCCGTCAATACCACAGACATAAATGAGAACATCGAAACGGCAATAAGAGCAAAGCTCAACAAACCACCCACGCCACTGTGACTCATGCTATTTAAGCCCGTAAACAAGAATACACAAGCTCCTATAGATAGAGCCGTATCATTGGTTTTAACTTTATACCTATTCGTTACAATATCCTTATGAATTGAAACTTGGTTTGATAGCCCCTCAAGCTTAACTGATACTTTATTTGCTTTAAGTTGGAACTCGAAACCACGATGCTGTAATAAATCTATTAAATCTTCCATAAACAATATCCTTATTATTCGGCTTGCACGCATAACAGCCTGATTATGACGCCATGGGGCATCATAATAATTATTTAAATGACTTCACTCTATTTTTCTGACTTTTGGGCTAACTTTTTAAGCTATTGTTTCCAAAGGCTTTAAATTGGCAGCACCTGCGTAACAAAAAATAGAGTGGCAAATTTTCACTTTTGAAGGCTTGAAAAAAGGAAAGAAAAATATACTGTATATCCATACATATTTATGAGAAAGGACTCTCTCGTATGGCTCAGTCTCCTTACCTTCAAGCTATTAAAAGCTACATGCTTGCTCGCCACTACAGTCGTAGAACAGTATCCACTTATATATATTGGATCAAGGGGTATATTCTATTCTGCCAAAAGCAGCACCCAGATCAGCTTGGCGCTGCTGATGTCAGCCGCTTTTTATCTTACCTTTCGGTACAGCGTAACGTTGCACCGGCAACGCAGGCAATTGCGTTGAATGCGTTGGTTTTTCTTTATCGGGATATTATTAAAAAGCCGCTGGGGGAGCTGGGGGAGTTTCGCCGCAGTAAACGCCAAGCCAAACTGCCTACCGTGCTCACCAAACAAGAGGTAAACGACCTACTCGCGCAGCTAAGTGGCTCACACTGGTTAATGGCATGCTTACTTTACGGGTCGGGGCTTCGCCGTATGGAGCTAGCCCGCTTACGCGTTAAAGATATCGATCTTGACCACCTCAATATTCGCGTTTGGAACGGTAAGGGTTCAAAGCATCGGATTGTTACACTGGCTCAAGAGCTGGCTCTGCCCCTACGGGAGCAAATAGCACAAGTAGAAAGATTCTTATTAGACGATAGCCAACATGCGCTGTTTGCCGGCGTTTGGATGCCAAGTGCATTAGCTAAAAAATACCCTAACGCCGCTTATGAAGTGGGCTGGCAATATCTTTTCCCTGCAACGCGGTTATCGTTTGAGCCCCAAACTGAACACTTGCGCAGGCACCATGTTGATGAAACCTCAATAAACAAATGTATTCGGGCTGCGGCGCTTAACGCCAAGATCACTAAGCATGTTACCTGCCATACGCTGCGCCATACGTTTGCAACGCACCTGCTACAGAGCGGGGCTGATATTCGCACGGTACAAGAGCAATTGGGCCATTCCGATCTAAAAACCACCGAGATCTACACCCATGTGCTAAAACGCGGGGCGTTTGGAGTGGTTAGCCCCCTAAGCACCGGCATGTAGCGGGCACAAAAAAACGGGCCGTAGCCCGTTTTAGTAGTGTGCGTTAAGTGCTTACTGGCTCAGTTCCAGCAGTAGCTTGTTTAAACGCGCTACGTAAGCGGCTGGGTCTTCTA
Source organism: Neptunomonas sp. XY-337 (assembly GCF_004959845.1). NCBI lineage: Bacteria > Pseudomonadati > Pseudomonadota > Gammaproteobacteria > Oceanospirillales > Oceanospirillaceae > Neptunomonas > Neptunomonas sp. XY-337. The sequence continues at coordinate 31,028 of NZ_SPLL01000001.1, read as the reverse complement.
AACGGCCACCTGCGGCTAGGTCTGCCTGATCAAAGATGATCTGTGCTAGCTCACCAAAACGATCTTCATCTGGCTCTTGGTCTAGCTTCGCAATGAGCGGGTGCTCTGGGTTGATCTCGAAGATCGGTTTGCTGCTTGGCACTGCTTGGCCTGCGGCTTCCATAATCTGGCGCATTTGCGCACCCATATCGTAAGCGTTAAGCACCAAGCATGCTGGCGAATCTGTTAAGCGGTGGGTGACACGCACTTCAGATACACGCTCTTCCAAGCGCTCTTTTAGGCGCTCAACTAGGCTTTCCGCCTCTTTTGCGGCCTCTTCCTGCGCTTTTTTCTCCTCTTCGGAGTCAGCATCACCCAGTTCTAGTTCACCTTTGGTAACGTCTTGGAACGATTTACCATCAAAGTCGAACAGGTGGCTCATCATCCACTCATCAACACGTTCGGTCATCAGCAGCACTTCAATGCCTTTCTTGCGGAAGATCTCAAGGTGCGGGCTGTTCTTCGCAGTGTTGTAGTTTTCAGCGGTGATGTAGTAGATCTTCTCTTGGCCTTCCTGCATGCGGCTTACATACTCTTCAAGAGACACCAGTGCATCTGGGTTGTCTTCGTGAGTGGATGCAAAGCGCAGCAGTTTAGTGATCTTGTCGCGGTTAGTGTAATCCTCCGCTGGGCCTTCTTTGATAACACTACCAAACGCGTTCCAGAACTTACGGTATTTTTCTGGGTCGTTCTTGCCGAGCTTGGTTAGCATATCCAGCACACGTTTAGTCAGTGCACTGCGCAGCTTATCCACGCTAGGATCTTGCTGCAGAATCTCGCGGGATACGTTGAGCGATAGGTTGTTAGAGTCCACCACACCTTTAATAAAGCGTAGGTACAACGGCAAGAACTGATCCGCCTGATCCATAATGAAAACACGCTGGATATAGAGCTTCAGGCCGCGTGGGGCTTCGCGGTTCCACAAATCATATGGCGCGTTTTCTGGTACGTACAACAAGCTTGTGTACTCTAGGTTACCCTCTACGCGGTTGTGGCCCCAAGTCAGCGCATCGCCAAAGTCGTGGGAGATATGCTTGTAGAACTCGCCGTACTCTTCATCAGAGATATCGCCTTTGTTACGCGTCCACAGTGCTGTTGCGCTGTTTACGGTTTCCTCTTCTTCCACTACCGCTTGCGCTTCTTCATCATCTTCGCTGCCAAGCGGTGCTTCTTTCTGCATGACCACTGGCATTGAGATGTGATCAGAGTATTTACGTACCAATGTACGTAGGCGCTGGCCGTTGGCGAACTCCTCTTCACCGTCTTTCAGGTGCAGTACGATCTGCGTACCGCGGCCCGCTTTTTCAACGGTTGCGATGGTGAATTCGCCTTCACCTTTAGAGCTCCAGTGCACGCCTTCAGCCACATCGGCACCAGCACGGCGGGTGTATACATCCACTTGGTCAGCCACAATGAATGCCGAGTAAAAGCCCACACCAAACTGGCCAATCAGTTGGTTGTCTTTGGCTTTGTCACCGGTTAGCTGGTTCAGGAAGTTAGCCGTACCTGATTTGGCAATCGTACCCAGGTGGTCAACAACGTCATCGCGTGACATACCAATACCGTTATCTTCGATGGTAACGGTTTTTGCGGTTTCGTCGTATTTAACGTGGATTTTGAGATCGCCATCGTTTTCATAAAGCTCGCCGTTAGACAACGCTTCAAAGCGCAGCTTTTCTGCCGCGTCAGATGCGTTGGAGATCAGCTCGCGCAAAAAGATCTCTTTATTTGAATACAGAGAGTGGATCATCAGGTTAAGCAGTTGCTTAACTTCGGTCTGAAATCCTAGTGTTTCTTTCTGCGTTTCTGTGCTCATAGAACAGTACCCTATCTATCGTCAGATCTTTGATGTTGTGTTCTTCCGATTGATGGGGACACTGTTTTTCATTTCAAGGGCAAAAGGTAGGGTTTTTTAACGCGCGTTTTATTCCAGTGCGGTGAGTGAGTCGAGCAGGAAGTGGGCACGGGCCGATGCGATGGGCTCGCTGCGTTTATCTTGCCACGCAATAATCGAGCAGTTACCAACGCGGCGCCCCTGGCGCTCAATCGTGCAGATAGCAAAGGTGTCTCGGTCGCGCCCGGCGCGCATGTAATCCACCGAGAAGTCGATAATCTTCGCCAAGGCAGGTTGATCCAGCTGCAGGGTAAGTTCAAAGGCGGCAGTTAGCTCCATAAACGATGCAATCACCCCGCCATGAATAGCAGGCAGTGTTGGATTACCGATATTGTCTGGGTTCTTGGGCAGACGGAAGATCATCTCTTCGCCAAAGCGCTCGCAACATACGCCGATGATTTTAGCGTAGGGAATAATCTCGATAACCGGTTGGTAGTCGCCGCTTTGGTGGGCGTGCGCCACGATCTCTCTCAACTGTGCCATGTTAGGGTAACCCTGCTGCTGTGCCATCAATCAATGCTTTGAAGGCGCTATCTGTGGTGCCACTTTCTGGCCGCATAAAGGTTGCAATCGCGTAGGCGACCGGCTGATCAAGCGATGCTTGGTAAACCGTGGCGCGGGTAAATAGCACACTGCGGGTGATGCGGTAGCATTCCGCTTGCGCATATAACGGCTGGCTCAGTTGTGGGGTCGACATATGATCGATACGCAGATCTAACGTCGGACACAGCTCATACTCATCCAACGCCACCAGCGTCGACATGCTGCTGGCGGTATCCACTAATGTGGTCAACACCCCGCCATGCATGTAGGTTTTGAACTGATGGTTTTGTAGCGCCTCTTGCACGGGCAACATCACCGTGACTTGGCGTTTGTCTGCGGCGACCGCTTGCATGTTAAGTTTGCGCATATGCGCCAGTGCCGCTAGAAAGCGCTGACATTTTGCCAACGGCTCGGTATTCATTTCACCTCTCCGCCTGACATCATCAAGATTTGCAACGTATCAGAGCTAAACTCCCGGCGGTATAGAATCCAAGTGACCAGTGTTGCTAGTCCCATAAACAGAATCGGGTTGATAAACCAACCGAGCACCGCTTGGCTAAAATAGAAGGTGCGCAAACCGAGATTAAAGTTGTTTGCTGCCATCGAGGTCATGCGCGCTAAGCGGTCGGCACTGGCATTTTTGACCTGCTCATTGGCCGCTTCGCCGGGCATCACGGCACTGCCCACCATCACCGAGACAAAACCATATTGGCGCAGGCTCCAAGTAAACTTAAAGAATGCATAAACAAACAGCACAATTAAAAGGAGTATCTTTAACTCCCACTCTTGTTGCGTAGCTTGGGTAGCAAAGGGGATGTCCGAAACAATATCGATCGCTTGTTCGGTAGAACCCAGCACCGTCATAAGACCAGCTAGAATAAGCATCGTGGTGGATGCAAAAAACGATACACTACGCTCAAGGTTAGCGATGGCGGATGTATCAGAGATACGATTGTCTCTATCAATCATTCTGAGCATCCACTCAAAACGATACATATGCATCACACTTGCAAGGCAAGGGGTGGTAAAGCTTTTTCTATGGGCGTAAAACATATAGCCCTTAAAGCAGATCAGAAACCATGCTAACGCAATGACGTTAAGCCAGTTTTGTGAAAAGAACGAAATTGCTGTGTCCATGGATTCAACTCGATTGCATGTAAATTTTTATTTTAATTGAAGTTTCAGGATTCTCAATTGTCTGCATCAACCTCGGAAAATATCGCCTTAGGCGCTGCATTTGCACTCGGCACTTCGTTTATCATGAGCATTGCTGCGGCATTGATTAAATACGCCGCCACGATGGTCTCGATTGAGGTGATCGTTGCCGTGCAGTATCTGCTGTGCACCGCCATCATGCTACCTTGGCTTGCTCGGCGCGGCGTTAGCCAACTCAAAACCGAACATTTTCGTTTACACGTCGTGCGTGCACTGTGTGGCTGGGCCTGTTTTTACGCGTACTATCTCGCGATTGAGAAGATCCCCCTCGTTGATGCTGCCCTGTTACGTAACGCTGCCCCGCTGTGTGTGCCGTTTTTGGTGCTCGCGGTTTATGGCGTGCGTATCGCGCTGATTCGCTGGATACCGCTGGTTATCGGCATGGCAGGTATTGCGCTGATACTCAAGCCCGACGCCAGTGGGTTAAACGGTTGGTATCTTGTGGGGTTCGCCTCTGCCGTTACGTTGGCAGGCTCCATTATGACAACGCGTATGCTGGCACTGACAGAGCCAACTAACCGTATTCTGTTTTACTACTTCGGTTTCTCCGCAGTTGCTAGCGTACCATTGGCGTTGCTGAACTGGCAGCCCATCCCTGCCGCAGCGTGGCCGCCCATGCTACTGATCGGCGGTTCCATCTGGCTGACGATGTGGCTTTACACAAAAGCTTATCAGTACGCCAAAGCGTCTATCATCTCGCCTATCAGTTACACCGGCGTCGCCTTTACTGGGTTTTGGGGCTGGTTAATCTGGCAACAAATACCCGATCAGTGGACCTACGCAGGTGTGTTACTAGTGGCTGTGGGTGGGGTCGGTTCAGTGATATTGGGCGCCCAAGAGGAGCGCCGCAAACGTGCCAGTCACGCCGCTTAGCGCACTGGCACCTATCGGTGTTGCTTAGGAGTGTTCAGCAAGAAACTTAGGATCTAGCTGTAGCTCGTTGTTGCTGTTGACAGAAACACCACGCGATTTGATATTCGCCGCGATCTCTTTCGCCTCTTCCAACGAGTGCATCTCATACGTACCGCACTGGTATTCGTTCAGCTCTGGAATCTCGTTTTGGGCCTGCACGGTTTGTACATCGTCCATTGCTGCCAACCACGCATCTGCTACGCGGGATTCCGCCGGTGTGCCAATCAGGCTCATGTAGAAGCCGGTACGGCAACCCATTGGTGAAATATCAATGATCTCAACATCATCGCCATTCAGGTGATCACGCATAAAACCGGCAAACAGGTGCTCTAGCGTGTGTATGCCACGCTCGCTCAAGATCTCTTGGTTCGGCAAGCAAAAGCGCAAATCAAACACAGTAATGGTGTCCCCTTTCGGTGTTTGCATCGTTTTTGCTACTCGTACTGCTGGTGCCTGCATACGTGTGTGGTCAACAGTAAAACTGTCTAGCAGTGGCATGGCCGCTCCTTTACATCTTTTGGTTAAGTAAAGTTAAATTATCTCCCGTCTCAATTGGAGTTTTCAACTATATTGATAGACTAACTGGCACGCTATGCCAGAATGACGAAAAAATTTGTTGTTGGAAGGATATCAACTGGTGTCAAAAGTCTTGGTTTTTTCAGTTTCTTCGCTACTCGCCATCGCGCCGTTTAGCTGGGCGATGGATGCGTCTCTTTGCCACGCCATGAGCGATCAAAAAGAGCGTAACCTCTGTTTATCGCGTTACGATAAGGACCACTTTAATAAGGCGCAGGCCAAACAAGCCGCTGAAAATCGCAACGCTGCCAAACAGGAGCAATGGCGCCAGCAGCAGCTTAAAGAGACAGCTCGCATCATGAAGCCTGACCCTAGCCAGCGTGAGCCGCTTGTCACCAGCAACGACTTTGGCATTATCCGCTTTCAGATTCTTAATGTGAAAGCGCGTTATTATGCCGTTTGCACCACCTACGATATTTTCAATACCGTGCTTACCCAAGATCGTATTTTGGTGAGACCCGACCAAACCAATTACAGCATCCGCACAAACTACAGCGTGTTTCCTGCCAGAGTGGGCTGCCGCTCGATTTAACACCATAGGCGTTACCGCCCCAAACACGTATTATCTTTACGCCCCCAAAACAAAAAAAGCCCGCATTGCGGGCTTTGGTTTGGAGCAACACAACCACTTATTGTGGTGTGTGAACAGTGCTCGACGTTGCGCCTTTGTCATCCGTGACGGTCAACGTCGCGCCCAGCTCTTGGGTTGAGATAATGAAAACGCTATCACCAGTCGCTTCGCGGCCATCCGAGAAGCTCCACTGGTGAGAAACCACTTCACCATCCACATCACTACTGGTCGATACGTACCAGTGGAAACGATAGAAGCTGCCGTGATACATCGCTGCAATAGGCGGCTGATTGCTTTGAGCCGCTATAACAACGCTATCGTTGTACTCGGTTACGCCGCCTTTATCATCTGTCACGCGCAGCGTAACGGGGTATTCACCCGGTGCGGCAAAATCAAAGCTCACTTGCTCACCGTAAGCAAAGAGGTCTGGGCCAAACTCCCACTCGTAGCTTGCAATAGTGCCATCTTCATCGGTTGCAACGGCAGTAAAGTTCACAGCTGTACCTGCCGTTTCATAAGTGAAGCTAGCCACAGGTAGCAGATTACGGTTCTGTAGGTTCATCTCGATGATCACTGGGTCATGATCAGACGAGCGGAACGCGTTGCTCGCATAGTAATCATTGATCTGATCAGCAGTTTTATACTCGGTGTTGTAATCCAGTACGCGTGGTTCATCGGTATTGATATGCCACTCAACCACATTTACAACATCTTGTGCGGCAAACAGATTACCCAGCGCATGATCAAGCTGGCCGGTCTCACCAGAGAAGACATAAGAGTATGCTTGACCATTGCCTTTTGTTGCCGATAGGTTCTCGTAACCTACCGCTTCCAGCGCAGCAATGGGGTCCTCTTTCGCGTAGGCGTTTAAGTCACCAATGATCAGCGTGGGTTGCTCAGCGCCAAAGATTTCTGGTAACCATTGGCCCAGTGCTTGGGCAGCGCGTGTACGGGTTTGATTACAGTTGCCTTGGCCATCGTTCAAGTTAGGATCACCAAGCGCGTCGCAACTAGAACCCTTCGATTTAAGGTGGTTCACAACCACAGTGAGCTGGCCACCGTTCTCTAGCAAGCTAAACGTTTGTGCCAAGGCTGGGCGGTTTTTGCTATCCAAAAACAGCGGCTGCCCGGAACCGTCAAGCGGCGAGTTCGCCGTGCTCAGCACCTGCGCTGCACCAAATAGATTGACCTGAGCGGGCTTGTATAGCAAACCAACGGCGATGGCATCATCACCTAGGCGTGACATACTCGGTGTCACATAGCTATAGGTGCCTTCGCCCACCACCGCATTCAGCGCTTGCGTTAAGCTCGCAATGGCAGAGTTCGCGCCAAAGCCATCGTTTTCGATCTCCATGAGACCAACGATGTCTGCATCGATCTTAACCAGCGCTGCAACAATTTTTGCCTCTTGGCGTTGCAACTCTGCGTAGTTATCAGCACCACGCGCTGTTGGGAATCCGCCGCCTTGGCCATCACCGTTGAAGTAGTTGAGCACATTGAAAGAAGCGACCTTGAGGTTACCTTGGTGCAACAGCTCCGGCGCTGATGTGCGCGGATTCTGCTGCGAGAAGCTCACCTCAGACTCAGGCATCACTTTATAATCACCAAACGAGTAGTCCAGCGCACCGACAACACCTTGTGCCACATCACCAACACGCACGGTATTGGTCGCACTCAGCTGTGGAGCTGGGAATGGGATAACGGCGGGGTTTTGCTGATTTGATGCATCATCAATAAAGATACGATCACGCGCATTGGCTTCTTGAACGGCCTGTGCAGTCGCACCCGGTCTAGCCACTTGTGTTGGGATCCAAGCACGCGCTTTACCCATCATCAACGTGCCGTAACGGCCAAGGTTATAGGTTTCGTTCACCACCAGCGGATGATCAAACGCAACGCGCATCCCCTCCCACTGTTCCCACTCAGATGTATCTGCAACAGGCAATGAGATCGTGGCAGCTGAAGGCAGCTCAGCGCTCTCTTGGCAGACTTCAAACGCGGTAATATTGGTTAACTGTGTTTTACCGAAGTACTCAGATACGGAGGCGTTTAAGCGGATACGCTCGCCTACGTTAGGCTGCACATTCACCCGCGCATTCCCAGAGTATACAAAGACACCTTCAGATGTTGCGCTATCGCCATCCACTTCAGCGTCTGGCATCTGGATGAAGAAGCCGTCAAGGCCCGGCACTACTTGGGTAACAACGCCTTCAACCTCGTGCACCTCTCCTTCCAGTGCAGAGGCATCTCCCGCGCCTTGAATCGCGTGGATCGCCGTAGCTGGGCTTGCACAGGCGAATGGATTACCCGTATTACCGCCGGTGTCACCACCATTGCCGCCAGTATCACCGCCACCGTTGCCAGCGAACAGCCCCAGATCAGACGCATCATCTTTAGCAAAACCTACCCATTCAACACTTGGGAAGAACGGGTCATCAGCGACGGTATCGCCCACTGTTGTGCCCACCACGCGGCGCAGCGTGTTGTCCTTGGTAGAGGTCACGCCTGTGCCCCACTCGCTACCCGGATCAGTGCCAATCTGGCCGATTGAGTCAATCACCTGACCATTGTTTTCTAGCACGATAGCATCATCACCATTAAACCAGCTCGCCGCACTCGTTAGGTTGATGAGATTGGGATCAAATGCCGCATCGCGATGTGCAATCACAAAGGTTGCTTGGCCCGCTATCTGCTGGCCCGCGAGGTTAACTGTGGTGGCAGGGCTTGTTCGGCCATTGAAATAGAACTTTAACGCATAGCCATCTAGGCTGACCGGCGCTGTGCTGGTGTTATACAGCTCGATCGCTTTATTAAAGCTACTACCTTCAATGTATTCCGAGATGATAACGGGGTTAGCGCTGGCGTGCGCTGCTGCAATAGCTGCCGCCATACAGCTAACGCGGCTGATCCACTTACTCATTACGACCATTCCTTAGAGTTGTTTGAGAAAGCGATGATGTTAAGTATCGAGTGGGTCAATCCGATGACGCAGACATTGCATAAACGTGACGTCTAGATGACGAAAATAGCCGCCTACAGGACGTAAGCGGCTGTGAAAAAGGGGTTATCGTGATTGCAAAAGCCCGCATACCAACAAAAGCAAAAGGCTTTCAACGCCAACCTAACCCAGCTTTGTTACGGCTAGGTGGCGGTTTTGTTTTGCAAGAAGCGACGAAGTATTATGAGGAGCAAGTCAGGCAGATACTTGCGGCCCAATCGGGCGGGGCCTCGCCAAAACGTTCTGCCCCGGTTTGTGTCTCGAACGGCTTACGGATAATGCCCAGTAAGGTATTAACTGGCCGGTAATCGCCTTGGTGAGCCTCTCTTATCGCCTCTTCGAGCATGTAGTTACGCAGCAGATAAGCCGGGTTAACACTGCGCATCTGCTGCTTACGAATCGGCTGGCTGGCCGCTTCCAATGCTACGCGTGCAAGGTAGCGTGTTAGCCACTCTTCGATTGCGTCACGGCTGGCAAAGTGCTGCATGCACGATTCAATCGTTGCAGGAGATTCAACCGCAATGTCACAAAGGTCGCGCAGAAAACGGGTGAGATCTGCTTTTTGGGCCTGAGCCATCAAGATCAACTGGTTGATAAGATCAGCATCACCCTCTTTTTCGAGCAGCAGCCCTAAACGCTTACGCATCAGGCCGTAGTAGGCAGCAAAATAGATATCACGATATTCGTTGAGCGCACTCACCAGCGCATCTTTCTCTGAGAGCGGCAGCAGTGCTTGCGCTAGGCAGGAGAGGTTCCAGAGCACAATATCTGGCTGATTCTCGAATGCATAACGGCCCTCATGATCGTTTTTATTGCTGACAAAAGTCGGGTCATACTCATCAAGGAACGTGAAGGGGCCGTAATCAAACGTCTCTCCAAGTATCGACATATTGTCGGTATTCAGCACCCCATGCACAAACCCATAGGCTTGCCACTGCGCAACCAGTTTGGCGCTGCGGTTACGTATCTCGATAAAAAACGCAAGATACGGGTCTTCTTCGTTTTGAAACTGCGGGTAGTAGCGGGCGATACAATAATCGGCAAGTTCGCGTAGCGCGTCGTGCTGGCGGGTATAGTAAAGGTGCTCAAAGTGGCCAAAGCGGATATGGCACTCGGTCACACGCAACACCGCAGCGCAAGGTTCCATCCCGTTACGCATTACGAACTCTTCGCTACCCACCAACGATAGCGCACGCGTTGTCGGTATGCCTAAGGCATACATGGCCTCGCTTACAAGGTATTCACGGATGCTGGAGCGCAACACCGCACGGCCATCACCAAAGCGCGAATACGCCGTTTTGCCAGCGCCTTTCAGGTGTAGATCAATTCGCTGCCCATCGCGGTTTACCAACTCACCCAACAACATGCCACGGCCATCACCGAGTTGCGGATTGTACACACCAAACTGATGTCCAGCGTACTTCATGGCTAACGGCTGGCTATCTGGCAGAATGCCATCACCACCGAAGTAGCGGGCGAGATCACTTGGATTAACGCGGCACGCATCTAACCCCAACCAGTTGGCCACTGATGGATTAAAGCTGATCAGGTGCGCCTCTTTAAGCGGTTGCGGTGCAATATCCTGATAAAAGTTTTCTGGTAAATCGCGATATGTTTGCCGCAGATTAAGATCCGCAAATATAGAACCTTGAGAATTCATGAAGCGCCCCGCTCTCTTCCCCTGTGGTACGTCGCACAGGGGTTTCTATTATATCCGTGGCCTATACCTTAGCATTTTAGTCAACTATTTAACAAGCTTCCCTTCTCAGTAGCTTTGCAACATAGAGTGTGATCTACTAGCCGAAATTTCAGTGACAAAATAAGGCGTTATGTTTATCGAGCTGTCTGATCTTTTTTGGGTCTCGTTTATCTGCTTAGGTATGTTTTACTGGTGGAAGGCCCAACAAGTTAAAGAGGTTGCGTTTCGCGCAGCGAACAAGACCTGCAAAGAGATGGGCTTGCAGCTCCTTGATCAAAGCATTGGTTTACGTGCGTTATGGCTAAAGCGTGACGATGATGGGCAGTTAAAACTGTGGCGCCGCTACCAGTTTGAGTTTTCGTCAACGGGCGATGATCGCTACACTGGGCGTGTCATCGTGCTGGGTCGGCGCATCACAAGCGTTGATTTGGAGCCTCACCGCATCGGGTGAGGCCGCAACACTAGAGTACTGTCCTGCGCATCAATATATCGGTGATCGTGCGACACCGCGATCACCACCTTACCTTGCCAAGCCTTGCGCAGATTTACCATCAATTGATCAACCCGTTGTGCATCCAGCCCTGCAAAGGGTTCATCGAGCAGAATAATTTCACTCTCCTCAATCAGTAGACGCGCTAAGGCGATGCGCTTTGCCTCACCGCCTGAGGGCTGCCACTCCCCCTCGCCCAACCACGTATCCAAGCCCTGAGGTAGCGTTTCTATCCACTCCGATAACCCGACCTGCTCAAGCGCCCGTTCTATCGCTTTATCGCTGCTGGTGCGATGAAGAGCCACATTCTGGCGAAGGGATGCTCGCAGAATATCCACCTGCTGGGGCATCACTGCCACAGAACCTGTCGCACCCGCTAGGATCACCTCACCTTGAGATGCGGCAAAGTCACCAGCCAGCAACCCCATCAGGGTACTTTTACCCGCACCACTTTCACCCACGAGCCAGTGCCAACCGGGTGTGAGCTTTTGAGTCACGCCAGTCAGTGTGGCTGCTTTTTGCGCAGGATAGCGGTAACTCACATTGTTCAGCGTCACCGCAGGGCGCTCACCTCGAATGAACTGACGCGGATCAGGGGTATTCTCGCCACCAGCCATCTGATCAAGCCGACTGAGTGCACGCCAACCAAGGCGAAAGTTCGCAACCGCAGGTATGTGCGCTAGTAAAACCTCTGAAACCCCGAGTGTGAGCAGCAACACCATAAATAGCTGCGCGCCACCCAACTCAGCTGCCCCGTAAAGGGAAAACGCCTGCCAAACCAGCGTGAGAGTCAGCAGCGCCAATGTCACCTGTGCCACCAATAGCACCCCTTGCTGGCGGGCCACCGCACGCGCTTCAAGTTGGTCGGTGTTACGCGTGTGGCGCACGAATGCCTCACTGTGATGCTCAAACTGCCCAAAGAGGGTGAGCGTGCGCAGCGCGTGTAAAATGCCACTGGCCGTACTCCACTGCTGTGAGCGCTGGCGATGCAGCTCGTCCTGCGGAACAAGCACCGCGCGGCTGTAGAGCCAAGGCAAAAACAACAGCAGCAGAACCACAAAGCCACTGGCAAAGAGCGCTAAGCTCGCATGGGTCAGCGCCAATACACCAAGATAACCAAAAGCAATAATGATGGCCGTTACAGCAGGCACGGCGGCGCTTAAGTAGATCGACTCGATGTAGCGAATATCCTCTAACATGCGGCTGGCCACATCATGGCGATTGAACTTTTGCTCGCTCCATTTACGCGCCGCAAGCACGCGAAAAAGATCAGCCCGTAGCTGTGACAACAGCCGAAATGTCGCTTCGTGGGTGATGATGCGCTCGCCATAGCGGCCTGCCGTTCTCGAGATCGATAGCCCCCGCACAATGGCACCAGGGGTAAAGAAGTTAAACGCATGGGCCGTCACAACCGACGCGCCGGCCAGCGCGGCTGCGCTGATAAACCAGCCCGAAACCGCCAGCAACGCCACCCCTGATAGCGCTGTCACAACCGCCAGTAGCACACCCAGTAAAGCCAAGCCTTTTTGCGCCCACAAGAGGCTCAGGTAACGTTTCGTTAGCGGGTTCACTGTAATACTCCTTGTTCAGCGTCCACATGATAGGTGCTTGATAACGGCGCGATATCGCGGTGAGTGGCGATAATCACTCGCCCACCTTGATCACGATAACGGCAAAGGCTCTCTAAAAAGCGCGCGGCTGTATCAGCATCAAGGCTGGCGGTGGGTTCGTCTAAGATCAACAACTTGGGTTGATGTAAAAACACCCGTGCCAGCGCAATACGCTGCGCCTGCCCACCGGAAAGATAACCACCCGCATCGGTGACAAAGTAATCAAGTCCCTCTGGCAGCGCGGCAACCACATCATCGACTTGAGCGGTACGCAGCGCCGCCATCAGTTGCTCATCGCTAAAAGTGCGCCCAAGCGATAAGTTATCGCGAATTGAGGCGTACAATAGTTCGGGTTGCTGTGTCATGTATCCGACTTGCTGAAACCAGCTCGGCTCGCGATAGAGTGCAGCTGGCGCTGCATGTGTGTGCGCATTGATAACAACCTGTCCGGCACCCAAGGGCCGCAGCCCTGCTAATGCATCGAGCAATGTTGTTTTCCCTGAACCGGAGGGGCCCGTCAGTAGCAGCACCTCACCTTTATGTAGAGTTAGGTCTATCGGCTGTGAGCCGAGCATCACCTGTTGCAGGGTGAGGGTTTCAAGCAAGGGTACGTCTTTGCGGTTCGCTGCGGCTTCATCTTGGCCCTGTGTGATCTTAACCACCGCCTCCGCCACACTGGTTGCCTCCGCCTTTGCATGATAGAGCGCGCCAAGGCGGCGCAGCGGTAGGTAAAATTCCGGAGCGAGCATCAGCAAAAAGACGCCGTCGCCCAACGTTAGTCCTGACGTCCATGCTCCAACATCGTATTTGCCCAAAAAGAACAAGCCAAGGTATACCGCGACCAAAGCAACGCTAATGGCACTAAAGAACTCCAACAAAGTGCCAGAGAGAAACGCAAGACGCAGCACCCGCATTGTTGAGGTGCGAAAGCGCTCAGATTGGTGAAACAGGCTTTCGGCTTCTTGCTCTTGGGTACCAACCAGCTGTAGCGCTTGAAGGTGGCGTAAGCGATCAGCCAGTAGGTTGCCTAACCGGTTGAGCTCATTTAAGTTTTCACGGTTAGCTTGCGCGGCTTTGCGCCCCACCAACATCATAAACACGGGCACCAATGGTGCCGTTACCAGCAGGATCAGCGCCACCAGCCAGTTAACTGTTGCGGCTGCGATTAACACCGCAATCGGCATCAATACAGCAAGTCGGCGCTGGGGTACAAAATCCGAGAAGTACTCGCGTAAGGCATCGGTCTGGGTGCTAAGTAGATTAGTCAGCTCAGCCGCCCTTACCTGAGCGAGCAACTGAATATTACGCGCATAGACCGCTTGTAAAACGTAACTGCGCAGCGCCGCACGAATCTGGATACTGGCCCAGTTCCCCAATCGGCTCTGTGCGTACGCGGCCAGTGCTTTACCTATCAGTGCAGTGCCCATTAGCCACCAGTCGAGTGCGGTAGGCAGCTGCTGAGTACTCGCGAATAAGGCACCTTGCAGCATATTAGCCACGCTATACGCCAACAGAATGGTCATCCCTACTTGTATCAATCCCAACGCGACCAACCCAGCCGATATTCCACGCGTGCGGTTTGCAAACCCCTTTAACAGCTCCGCTGCCCCGTTATAACGCATGCTTTAGCACTCCCTTATACACATATCCCACTAGGCAACCACACTGGGCTGACATAAAATTTGCCAATATTGTCACACTATTAAACTCCAAGGTGAACGGATGACCGACGCTAGCTGGCTCAAGTCGATGACGAATATTCTCGACAGCTACAGTGACCCCGCTGTACTGATCGATGAGAACTATACGATTGTGGCAACAAATCAGCTCTATCAGCATCGCTTTGGTGAACAACAAACACCACAGCCGGTAAAGTGCTACGCGATGTCGCACGGCTATCACCGCCCCTGCGATCAAGAGGGTGAAAACTGCCCTATGCATGCAGCAAGAGAGAGCGGAGCCACCTCTAGCGTACTGCATATTCACAACACACCGCAGGGCAAAGAGCATGTTGGTATCGAAACGACGCCCGTCACCGATGAGCATGAACGGCGCTACTTTATCGAGATCATGCGCCCTATCCGTGAAGTGAGCGCAGAGCCCATCGCAAACAAGATGATTGGCCGCTCGAAGGCCTTTAACCAACTGGTTGATTTGATTCACAAAGTCGGCCCAACCGATGTAAATGTACTCTTGACCGGCGCATCTGGCACCGGCAAAGAACTGGCAGCACAAGCGGTACATAAAGCCAGCCATAGAACCCGTAAACCGTTCGTCACGGTGGAGTGCTCGGGTTTGCCTGACTCTTTGTTCGAAAGTGAGCTGTTCGGCCATCTGCGCGGCGCTTTTACTGGCGCAACCAGCACCCGCAAAGGTCTGGTGGAAGCAGCTCAAGGTGGCACGTTGTTTCTGGATGAAGTGGGCGATATCCCGTTGCACCAACAAGTGAAACTGTTGCGCTTGATCGAAACCCGAACCTATCGCCCGGTGGGGCAAACGGACCTGCGCGAAGCTGACTTCCGCTTGATCTGCGCAACCCATAAAAACCTGCCCGAGATGGTGGAGCAAAAGCTGTTTCGTGAAGATCTGTATCACCGCATCAGCACCTTTCCGATCCGCTTGCCAGCCTTGCAAGAACGCCGTGATGATTTGCCACTCCTCGCCGCGAGTATTCTTTTACGTATCGATGCAACGCGGCCGCTTAAACTAACAGATGACGCCTTAGCTCTGCTCAGTGAGCACCCTTTCAGCGGTAATATCCGCGAGCTAAAAAACATTTTAGAACGCGCCGTGGTGCTACGTGAAAGTAACGAATTGTCTAAACAAACTGTTGCACAAGCACTGAGCTTGAGCCCGACACACAGCACGACTCAAACCAACCCTTTTTTAGCGGCGGCACAACAGCGCCTTAGTTTAGCGGAGGTTGAGTCTAACTATTTGGATGCATTGTTAGCGCTGCACAGTGATAAGACAGAGGTGGCCGATATCGCACAATGCAGTTTGCGTACCCTGTACCGAAAAATAAAACTGGGGGACTAAGTCCCCCAAGATGCTTTTGATGAGAACTCCGATTCTTATTGTTTCAAGAAGCTGGGCTACTCACCATCGTCGAGCTGGTTCTCCAACCACATCGCGTTGATGATGCCAAAACTACAGGCGAGTAAGACGCCAAGAATCCACGCAAAATACCACATAAAATCAACTCCCAAATCAGTAATGCGACACGCTGTCACGCTGGATCATCTCTGGTTCGATACGACGCCACATTTTGTAGTATCCCCAAGTGGTGTACGCCAAGATGATCGGCACAAAAAACGCAGCGACCCAAAACATAATGGTTAGCGTCAGTTCGCTGGAGGTGGCGTCCCACAGCGTTAGGCTGCTGGCAAGATCCGATGAGGATGGCAACACAAACGGGAATAATGTAGCGCCTGCCAATAAGATGATGACCGCGATATTCAGCGCACTGGCCACAAAACCTAAGCCGCTGCGCCCTGCTTTTGCTAAACCACTCACCACAACCGGCAGCGTGATCGCACCTAGCGCTAACAACCACAGCAGCGGCAGTTGGTCAAAATTAGCAAACCAATCATCCGTTCTTGCAACACTTTTGGAGAGTGGGTTTGAGCTTGCGTCGCCCACCACGGCTGAGGTGATTTCGTAACCCTCGATAAAGAACAGCAGCGCTGCACCGGCAAGTAGCATGACCACCGCAAGCACCGGCCCCAAGCGCGTAGCATAGTGCTGAGCACGTGATTCGATCATGCCGCCCGCGCGCATCTGCAGCCAAACAGCGCCGTGAAGCGCTAGCATCAAGACACTGGCTACGCCGCATAGCAGTGCAAACGGGTTGAGCAATGCCCAGAACGAGCCGGTATAGGTTGGCCGTGTTAGCTCATCAAAATGAAACGGCACGCCCAAAAACAGATTGCCAAACGCAACACCAAACACCAAAGCCGGAACAAAAGATCCCAAGCATAGTGCTAAGTCCCAGTTGGTCCGCCAGCGAGCGCTCTCTTGCTTACTGCGATACTCGAAACCGATCGGGCGGAAAAACAGCGCAAACAGCACCAAAAGCATCGCCCAGTAAAAGCCTGAGAAAGCTGTGGCGTAAACCAACGGCCACGCCGCAAAGATCGCGCCACCTGCCGTAATAAACCACACCTGATTGCCATCCCAGTGGGGGCCGATGGTGTTGATAATCACCCGTCGCTCAGTGTCGGTTTTTCCCAGTAGCGGCAGCAATATCGCAGCCCCCATATCGAAGCCATCGGTTACTGCAAAGCCAATCAGCAAGACACCAACCAGCAGCCACCAAATAAGCCGAAGTGTTTCGTAATCAAGCATAGTGTGGAACCCCCGCAGTTTCGGTCTCATTGTCATATCGCCCTGTACCTAGTGCACTTGGGCCTTTACGGACATACTTCACCATGAGGTACACCTCGATAATCAGGAACACGGTATACAAACCAACAAAGCCGAAGATGCTCATCCATAGGTCGGTTTCGGTTAGTTGTGAGGTTGCGACATAGGTGGGTAAGATTTCACCAATTGCCCAAGGCTGACGGCCAAACTCGGCCACAAACCAGCCCATTTCTGACGAAATCCAAGGCAGTGGCAAGCACAGCACCGCAAATTTCAATAACCAACGAGTCTGGTACTCTTGTCGTTTCGAGGTGTAGTAGAACGCAAGAATAAATAGCAGCAGCATAGTAAAGCCGCTGGCTACCATGATGCGGAACGTCCAAAACATCGGCGCCACTTGCGGGATCGTATCCTCTGCGGCCTGTTTGATTTGCGCTTCGGTGGCATCAACCACATCTGGCGTAAAACGCTTGAGTAGCAGGCCATAACCCAAATCTTGGCTTACCGCTGAGAATGCCGCCCGATTTTCCGGTGTATCTTCACCACCACGCAGCTTCATAAGCAGCTCATAAGCGACCATGCCGTTGCGCACACGGCCTTCAGCATGCGCCACAAGGTCTTTGATGCCAGTCACCTCTTCGGTGACAGAGCGGGTTGCAATTAGCCCCAATGCATAGGGAATCTTAACCGCCATCTCGGTCTCTTGAGTCTCCTGATTGGGCAAACCAAAGAGTGTAAACGGCGCAGGCGCGGGGTGTGTTTCCCACTCGGCTTCCATTGCAGCGAGCTTCACCTTTTGCACATCGCCCACTTCGTAACCACTCTCGTCTCCCAAGATGATGACCGACAGCACAGACGCGAGTCCAAATGCAGATGCAATCGCAAACGAGCGGCGCGCAAACGCAATATCACGGCCCCACAACAGATAGAGCGCGCTGATCGACAGCACGAATACGGCACCGGTGACATATCCGGCAGAGACGGTGTGGACAAACTTCACTTGCGCCACTGGGTTGAAGATCACATCAGCAAAGCTGCTCATCTCCATCCGCATGGTTTCAAAGTTAAAGTACGCGCCGACAGGGTTCTGCATCCAACCGTTGGCGATAAGAATCCATAGTGCTGAGAAGTTAGAACCGATCGCAACCAGCCAAGTAACACCCAAGTGCTGTACCCGCGAAAGGCGATCCCAACCAAAGAAGAACAAGCCAATAAAGGTGGACTCAAGGAAGAACGCCATCAACCCTTCGATTGCCAGTGGCGCGCCAAAGATGTCGCCCACGTAATGGGAGTAGTAGGCCCAGTTCGTCCCAAATTGGAACTCCATGGTTAAACCTGTTGTTACACCCAAGGCGAAGTTGATACCAAAGAGCTTACCCCAGAAGCGGGTCATATCTTTGTAGATCTGTTTACCCGTCATGACGTAGACGGATTCCATAATGGCTAATAGAAATGATAGCCCGAGTGTGAGGGGCACGAATAAAAAGTGGTACATCGCTGTTAGCGCGAACTGCCAACGCGATAGCTCCACAACCGTTTCGGAAACCATAAAAATTACCTTACTTTGCCCTGATGAAAAATACTTAACCTGCTCACTGTTTTAGCAGTAAACATGCCAATTAAAACAGGAACGTAACTCATTGAAATTAATAGACTTAATAAAATTTCAGATTGAATTGATATAATCTACAGATGGTAATTGCCAATTTTGACGCAGCGTTTGCCAACTAGGGCGCGACATGCTGCCACGCCCTGACTACGCTAGATGGGCGTATAGCCGTGAAGCATGAGGTCATACACCGGCTTAATCAGCGACTTCTCCATCACCCAAGCAAGCTCACTTACTTCGAGCGGATCAACCACTTCAAAGGGCAGCGCGGTGATGGGCTCTAAGCTGTAATCGAACTCCCAAAGCATGGCGTGCCCCACATCCAGAATCATCGGGCAAGAGGTGTAGCCATCCCACTTTGCAACGAGTTCTTGCTGTTCAAGCAACGCCCGAATGTTGGCTGTTATCACTGGGATTTGCGATTTAACCGATGCTGCTGTTTTGCCAATCGGGGTTCCCGCGGTGTCACCTAAGGCAAATACATTGTCAAAGCGCTTATGGCGCATGGTGAACTGATCAACTTCAACATAACCGTGGTATTTCGTTTTATCCGCCAGCGCCGAGTTCCTGACACTGGCTACCGCTGTCATCGGTGGCGCGATATGAATAAAGTCCCAAGATACTGATGCGCGTGCGCCATCTGCTTTTTGAAACTGTGCAGTCTTTGCCTCGGTATCGATGGCTGTTAGCGTGTGCTGATAGTGAGGCGCAATCGCGCGCTCTTGCCAAATGCCGCGTAAGCGCTTATCGAATGGCTTCACTGAGAAAAGAAAGTGTTCAGAGGTAAAATAATCAAACTGAAATGCATCACGCGGGCCCGCCGAGCGCACAAAGAACTCAACAAGGTTAGTGGCTTTCATCGGTGCTCCAGCACACTTCATCGCACCCTGCGGGCGGGTGAATACAGCGTTACCTCCACCTGAGCGAGCAAAGCCTAGCGCTTGCTGATGGCTCGCAACGCCAGCCTCTGGGCTTAGATAAATACTCGTAATGTAATCTTGGCCGATCTGCGCAACATCTAACCCCTCGATCATGTCGTACCGAAGCTCTAAACCACTGGCAACGACAAGAAAGTCATAGTTGATCTTTTCACCTTTGGCAGTGACCACGTGATTATTGTCTGGCTCGTAAGCAACCACCTCATCAGCCACCCAATTGATTTTCGAATCAAGGTAGCTTTCGTTCGCAGAAACAACATCACTCTCGGCTTGGTAGGCACCGGCCAATAACAGTGTTTGCCCAGGTTGATACCAGTGATATCCACGTGGATCAATCACGGTAATCTCGGCTCCCGATAGCTGAGTCAACAACTGGTTGGCCAAACCAATGCCGCCAGCACCGCCCCCCACAATAACGATTTTTGCTGTCGTTTTGAGCTTACTGAACTCCCAACCTGCAATACCCACTGCACCTGCTAAGCCGACTGCAGCGCCTGCTTTTAGCACACTACGTCTAGTGACTGCCATAACTTCCACCCTATTCTAATCCAGCAATTGAACGCGACAGCGGAGCAAGCTACCCCACTACCGCTGAACGTTTTGATTTATTTTCTAAATAGGAATTAGCAGTAAATGTGCCAGTTATTTAGCAATCACTAATTAATTAAATCCAGATATAATGTCTCGTAATTACAAGCAGTTATCGTTGTATCTAAGCAACAGATATCTCCATCAGCGAACAAAACACATAACACTTTGCCACAATTGACATAGTTCTATGTCTAATTTGTCTTATTGGTATGAACAAATCTGTTCGCCAGATGAGCAACAAGAACCAGCAAAACCGCCCCGCTAAGCACCGGCGCTAATAAGAAGCTCCAGCCTTGCCCTGCTAGGATAATCACCATCGGGTTTGCTCCAGCAGGTGGATGTGTTGTACCGGTAAGCAACATCGCAGTGACACCGAGCCCTGTCGCAAATGCCATCTCTAGCGGCACGCCATCACCCAGCTCAACAAAACAAACACCGATAGCAGCGGTAATAAGGTGACCTAAAATCACATTTTTAGGCCGTGCGAGAGGGCTGCTCGGCAAGCCGAAAATAATCACAGCAGTAGCACCGAACGGCGCCATCAACAGCGTGATATTCGGGTGCATCTCACCTAACAGCACCAAGATGCCGATTCCAATCGCAGCAGCAATGCCTGCCCACACTGATAGCAAAACATGCATTATAAAAAACCAAGTAGACCAATCTGTCTACCTAAAATAGACAAGTCGGTCTCCCTTTGTCAAACTATACGCAAACTCCTAATGAGCATCGACATGAACGATAAACGACAAGAGCTAATAGATGCCGCGCTAGCCCTTTTTTACGAAAAAGGGGTAAAGAGCGTCGGCATTAACGAAATACTGGCGCGTTCAGGCGTAGCGAAGAAGACGCTTTATCATCACTTCGCAAGCAAGGATGCGCTCATCTTGAGTGCACTTGAGCAGCGTCATGAGCAATTTATGGGGTGGCTAGCACGTGTGTTATCGGGGAGCCAATCAGTGGATGAGGTTATAGACCGGTTGTTTACTGGCCTCGATCACTGGTTTAACGGCACTGTGGAGGAGCTGGGAGATTTCCGTGGCTGCTTCTTCATTAACACCGCAGCGCAATACACCGAACTTGATTCAGAAATAGCGAGCTACTGTGCAAAACACAAAGCGTTAGTTGCGCAGACAATTCGGCACAGTATTGCTGAGGAAAACGAACAGGCTTGGGCGGATACTATTATGCTTCTGAAAGAGGGAGCCATCACCTCTGCTTATGTTGGTCAGCAAACGGGTGCCGCCAAACAGGCACAGCAGATATTGGCTGCACTGAGAGCACAGGCCAAAAGCCCAACGCTCTCAGTGCATAACCGCACTAGCCGTTAAACCTCATCGAGGGCGTCGATGATGTATTGCGGTAGCGCAAACGCACCGGCGTGCATCTGCGGATTGTAGTAGCGTGTTTTAATGCCAGATGCAACGAAGCGGGCTTCAAGCGTTTGCAGCTCAACTGAGCGCAGCGCTGGGTTATCAGCAGCCCAAGCCAATGTCATATTGCCACCAATGTAGGTAGGTACAGCGGCGCAATAGAAGCTCTGATCGTTAAAGTAAGGGCTCAAACGACGCTTTGTTGTTTGCACCTCTTCAATCTGCATAAAGGCAACACCGTTTTGGGCAACAAAGATGCCACCCTCGTTTAAACAGCGTTTGCAGCCTTCGTAGAAGGTGCTGCTAAAGAGCACTTCGCCAGGCCCAACAGGGTCGGTACAGTCAGAGATAATAACGTCAAACTTCTCGTCTGTTTGCGTGACATATTCAATGCCGTCTGCAATCACAATATTCGCACGCGGATCATCAAATGCACCGGCCGAGTGATTGGGCAGATACGTTTTACACATATCAATCACGGCTTGGTCGATCTCAACCTGCGTCACATGCTCGACTTCAGGGTGCTTGGTCACTTCGCGCAGGATGCCACCATCACCGCCACCAATGATCAATACACGCTTAGCCGCGCCGTGTGCAAAGAGTGGCACGTGAGTCAGCATTTCATGATATACAAATTCGTCACGCTCCGTGGTCTGGATAATGCCATCCAGTGCCATCACGGTGCCGAACATCTCATTACGGAAAATAATCAGATGCCAAGAATCGGTCTGTTGCTCGAACAACACTTCATCAATCGTAAACTGTTGTCCGTAACTGTCGTATAGTTTCTCAAGATACGTAGTCATCATCTTCTACTCTTCGTTTACCCCGTAAGATCTCATCCACGTTGACACGGCTGGGTGAGAATGCGTTTTCCAGAACCGGAATGGATTTCTCAGGCTCTGCTGCGCCACACATAAACACATCAAACGCCGCATAATTGCGTTCTGGCCATGTATGTACGCTGATATGGGACTCTGCCAATACGGCAACGCCCGAAATACCGCCATTTGGGGTAAAGTGGTGAAGATGAATATGTAGCAGTGTCGCACCAGCAGCGTCGACGGAGTCCCGTAGGGCTTGCTCCATCACTTCCAAGTCATCTAACTTAGAAGCACCACTTAAATCGATAATCAGGTGAGTGCCAGCAAAGCGCTCGCCATTACGCTCGATAAAGTAGTCCAAACGCTCCTCTTCTTCGCCTTGCGTAAACGCAGGCCAAGGTGCAACACTGCTTACAGCCTCTTGGTCGTCCGCCAGGTGCACTTCAGAAAGCGATTCTTTCATTATGGTTTGTCTCCAGTTGGGAGGATTTTTAATCTATCCAGTACCTAACCTGCCCAGCCAATCTGGGCGCCTAAAAATTTGAGGGGCTGTTTTACACTCTTTTGTTTAGTGAACGCAAGAAAAAACCAATTTCAAAGATGATTAATTTTCACCTTCGCGAAGGTAACGATAAAAAGTATAAAAATCACACACAACTTCAAAAGGTTAGCGACATAAATCACTAAAGCGCGAAGCAACGAAAATAGGCCGGTAAGCACCGCTTAACACGGTTTCTTCAAACGCCGATTCGGCGGGAGACTCGATAAGACAGCAGAGTGGCTAATAGCGAGGAAAGGTCATAGCGGTGCAGCTTAAGACCACACCGCTATAGCAGACGTTAGATTACCGGGGTTGCGCAATCAACATCGGCATTTTGTGCGCGGTTGCGTAGGTAATGATCCATCAAGACAATCGCCATCATCGCCTCAGCAATCGGCGTCGCGCGGATACCTACACACGGGTCATGGCGGCCCTTGGTAACCACCTCTATTGGGTTGCCGTGTACATCGATACTCTGCCCCGGCAAGCGCAAGCTCGAAGTCGGTTTCAGTGCGATATGTGCGACAACATCTTGGCCTGTTGTGATACCGCCCAAGATACCACCCGCATGGTTAGAGCCGAAGCCATCTGGGAACATCTCATCACGATGCTCAGTACCCTTCTGGCTTACCACATCAAACCCGTCGCCGATCTCAACACCTTTAACGGCGTTGATGCTCATTAGAGCATGAGCAAGATCCGCATCGATACGATCAAAGATCGGCTCACCTAACCCAACAGGAACGCCTTGTGCAACAACAGAGATTTTGGCGCCCACCGAATTACCCTCTTTACGCAGAGCATCCATATAGGTTTCCATCTCGCTCACAGCCGCAGCATCTGGGCTAAAGAACGGGTTTTGATCAACTTGATCCCAGTCGAAGTTCTCATTGTTGATGGCCACAGGGCCAAGCTGCGATAAGTAACCCCGTACCTGAATACCTTTGGCTTCAAGAAACTTTTTCGCAATCCCACCAGCGGCAACACGCATCGCTGTTTCACGCGCAGACGAACGCCCGCCACCACGGTAATCACGGAAGCCATACTTATGGGTATACACATAGTCGGCATGCGCTGGGCGGAACGTCTCAGCGATATTTGAGTAATCTTTTGAGCGCTGGTCCGTATTTTCGATCAGCAAGCCGATAGCAGTCCCGGTTGTCTTGCCTTCAAACACACCCGACAAGATACGCACCTGATCGGGCTCACGACGCTGTGTCGTGTGGCGCGATGTACCCGGTTTGCGGCGATCTAAGTCCTGCTGCAGATCAGCTTCTGAGAGTTCGATACCCGGAGGGCAACCATCAACGATACAACCCAATGCCGGACCATGACTCTCGCCGAAGGTCGTTACTGTAAATAGCTTGCCGAAACTGTTGCCTGACATAGTGTCTTTATCTCTCCGTTGCGCTTTTTTGCGGGCGTATTATAACGAGTCTATTAAATTTCGTCGCGATATTGGCGTAAATCCTGCGCGGTGATAGCGAACACGCCATTACCGCCTTGGGGCAACTCCACCCACGTTAGCGGTACTTGTGGATACTGCTCCATGAGGTGCACTTCACTATTACCCACCTCCACAATCAGCAGCCCATCCTCGGTTAGATATTCGTTTGCCTCGCGCAGGATACGCTTGGTGATATCCAAGCCGTCATCGCCAGATGTCAACGCTAACTCGGGTTCATGCTGGTACTCATCGGGCATCGATGCGAAGTCAGCTTGATCAACATACGGTGGATTCGACAGGATTAGATCGTAGCGTCGTCCCTGAAGGCCGGCAAACAGGTCACTTTGGAGCGCTTCAATGCGCTCTTCCATGCCGTGAGCACGGATATTCTTGCGGGCCACAGCCAGTGCATCATCCGAAATATCAACCAGATCAACCGTTGCCTCTTCGAAAATATACGCCGCTCCAATGCCAATACAGCCGCTACCGGTACACAGATCAAGCACGCGCTCCACTGGACCTGGACGCAAAAATGGGGAGCATTCGGTTTCTAGTAGCTGCGCAATCGGCGAGCGCGGAATCAACACGCGCTCATCCACATAAAAAGGCAAACCTAAGAACCAAGCCTCTTGGGTTATATATGGCAACGGCATACGCTGTAGTACACGCTTTTCGACATATGAGATAACCGTCTCTTTCTCTGACGATAACAAACGCGCATCCAGCACTGTTTCACTGCTATCCCAAGGAAGTTTCACGGCTGCCAGAACCAGTTGGGACGCCTCATCCCAAGCGTTCACATGGCCGTGGCCAAAGTAAACGCCGTGTTGATTCATCTGTGTGCAGGTCCAGCGGATAAAATCGCGGATCGTACACAATTCATTTTTTAATAACGCTTGATCAAACATAATATCTATCGGGATAATAACGACTGTTAACGCGAAGCAAGGCAAAGATAAGAACCACTTTGCTGCACCGTAGCGCGATTTAAGGTTCAGCAGTTTAATCAATTCCTGATAAGGGTTCTATGTCTGATACGAAAAACTCACCGGATGAAACCACGCCAAACTTTTCAGACCTGATGGCGGACGTAAAGCCGCTTAACCATGATCGTGTAACCCGCAGCAATGGCCCCATCCGCAAAAACCGATCTAAAGCGTTGCACCGTGACGCGGCAAGCGAAGAGATTGAACAGGTTATTGACGGGCTATCAAGCGAAGCGGTGGAGATCGTTGAGTCCGAAGAGGAACTGCTATTTGCTGCACCCGGTGTGCAGATTCGTGTAATGAAACGTCTGCGCAAAGGCCATATTCCGTGGGAAGCCGGTATCGATCTACACGGCATGACCATTGATACCGCACGAGATGAGCTGAGCCACTTTATTCGCGATGCACAGCGCAACAGCTGCCGCGCTGTGTTGGTTGTCCACGGCAAAGCATTCAGCCAGAGCGGCCAAAAGCCAATCCTAAAATCCTATGTCAACGATTGGCTCCGCCAGTTACCGCAAGTTCTCGCATTCTGCTCTGCACAAGCGCGTGACGGTGGCACCGGCGCGCTCTACGTACTGATCAAGCAAAATCGATAATAATTAGTGCGGACACTTTACGAAACTGTCATGTTGGCGTAACTTAGCGCCTTTTTTGAACGACAAGAACTTAGGGGATATCCACTCGTGATGGAAAAAGCGTATGCCACCATTATTGAACAGGTTGGCGAAGACCTGACCCGTGAAGGCTTGGTAGATACACCAGCTCGCGCAGCCAAAGCGATGGCTTATCTTACTCGCGGCTATGAGCAAACTCTTGAAGATGTTGTTAACGGTGCACTCTTCCCATCGGATAACAGCGAGATGGTTATCGTCAAAGATATTGAGCTTTACTCTCTTTGCGAGCACCACATGCTGCCGTTTATCGGTAAAGCGCATGTGGCTTATATCCCTGACGGACAAGTTGTTGGGCTATCTAAAATCGCACGTATCGTGGATATGTACGCCCGCCGCCTTCAGATTCAAGAGAACATGACCAAACAGATTGCTGAAGCAATAGAGCAAGTCACCGGCGCAAAAGGTGTTGGCGTTGTTATCGAAGCGAAGCACATGTGCATGATGATGCGCGGTGTCGAAAAGCAGAACAGCTCGATGAAAACCTCAATGATGCTCGGCTCGTTCCGCTCCAACTCCGAAACGCGTTCAGAGTTTCTCTCACTGATTCGCTAAGCGATCCGCTAAATGTGCCCAGGCCTCTGGGCACGCGCTTCCATCTCATCTAACGCTTTTGCAGCCACCTGCCTTCCTACTTCGATCACCTCGGTGGCACGGTGAAAATCATGAAACTGGCACACTTCAGTGGGCACTTCGATCAGCAGGTCGGGTGGATACCCTGCGATTTTGTATTGCGCCAACGCCCCCTGCATCACCTCAAGAGAGTTCATAATAATATCGAGATTGCTATCAAACTTGCTGCTCTCTTCGGGAGACCGGTGTTGCGCTTGATGTGCTGCAAAACCATCCTCAAGCGGGATGCCTCCCATCGAATAGTCGGGCAACGAGATCTCCGGCAGCAGTGACTTGCTGTTGAGATCAACCGCGATGATCAGATCAGAGCGCGCAGCAACGGTTGGGATAATAGGCAGCGGATTAAGAACACCGCCATCCACAAGCACGCGGTGCTCTTGTATAACCGGCGTAAAAACACCGGGAACAGCAATCGATGCTCTGATGGCCTCACGTAGCGAACCGCGCTGAAACCAAACCTCTTTCTGATGAACGATATCGGTTGCAACGGCTGTAAAAGGGATTCTGAGCGTTTCTATCGCGGAATCGTCGAGAAACTCACTCAGCTTATTAAACAAACGCTCCCCGCGGATAGCCCCCATGCTGAAGGTAAGATCCAGTAAACTGAGAATATTTAAGCGCGATAAGCTCACTACCCAAGCTTTGTATGCCTCAAGACCATCGGCTGCATACAAACCACCAATTAGCGCGCCCATCGAGCTGCCCGCAATACAGTTAATCGTGTAACCACGGCGCTCAAGCTCCTCGATCACACCGATGTGCGCATAACCACGCGCACCGCCCGAACCCAACACCAAAGATACGGTTGTCATCGCTACTCTCTCACTAGCG
The DNA here is from genome assembly GCF_004959845.1 of Neptunomonas sp. XY-337. Lineage (NCBI taxonomy): Bacteria > Pseudomonadati > Pseudomonadota > Gammaproteobacteria > Oceanospirillales > Oceanospirillaceae > Neptunomonas > Neptunomonas sp. XY-337. The sequence goes on along the minus strand of NZ_SPLL01000001.1, from coordinate 3,669 downwards.
TGATGACAAACTGCGCATCACCTAATACTGACGGGACATATCGGCCAACCGCGTAACTATCAACACTTTGTGGGATTACCCCAGAAAGCTCGGATTGCACCTTACGCGCCGCAGCCAATGCCGCGCCAAAATCATCACCACGATGATGGATAACCAAAGCAACATCGCGCCCATCCAATGCGCCCAGTAAGCGCTGTAATGCATCAGTTTGTGGTAGCTGATCTGTCGCTAGTACAACATGACCTTGAATATCCAACTGTGTGATCAGCCGTGCCGTTGAGTCAGTCTCAATCGCCTCCACCTGCACATAGATACGTCGGTTACCACGCTCTGTTATGTAGATCGCCAATGACAAGCCGGGTAACTCAGCCGCGATGTAGTGTTGCGCAGCCGCTAAGCCGTAAAGACGCGAGTTATCAAACACCTCGTTCGCCCAGTAGTTGCTGCTACCACACGCACGCCCGCGACACTCATAGCGTACCTTTGCATCTAACGATGCCAGCAGTTCCTGATAAAAGTCCGCAATTTTGCGGGTACGTGTGCCCTCTTGAAGGCGATAGGTAATACGCGTTAGGTGGCCTGTAAGCAGTTCGGAATCTTCAGGGCGCTCAACACCATTGACCTGCTCTATCCCCCCTAGCGGCAATCGATAGTCCACATCATCTTGTTGCGCATACCGCACAATCCAAGCTCCGCGATAACGCTCGATCGGCTCAACTCCCGCGCTTGCAATATCATCCTGCGCCGCGCTCAACATGGAAGTGAAAAGGATAAAGCCCAAAACTACCTGTCGTACTATCATCTATCCGCTCCCGCCAGTGGGTGGTATCACATTTAAAGCTGCTCTCTTATAGCGACCGCAATCGCTTGTGCTGGTTCGCTATACAGGTGTAAGTGATGATTACCTGGCAACCAGCTCACCGAGCAGTTAGTAAGCAGCTCAATCCGCCGATCCCAGCTCTCATCATGTAGCCCTTCGTGGCCAAGATAGAGCGACACCGGAGCCTCAACCGCTTGCATAAAGGCAGTTACATGGTCTTCGCTAAGGCGCACAATCGATGGCAGCATAAGGCCTGGATCACTGCGCCAGATGAACCCCTCGGGCGTCTCTTTTAAGCCTCTCTCTATCAGCCACTCAGCACCTTGCTGATTGACCGGCCAGCGGCCATTCACGCGCGCTCGTATCGCGTCTTCTTTACAGGTGTAAGGGCGTAGCGTTTTGCTCATTTGCCGCTCACGCTTGACGATGGCATCAGCCATTAAGCTTGGCAGCTCATCTGCTTTGTATACGAGTGGCGCCAACCCCTCGATCAGAAATAACTGCTTAACCATCGTAGGAAACGCACCCGCAAATAGTGTTGCGATACTCGCGCCCATCGAGTGGCCAATCAACGTGATAGGTTGATCGGTCAACGCCGCAACCACCGCACGCACATCCGCCACATTATCCCAAATATAGTACGGCATAGAGATGGGACGATGATCAGAATAGCCGTGCCCCATCATATCGAGGGCAATAAAGCGATAATCGGTGAAGTGCTGACGCAGCTCATTAAAGCTCGCGGCATTATCTAGCCAGCCATGAAACGCGAGCAATATGGGAGCGTCGGCGGGCCCTGATTCGAGCCCTCTGAGTGTGTGGTCGCCCACAGAAAACGTGATCTCTTTCATGCTTCTACATTAGCAAAGCACGAAGAAAAAAGCATGGAGGATTAAATAGATACGCGCTGAGCAAGCGCTGCTGCTGGCCATTCCATGGTCAGCGTAGCGAAGTGCGCCGGCAGCAATGGCTCCGGATGCAGTTTATCCCCTTCTAACAAGTAGGAGACCAAATTCCCAACCAATGGCTGATGTGTGACTACGAGCAACCCTTCACACCAATGGGCCTCAAGTGAGGCGATGGCTGAGGAGATATCTGACTCAGGCGTCCAGCGGTCATCTGTGATCACCTCAGGCTGATGCGCCAGCTCTGCCAAGATAGTATTCACCGTTTGCTGGGTGCGCAGATACGGACTCACAAGGACGCGCTTAACCCCACCAAACAAAGCGGCATTCTCTGCCACCACGTGCTGGATAAACGCGATCCCATGCGCTGTAAGCACACGAGACTCATCCGTTGGTGCATCCCAACCAGCCTCGCCATGGCGCATCAAAGTCAGCATTACACAGCATCTCGCGGCAAAACGAACTCAACATCGGTGCTTTGCTCATTCGTCATCAACATACCAGCAACCTCTTTAACGGGAGCGCCATTGAAAACAACTTCGTAAAGCCCAGAGACCAGCGGCATATAGATCTCTTTCTCGTCCGACTTCTCTTTGACGATCTTGATCGTATTAACGCCCTCGGCCACCTCACCGAGTGCATCCACCGCCTCTTGCAAACTCTGTCCGCTACCAAGTGCGTAGCCAACACGGTAGTTGCGACTCAATGAGGACATGCACGTCACCATCAAATCACCAACACCGGCCAGCCCCAAGAATGTGAGCGGGTTTGCGCCCATCGAAACGGCAAAGCGGCTCATCTCTGCAAGGCTGCGCGTCATCAACATGCTACGCGTATTCTCACCCATACCTAACGCAGCGCTTAAACCCGCCGCAATAGCGTAGATGTTCTTCAGCGTGCCGCCCAGCTCAACGCCATACGTGTCAGAGCTTGCATAGACGCGGAAGTAGCTCTGGTGCAGCGCTTCTTGAACCAATGCCCGCACACCCTCATCTTCGCTTGCGATAACGGTTGCCGTTAGATGATGCTGCGCGATCTCTTTGGCAAGGTTTGGGCCGCTAATCACACCCACTTTTACATCTGGCAGCTCATCCTTGATGATCTCACTCATCAAATGAAAGCCGGTACTTTCAATCCCTTTTGTGGTGCTAACAACATACTGTTCGGATGTCACAAACGGTTTTGCTTGGCGCAGAACATCGCGAAAGCTCGGGCTAGGGATAGAAACAAATATGATCGCCGCATCGCGTACTGCCGACTCGATATCCGTTGTTGCCACCAACGCAGGCGATAGCGCATATCCAGGAAGGTAGCGCGTGTTCTCGTGTTGAGTGTTCACCTCATCTGCACGGTTTGCATCACGCATCCATTGATGAACAGGAATGCCCTTCTCTGCCATGATATTGGCAATAACAGTTCCGAAACTGCCACCGCCAAGCACGGCTACTTTTTTGAGTTGTGTGTGTTGTTCCAAGCTCATGATATCTACTTATCACCATCCGGACGGTCATCAACCTTATCCAGTAGGCGATCAATCCCTGCAAAGACAAAAATCACTACCATGTAAGCGAGCGCCGACAAGCCAATAAACACCGCCAATTGCACAAAATCGCCGGTTCTCTGGAATCCCGCCACACCGATAGCAAAGAAAATTGCACTAAAAACTACCCCGAGGATCCGGGATAGTTTTTTGGTGTTGTGTCGATCTTCAGACATTGTCTGCTTTCTTCTCGTCTTTCTCTTCTAGCAACTCAAGTTGGGCAGATTTGGTCGCTGCCGCTTCTGCATCTGATGTATTAGGCTCCGCCTCTGCAGAAGATTCGGCTTCTTGAGCTTCTTGAGCTTCTTGAGCTTCTTGAGCTTCTTGAGCTTCTTGAGCTTCTTGAGCTTCTTGAGCTTCTTGAGCTTCTTGAGCTTCTTGAGCTTCTTGAGCTTCTTGAGCTT
>NZ_SPLL01000013.1:0-3238 GCF_004959845.1 Neptunomonas sp. XY-337 | reverse complement strand
AACGCTCTTTAACAATGTGGATTTGATGAAATAAGTCTTGTTTTTAACAAGTGCCAATTTATGGTGATTTTATCGTTACGAACAGAGTCTCTTGAACAGACGCCTTCGGGTTATATGGTCAAGTGACAAAGCGTGCACGGTGGATGCCTTGGCAGTCAGAGGCGATGAAGGACGTTGTAACCTGCGATAAGGTTCGGGGAGCTGGTAAACGAGCTTTGATCCGGACATTTCCGAATGGGGAAACCCACTCAATTTATTGAGTATCTTTAGACTGAATACATAGGTCTTTAGAGGCGAACCCGGGGAACTGAAACATCTAAGTACCCGGAGGAAAAGAAATCAACCGAGATTCCCTAAGTAGCGGCGAGCGAACGGGGAGCAGCCCTTAAGCTGTGTTGTAGTTAGAAGAACACTCTGGAAAGTGTGGCCATAGTGGGTGATAGCCCCGTATTTAAAAACTTATACACAGTGAAATCGAGTAGGACGGGACACGTGATATCCTGTCTGAACATGGGGGGACCATCCTCCAAGGCTAAATACTCCTGACTGACCGATAGTGAACCAGTACCGTGAGGGAAAGGCGAAAAGAACCCCTGTGAGGGGAGTGAAATAGAACCTGAAACCGTGTACGTACAAGCAGTGGGAGCCGTTTTCGGACGGTGACTGCGTACCTTTTGTATAATGGGTCAGCGACTTAATTTCAGTAGCAAGCTTAACCGTTTAGGGGAGGCGTAGGGAAACCGAGTCTTAATAGGGCGTTTAGTTGCTGGGATTAGACCCGAAACCGGGCGATCTATCCATGGGCAGGTTGAAGGTTGAGTAACATCAACTGGAGGACCGAACCGACTGTCGTTGAAAAGCCAGCGGATGACCTGTGGATCGGAGTGAAAGGCTAATCAAGCCCGGAGATAGCTGGTTCTCCTCGAAAACTATTTAGGTAGTGCCTCATGTCTCACCATTGGGGGTAGAGCACTGTTTCGGCTAGGGGGTCATCCCGACTTACCAACCCGATGCAAACTCCGAATACCAATGAGTGCAATCATGGGAGACACACGGCGGGTGCTAACGTCCGTCGTGAAAAGGGAAACAACCCAGACCGCCAGCTAAGGTCCCAAAGTTCTAGTTAAGTGGGAAACGATGTGGGAAGGCTTAGACAGCTAGGAGGTTGGCTTAGAAGCAGCCACCCTTTAAAGAAAGCGTAATAGCTCACTAGTCGAGTCGGCCTGCGCGGAAGATATAACGGGGCTAAAACTAGACACCGAAGCTGCGGATGCCATTTATGGCATGGTAGAGGAGCGTTCTGTAAGCCGTTGAAGCGGAAGCTGTAAGGCACCGTGGAGGTATCAGAAGTGCGAATGCTGACATGAGTAACGATAATGGGGGTGAAAAACCCCCACGCCGGAAGACCAAGGGTTCCTGTCCAACGCTATTCGAGGCAGGGTGAGTCGGCCCCTAAGGCGAGGCAGAGATGCGTAGTCGATGGGAAACAGGTTAATATTCCTGTACTTATAATCATTGCGATGGAGGGACGGAGAAGGCTAGGCCATCAGGGCGTTGGTTGTCCCTGTTTAAGGCAGTAGGCTGAGATTTTAGGTAAATCCGGAATCTCTTAAGGCTGAGAGCTGATGACGATGTCCCATGTGGACAGAAGTGGTTGATGCCATGCTTCCAGGAAAAGCTTCTAAGCTTCAGATGATTATGAACCGTACCCCAAACCGACACAGGTGGTCAGGTAGAGAATACCAAGGCGCTTGAGAGAACTCGGGTGAAGGAACTAGGCAAAATGGTGCCGTAACTTCGGGAGAAGGCACGCCGCTGACGGTGATGGAATTTACTTCCTAAGCTGTTGGTGGTCGAAGATACCAGGTGGCTGCGACTGTTTATTAAAAACATAGCACTCTGCAAACACGAAAGTGGACGTATAGGGTGTGACGCCTGCCCGGTGCCGGAAGGTTAATTGATGGGGTTAGCTTAGGCGAAGCTCTTGATCGAAGCCCCGGTAAACGGCGGCCGTAACTATAACGGTCCTAAGGTAGCGAAATTCCTTGTCGGGTAAGTTCCGACCTGCACGAATGGCGTAACGATGGCCACACTGTCTCCACCCGAGACTCAGTGAAATTGAACTCGCTGTGAAGATGCAGCGTACCCGCGGCTAGACGGAAAGACCCCGTGAACCTTTACTATAGCTTCACAGTGGACTTTGACATTACTTGTGTAGGATAGCTGGGAGGCTTTGAAGTGTGTACGCCAGTATGCATGGAGCCAATCTTGAAATACCAGCCTGGTAATGTTGAGGTTCTAACTCAGTTCCCTTATCGGGATCGAGGACATTGTGTGGTGGGTAGTTTGACTGGGGCGGTCTCCTCCCAAAGAGTAACGGAGGAGCACGAAGGTACCCTCAGGCTGGTCGGAAATCAGCCAATGAGTGCAAGCGCATAAGGGTGCTTAACTGCGAGACAGACACGTCGAGCAGGTACGAAAGTAGGTGCTAGTGATCCGGTGGTTCTGTATGGAAGGGCCATCGCTCAACGGATAAAAGGTACTCCGGGGATAACAGGCTGATTCCTCCCAAGAGTTCACATCGACGGGGGAGTTTGGCACCTCGATGTCGGCTCATCACATCCTGGGGCTGAAGCCGGTCCCAAGGGTATGGCTGTTCGCCATTTAAAGTGGTACGCGAGCTGGGTTTAGAACGTCGTGAGACAGTTCGGTCCCTATCTGCCGTGGGCGTTTGAGATTTGAGAAGAGTTGCTCCTAGTACGAGAGGACCGGAGTGAACGAACCTCTGGTGTTCCGGTTGTCATGCCAATGGCATTGCCGGGTAGCTACGTTCGGACGGGATAACCGCTGAAAGCATCTAAGCGGGAAGCCCCCTTCAAGATGAGATCTCGCTGGACCTTTAAGGTCCCTAAAGAGCCGTTCAAGACTAGGACGTTGATAGGCTGGGTGTGGAAGCGTTGTGAGGCGTTGAGCTAACCAGTACTAATTGCTCGTGAGGCTTGACCATATAACGCCAAAGGCGTGTGTGAGAGACCTGTTGATAAAATCACTGTGTGCTTGTTGGAAGTAAGACGAATTTAGATCATCAAATCTGTATTGTTTAACAGTTTATGTTTGGCGACCATAGCGAGTTGGACCCACCTGATCCCATCCCGAACTCAGAAGTGAAACGATTTAGCGCCGATGGTAGTGTGGGGTTTCCCCATGTGAGAGTAGGACATCGCCAAGCTTTTAATTA
>NZ_SPLL01000012.1:0-15624 GCF_004959845.1 Neptunomonas sp. XY-337 | reverse complement strand
CATTCTTCAAAGGCTACCGTCCACAGTTCTACTTCCGTACAACGGACGTAACAGGTTCTTGTGAACTGCCAGAAGGCGTGGAAATGGTTATGCCAGGCGATAACGTTCAAATGAACGTAACACTGATCGCGCCAATCGCAATGGACGAAGGTCTGCGCTTTGCGATCCGTGAAGGTGGTCGTACAGTAGGTGCAGGTGTTGTATCTAAAGTAATTGCGTAATATCTGAAAAAAGGTATTGCCAATCAACAGGGTGGCGACTATAATGTGCCTCCCTGTTTTAAATAGGCCAGTGGCTCAATTGGCAGAGCAGCGGTCTCCAAAACCGCAGGTTGGGGGTTCGAGTCCCTCCTGGCCTGCCACTTACAGTCGTGAGTGGCGTCATTAAAAACGCAAGCTTTTCAAGCAGAGGCGATTAAGCGTGAATTCAAAAGTAGCATCTGAAGGGTCTAAGTTCGATATCGTTAAGTGGCTGGTTGTTGTGCTGCTTGTTGCGGTTGGAGTGGTTGGTAACTCGCTGTATTCCGATCAGTCGCTGCTGTATCGTGTTATTGCTTTGCTTGTGCTGGCTGGTGTTGCCGGCTTTGTTGCGTTTCAGACAGAAAAGGGTCGCGCGTTTTTCACGCTTTTTAAAGAAGCGAAGAATGAAATTCGTAAGGTTGTATGGCCAACACGTCAGGAGACGTTGCAGACAACGGCGATGGTTGTCGTGGTTGTGTTACTGATTGGTTTGTTTTTGTGGGGGCTGGACTCGCTATTGGCGTGGATGGTTTCTAGTGCGATTGGTTAGAGGGTAGGGTAATGGCTAAGCTTTGGTACATCGTTCATGCTCACTCTAACTACGAGAAGCGTGTTAAAACTCTTTTAGAAGAAGATATTAATCTAAAAGGGTTGCAGGATTTATTTGGTCGCGTGTTGGTTCCAACCGAAGAGGTTGTTGAGATCCGTGACGGTAAAAAGCGCAAGTCTGAGCGTAAGTTGTATCCAGGATATGTGTTTGTTGAGATGGATATGACGGATGAGGCTTGGCATTTAGTTAAGCACACTAACTATGTATTAGGTTTTGTTGGTGGTACGGCTGAGAAGCCGGCGCCTATGACTCCACGTGAAGCTGAAGATGTGTTGGCGCGTGTTGAGAGTAGTGTTGATAAGCCGAAGCCTAAGACGGTATTTGAGCCAGGTGAAATGGTTCGTGTTGCAGATGGTCCTTTTGCTGATTTTAACGGTGTTGTTGAAGAAGTTGACTATGAAAAGAATCGCTTGAAAGTTGCGGTGCTTATTTTTGGTCGATCTACGCCTGTTGAGCTTGAGTTTGGTCAGGTAGAAAAGGTCTAAGTTAATAGTTGATATAAAGCCCTGTCTCTTTAGGCAGGGTTTTCTGTTGTGAAAGGGGAGCCGAAAGGCGATTAACCCAATCAGGAGAGTCTAAAATGGCTAAGAAGATTGAAGCTTACATTAAGCTGCAAGTAAAAGCGGGTCAAGCGAACCCAAGTCCACCAGTTGGTCCAGCACTGGGTCAGCATGGTGTTAACATCATGGAATTCTGTAAAGCGTTTAACGCTGAGACTCAGAGCCTTGAATCTGGTCTGCCAATTCCAGTTGTTATCACAGTTTACAGTGATCGTAGCTTTACATTCATCACGAAAACTCCACCAGCATCTATCTTGTTGAAGAAAGCTGCAGGCATTAAGAGTGGTTCTGGCCGCCCTAATACTGAAAAAGTGGGTACAGTAACACGTGCTCAGCTTGAAGAGATCGCTACTACTAAGGCGGCTGATTTGACGGCTGCTGATATGGATGCTGCTGTTCGCACAATCGCGGGTAGTGCACGTAGCATGGGTCTGAATGTAGAGGGTGTTGAGTAATGGCTAAGCTAACTAAGCGCCAAAAGGCGATCAACGAAGTTGTTGAAGCGGGTAAAGCATACTCTATCCAAGAAGCAGTAGAAGTACTTGCTAAAGTATCTACAGTTGGCTTTAAAGAGTCTGTTGATGTTTCCGTAAATCTGGGCGTTGATCCGCGTAAATCTGATCAGGTTGTTCGTGGTTCTACTGTTCTGCCAAACGGCACAGGTAAAGATGTTCGCGTCGCTGTTTTCGCACAAGGTGAAAACGCTGAGAAAGCGAAAGAAGCGGGTGCTGATGTTGTAGGTTTCGAAGATCTTGCTGAAGCTATGAAAGGCGGCGATCTGAACTTTGGTGTTGTTATTGCGACTCCTGATGCTATGCGCGTTGTTGGTCAGCTAGGTCAAGTGCTAGGTCCTCGTGGCCTGATGCCTAACCCGAAAGTTGGCACAGTAACACCAGACGTTGCGACAGCAGTTAAAAACGCTAAAGCGGGTCAAGCACGTTTCCGTACAGACAAAAACGGCATCATCCACGCAGGCGTGGGTAAAGTTGATTTTGACGCGGCTGCTATCAAAGGCAACGTAGAAGCTTTGTTAGCTGACCTGAAGAAGCTGAAGCCAGCTTCTGCTAAAGGCGTTTACATCAAGAAAGTTACACTGTCCTCTACTATGGGGCCAGGCCTAGTTATCGATCAGTCTTCACTAGAAGCATAATCGTAATTAGTTAAGGTTTTTTGAGGGTCTTCGTGACCTGTTAGACAGAGACGAAGGCCGTCAAAGACCGCAGGTGATGCGGTTGCGCATCTTAATGGTTTCCAGCCTGCGCAGACGGTGAATACCACCGTACTCGAAACTCTATCTAGGTAGAGGGTAAACAGTCGAAAGACTATATCCAGGAGTAAATTGTGGCATTAGGACTAGAAGACAAAAAAGCGATCGTTGCTGAAGTCCAAGAAGCTGCTCAAGGCGCGCTATCTGCTGTTGTTGCAGACTCACGTGGTGTAACCGTGGGTGATATGACTGCACTTCGTAAAGAAGCTCGCGAAAATGGCGTTTGGTTGCGTGTAGTGCGTAACACACTGGCACGCCGAGCAGTAGTTGGTACTGAATACGAGTGCTTGTCTGATTCTTTCGTAGGCCCAACAATTATCGCGTTCTCTAACGAACACCCAGGTGCGGGCGCCCGTATCTTGCGTGACTTCGCGAAAGACAACGATAAGTTGGAGCTTAAATCAGCAGCTTTCGAAGGTGAAGTAGTTGACGTTGCGATGCTGGCAAGCTTGCCAACATACGACGAAGCTATTGCGAAGCTGATGAGCTGCATGAAAGAAGCAGCAGCAGGCAAGCTGGTACGTACACTGGCAGCTGTTCGCGATCAGAAAGAGGAAGCCGCAGCTTAATTTTGCTGTGCTTCATAAAAGATTTAATGAGCTTAGGCTCCACTAATTTTGTAGGAATAAGTCATGTCTCTGACTAAAGAAGATATCATCAACGCTATCGCTGAAATGTCTGTTAAGGACGTTGTTGAGCTAGTTGAAGCAATGGAAGAAAAATTCGGTGTTACAGCTGCAGCTGCAGTTGTTGCTGGTCCTGCTGGCGACGCTGGTGCGTCTGCTGCTGAACAAACTGAGTTTGACGTTGTTCTGACTGCTGCTGGCGACAAGAAAGTTAACGTAATCAAAGCGGTACGTGGCGCAACTGGTCTTGGCTTGAAAGAAGCTAAAGGTATGGTTGACGGCGCACCTGCAACTGTTAAAGAAGGCGTTAGCAAAGAAGAAGCTGAAGAGCTTAAAGCTGCGTTGGAAGAAGCTGGCGCTTCTGTTGAGCTTAAGTAATCGCGCTTATGCTCTACAAGCAGCATAGTACTGCTTGATATACCTATGGCTGGTGGCATTTTGCTACCGGCCTTTTTCCGTTATTTATAGACGACAAATAAATAGCGGCAGCACAGACTGGAAGCTCCCTTCCTGGACTGCTTCTCAACTTGGTGCACATGCTGGGGAACACTGATGGCTTATTCGTATACTGAAAAGAAACGCATCCGAAAAGACTTTAGCAAATTAGCGCAAGTCATGGATGTCCCTTACTTGCTGGCGATCCAGCTCGACTCCTACCGTAGATTCCTGCAAGAGGGTGGGGATTCTGGAGATCGTAAAGAAGAAGGTTTGCACGCAGCATTCAAATCTGTTTTTCCAATTGTCTCATATTCTGGCAATGCTGCGTTGGAATACGTTGGCTATCGCTTAGGTGAGCCTGTCTTTGATGTTAAAGAGTGTCAGCTACGTGGTGTCACGTATGCGGCGCCTCTGCGCGTAAAAGTGCGTCTTGTTATCTATGATCGCGAATCATCTAATAAAGCGATTAAAGACATCAAGGAACAAGAAGTTTATATGGGCGAAATGCCCCTAATGACGGACAACGGTACGTTCGTCGTTAACGGTACTGAGCGTGTTATCGTTTCTCAGTTGCACCGTTCGCCTGGTGTGTTCTTTGATCATGACAAAGGTAAAACACACTCTTCTGGTAAGTTGCTCTACTCAGCACGCATTATTCCTTACCGTGGTTCTTGGTTGGATTTCGAGTTTGATCCAAAAGATAACCTGTTTGTCCGTATTGACCGCCGTCGTAAGCTGCCAGCAACTATTCTGTTGCGAGCGCTCGGTTATGAAGCAGGTGAGATCCTCGAAACATTCTTTGAGAATACGTCGTGGTCGTTGGCCGCTGACGGTATCCGCATGGAGCTTGTACCAGAGCGTCTGCGCGGTGAAACGATGTCTTTCGAGATCAAGAACCCAGACGGTGACGTGATTGTAGAAGCGGGTCGTCGTATTACGCCGCGCCACATTCGCTCAATGGCTAAGGCTGATATGACTCAGCTAGATGTGCCTGTTGAGTACTTGGTGGGCAAAGCGATCGCTAAAGACCTAGTTGATCCAGCTACCGGTGAGCTGATCTGTGCCTGTAACAGCGAAGTGACAGAAGAGCTGATCGCTAAACTGGTTGCAGCCAACGTAACTGAGATCGAAACGCTTTACACGAACGATCTTGATTGTGGTTCGTTCATCTCCGAAACACTGCGTATCGACCCAACGCGCAGCCAGCTGGAAGCATTGGTAGAGATCTATCGCATGATGCGCCCAGGTGAGCCGCCAACAAAAGAATCTGCAGAAGCGCTGTTCGAAAATCTGTTCTTCTCTGAAGAGCGTTATGACATGTCTGCGGTCGGTCGAATGAAGTTCAACCGTCGCTTGGGTCGTGAGCAAGAGACAGGATCTGGCGTTCTCGACAAAGACGATATCCTAGACGTGATGAAAACGTTGATCGATATCCGTAACGGTAAAGGCATTGTCGACGATATCGATCACTTGGGTAACCGTCGTATCCGTTCTGTTGGTGAGATGGCCGAAAACCAATTCCGTGTTGGTCTCGTTCGTGTTGAGCGAGCTGTTCGTGAACGTCTGAGCATGGCTGAGTCAGATAATCTGATGCCTCAGGATTTGATTAACGCGAAGCCTGTCGCTGCCGCTGTGAAAGAGTTCTTTGGTTCATCTCAGCTGTCTCAGTTCATGGACCAAAACAACCCGCTGTCGGAGGTTACCCACAAGCGTCGTGTTTCTGCATTGGGCCCTGGTGGTTTGACGCGTGAGCGCGCAGGCTTTGAGGTACGAGATGTACACCCAACTCACTATGGTCGTGTATGTCCAATCGAGACGCCGGAAGGTCCAAACATCGGTTTGATCAACTCATTGGCAACGTTCGCGCGTACCAATGACTTTGGTTTCTTGGAAACGCCTTATCGTAAAGTTGTTGATTGTGTTGTTACTGATGAGATCGAGTATCTCTCCGCAATCGAAGAGAACAACTATGTTATCGCACAGGCATCTGCGCCAGTTGATCAGGACAATCGCCTTACAAGTGACATGGTAACGGTTCGTCACCTGAACGAAACAACAGTAATGGCGCCTGAGAAAGTCGACTACATGGACGTGTCTCCACGTCAGGTCGTATCGATTGCCGCCTCTTTGATTCCATTCCTTGAGCACGATGATGCGAACCGTGCCTTGATGGGATCGAACATGCAACGTCAAGCGGTACCAACGCTGCGTGCTGACAAGCCGCTCGTGGGAACCGGCATGGAGCGTTACGTAGCGCGTGACTCGGGTGTGTGTATTACCGCCAAACGTGGTGGTGTTGTTGAGTCTGTGGATGCGGCACGTATCGTGGTACGTGTACGCGATGAAGAAGTGACTGCAGGCGATGCAGGTGTAGATATCTATAACCTGACGAAATACACGCGTTCGAACCAGAATACCTGTATCAACCAGCGCTCTATCGTGCGCCCTGGTGAGACGGTTAACCGTGGCGACATCATGGCAGATGGTCCATCTGTAGATATGGGTGAGCTGGCACTCGGTCAGAACATGCGTATCGCCTTCATGCCTTGGAACGGTTACAACTTCGAGGACTCGATCCTAATCTCTGAGCGTGTTGTTCAGGAAGATCGTTTTACGACGATTCATATCCAAGAACTAACGTGCGTAGCGCGTGACACTAAGCTGGGCTCTGAAGAGATCACTTCGGATATTCCAAACGTCGGTGAATCTGCACTGGCTAAGCTAGACGAAGCCGGTATTGTGCACATCGGTGCTGAAGTCGGCCCTGGCGATATTCTGGTTGGTAAAGTAACACCAAAAGGTGAAACTCAGCTGACTCCAGAAGAGAAGCTACTGCGTGCTATCTTTGGTGAAAAAGCATCGGACGTAAAAGATACTTCTTTGCGTGTGAAGGGCGGTACTACCGGTAAGGTTATCGATGTACAGGTATTCACGCGCGATGGTGTGCCTAAGGATACTCGCGCGCTTTCTATCGAGAAAGACGAGCTTGATGCGATCCGTAAGGATCTGAACGAAGAGTTCCGTATCGTTGAGCAAGCAACATTTGAGCGTCTGTCTCGCGTATTGGTCGGTCAGGTTGCTGATGGCGGTGCTGGTCTTGGCAAAGGCGATACGATCAGCGAAGACTTCTTGGCAGATCTGAAGCATGAAGACTGGTTCAAGATTCGTGTCGCTGATGATGCCGTGGCGGAACAGCTTGAGCAAGCGAAAACTCAGCTTGAAGAGCGCCGCGAAGAGCTGGATAAAAAGTTCGAAGATAAGAAGCGTAAGCTGCAAACAGGCGATGATTTAGCACCAGGCGTGTTGAAGATCGTGAAGGTGTATGTAGCAACAAAACGCCGCGTTCAGCCAGGTGATAAGATGGCCGGCCGTCACGGTAACAAGGGTGTTATCTCCGTTATCATGCCGGTTGAAGATATGCCTTATGACGAGCATGGTGAGCCGGTTGATATCGTGCTTAACCCGCTGGGTGTACCATCGCGTATGAACGTAGGTCAGATCCTTGAGACACACATGGGTATGGCTGCTAAAGGCTTGGGTCGTCGCATCAATGCGATGGTTGAGCAAGAGCGTGAGCGCGCAGAAACGGTTGCTGAAGTCCGTGGCTTCTTGCATCAGATCTATAACACAGACTTGGGTGCGGGCATGAACAGCCGTACTGAAGATCTGGATAGCTTCTCTGATGACGAGATCATGGAGCTTGCGAAGAACCTGTGTGGTGGTGTGCCATTGGCGACACCGGCATTCGACGGTGCGAAAGAAGCAGAAATCAAAGAGTTGCTGCGTTTGGCTAACTTGAATGATTCTGGTCAGTGCACATTGTTCGACGGCCGTACAGGCGAGCAGTTTAACCGTCAAGTAACTGTTGGCTACATGTACATGCTGAAGCTTAACCACTTGGTTGATGACAAGATGCACGCTCGTTCTACGGGCTCTTACAGCCTTGTTACGCAGCAGCCATTGGGCGGTAAAGCTCAGTTTGGTGGCCAGCGCTTTGGTGAGATGGAGGTGTGGGCACTCGAGGCGTACGGCGCAGCTTACACGCTTCAGGAAATGCTCACAGTGAAGTCGGATGACGTCAATGGACGTACGAAGATGTACAAAAACATCGTTGATGGCGATCACAGAATGGAGCCGGGAATGCCGGAGTCATTCAACGTATTGATCAAGGAGATCCGTTCTCTGGGTATCGATATCGAGCTCGAAAACGAATAAGCATTCCCGAATCACCAGAATGGAGGCGAGGCCTCCATTCGATAACTCCGTGAGGAGCTGTAGATAATGAAAGATCTGTTAAATCTGCTCAAATCACAAAGCCAGTCCGACGAGTTCGACTCGATCAAAATCACGCTGGCATCACCAGAGATGATCCGTTCATGGTCCTATGGTGAAGTGAAGAAGCCTGAGACTATTAACTACCGTACGTTCAAGCCTGAGCGTGACGGTCTGTTCTGTGCGAAAATTTTCGGCCCAGTCAAAGACTACGAATGCTTGTGTGGTAAATACAAGCGTATGAAGCACCGTGGTGTCATTTGTGAGAAGTGTGGCGTTGAAGTGACGCTGACAAAAGTGCGCCGTGACCGTATGGGTCATATCGAGCTTGCTTCTCCGGTTGCGCATATTTGGTTCTTGAAATCACTACCATCCCGTATCGGCTTGATGCTGGATATGACACTACGTGACATTGAGCGCGTACTGTACTTTGAATCATTTGTTGTGATCGAGCCGGGTATGACAACGCTAGAGCGTGGTCAGTTGCTGAATGACGAACAGTACTTCGAAGCACTTGAAGAATTTGGCGATGAGTTCGATGCGCGCATGGGTGCTGAAGCAGTACAGATGCTGATGGCGTCAATCGATCTTGAAGAAGAGATTCAAATGCTGCGTGAAGAAATTCCG
Source organism: Neptunomonas sp. XY-337 (assembly GCF_004959845.1). Classification (NCBI taxonomy): domain Bacteria; kingdom Pseudomonadati; phylum Pseudomonadota; class Gammaproteobacteria; order Oceanospirillales; family Oceanospirillaceae; genus Neptunomonas; species Neptunomonas sp. XY-337. Next base: position 6,985 of record NZ_SPLL01000012.1, on the reverse strand, counting down.
CAAACGAACTCTGAAACGAAGATCAAAAAGCTATCTAAGCGCCTTAAGCTGTGCGAATCATTCTACAAATCGGGCAATAAGCCTGAGTGGATGGTAATGAATGTTCTGCCAGTACTGCCGCCAGATCTACGCCCGCTAGTACCGCTAGATGGCGGTCGTTTTGCAACATCTGATCTGAACGATCTGTACCGTCGTGTTATTAACCGTAACAACCGTCTGAAGCGTCTGCTTGATCTGAACGCACCTGACATCATCGTACGTAACGAAAAACGTATGTTGCAGGAATCTGTTGATGCGTTGTTGGATAACGGCCGTCGTGGTCGTGCGATCACTGGTTCTAACAAGCGTCCTCTGAAATCTTTGGCTGACATGATCAAAGGTAAACAGGGTCGTTTCCGTCAGAACCTATTGGGTAAACGTGTAGATTACTCTGGCCGTTCGGTAATCGTGGTAGGTCCTTACCTGCGTCTGCACCAGTGTGGTCTGCCTAAGAAGATGGCGCTTGAGCTATTTAAGCCATTTATCTTCTCCAAGCTCGAGTTGCGTGGCTACGCGACAACTATCAAAGCCGCTAAGAAGATGGTTGAGCGCGAAGAGCCGCTGGTATGGGATATCCTGGATGAAGTTATCCGTGAACACCCTGTGCTACTGAACCGTGCACCAACGCTTCACCGTTTGGGTATTCAGGCGTTCGAGCCGGTACTAATTGAAGGTAAAGCGATTCAGCTTCACCCGCTTGTCTGTGCGGCGTATAACGCTGACTTCGATGGCGACCAAATGGCGGTTCACGTACCTCTGACCATCGAAGCACAGCTTGAAGCACGTGCATTGATGATGTCTACGAACAACATTTTGTCACCTGCTAACGGCGAGCCGATCATCGTGCCTTCTCAGGACGTGGTATTGGGGCTGTACTTCATGACGCGTGAGCGCATCAATGCCAAGGGTGAAGGTATGTCCTTCTCCGATATTGATGAAGTTGAACGCGCTTACGGTGCGAAGCAGGTTGACCTTCAAGCGCGCGTCAAGGTGCGTATTGAGGAGACTGTTTGCGATATCGAAGGTAACGTGACTGAATCTATCAGCATCAAAGAGACGACGGTTGGTCGTGCCATGCTGTTTGCGATCGTACCGAAAGGCCTGCCTTTCGAGCTCGTGAACCAGTCGATGAAGAAAAAAGCGATCTCGCGTCTTCTGAACGAAGCGTATCGTCGCTGTGGTCTGAAGGATACCGTTATCTTTGCAGACCAATTGATGTACACCGGCTTCCGTCAAGCGACAGCTTCTGGTGCGTCTATCGGTGTAAACGACTTCGTTATCCCAGATGAAAAAGCGACTATCGTTGGTGAAGCTGACGTAGAAGTGAAGGATATCGAGCGTCAGTTCGCTGATGGTTTGGTAACGCAAGGCGAGAAGTACAACAAGGTTATCGACATCTGGTCGCGTGCTAACGAATTGTTGGCTAAGCGCATGATGGAAAACTTGAAAACAGAGCGTGTTATCGACCGTGAAGGTAATGAAGTTGATCAGGAATCCTTCAACTCTGTTTACATGATGGCCGACTCCGGTGCCCGTGGTAGTGCTGCACAGATTCGTCAGCTGGCGGGTATGCGTGGTCTGATGGCTAAGCCGGACGGCTCTATCATCGAAACACCGATCACGGCGAACTTCCGTGAAGGTCTGAACGTACTTCAGTACTTCATCTCGACGCACGGTGCGCGTAAAGGTCTGGCCGATACAGCACTGAAAACAGCGAACTCTGGTTACCTAACGCGTCGTTTGGTTGACGTTGCGCAGGACTTGGTGATCACTGAACACGACTGTGGTACAGAGCACGGTCTGGTTATGCAGCCAATGATCGAAGGCGGCGACGTTGTTGTTGCTCTAGGTGATCGAGTGCTGGGTCGTGTGGTTGCGAAGGATGTGTTGGATCCAAGTGACGCAGACGTGTTGATCCCAGCCGGTACGCTTATCGATGAAGCATGGGTACACCGTCTAGAGAGTGATGATCGTTTCTCCTCTATTGATGAGATTGTGGTTCGCTCTGCAATTACATGTGACACGCGTTTCGGTATCTGTGCGAAGTGTTACGGACGTGATCTGGGTCGTGGTCATCAGGTTAACCCTGGCGAAGCAGTGGGTGTTATCGCTGCTCAGTCGATCGGTGAGCCGGGTACACAGCTGACCATGCGTACGTTCCACATCGGTGGTGCGGCATCGCGAGCAGCTGCGGTAGATAGCGTTCAAGTTAAGAACGGCGGCGAGATTCGTCTGCACAACTTGAAGTATGTGGAAACACCAGAAGGTAACTTGGTTGCGACATCTCGTTCCGGCGAGTTGGGTGTAACTGATGAACACGGTCGTGAGCGTGAGCGTTACAAAGTGCCTTACGGGTCTGTTATCAAGGTTCGTGATGGTAGCTCGGTTAATGCGGGCGATATCGTAGCGAACTGGGATCCGCATACGCACCCAATCATTACTGAGGTTGCTGGTAAGGTCGTCTTCGTTGGTATGGAAGATGGCATCACCGTGAAGCAAACAATCGATGAGCTAACAGGCTTGGCTCGTACGGAAGTGCTTGACGTTAAAGATCGCCCAGCAGCGGGTAAAGATATCCGTCCAATGATCAAGCTGGTCGATGAGAACGGCGTTGATATTTGTCACCCAGGTACAGATGCGCCTGCGCAGTACTTGCTGCCAGCGAAAGCGTTGCTGAACATGGCAGATGGCGCATCGGTAGCGGTTGGTGACGCGCTAGCGCGTATTCCACAAGAAGGCTCGGTCAACAAAGATATCACCGGTGGTCTGCCGCGCGTTGCTGACTTGTTTGAAGCACGTAAGCCAAAAGAGTCTTCGATTCTGGCGGAAGTATCAGGTGCGATCTCGTTCGGTAAAGAGACAAAAGGTAAGAAGCGCCTGGTCATCTCGCCGAATGACGCTGAGCCAATCGAAATTATGATTCAGAAGTGGCGTAACCTGAACGTGTTTGAAGGTGAATACGTTGAGAAGGGTGAGGTTATCTCCGATGGCCCATCCAACCCACATGACATTCTGCGCATTTTGGGTGTAGAACGCTTGGCTGAGTATATCGTTAACGAGATCCAGGACGTGTACCGTCTGCAGGGTGTAGGTATTAACGATAAGCACATCGAAGTCATTGTGCGTCAGATGCTGCGTAAAGTTGAGATCATCAGTTCGGGTGATTCGACTTTCATCCCGGGTGAGCAAGTTGAGTACGCTGCAGTTGTGGCTGAAAACGCCGAGCTTGAAGAAGCAGGTAAGATCCCTGCGAAATTTGAGCGCGTGTTGTTGGGTATCACGAAAGCATCGTTGGCGACTGAGTCGTTCATCTCGGCAGCATCCTTCCAAGAGACAACGCGTGTCTTGACTGAAGGCGCAGTCACCGGCAAGCAAGACTTCTTGCGCGGCTTGAAAGAGAACGTTGTGGTAGGTCGTCTGATTCCGGCAGGTACGGGTCTGGCTTATCACTCCGAGCGCAAGCGTAAGCGTGCGCTGGCTCAAGGTACGGAAACTGTTAGCGCAGAGGAAGTACAAGAAGCATTAACGGCTGCACTGAGTGCATCCTTGTCTGATCCTGATTAATATTTAGTCAGTGATTGACGAAACGGGCTGAAATTGATTAAAATTTCGGCCCCTTAGTGACCGGGTTAAATTAACCCGGTTTTTTGGTATATCTAAACGTGAAAACGTGGAGTTTGCTTAATGGCAACAATTAACCAATTGGTTCGTAAGCCACGTAAGCGCAAAGTACAGAAAAGTGACGTTCCGGCACTTGAGGCTTGCCCTCAGCGTCGTGGCGTATGTACTCGTGTTTACACTACTACGCCGAAGAAGCCTAACTCGGCTCTTCGTAAAGTATGCCGTGTTCGTTTGACGAACGGCTTTGAAGTGACATCCTACATCGGTGGTGAAGGTCACAACCTGCAAGAGCACAGTGTTGTTCTTATCCGTGGCGGTCGTGTAAAGGACTTGCCTGGTGTGCGTTACCACACAGTACGTGGTGCACTAGACTGTTCTGGTGTTAACGATCGTAAGCAAGGTCGTTCCAAGTACGGTACTAAACGTCCTAAGTCTTAATCGCCGTCCGACGGTGAGGGCAAAAGTAGTCATCAATCTGGTAACAGAACGAAGTACTAAATTTGGCTAGGCCGGACACGGTAAGAGTAAGGTCAGGAAGTCGAGTTTCTTCCTGAATTTCCTGAAGACCTTTTTTAATTATGAGGGCTTATCATGCCTAGAAGACGCGTCGCTGCGAAGCGCGAAATTCTACCGGATCCAAAATTCGGTAACATTACACTGGCAAAATTCATCAACCACGTTATGGTTAGCGGCAAAAAATCTGTTGCTGAGCGTATCGTGTACGGTGCACTGGACAAGATCCAAGAGCGCACTAACAACGATCCCCTGGAAATGTTCGACAAAGCTCTGGAAGCTATCCAGCCAGCAGTTGAAGTTAAGTCCCGCCGTGTAGGTGGTGCGACTTATCAGGTTCCTTGTGAAGTTCGTCCATCTCGTCGTATGGCCTTGGCTATGCGTTGGTTGGTAGACGCATCTCGTAACCGCGGCGAAAAGTCTATGGCTTTGCGTTTGGCTGGAGAGATGTTGGACGCTGCTGAAGGTCGTGGTGCTGCTGTTAAGAAACGTGAAGACGTGCACCGTATGGCTGAAGCTAACAAAGCTTTCGCTCACTATCGCTTCTAAATACCAGAGGATTGAGTCGTGGCTCGCAAAACTCCTATTGCCCGTTACCGTAACATCGGTATCTGTGCGCACGTAGACGCCGGGAAAACCACTACTACAGAACGTGTTCTTTTCTACACAGGTCTATCCCACAAGATCGGTGAGGTACATGATGGTGCCGCAACGATGGACTGGATGGAGCAGGAACAAGAGCGTGGTATCACAATCACGTCTGCTGCTACTACCTGTTTCTGGAAAGGCATGAACCAGCAATTTGACGATCACCGTGTAAATATCATCGATACTCCGGGGCACGTTGACTTCACAATCGAAGTAGAACGTTCTTTGCGTGTATTGGATGGTGCGGTTGTTGTTCTGTGTGCCTCTTCAGGTGTACAGCCACAAACTGAGACAGTTTGGCGTCAGGCGAACAAATACGAAGTACCTCGCATGGTATTCGTAAACAAAATGGACCGTGCTGGTGCTGACTTCTTTATGGTTGTTGATCAACTTAAAGACCGTCTGGGTGCTAACGCTGTACCAGTTAACTTCCCAATCGGCGCTGAAGATGAGTTCAAAGGCGTTGTAGATTTGATCCGCATGAAGGCGATCATGTGGAACGAAGCTGACCAAGGTATGTCGTACGAGCTGGAAGATATCCCAGCTGACCTGCAAGATAAAGCTGACGAGCTGCGTGAGCAGATGATCGAAGCTGCAGCTGAAGCGTCTGAAGAGTTGATGGAAAAATACCTTGAAGAAGGTGAGTTGACTGAAGACGAAATCAAAGCGGGTCTGCGTGCACGTACACTAGATAACGACATCGTTCTGATGTTGGCTGGTTCTGCGTTTAAGAACAAAGGTGTTCAAGCAGTACTAGACGCGGTTATCGAGTACATGCCTTCTCCAGAAGAAGTTAAGGCGATCGAAGGTACGCTGGACGACGCTGACGAGACTGTTGCTACGCGTGAAGCAAAAGACGATGCGCCATTCGCTGCGTTGGCTTTCAAAATCGCAACAGACCCATTCGTTGGTACGTTGACATTCGTACGTGTTTACTCAGGTGTATTGAACTCTGGCGACAGCGTTTACAACTCAGTGAAGCACAAGAAAGAGCGTATCGGCCGTATGGTGCAGATGCACTCGAACAGCCGTGAAGAGATCAAAGAAGTGCGCGCTGGTGACATCGCTGCGATGATCGGTCTTAAAGATGTAACGACTGGTGATACGCTGTGCTCTATCGACGAGAAGATCGTTCTTGAGCGTATGGAGTTCCCAGAACCGGTAATCTCTGTTGCTGTTGAGCCAAAATCTAAAGCGGACCAAGAAAAAATGGGTATCGCTCTAGGTAAGTTGGCACAAGAAGATCCATCTTTCCGCGTTGAAACAGACGAAGAATCAGGTCAAACGATCATCTCAGGTATGGGTGAGCTTCACCTTGATATCATCGTTGACCGTATGAAGCGTGAGTTCAGCGTTGAAGCAAACATTGGTAAGCCACAAGTGGCATACCGTGAGAAGATCCGTCAGTCTGTTGAAGCTAACCACAAGTTCGCGCGTCAGTCTGGTGGTCGTGGTCAGTACGGTCACGTTGTTGTTGAGTTCAGCCCGTCTGAAGACGAAGGTCTAGAGTTCATCAACGAAATCGTAGGTGGTGCTATTCCGAAGGAATACATCCCAGCGGTTCAAAAAGGTATCGAAGAGCAGATGAAGAACGGTGTTATCGCCGGCTATCCTCTGATCGGTTTGAAAGCACGTCTATATGACGGTTCATTCCACGACGTTGACTCTAACGAGATGGCGTTTAAGATCGCAGCTTCTCAGGCGCTTAAGAAGTACGCAATGGAAGCAAATCCATGTCTGCTTGAGCCGATGATGAAAGTTGAGGTTGTTACACCTGAAGACTACATGGGTGACGTGATGGGTGACCTGAACCGTCGTCGTGGTCTGGTTCAGGGTATGGAAGACTCCTCATCGGGTAAAGTCATCCGTGCGCAGGTACCACTTGGTGAAATGTTCGGTTACGCAACTGATTTGCGCTCCGCAACACAAGGTCGTGCGACCTACTCGATGGAGTTTGAAGGCTATGCCGAAGCTCCAAATAATATCGCCGAAGCGGTGATGAAAGATAACTAATCTTAGCCTGACTATAGAGGTAAATTCTCGTGGCAAAAGCATCATTTGAACGTAATCTGCCGCACGTTAACGTAGGTACAATCGGCCACGTTGACCACGGCAAAACAACTTTGACAGCAGCTCTGACACGTGTATGTGCAGAAGTATTCGG
>NZ_SPLL01000011.1:0-37797 GCF_004959845.1 Neptunomonas sp. XY-337 | reverse complement strand
AAGTGAAACGATTTAGCGCCGATGGTAGTGTGGGGTTTCCCCATGTGAGAGTAGGACATCGCCAAGCTTTTAATTAGGAAGCCCTGATCGGTTACGGTCAGGGCTTCTTATATTGTCTAGAGAAAATAAAGTGGGTGCCAAAACACTTAATGTATAAACTGAGTGTGGTATTAGGGATTTAAGGTAACTCGATGAATCAACGTCCGTTAACAGGTGTCATTCTTGCTGGAGGTAAGGGGCTTAGAGTGGGTGGTGTTGATAAAGGGTTAATGGAACTCGACGGCGTACCTCTCGTTCAGTATGCAGTTGAGCTTATTAAGCCCTATGTAGATGCCACGGTCATAATTGCTAACCGTTCACTATCCGCCTATGAGCAGTTTGCGCACTTTGTTTACACTGACAAAGATGCCGGCTACGAGGGGCCTTTAGTGGCGATGGCAACCGCGCTTCAACACTCCACTACAGAGTGGAACCTATTTCTGCCTTGCGATACCCCTTACTTGTCTAGTGCGATTATTGAGGCATTGATTGCTGCGTCCCACACTCATCTTGATGCCAATGTTGTTGTTGCTCATGATGAAGTACGTTTACAGCCGCTTGTTTGCCTAGTGCATAAGCGTACACTCCCCAGTTTAGAGCGCTTTCTCAGCGAAGGTGGCCGGAAAGTGGCCTCTTGGCAATTTAGCCAGAATTGTGAAGTTGTCCAAATCGTTGGGCAGCAAAGCTCATTTCGAAACCTCAATACTCCGGACGACTTCTGCTAAATCTATTGCCTAGTTACGATAATGTTTAGGAGTGGCTTTTTATCGTGTCTGGCGTACTATCAACAAGTCGATTGTTAGGATAGTTAGTGCCATGTCAGAACCGCTTATAGATCCTTTTGGGCGCAAAATTACTTATGTTCGCATGTCTGTTACCGATCGGTGTGACTTCCGTTGCGTGTACTGTATGGATGAGGTAATGACGTTTCTGCCAAAGGAGGAGGTGCTGTCGCTCGAAGAGATCTATTTTATTGCCCAGGCTTTTACTGAGATGGGCGTGAACAAGATTAGGCTAACGGGAGGTGAACCGCTTGTGAGGCGGGGTGTGGACGATCTGTTAGTTCAAATGGGGGCTTTACCTGGACTGGCGGACTTTTGCCTAACGACAAACGGTTCCCAGTTAGAACGCTTTGCCGCCACTCTCTATCAAGCTGGTATGACCCGCTTGAATATCAGTCTTGATACACTGAATCCGTTATTATTCAAAGAACTAACTCGTACCGGTAAGCTGGAGCAGGTGCTACGTGGGATTGATGCGGCGTGTCGTCATCCGTTCAAACGCATGAAGTTAAATGCTGTTATCCTCAAAGGTCGTAACGACCACGAGGTTATTCCGTTGCTAGAATTCGCGATTGCGCGTGGCATCGATATATCCTTTATTGAAGAGATGCCGCTTGGACATATCAATGAGCATGACCGAGCAGCTACCTTCTGCTCCAGTGATGATGTTAGAGATATCATTGAACAAGCGTATCAATTGACGCCGTCGGACTACGTAACAGGTGGGCCATCCAAGTATTGGCAAGTAGCTGGCTCAGCTACCCGCGTAGGCTTTATTTCACCTCATAGTCACAACTTTTGTGGTGAGTGTAACCGAGTGCGCGTGACCGTTGAGGGGCGGTTACTGTTATGCCTTGGGAATGAAAACTCGGTCGATTTAAAAGCAGAGCTGCGTGAACGCCCCGGTGATATTGAACACTTGAAAAGGGTTATTCGTCAGGCGATCACCCGTAAGCCCGAAAAGCACCACTTCTCGACGGATGGCGCAGTCGATATCGTTCGCTTTATGAATACAACCGGCGGTTGATTCGCTATTATGGCCGAAATTTTTCTGCCGATAGCTGATTGTGTTTGACCCTAACGCTCCCCGTAAACCCTTTGTTGCACGAGGCTCTCGTATTGAGCGTTGTGCTGATTGCTTTGTATCCAGCGACCTATGCTTGTGCGATGCAAAACCTAATATGAGTGCTCAAGCAGCCTTCTGGCTGATGACTCATCATAACGAGGTTTATAAGCCAACTAACACGGGCCGGCTCGTTCTGGACGCCATTGCGGACAGTCAGCTTTTAACATGGTCTCGTACTGAACCTGATCCGCACTTTTTGGCGCTGTTACAAAATACGGCGTATCAGCCTTGTATCGTCTTTCCCGCTGGCGAAGGCTATGAAGATCGGATGGTGTCTGCTCAGCAGTTGGCAGCCAGTGGCAAGAAACCCGCGTTGATCTTACTAGATGGTACATGGCGTCAAGCACGACGGATGTTTCGCTTGAGTCGCTACCTAGATGAGCTGCCGGTGATAGAGCCGCTACCTGGACGTGAGTCCCGTTATGATTTGCGCCAAGCTGCCGCCTCTCATCATCTCTCCACAGCAGAGGTTGCCGCTGCGGTTCTCGAGGACTTAGGTGACCTAGACAGTGCAGCGGCACTCAACGCCTATTTTGACCTTTTCAATGCTGCTTACTATGCATCGCGCAGACAATTAGATCTATCAGAAAAAATGGCTGCAGCACGCACAAAGCTTGCTGAGCTTAGCGCTCAGCGGATGCTTCAAGAAGAAAAGTAACTGGGCCATCATTCAGCAAGCTGACTTTCATATCAGCGCCAAACTTGCCGGTGGCGACAGGGTCATGACTTTTTTGCGCGGCTGCAACAAAGTAATCGTAGAGCTCTTGGCCTTTTTCCGGCGTTGCGCCGTTAGAAAAGCCGGGGCGTAGACCTTTAGCGGTATCCGCTACCAACGTGAACTGGGAGACAACCAGCAGGCCACCTCCCACTTGTTGTAGATTCAGGTTCATGCGTCCGGTGTCATCACCGAAAATACGGTAACCGAGAATTTTCTTTAACAGCTTATCGGCTTGTGCGGTAGTATCGTGCTTCTCGACACCGAGTAGCAGTAAAATGCCGTGGTCGATAGCACCAATGGTTTCCCCATCAACGACGACGCTGGCGTGTTTAACGCGTTGTATTAAGCCCTTCATTCGTTCTCCGTTTAAGCCTCCGTGGCGGCAAAAGCATCGGTAGCTCGTACTAAGTTATCTATGATGCCGGGTTCGAACACTGAATGTCCTGCATCCCGAACGATGTGCAGTTGCGAGTGCGGTAGCGCTTGATAGAGCGCGTATGCTTGTTCGACAGGGCAGACCATATCATAGCGACCATGCACAATGGTGATGGGAAGCCCGCTGATCTTATCGGCTCGCGTTAGGATCTGATTTTCACTGATAAAACAATGGTTAACAAAATAGTGTGTCTCTAGTCGAGCCATTGCTAGTGCAAGATGCGGATCGGAGTAGTGTGACATCGCATCTGGATTGGGCGCGAGCGTAGAGCAGCGTCCCTCCCATACAGACCAAGCCTTTGCGGCTGCCATACGCTGAAGTTCATTTTCCGAGGTTAGCCGCTGATGATAGGCGTGCAGTAAGTTGTGTTGCTCCCCTGTTGGAATAGGCGCGAGAAAGTCTTGCCAGTAGTCGGGGAATATGCGGCTTGCACCCTCTTGATATAGCCAGTGAATATCTTGCTGGCGCGCTAGAAAAACGCCTCTCAGGATCAGGCCCAAGATTCGCTCGGTATGTGCTTGAGCATATAGAAGCGCTAGCGTAGCGCCCCAAGAACCGCCAAATAGTAGCCACTCATCCACACCTAGGTGAGTGCGAATGTGTTCCATATCTTCGATTAGGTGTGCCGTTGTGTTCGCTTGCAGAGATGCGTGTGGCTGTGAGCGCCCGCAGCCGCGCTGATCAAACAAAATGATGCGATACTTCTCTGGGTTAAAGAAGCTACGCAGGTCGCCGTTAGTTGAGCCGCCGGGGCCGCCGTGTACAAACAGTACAGGTAAGCCCTCTGCATTACCGCTCTCTTCAACGTACAGGGTGTGTCCTCCACCCACTTCGAGTGCATGTGTTTTATATGGCTGAATTGCAGGGTATAGCGGGCGCATGGTGTGTCTTCCTTTTCCTAAGTACAGCTAAAGTATAGGGTGCAGCGAAGGTCAGGCGCTATGTCTAGACGTAAAAAAAGCGGCCCATTGGCCGCTTTCTTATGCTCTCTTGTGCGTATTATTTTGCAGCACGTGAGGCGCGCTTACGCTCGTTCTCAGTGAGGAGCTTCTTACGCAAACGGATATGGTTTGGCGTTACTTCAACTAGCTCATCATCTTCAATGAAGTCGAGAGCTTGCTCTAGTGTGAAGCGAATCGGCGGCGTCAATTGGATGTTTTCGTCGGTACCAGACGCACGCACGTTAGTTAGCTGCTTACCCTTGATTGGGTTAACGGCTAGGTCGTTGCTACGGCTGTGGATACCCAGAATCATGCCTTCGTAGACTTCGATGTTCGGGCCAATACATAGACGACCACGCTCTTGCAAGTTGAAGAGTGAGTAGCCCAATGCTTTACCCGTGACCATGGATACCAAGACACCGTTGTTACGGAAAACAACTTCGCCTTCTTTCACTGGACCATAGTGGTCGAAAACGGATGTCATGATACCGGTACCTGAAGTCATCGTCAGGAACTGGCTACGGAAGCCGATCAAACCACGTGATGGGATCAAGAATGTCAGGCGGATACGGCCGGAGGAATCAACCTCCATGTTAGTCATATCACCTTTGCGCTTACCCAGCTCTTCGATGATTGCGCCTTGGTGCTCCTCTTCCACGTCGATCATTACGACTTCGTACGGCTCGTGGATTTCACCATCAACTTCACGTTGGATAACTTCTGGGCGAGAAACACCCAGCTCGAAACCTTCGCGGCGCATGGTTTCGATCAATACTGACAAGTGCAGCTCACCACGACCCGATACGCGGAATTTCTCAGGAGAGTCTCCCTCTTCAACGCGCAGTGCAACGTTGTGGATCAGCTCACGGTCAAGGCGGTCCTTGATGTTACGGCTGGTAACAAACTTGCCATCTTGCCCTGCAAATGGAGAGTCATTCACCTGGAACGTCATCGATACGGTTGGCTCATCAACCGACAGCGCAGGCAGTGCTTCAACAGCATCTGCATCACACAACGTATCGGAGATGTTTAGCTCATCGATACCGGTTACACAGATGATGTCACCAGCGCGAGCAGAGTCCACATCAACACGCTCAAGGCCTAAATAACCCATGATCTTTTGGATACGGCCGCTGCGGATGTTACCTTCACTGTCGATGATTTTAACTGGGTGGTTGAGGTTCGCTTTACCGCGCTTCACACGGCCCACACCGATAACACCGACATAGCTGTTGTAGTCCAGTGCAGATACTTGCATCTGGAATGGGCCATCAACGTCAACGTCTGGATGACTTACGTGATCAACAATCGCTTCGAACAGCGGCGTCATATCCTCGGCCATGTTTTCATGATCAGTACCAGCGATACCGTTCAGTGCAGAGGCGTAGATAACAGGGAAGTCGAGTTGCTCATCGCTAGCGCCAAGCGAGTCGAAAAGGTCGAAAACTTTATCGATGGCAGCATCTGGGTTCGCACCTGGGCGGTCTACCTTGTTCACCACAACGATAGGGCGTAGGCCTTGGTCGAACGCTTTCTGTGTTACGAAGCGTGTTTGCGGCATTGGACCATCGACGGCATCTACCAATAGCAGTACGCAGTCAACCATAGAAAGAACGCGCTCTACCTCACCACCGAAGTCAGCGTGCCCCGGTGTGTCAACGATATTGATATGGTAACCGTTCCACTCGATCGCCGTATTCTTCGCAAGAATAGTAATTCCGCGCTCTTTCTCTTGGTCGTTGGAGTCCATGATGCGCTCAGAGCCTTCATCGCGGCGGCCAAGAGTACCGGACTGTTGGAGAAGCTTATCAACCAGCGTCGTTTTGCCGTGGTCAACGTGCGCGATAATAGCGATGTTTCGCAAGTTAGCGATATTGTCGATCATAAATAGTGTTCTGACTTTTCTTTTGCAGGTTACCCGTGCATCACTGACCTTCAATGGTGCACAGCGTGTTTTGCGGTAGGGTTTAAGATGCGCCGCATTATAGCGGATCATTGCCTCACAAGCCCAGCGGTCTGTTCATTTCATCACCAATTTATTGCGTCTTTGTGTCAGAACGAGAATCAATACTTAGCGAGTTAGACCTTGTATTGAGAAGTTATTTGTTTGCGCTTGGAGTATCATGCCAAAGTGTGCCCCGCAAATGAGCGCTTAATGCACTTTTTTGGTGCGCGTTATGGCTTTTAAGCATCCTTTTGGTGCGATGTTTTGAGTGTGCTCGTTGTAAGTGTTTGATTTAGCGTTGCTTTAGAGTTGGCACAGTGGTTGCTAATAGACTATTAACGTTTAAATCACAGATTTCAGGACCGTCTTGAACGTGTCTGACAAATACGAAAAGTGGAGATAGCGAAATGTCAGAGATCACTCTGAAGTTAATCGAAGAGAACGATGTTAAGTGGGTTGATATGCGATTCACTGACACGAAAGGTAAAGAACAGCACGTTACTATCCCTGTTCATCAGATGGGTGACGACTTCTTTGAAGAAGGTAAAATGTTCGACGGTTCTTCTATCGCTGGATGGAAAGGCATCAACGAGTCTGACATGATCCTGCTTCCAGACGACAGCGCATCTGTTCTAGACCCGTTCGCTGAAGAGTCTACTGTTATTGTTCGCTGTGACATCGTTGAGCCAGCGACTGGCCAAGGTTACGAGCGTGACCCACGCTCTGTAGCGAAGCGCGCAGAAGAGTACCTGAAGTCTACAGGTATTGCTGATACAGCGATGTTTGGTCCTGAGCCAGAATTCTTCGTATTCGACGAAGTACATTTCCACAACGATATGAGCGGCTGCGGTTTCTCTGTATCTTCAGAAGAAGCGGCATGGTCCTCTAACCACAAGTTTGAAGGCGGTAACACAGGCCACCGTCCACGTGTTAAAGGCGGTTACTTCCCAGTACCACCAGTTGACTCTCTACACGATCTGCGTGGCAACATGTGTAACGCGATGACTGCAATGGGTTTGGATGTAGAAGTACACCACCACGAAGTAGCGACAGCGGGCCAGTGTGAGATCGGTGCTGGTGCAAACACGTTGGTTAACAAGGCTGACGAAGTTCAAGTACTGAAATACTGTGTACACAACGTTGCACACGCATACGGTAAAACTGCGACATTCATGCCTAAGCCAATCGTTGGTGACAACGGTTCTGGTATGCACGTTCACCAGTCACTATCTAAAGATGGTGTTAACCTGTTCTCTGGTGATGCATACGCAGGTATGTCAGAGATGGCGCTTTACTACATCGGCGGTATCATCAAGCACGCTAAAGCACTTAATGCTCTGACTAACCCAGGTACAAACTCTTACAAGCGTTTGATCCCAGGTTTCGAAGCGCCAGTTATGCTAGCTTACTCTGCGCGTAACCGTTCGGCTTCTATCCGTATCCCTTACGTAACGAACCCTAAAGCTCGTCGTATCGAGACGCGCTTCCCTGACCCAATTGCTAACCCATACCTGTGCTTCGCGGCATTGATGATGGCGGGTCTAGACGGTATCCAGAACAAGATCCACCCTGGTGATGCTGCAGATAAAGATCTGTACGACCTGCCACCAGAAGAAGCGGCTGAAATCCCACAAGTAGCTGCGTCGCTAGAAGAAGCACTAGCTGCGCTGGATGCAGACCGTGAGTTCTTGACGAAAGGCGGTGTATTCACTGACGACATGATCGATGCATACATTGCATTGAAGCAAGAAGAGTCTGACAAAGTGAACCAAACGACTCACCCAGTTGAGTACGACCTGTACTACTCTGTATAAGCGTTGCTAATAGAAAAAGCCTCCTTCGGGAGGCTTTTTTGTTTCCCGCAGATAACGGCCTATAACAGCAGCTTTTATTATGTGCACTATAATGGTGCATATAGGTTGCGTGAGCGATATTGGTGCGCTTCGGTGCGGTGTTTGAGCGCACCGTGCGCTGCAAAGGTTCGTATTTTGGGCGCTTGGAGGAGCTGCATGAGTTGGCTTCTTTTTTGCAGTTACTTTCAGATAGGCGCTATTGCATAGGCGCTGCTGTTGCTTAGAGAAGCTGCGACGGTGAGCGGCCTGAAATTATTCAGTCAAACAGTGAGTAAGAGAATACGTATGTTGACGTCTACGATGACTAAGCAACTACTCGATAATCAAGCAAGCAGTGTGATCTTGCTCGATAGTTCGCTCAGTATTCAGTACATGAACTCCTCGGCTGAAATGTTGCTAGCAGCCACATTGCGGCGTATGCAGAGCGCATCGATCACCGACTGGATCGCGCTCAACCCTGCTGAGTTGGACGCTATGCAGGCGACGCTCGAGAGCGGTCATGCCTACACACGACGAGAAGCCGAAATCATCAGTTCTGCGGGCGATACTCTTACAGTGGATTACAGCGTTAGTTGCATTCAAGAGCACGGTCAGCCGTTTCTCTTGGTTGAACTTCAAGCACGCGATCGTTTACGCCGTATTGAGCAAGAGAAAGAGATGCTCATGCGCCATGAAACGACGCGTAACCTTGTTCGTGGTATGGCGCATGAAATCAAAAATCCTTTGGGTGGGATTCGCGGCGCTGCACAGCTGCTAGAGGCGGAGTTAGATGATCCTGAACTGCATGAATACACACAGGTGATCATCGAAGAAGCAGACCGCTTACGTAACCTAGTTGATCGCCTTTTGGGCCCGCATAAAATCGCGCAGCGCCAACCACTGAATGTGCACTCCGTGCTGGAACGGGTCTGCACAATTGTGAAGGCGGAAGTCACCGGGCAGGTCATAATTGAGCGTGACTATGACCCCAGTATTCCGGAGCTGCTCGGCGATAATGAGCAGCTCATACAGGCTGTTTTAAATGTTGTGCGCAACGCAGTGCAGGCGATGCTGGAAAATAATATCCCTGCACCTGTACTAAAGCTGCGCACGCGTACACGCCGCCAAGTGACGCTCAGTGCAGAATCGCATCGTTTGGTGTGCAGTATAGAGATCATTGATAACGGCCCTGGCATCCCGGAGGAGATGGTTAAGAACATCTTCTTCCCGATGATCAGTGGCCGCGCTGAAGGGACAGGGCTCGGCTTATCCATCGCACAATCGATCATCAGCCAGCATCACGGCTTAATCGAGTGCCATAGCGAACCGGGCCACACCTGCTTTACGCTACTTATTCCTCTGGAGAGAAACGATGAAAACTAACGGAAATGTTTGGATTGTCGATGACGACCGCTCGATTCGCTGGGTGCTGGATCGTGCCCTCTCTAAAAGTGGTGTGCAGGTTAATGCTTTTGAAACGGCTGATGCGGTGATCAAGCAGCTTGAAACCCAAGTGCCCGATGCCATTGTGAGTGATATTCGTATGCCGGGCACTGATGGGTTAGCGATGCTCGAGCAGTTGCACACCTCACACCCTGATCTTCCAATTATTATCATGACGGCACATTCAGATCTGGATAGTGCCGTCGCCTCCTATCAAGGCGGCGCATTTGAGTATCTACCTAAGCCGTTTGATGTGGACGAAGCTGTGAGTCTTGTGCAGCGCGCCGTCGAGCATGCCCATGAAAAACGCAGCAATGCCGCAGCTGAGGACACACTCGATAACGCCGAAATTATTGGTGAAGCGCCCGCGATGCAGGAGGTTTTTCGTGCGATTGGGCGGTTATCGCAATCTAATATTACAGTGCTCATTAATGGCGAGTCAGGGACGGGTAAGGAACTTGTCGCGCACGCTTTGCACCGTCATAGCCCGCGGGCACAAGCCCCTTTCATTCCGCTGAATATGGCTGCGATTCCAAAAGACCTGATTGAGTCTGAGTTATTTGGTCATGAAAAAGGTGCTTTTACCGGCGCAACTGCAGCACGCCGAGGCCGTTTTGAACAGGCGGACGGTGGCACGCTGTTTCTTGATGAGATCGGTGATATGCCTGCGGATACACAAACGCGCTTATTACGCGTATTAGCCGATGGCGAATTCTACCGTGTGGGTGGGCACACCCCAGTGAAGGTGGATGTGCGTATCATTGCAGCCACCCATCAAGACTTAGAGGGGCTGGTAACAAGCGGACGCTTTCGGGAAGACCTTTTCCATCGTTTAAACGTTATCCGCATTCACATCCCTAAATTGGCTGATCGCAAAGAGGATATTCCTAAACTAGCACGCCACTTCCTGATGCGTTCTGCCGAAGAGTTGGATGTTGAGCCTAAGGTGCTGCGCCCAGAAACCGAAGCCTATATGAAAGGGCTGGCGTGGCCCGGCAATGTGCGTCAGCTTGAGAATACATGCCGTTGGCTGACTGTGATGGCATCTGGGCGCGAAGTGCTGATCGCGGATATGCCACTGGAGCTCTCCGAGCAGCAGGCAGCAGGTGATACCACCACGGGAAATTGGGAACAGTCCTTGCGCAACTGGGCAGAACAGCAATTAGCGACCGGCGGGAGCGGGTTGTTGGAAACTGCTGTACCTGCTTTCGAGCGCATCATGATTGAAGCGGCGCTCAAACATACTGGCGGCCGTCGCCGTGATGCTTCCGAACTACTCGGTTGGGGGCGTAATACCTTAACTCGGAAGATTAAGGAGCTCGATTTAGTCTTTGATAGCCCTGATGATGAGTGAATTTCGGCGCGTAATCTTTATACTATCGCCTGTTTCTAAAAACGCGCAGGTGGTTAATGTTAAACGTTGTTCTATATGAGCCCGAGATCCCGCCCAATACTGGGAATATCATTCGGCTGTGTGCCAACACAGGTTTCAATCTGCACTTGGTTGAGCCGTTAGGCTTTGATATCGATGATAAGAAACTGCGCCGTGCGGGGCTGGACTATCATGAGTTTGCTAACCTGCAAGTCCATGCATCATTGGACGCTTGCCTTGCGCAACTTCAACCTGAACATGTTTGGGCGCTGACCACCAAAGGCACGGTGTACCACTCTGACGTGGTATTTAAACCTGGCGATGTCCTGCTGTTCGGGCCAGAAACACGGGGCTTACCAGCGGATGTGCGTAATAGTTTGCCCGCGGAGCAGCGCGTGAAGTTGCCGATGGGGGCGCAAAGCCGCAGCCTTAATTTATCTAACGCCTGCGCCATCGTGGTTTATGAGGCGTGGCGACAGCTTGGTTACGAAGGCTCGGTCGACTAGTGTTTCATTTATCGATAGGCCGTCGACTCGCAGTTGCCGCATTGCTGACACTAACTTGGCAGCCCCTTTATGCCGACAATACCGTTGCGGGGGTTTGCGCTGCGGTTGGTAAGAAACTCTCGAGCGTCAGTGAGAAAGAGTGCTTGGCGCTTGGTTTTGCTCAGCCGCGGTTTTTCTCGGTAAATGGTCGAGCGATGCTTGAAAAACGCTTTTTAGCAGCAGAGTCAGACGCGCCGCGTGTACTATTTATTGGCGGTATTCACGGCGATGAGTACTCGAGCGTGAGTGTCACGTTCAAATGGCTGAATACAATTTCAGCACACCATAGTGGCCGCTACGACTGGCTCTTTTTTCCATTGGTGAATCCAGATGGGTTGCTGCGCAAAAAATCGACACGCGTCAATGCTCATAATGTTGATCTCAATCGCAACTTTGAACCTGCCAAGGGCTTTCCCAACGCTTTAAAACATTGGAAAACCCGTGCGAAAAAGCGCGCCCGTTACTACCCAGGCGAAACACCTCTGAGTGAGCCTGAAACGCAGATGTTGTTCCAGCTTATTGAGGAGTATCACCCTGATGTGATCGTGTCGGTGCACGCACCGCATGGCATTCTCGATTTTGATGGTGCGAGTGTCAAACCTCCGCGCCGATTGGGCCCTCTTTACCTGCGCCAACTAGGTACGTATCCTGGCTCGCTTGGTAACTATGCATGGTTTACCAAAAAGATACCGGTTATGACGATCGAGCTGCCCTATGCGGGCATCATGCCTAAGCCTAAAGATATTGATCGAATGTGGAATGATTTGGTGCGTTGGGTGGATAGAAAAGTGAAACCGAGTGCAGAAACACTTGCCGCAAGGTCAAAGCAAAAAAACACTGAGCTTGAGTAGTGATGTGATCGAGCAATAAAAAACGGAGCCTAGGCTCCGTTTTTTATTGGCACAGTGAGGCTTAGTGTTGTTCGCTCGCTTGTGCTTGCTGCTGCGCTAATTGCTGCGCGTACAATGCGTCGAAGTTTACTGGCGCTAGCATCAGTGGAGGGAAGCTTGCTTTAGTCACCAGCGAATCAACGGCTTCACGTGCGTATGGGAACAGTAGGTTAGGGCAGAACGCGCCTAGTGTGTGACCCATCTCTTGCTCGTTCATGCCGGCAACATGGAAGATACCTGCTTGCTGTACTTCAACCAAGAACGCTGTTTCGTCTTCGTTTTTCACTGTGACTGTTAGCGTCAGAACAACGTCGTAGTGCTCTGGGCTCAGTTGAGTGGTGCGCGTATTCATCTCCAGATTCACTTCTGGTGACCACTGCTTAGTGAAAACCTGTGGGCTGTTTGGCGACTCAAAAGAGACATCTTTTACGTAGATGCGCTGGATTGAGAATTGTGGGCCTTGTGGCTGCTCTGCTGCAGCTGCCTGATCATTTTCAGCCATTGCTGTTGTGTCCTTATTCTTGGTTCAAAAGGTTATCAAGTTTACCGGCGCGTTCTAGCGCAAAGAGGTCGTCGCATCCACCGACGTGAGTCTCTCCGATAAAAATCTGGGGTACCGTGTGGATACCTGCTCGCTCGATCATTTGCGCGCGAACATCAGGTTTGCCATCCACATTGATCTCTTCAAACTGCACACCTTTGTGCTGCAGCAGCTGTTTAGCACGCATGCAGAACGGGCAGTAGTCTGAGCTGTAGATTATCGTCTTCATCCTTTACGCCTTCTTTACGATTGGCAAGTTCTGGCCTTTCCATTCTGTGATGCCGCCTTGTAGGCGCATGACATTTTCAAAGCCAGCAGCTTTTAGCATCTTAGTAGCGCTGCCCGCAGTTTGGCCGATATTGCACACGACCACAACGGGACGTGCTTTGAACTTCTCCAGCTCAGATACGCGGCGTTGCAGGTCTGCCAGCGGGATATGCTTCGAGGCAGTAATGTGGCCTGTATCCCACTCTTTCTTCGTGCGTACATCAACGATGACAGCGTCTTGTTTGTTGATTAGCTGAGTTGCGATGGCGGGCGAAACGGATTTTCCTGCCTTTTGGCTCTCGTTCCACAGCAACAGAGCGAGGGTGAGCACCCATGCGGCAATGAGCATAAAGTGATTAGTCGCGAATTCAATAAACTGTTCCATTGTGATTCCTAAAGTCTGCCGCGGAGCTGGCATCGTTAAACTCGAGCGCAGATTATACAATGCTCGTGCGCTGTGCATAAGGGGAGCATTGGCCCGCACTGGTGTGAAATTAGCCAATGTGAGTGATTATCAGTAAAATGGCGGCCTTCCTTTAGCGAGCTATGAGCAGGTTTTATTTCTATGAGTAACGTGCGTATCCCAAAAGCGCTGATTATCTTGGACGGCTTTGGTATTGAGTCTACAGTTTCTTCCGCGATTGAAGCGGCGAATACGCCAACATGGGATGCGCTGCTAGCGAATAACCCCACATCTCGTATCGCAACCTCGGGCCTCGCTGTCGGCCTGCCAGAGGGGCAGATGGGCAACTCAGAAGTTGGCCATATGAACATTGGTGCGGGCCGCATCGTTTATCAGAATCTATCGCGCATTGGTAAAGCGATTGAAGAGGGTTCGTTCTACGAGAACGCGGCGCTGGTGGCCGCAATGGATAAGGCGATCGCCACTGATAACGCGGTGCATGTGATGGGCTTGCTATCACCCGGCGGTGTACACAGCCACGAGGAGCATATGTTTGCGCTGATCCGTATGGCAGCGAAGCGCGGCGCTAAGCAGGTGTATCTGCACGCGATTTTAGATGGCCGAGACATGCCACCTCGCTCGGCTGAACCCTCACTAGCGAAAGCACAAGCACTCTTTGAAGAGCTCGGTCTGGGTGGTATCGCCACGGTTGTTGGACGTTACTATGCGATGGACCGAGATCAGCGCTGGGATCGAGTCCAGCAGGCCTATGATGCTATGACGCAGGGTATTGCTCCGCATTCGGCAGCGTCTGGCACCGCAGCACTGGCAGCGGCTTATGAGCGCGACGAGAACGACGAGTTCGTACTCGCAACTACGATTGATGGTGTTGATGGCCGCGTACGTGATGGTGATGCGGTGATCTTCGCCAATTTCCGTCCAGACCGTGCCCGTGAGATCACACAAGCCTACGTGGCAGATCAAAACTTTGATGGCTTTGAGCGTGCGGTTGTACCAGCACTGGCGGACTACGTGATGATGACAGAGTACTCTGCAGACATGCCAGCCTCTTGCGCGTATCCGCCACAAAGCATCAGCAATGATTTAGGTGAGTTTGTTTCGGCGCAGGGTAAAACCCAGTTACGTATCTCGGAAACAGAGAAGTATGCCCACGTTACCTTCTTCTTTAATGGCGGCCAAGAAGCTGTGTACGAGGGCGAAGAGCGTATCTTAGTGCCATCTCCAGCGGTTGCAACTTATGATTTGCAGCCTGAGATGAGCGCCCCAGAGCTAACCGACAAGCTCGTTGATGCAATCAAAAGCGGTAAATATGACCTAATCGTGTGTAACTATCCAAATGGCGATATGGTGGGTCACACTGGCGTATTTGATGCGGCCGTTAAAGCAGTGGAAGCTGTTGATCAAAGTATTACGCGTGTACTTGAGGCGATGGCCGAAGTGGGTGGTGAGACGCTGATCACGGCGGATCACGGTAATGTTGAGATGATGCGCGACCCGAAAACGGAGCAGCCGCATACTGCGCATACCACCTTCCCAGTCGCGCTGATTTATGATGGTCCACGCAAGGCGACATTGACGTTGGATGACGGTGCGCTATGTGACCTTGCGCCAACGTTATTGCACCTGATGGAGCTGCCGCAGCCGCAAGAGATGACGGGCAAAAACCTTGCTAAGACGCAATAATCGTGTCCGATGGCCGCGTACGCGGCCTTTTTTTTCGGTGTGTTTTCTCGCGGCGCTGTTATGTGTTGGCGGGGCTGTTAGCGCGGCTAGCAAAGAGCAAGCGACACAAGCCCAGCTAACTACGTTGAAAAAGAGTATCCGCAGCGCCCAAGCGCGTCTAAAGAAAGACCGTACTGCTCTCAGCAAAGAGGCCGCTGCACTGAAATCGCTTGAAGCGCGTATCGGAGATACGGGCAAAGCTATCTATCGGTTGAATCAAAAACTAGCGGGCTTGCGGGGTAACTTAACGGGCTACGAAGCGGACAAGGCGCGTATCGAGAAAAACCTCGCACTTGGCCAAGCTGCGTTACACGAAGCGATACGTGAGCAATATAAGCGCGGCCAGCAACCTCGTTTATTGATGCTACTGAACCAGCGTGATCCTGACGAGTTGTCGCGTATGATGAAGTACTATGACTACTTCAACAGCGCCCAGCAACAGCAGTTGCTAGACTACCGCAAGATGCTCACGACCTTGGAGCAAACCAACGCGAATATTGACTCTACACAAGCTGCGATTGTGGCCGAGCGGGATGCGTTACAGGCCAAGCTTGCAGAGCAAGAGCAACAGCGCAAAGCGCGTAAACAAGCGCTTGCAGCATTGCGTAAAAAAGTAGGGCAAGGTAAAACCAAGGTTGCGCAGCTGAAAAAAGATCAAAAGCAGTTGGAAAAACTGCTAGTTGAGATCGAAAAGTCGGTGTCGCTGGCTAAGCTGTCAGTGAACAACCAAGCCTTCAAATCTTTGAAGGGTAAATTGAAAGCGCCAGTCTCTGGTAGAGTCAAACGTCGTTTCGGCTCGCTAAATCAAGGGATTCGCTATGATGGTGTGATGTTTGGTGCAGCGTTAGGTGTATCGGTCTCAGCTGTGCACCATGGGCGGGTGGTGTTTTCTGACGCGTTACGCGGTTATGGCTTGGTGACGATTATCGATCATGGTGATGGCTACCACACGCTATATGGACACAATGACTCACTGTTAAAGTCACAAGGTGATTGGGTAGAGCAGGGCGAAACCATCGCAACTGTCGGATTTAGCGGCGGTAATTCGGAACCTGGACTCTACTTCGCAATCCGATATAAGGGTAAAGCGACCAACCCGCAACGTTGGTTGGCGCGCAAATAATTGAGGCTCACGCCTCTTAGAAAGGGTTTTCTGTATGAGGAATGCAATTAAGTTAGCCGGTGTTGCGCTGGGTTTGAGTTTAAGCGCCTTTTCCATGGCTGATGAAGCGCCGACCTCCGAGCAAGAGGCGAAGACGTTACCGCTTGAAGAGCTGCGTCGTTTCAGTGAGGTGTTTGATCGCATAAAGAG
The DNA here is from genome assembly GCF_004959845.1 of Neptunomonas sp. XY-337. Taxonomy (NCBI): domain Bacteria; kingdom Pseudomonadati; phylum Pseudomonadota; class Gammaproteobacteria; order Oceanospirillales; family Oceanospirillaceae; genus Neptunomonas; species Neptunomonas sp. XY-337. Next base: position 21,462 of record NZ_SPLL01000011.1, on the reverse strand, counting down.
CGCTTATGTTGAGCCGGTTGATGATGCGAAGGTTTTGGAGGATGCCATTCGCGGCATGATCGCTGGGTTGGACCCACACTCCACCTACCTCGAGCCAAAGGCCTTTGAAGAGTTGCAGGTACATACGTCTGGCGAGTTTGGCGGCGTTGGAATCGAAATTACAATGGATGATGGCTTCATCCGCGTTATCGCCCCGATTGATGATACGCCCGCTACGAAAGCGGGTATTAAGGCTGGGGACATTGTCACACGTATCGATGGTGATTCGGTGAAAAGCATGAGCTTGGATGAGTCGATCAGCAAAATGCGCGGTAAAGCGGGATCGGAGGTTGTGCTGACGATTTTACGTGACGGTGAGGACAAGCCGCTTGAGATTACCGTGGTGCGTGATGTGATTCAGGTCACCAGCGTTAAGCAGCGAATGTTAAATGAAGACTACGGTTATATTCGTATCACCCAGTTCCAAGCGAAGACTGGCCAAGATCTCGAAAAAGCGCTCGAAAAATTGCAAGCGTCAAACGAGCAGAAAGGTTTAGTGCTTGATCTGCGCAATAACCCTGGTGGCGTGCTGCAGGCAGCGGTTAGCGTCGTTGATGCGTTTATTGATGACGGTAAGATTGTTTATACCGAGGGGCGCTTACCGACCTCTGATGTTGAGTTTAATGCAACACAAGAGACGTTGGTTCCTGATGTCCCAGTGGTTGTGTTGATCAACAGCGGCTCGGCATCGGCTTCCGAGATTGTTGCTGGCGCGCTGCAAGATCATAAACGCGCCATCATTATGGGCACGGGGAGCTTTGGTAAAGGTTCGGTCCAGACGATTCTGCCACTTACCGACAAGCGAGCGCTTAAGTTAACCACTGCGCGTTACTTTACCCCGAGCGGTCGTTCCATTCAGGCAGATGGCATTCAGCCTGATGTTGTCGTGGAAAATGCAGAGCTCAAACGCGTGAAGGGCCGAACTCTGATCAAAGAGAAGGATCTTACAGGCCATTTAACCAATGGCGACGAAGATGCGAAAGCTGCAGAACAAGCTGCCGTGGCTGAGGCGGCGCAAAATCTAGCGCAACGTGATTATCAGCTTTATGAGGCGCTGAATCTTTTGAAAGCGCTCTCCATCATCGGTAGCGTACAAAAGTAACTGGATGCTTTTGCTCGTCGAGAAGGCCCGTCGTTGATGGGCCTTTTCTTTATCGCTTCTCTGCGTTGTTGGCGGTAATTAATGCCCAGCGTCAGGCAAGCTAAGTACTTGGATGCATGAATACAATTTATAAACTTACATGTGTTGTGTCGTTGTTGCTGTCTGCCACCTTGAGTTATGCAGCATCACCGCCATGGCCACCACGAATCGTCATTATCATTGACGATATTGGGAACAGCTATCATCAGGGCGCTGCGGCAATAGCGCTTCCGGGGCCTGTTACTTATGCTGTGTTGCCATTTTCGGCACATGGTAAAGCACTGGCTAACATGGCTTTTGCGCACGACAAAGAAGTTATGCTGCATGCGCCGATGGCAAATACGTTGCGAAAGCCGCTAGGCCCTGGCGGATTAACGGAGCGCCAGACCGAGCAGCAGTTAAAGCAAACGCTCCGCGATAATTTAGACTGGGTGCCGCATGTGGTGGGCTTTAACAACCATATGGGGAGTCTACTCACTCAGAAAAAGGCACCGATGGCATGGTTGATGGACGTTGCGAAAGAGCGCGATATCTATTTTGTTGATAGCCGTACAACGCCAACCAGTGTTGCCTTAAGTGCAGCAAGAGCAGCGCACGTGCCTGCACTTACGCGGGATATTTTTTTAGATCACGAACGGTCTGAGCAGTTTATGCAGGCGCAGTTTGACCGTGCGATACGCATTGCGCGTAAGTTTGGTAAAGCCGTAGTGATCGGTCACCCTTACCCCTCAACCACTCGGTTCCTCACAAAGGCGATACCGCAGCTTGATGAGGCGGGTATTCAATTGGTTTCTGTTTCAGCCTTGTTGATGATTCAGCGCGAGGCAGCGCAGCGATCGGATATGGCGCTTAAAAAGACCACAAAAAAGCCCGCTGAACCGGTCGCTCAGCAGGCTTGTTATTTATGGGATGGAACACCCTGCCCAACGAATTAAGCGGGACGAAAAATACCGCTCGCCAAGCGTTGCCATTGGTCTGCCCAGTTGTCAGTGGGTTTACGTTGAAACTCACTCCGGACGAACTGGCGAATGCGTCCCTCTGTGCAGCTGAGCATCAAATTTGCCGAAATGCCCGCTGTGGTTTCGGTGCGCAGACCCTCACGTAGCTCCGCTTCGCGCAGTACCTGTTTAAGTTGCGTTTCTAAGCGTTCAAAGAGCTGGTGGATGCGCCCGCGCAAACGGTCAGTCTCGCCAGCAAGGGCGTCGCCAGTCAGAATGCGCGCCATCCCCGGATTTCGCTCAACGAAGGCCAGCAAAAGCGTGAGGATCTGCTCACATTGGCGCACAGCCGGCGTATCGGATCCCGTAATCATGGTCACGCGTGAAAAGATCGTCTCTTCGATAAAGGTGATCAGGCCTTCAAACATCCGCGCTTTGCTAGGAAAGTGCCGATACAGTGCTGCTTCAGAAACACCGACTTCACGCGCCAGAGCCGCAGTGGTAATGCGCTGCCCTGGGTTAACTTCTAACATCTGCGCCAACGATTGCAGAATCTGCTCGCGGCGGGAGAGTTGTGTTGCTTCGTTCATGGCTTATAACGTGTTATTCGTGATCAGAGTACCGACACCTTCATCGGTGAAGATCTCGAGCAAACAGGAGTGCTCAACTCGGCCATCGATAATGTGAGCGCTAACCACGCCACTTTTCACCGCGCTCAGTGCGCAGCCAATCTTCGGCAGCATACCACCGTGGATGGTGCCATCTTCGATCAGGCCATCGACTTGCTCAGTAGATAAACCGGTCAGGACATTCCCCTCTTTATCGAGCAGGCCGGCAATGTTAGTCAGTAGAATCAGTTTCTCAGCTTGTAGCGTTTCTGCTACTTTGCCAGCCACGAGGTCTGCGTTGATATTGTACGATGCACCATCTGGACCGACGCCGATTGGCGCGATCACGGGGATGAAGTCAGAGTCTTCAAGCATCCGCAACACAGACTTATTCACCTTCTCAACTTCGCCAACATGGCCAATGTCGATAATTTCCGGCGCTTCCATCTCTGGACGCTTGTGTTTAACGCGCAGTTTGCGAGCTTCCAGCAGGTGACCATCTTTACCTGTCAGACCGATCGCCTTGCCGCCATTGCTGTTGATCAGGCCAACGATCTCTTTGTTCACCATGCCGCCAAGTACCATCTCCACTACATCCATGGTTTTTGAGTCGGTGACTCGCATACCATTGATAAAGTGCGATTCGATCTTAAGCTGCTCGAGTAGGTCGCCGATCTGTGGGCCGCCACCATGCACGACCACTGGATTTAGGCCGATCAGCTTCATCATAACGATGTCGCGGGCAAAGCTGTTCTTGAGGTTGTCATCCGTCATGGCGTTGCCGCCATACTTGATCACGATGGTCTTACCAGCGAAGCGCTGGATATAAGGAACAGCTTCGCTTAAGACCTCGGCAGTGGTCATCGCTTGCTTGCGGTTTAAAGGCATGGTTCTGGTTACTCCTAAATATTTTCGGTCGTTATCCTATTCGTGCGGGATAACAAGCGTCTTATCAATGGCGAACAAGTACTGTTGGAACGTGTCGCGAATTCGGTTGAGAGCCTCTTCCGTGGCCGCTTCAAAACGTAACACGAGTACCGGCGTGGTGTTGGAGGCGCGCACTAACCCCCAGCCATCCGCGTAGTCAACGCGTACGCCATCAATCAGGCTGACGTCACCGTCGGGATAGCTCTGCTGCTGCATCTGCTCGACGATGGTAAATTTGTTGTCATCGCGCACATCGATATTGATCTCTGGTGTGCTGATGTCTTCTGGGTAGGCCGCAAAAATAGTATCTAAGCAGGTATCACGTAGAGACAGAATCTCCAGCAGGCGTGCCGCGCTATAGATGCCATCGTCAAAGCCAAACCAGCGTTCTTTAAAGAAGATATGACCGCTCATCTCGCCCGCGAGCAATGCGCCTGTGGCTTTCATCTTTCGCTTAATAAGTGAGTGGCCTGTTTTCCAAACGGTTGGCTTGCCCCCGGCTTGGCGGATCGCTTCACCTAATAGGCGTGAACATTTCACGTCATAGATGATTTCAGCCCCTGGGTTACGTTGCAGAATATCCTCGGCAAAGAGCATCATGATGCGGTCGGGGTAGATGATGCTGCCATTAGGCGTCACAACACCAACGCGGTCACCGTCGCCATCGAAGGCTAAGCCAACATCAGCTTTGTGCTCTTTAACGGCGGCGATACAATCGATCAGATTCTTAGGCTTGCCCGGATCTGGGTGGTGGTTGGGGAAGTTGCCATCCACATCGCAGTAGAGCGGAATTACTTCACAGCCGAGCTGTTCGAGTAGCTGCGGCGCCACATCACCGGCTATGCCGTTACCGCTATCGACCACCACCTTCAATGGGCGCTTGAGTGTGACATCTTCCGCAACGCGCTTACGATAAGCCGGACGAATATCTTGCTGTGTTAAGCTGCCGTTGCCTTCGGTGTAGTCGCTTTCAAGAATGCGGCGCTTCAGCGCTTGGATCTCTTCGTTTGCGAGAGTGTTACCCGCAATCATCATCTTAAAGCCGTTGTAGTTGCTCGGGTTATGGCTACCTGTGATCATGACACCGGTTTGGTCTTTGGTGTGGTTGGCAGCAAAGTAAAGCAGGGGAGTAGCAACAAAGCCAACATCAACGACATCAACCCCGCCATCGCGCAAACCTTCGATCAGTGTATCCTTGAGCTCAGGGCTACTCAGGCGGCCATCCGCTCCAACCACAACGGTTTGTGTCTCCTGAGCGAGGGCTTGTGCAGCAAACGCACGCCCTAAATGATAAACGACGGGGGTAGTGAGGGCTTCGCCGACGATACCGCGGATATCATAAGCGCGGAAGATATCTTCGTTGAGCTGATCGATTGTGTAAGACATGGTTACGTCCTTGGTTAAGAGGGGTTATGCGCGTCCAGAGGAACCGAAACCGCCGGCACCGCGCTCTGAGTCTGAGAACTCATCCACAATATCAAAGCTTGCCTGAACAACAGGCACGAGCACGAGCTGGGCGATACGCTCGCCCGGTTCGATGGTGAAGGTTGTTGCACCACGGTTCCAGCAGGATACAAATAGCTGGCCTTGGTAGTCTGAGTCGATTAGGCCCACGAGGTTGCCCAGAACAATGCCATGCTTATGGCCTAAACCCGAGCGAGGTAGGATCATCGCGCACAGGCTTGGGTCTTCGATATGGATTGCCATACCGGTGGGAATCAGCTCTGTTTGGCCTGGCTCAAGTGTGAGTGGTGCATCCAGACAGGCGCGCAGGTCAAGACCCGCTGAGCCGGGTGTTGCATAAGCCGGTAATGGAAATTCAGAGCCGATACGGCTATCGAGAATCTTTACTTGTAGCTGTTTCATTGTGTTGTCTTATATTGGTGAGCGATCTGCTCAATCAGTTGATTGGCGAGCTGGCGCTTGCCGGTTTGTGCGATAGCTGTTTCGGTATCGTGAGTGACCACCGTGACGGCGTTCTCGTCGGAATTGAAACCGATGCCCGCTTGGGAGACATCATTGGCGATAATCATGTCGAGCTTCTTGCGTTGCAGTTTGCCGCGTGCGTAGCTGATCACATCTTGTGTTTCGGCGGCGAACCCTACCGTAAAGGGGCGCTGCGGCGCGCTAGCTACGGTGGCAACGATGTCGGGGTTCTTCACCAAGTGAAGCTCCATAATCTCTTCGTTACCTTTCTTGATTTTGTGCTCGGCGACAGAGGTTGGGCGGTAATCCGCCACCGCTGCGCAGGCGATAAAAATATCACAGTGCTCCAGTGTGCTTTGTGCTGCATCCAGCATATCGAGCGCGCTGGTAATATCGATGCGTTTTACGTGCGCTGGCGTTGCTAAGTTGACCGGCCCACTAATTAACGTGACCTCGGCACCGGCGTTCATTGCTGCTTCTGCAAGCGCGAAGCCCATCTTGCCAGAACTATGGTTAGAGATATAACGCACGGGATCTAATGGCTCGCGGGTAGGACCTGCGGTAATCACTACGCGACGTCCTGCAAGGCTACCTGTATCAAAACGATCAGCGATGTGATCGAGCAATTGTAAAGGTTCCATCATGCGGCCTGGGCCAGTATCACCACAGGCTTGCTCACCCTCAGCAGGGCCCCACAGGGTGACGCCATCTAGCTGCAGCTGTTTTGCGTTTTGCTGGGTTTGTGGTGCGCGCCACATGGCTTGGTTCATCGCAGGGGCTAGGCAAATCGGTGCATCGGTTGCAAGGCAGATAGTTGTGAGGAGGTCATTGCCCATTCCCGCAGCTAAACGGGCCATAAAGTCGGCACTCGCTGGTGCGATCACAAGCAGATCAGCCCACTTTGCCAACTCAATATGTCCCATACCGGCTTCGGCTTCCGGGTTGAGCAGCTCCAAATGCACAGGGTTGCCGGACAGTGCTTGCAGAGTCAACGGTGTAATGAACTCCGTTGCCGCAGGCGTCATTACAACACGAACGTCAGCGCCCGCGCCTTTGAGTGCGCGCACTAGCTCAGCACTTTTGTACGCGGCGATTCCGCCCGTGATTCCAAGTACGATCTGTTTGTTTGTTAGTCTGTGCATACCTTGCAATACCCGTTATTACGCAACTGCGTTCAAGCGGTGTAAGATACCACTTTGCGAAAATCTTGCGTAGAGCACACAAGATTTTTCATCTGCCATTGCTGCACAAGGAGGTGTTTTATGGCGATTAGTGACTGGCCCGCTGAAGAGCGGCCACGTGAAAAGTTGTTACTGCAAGGTCCGGCTGCGTTATCGGACGCTGAACTGCTGGCCATTTTTCTGCGTACCGGCGTTAAAGGTGTCAGTGCTGTTGATCTTGCACGCAACTTGTTACAGGAGTTTGGCGGTTTAAGACCTTTGTTGGAGAGCTCGCAAACTGAGTTTTGCACCGCTCAAGGATTGGGTGCTGCGAAGTACGCTCAACTGCAAGCGGTACTTGAGATGGGGCGTCGTCACTTGCAGGCGCTGCTTGAGAAAGGCGAGCAGATGAGCAACCCGGCGCTGGTTAAGCACTATCTCACTGCGCAACTGCGGCATCATAAGCGTGAGGTGTTTGCGTGTCTCTTTCTGGATAATCGTCACCGTGTTTTGCGCTTTGAACCGTTGTTCTTCGGTACAATCAACGCGGCTTCTGTCTATCCGCGGGAAGTGGTTAAACGTGCGTTAGCCTGTAACGCCGCCGCGGTTATCTTAAGCCATAACCACCCATCGGGTGTGGCTGAGCCTTCGATGGCTGATCAGCAGATTACAGAACGCCTAGCGGCGGCGCTGGCGCTCGTTGATGTTACGGTGCTAGATCATATTGTGGTGGGGGATGAACACGCCGTCTCTTTTGCTGAACGCGGCCTACTGTAGAGGCCTGCTTTGAGTATCAGTGAGCTGAGTGTTCTACATTTAAGCGTTTGAGTAAATTAGTGTTGGTAATCGTTGATGCTTTTCTATACACTTATGCGCCTTCTGTTCATGGTACGGGATATTTGTCTTCAGTACAGACGCTCCGCCTGAGGCTAGCGCGGTTTTACCTAGCCAATAGACAGCTGAATAGAAGTGATTTTAACCGTTAGAGGCTTATTAAAATGGCTAAAGTTTGTATGGTTACTGGCAAGCGCCCAGTAACGGGAAATAACGTTTCCCACTCACAACGCAAAACGCGTCGTCGTTTTCTACCAAACCTGCACTGGCACCGTTTCTGGGTAGAGAGCGAAAACAAATTCGTTCGTCTGCGTGTATCTTCTAAAGGTATGCGTATCATTGATAAGAAGGGTATCGACACAGTTCTTGCTGAACTGCGTGCCCGTGGTGAGAAAGTTTAAGAGGAGCTAGACGATGGCGGCTAAAGGTAATCGTGAGAAGATCCGTCTGGTTTCATCTGCCGGAACAGGTCACTTCTACACTACAGACAAAAACAAGCGTAACATGCCTGAAAAATTCCAGATCAAAAAGTTTGATCCGGTTGTTCGCAAGCACGTTATCTACAAAGAAGCTAAGATCAAGTAAGATCTTTGCTCTCTGAAAAAACCGGCTTAGGCCGGTTTTTTTGTGCCTGCGATTTATCCCCCTGCCTGAAACGCTGGCCGTTTTGTCCTAGGAGGCCTCTGTTATGAGTTGGCCAACCCTCTCCAATGCTTGCATCTGCTCGCAGCTTCGATTGAAGAGCGCAAAGTTAAGCCGGATACAGTGTTTAAACTGTCCTTGCGTACCAAATAAACTCCCCGGAGTTAAGCTGATGCCATGCTCTTTGGCCGCCAAGTAGATACGGTCACCATCGCACGTCTCGGGGAGTTGCAGCCAGCAGAGAAAACCACCTTGTGGCGGTATGACTTGTACTTCTGGTGCTAGCGTACTGGCTAATGCGTCAAGAAACTCACAACGTTTTTGGCGATAGCGCCCCTGAAGGTGTTTGAGGTGGCGGGGATAGTTAGCGGAGCTAAGCCAATCGGCGGCGGCATGTTGCATGATGCCTGAGGTTGCTAATGTCGTGACGTATTTGAGGTAGTTGACCTGATCAAAGTAACGTCCTGCTGCGATCCATCCTAAGCGCAAACTAGGATCTAATATCTTAGAGAAGGAGTTGCATAGCATAACGCGCCCATCGGTATCGAGTGCTTTGAGGGTGCTATTGCGTTGACTGTGGTGAATCAACGAGCCAAATACATCATCTTCGATAACGGCGAGATCATATTGGTTGGCGAGTGCCAATAAACGCTGCTTATTGGCTTCGGGCATGATGAAGCCGGTTGGGTTGTTCGCGTTGGGGTTTAAGACGATCGCTTTGGTTGACCAGCTTTTTAGCGCGCTTTCGAGTGCGTGAAGGCAGATGCCTTCAGCATCGCTAGGGATTTCAATAACATGGAGCCCAAGTGCTTCAAGGCATTGTAAGGTGCCATAAAAGCACGGCGATTCGACGATGACATTGTCCCCTGGTGAGGTGACGACGCGCAGTGCGAGCGATATCGCCTCTTGCGCACCGTTGGTGATGATCACCTCCTCTTTATCTATCTCCTGAGTACCACTGTGCGTGCGCAAAGCGATCTGCTCGCGCAGTGCCGCCAGCCCGGGTGGTGATTCATGAAAGGTGTAGATCGCATCGCTCGATTGAGTTTCGCGGCGCACCGCGCGGCTAAGGGTCTTAAAAAACTCCTTACGTCCATTGAGTGTGGTGTCTGGATTTGCGCTGCCGAAGACCACGCGTGCTTCACGCTGAGCGGGGCCGATAATATCGAGCGCCGTTGCACCGAGGACTACGGGTCTGGGCGGATGAGGTTTGGCAGGCACCGACTGAACGAGTTCAAAGCCGCGACGCGGCACAGCGCGAATCACATGTTTCGCTTCAAGCAGCTGATAGGCGTGAAGAACCGTGTTCTTGCTAACGCCCAAGCTTTGCGAGAGGGCGCGAACAGAGGGTAAAAAACGGTTATGTTGCCATGCGCCTTGGGCGGCTCGTTGCTCGATGTAATCAACTACGCGTTGGTATGCTTTCATGACTTGGGTACAGATGAGGATTATGAGCTAAATATCTTAGCATTTGGTTTTCTGTGTACCCAATAAAAATAACGGCGCGTGTCACTTTCCCGAGCTGCTGACTTTGCTCTAGGCTTGCACTATTCGAAGATTATTCAGAGTGTTGTTTGCTATGGAAGCGTTGAAAAGCCGCTTGGTTCCTTTCGTACCGTTACTGTTTGTACTGCTATGGAGTACGGGGTTTATTGGGGCTAAGTATGGTTTACCGTACATCGAGCCGTTTTACTTCCTGTTTATTCGGATGCTGGCGACGCTGGCGGTCTTTTTTGTGCTGATCTTGTGGCTTAGGGCTGCATGGCCAAGCCCCGCGCAAAGTGCGCATCAAATGGTGACCGGAAGCTTGGTACATGCAGGTTATCTTGGGGGGGTATTTGCTGCGATTAATTGGGATATGCCCGCAGGTATTACCGCAATTATCGTTGGGCTGCAGCCGCTGTTAACTGCACTCATCGGACGTTTTTGGCTGCAGCAGCCGCTATCACATTTACAGCTGGCTGGTTTGTTGTGCGGTTTATGTGGTGTATCGCTGGTGGTTGGGGCTGGGCAGGATTTGTCGAACATCCAGTTAAGGCCCGAGGCGCTAGCGGCTGCGTTAGTTGCGTTGTTTGCGATCTCGATCGGCACGCTTTATCAGAAACGTTTTGGTGGCGGCGTCAATCTGGTAGCCGGCTCTTTTTACCAATACTTGGCAACGGCACTATGGATGGGTGTGCTCGCCTTTAGCTTTGAATCGCGCGAGGTGGTGTGGTCAAGCGAGTTGATCTTGGCGTTGGCGTGGTTGGTGTTCGGGTTGTCGGTAACGGCCATTTTGCTGCTGATGTATATGATTCGAGAGGGGGAGTCGGCACGTGTGGCGAGCTACTTTTATCTCGTGCCACCTGTCACCGTGCTCGAGGCGTGGCTGCTGTTTGAGGAGTCATTAGCGTCGCTATCGCTGGTGGGTATTGGTATCACCGTACTTGGCGTGTATCTTGTGCTCAAACCGAGCCGTAAAGAGTAGGAATAATCAGTGCCTGAACTACCCGAGGTTGAAACAACTCGCCGTGGAATCGAGCCTCACATCAAGGGGCAGCGTATCGCTGAGTGCTGTGTGCGCCAGCCATCATTGCGGTGGCCGGTGCCGGTGAGTGCGCTTGAAGCGATTAAAGGTGAACCTATTGAACGTGTTGAAAGACGTGGTAAGTACTTGCAGCTCGTGACACCTGTGGGGGTTGTGTTGGTGCATCTGGGGATGTCGGGCAGCTTACGGGTGCTGACTGAACCGCTGGCTGCGGGTAAGCATGATCATGTGGATATCTGTATGGAGAACGGGGCTATTCTGCGCCTTAACGATCCGCGCCGGTTTGGGAGTGTTTTGTGGGATGATCTTACGAAGCTACATCCGCTGTTAGCCGATTTAGGTCCTGAGCCACTGAGTGATGACTTTAGTGGCGATTACCTGTACCGCAGCGCAGCGAAGCGTCGGGTTGCTATTAAACAGCACATCATGAATAGCCAAGTGGTTGTAGGCGTAGGCAATATTTACGCGAATGAGGCGTTATTTCGGGCGGGTATCGACCCGCGCCGCCAAGCGGGGCGCATCTCTCATGAGCGTATGACGAACTTGGTGGCTGAGATCAAACAGGTTCTTGCGGCGGCGATTGAGCAGGGCGGAACGACGCTACGTGACTTTGTGAATAGTGAAGGCAAGCCGGGATATTTTAAGCAGTCGCTCAATGTATATGGCCGTGGTGGTCAGCCTTGCGTCACCTGTGGAACAGCGCTTAGCGAGATCAGGCAGGGGCAGCGTGCCACCGTTTTTTGCGCGGATTGTCAGAGTTAGGTGAGTCATTAAAGCTTCAAATTCATGTAACAAAAGCGTCATTGCACTGATCGGATAATGCCTTAAACATCCTATCCTGATCAGGAGTTGCGGCGCGTGTTATCACTTCATCGTATTACGGCGCTTGATACGTCGGCGTTTCACTGGTTCCAAACCCATCGTCGTATGCATCGGCAGATTGCTGATCTGAGCCGCTGGGTATCCTCGTTAGGCGATGGTCAGCTTTATGCACTTCTTGGTGCTGGGCTCGCGTTGCTCGAGCCGAACGCTGGGGAGCTGTTTCTGTTCGTTGGGCTGCTAGCCTTTTTAATAGAGCTGCCGCTTTACCTGCTGCTGAAAAATATCATCCGCCGTAATCGACCTTGTGGTTTTGTGGTGAGTGATGCCGTGATTCAGCCCTCCGATCGTTTTAGCTTTCCCTCTGGTCATTCAGCAGCTGCGTTTGTCTTTGCCACGCTTATCGCGACTTACTACCCCATGTTCGGAGAGCTCGCCTACTTTATGGCGATGCTGATTGGCTTGTCGCGAGTGTTATTGGGAGTCCACTACCCCAGTGATATCGCCGCTGGCGCAGTGCTCGGTATTTTGTGTGCTGAGCTAGCGATTCAAGAGTGGGCGACGTTCTTGGTATTGCTATGAGAGTGCTATATGGCGTTCAAGCTACTGGAAATGGCCATATTACACGTGCCAGAGTGATGGCTCCTGCCTTGGTCGCAGCCGGTGTTGAGGTTGACTATTTGTTTAGTGGTCGGCCTGCTGATCAGTTTTTCGATATGGAGTGTTTTGGCCATTTTGAAACGCGTAAGGGGCTAACTTTCAAGCTAGCTGATGGCGGGCGAGTCAACTTACTTGATACGCTGGTCAGTAATGATATTTGGCAGTTTTGGCGCGATACGCGCGCACTGGACCTGACCGGTTATGATCTCGTGATCACTGATCTTGAGCCTATCAGTGCGTGGGCAGCAAAGCAGCAAGGTGTTCGAAGTATCGGTTTGGCGCACCAGTATGCTTTTCTTAACCCTCTACCAGATGGCGGTTACTCTAAACTGTTGAAGCCTGGCATTAAGCTTTTTGCACCGGTTGATCTGGCCGTTGGTGTTCACTGGGACGCTTTTGGCGGTACCAATATCCCGCCTTTGATTGCGGAACCGAGTTTCGAGCCGAGTGACAATGAACGCGATATTCTGGTTTATCTGCCCTTTGAACAAAAGGCTACGCTCGAGCGCTTGTTCGCTTTTTTTCCGGCGCATCGTTTCCACGTGTTTTGTCGATGTGACGAGGTACAGCCCTGCGCAAATGTGACCTACCACCCCTTGAGTCGGCAGAGCTTTGAGCAGCATATGGCGCACAGCGGTGGTGTGATCTCTAACTGCGGGTTTGGTCTTGCTAGCGAGGCGCTGCAGTATGGTAAAAAGCTGTTATCGTTGCCAATGCCCGGTCAATGGGAGCAGCAGTCAAATGCCAAGATCTTAAGTGAGCTGGGTTTGGCAACCGTTGTCTCATCTTGGGATATCGATACGCTTGGTGTCTGGTTGGCGCAGCCGAGCAGCGCGCCGATGGCTTTTAAGCAAAGCGCCGGTGTTGTGGCGCAGTGGATAGCGAATGGTGCGAAGGAGCCGGTTGTTGATATGGTCGATCGCATTTGGCCGGGTGATGCATTAGAGGTATCGGGGCTGTAATAAAAAAGGCCTCGCGATACAACAACGAGGCCTGCTTTCTGGTGTCCCTGTGCGGTTGATAGTTCCTTTGCCATCTAGGCTGACTCGTCCTGAGCCTTTTCCGTCAGTCCAACGTCCTTTGCCGCCTTGTTACGCTCCGTGTCCGTTATCCTTGGCAGCATTCTTCCTTATAGTCCTATTCAGCTCCGTTTGCTGAATACAGCTCAGCGTCCAGCTGGTCTATCATCCTGTACCGCGCTCATTATCCTGTTTGTCAGAAAGTGATTCTGATAAAAAAGGCCTCACAATTCCTTTGCGAGGCCTTCCTTTTGGCTTCCATTTTCCTTGCAGTACCAAGGCTTCCTTGCTTACATCCTTATGTCCTTTCTGCGGCCGGGGCCATCCTTTAATTCGTTCCATGAACAGGAGATCCACGAGAATCATTATGGCTGAGGTCCGAAAATTTAACATAGGAAAAAGTCCTAATTTTAAGACTTCGGTGTGAAAACTCTTTTGGGCGCAATATAGACAGCCTGAACCGAACTACTTAAACTGGCGTAAATCTTGTCGGGGTGCCGAGCTGACGTTTGGCTGAGATTAAACCCGTGGAACCTGATTCGGTTAGTGCCGACGTAGGAAATCGAGAGCATTTTATATGGTAAGTTGTATCGATCTGATCAGAGCTCCGCGTATAGCGAATATCTATGTTGCGGAGGCGTTGCTGTCAGATGTTATCCCCCTCTATCCCTAATGTGCTCACTATTGCTGGTTCAGACAGTGGTGGTGGTGCCGGTATTCAAGCTGATCTTAAAGCGATCTCTGCACGCGGTGCCTTCGGCCTCTCGGTGGTTACTGCGCTGACCGCACAGAATACGTGTGGCGTCACTGGTGTTGAAGTGGTGTCGAGTGCCTTTGTAAAGGCGCAGCTCGATGCTGTTTTTGACGATATCGACGTTGCTGCCATCAAGACGGGCATGTTGGCTAACGCTGAAATTGTGGCAACTGTGGTCGATGTGCTGCGTGCGTTTCCAGCGATTCCATTAGTTGTTGATCCGGTGATGGTGGCAACCAGTGGTGACTTGCTGCTGCATGAGCAAGCTGTCGATGCTGTCCGCTCGTCCCTGATACCCCTGGCAACGGTGATAACACCCAATATCCCAGAGGCTGCAACCCTGTTGGGTTGGTCGGTTGAAAAGGTAACTAACGACCCGGAAGCGGCAGCACAGGCCCTGTGTAAACAGGGGGCTAGAGCGGTGCTTTTGAAAGGCGGACATGGTGAAGGTGATACAAGTACCGACCTGCTATATACGCGAGGCCAGTCACTGGCACTCCAAGCTCCGCGTATTGGCACTACTAATACGCATGGTACGGGTTGTACATTGGCTTCAGCGCTTGCTGCAGAGCTCGCTCACGGGCGAGACTTATCGAGTGCAGTGACAGAGGCCAAAGAATATATAACGGCTGCGATCAACGCAGCAGATCAACTACATGTTGGACGCGGGCATGGTCCTGTGAACCACTTCTATCAGTTGTGGCAGTCCAAGCAACAATAAACAGAGCTTTTTTACAAAAGCCGCATTAGCCATAGTAGGTGTGATGATGACAGACAAAAAAGTATTGAGTCAGAGTGCAGAGGTCGATCAGAACTCTGTGCAACCGTTTCCAAAGTCACGCAAAGTGTATGTTGAGGGTAGCCGCTCTGACATCCGTGTGCCAATGCGTGAGATCACGCTCGATGAAACGCCCACAGGTTTTGGTGGCGAGAGCAATGATCCGTTGTATGTTTACGATACCTCGGGCCCTTACACCGACCCTGCAGCAGATATTGATGTAAGGAAAGGTCTGCAGCCGTTACGTGAGAACTGGATTTTAGAGCGTGAAGACACAGAGTTGCTGGACGGATTGAGCTCAGAGTATGGCCGCACGCGAGAAGCTGATCTTCGCTTAGATCACTTGCGCTTTGATCTGCAGCGCAAACCACGCCGTGCTAAAGCGGGCAAGAATGTCACGCAGTTGCACTATGCGCGTCAAGGCATCGTGACTCCAGAGATGGAATATATCGCGATTCGCGAGAATATGAAGCTGGCTAAAAGTAAAGCAGAAGGTAATGTGGTGGCGCAGCAGCACCCAGGCCACAGCTTTGGTGCGCAGCTTCCAGAAGAGATCACGCCTGAGTTCGTACGTAAAGAGGTGGCGGAAGGCCGCGCGATCATCCCATGTAATATCAACCACCCAGAGCTAGAGCCGATGATTATCGGTCGTAACTTCTTGGTGAAGATTAACGGTAATATCGGTAACTCGGCACTGACCTCTTCGATCGAAGAGGAAGTAGAGAAGATGACGTGGGGTACTCGCTGGGGTGCGGACACGATCATGGATCTCTCGACGGGTAAAAACATTCACGAAACTCGCGAGTGGATCGTACGTAACTCGCCAGTTCCTATCGGTACGGTGCCAATCTACCAAGCACTTGAGAAGGTTAGCGGCGTTGCAGAAGATCTAAGCTGGGAAGTGTTCCGCGATACGCTAATTGAGCAAGCAGAGCAGGGTGTGGACTACTTTACGATCCATGCGGGTGTGTTGCTGCGTTATGTGCCAATGACGGCGAAACGTATGACGGGTATCGTGTCGCGTGGTGGCTCTATCATGGCGAAATGGTGCTTAGCGCATCACAAAGAGAACTTCCTTTACACACACTTCCGTGAAATCTGTGAGATCTGTGCCGCTTATGATGTTGCCTTCTCGCTAGGTGACGGTTTGCGTCCTGGCTCTGTCTACGATGCTAACGACGAAGCGCAGTTTGCTGAGCTGGAAACGCTGGGTGAGTTGACGAAGATCGCTTGGGAGTATGACGTACAGGTGATGATCGAAGGCCCAGGCCATGTTCCTATGCATATGATCAAAGAGAACATGGATAAGCAGCTGAAAGAGTGTCATGAGGCGCCTTTCTACACGTTAGGCCCGTTGACGACTGATATCGCGCCCGGTTATGACCACATCACGTCAGGTATCGGAGCTGCCATGATTGGTTGGTACGGTTGTGCGATGCTGTGCTACGTAACACCGAAAGAGCACCTTGGTTTGCCAAACAAAGATGACGTGAAAACCGGCATTATTACTTACAAGATCGCAGCGCATGCTGCCGACTTGGCGAAAGGCCACCCAGGTGCTCAGATCCGCGACAACGCGATGTCGAAAGCGCGTTTCGAGTTCCGTTGGGAGGATCAGTTCAATATCGGTCTTGATCCTGATACTGCGCGTGCATATCACGATGAAACGCTGCCAAAAGAGTCGGCTAAAGTGGCGCACTTCTGCTCGATGTGTGGCCCTAAATTCTGCTCTATGAAGATCTCGCAAGAGGTGCGTGAGTTGGATGATGCGCAAGTGGCCGCGATTCATGCACAAGCGGACGAGGGTATGCGAGAGAAGTCGCAAGAGTTTAAAGAGACGGGCTCTAAGCTATATCATAAGCTCTAAGGTTTTTCTTAAGGTGACCTAAAAAGCCGCTTAGAGCGGCTTTTTTATTTCGTGGAGAAATGTATGTCTGATGAGTTGATAAAGTACCTTGCTGTGGCTGCGTTGGTGCTATTTGCGTTTATTCCGGTAACTTATCAAACTATTCGGCAGCGCCGGCTTAACCCACCCCCTATGGCTAAGCATGACCGCAAACTGTTTAGACTGTGGCGCTCAGACCCTGAAGCGTATGAGCGCCAGTATGGCGAGATGGACAGGCAATATTTAGCTAAAAAAGCGGATAAAGAAAAACGCTAAAAGCGGCTATTTGGCGCTAAGCTCTTTATCGTGGCGCTGGTGACACCAGCCATGGATCGCGTTCAGGTGAGTATGGCAACGGCGGCAGTTTTTGCACATCGCCATATGTACTTTTAGCATCGTCTTCTCTTTGAAGCTCAATGGCGTATCGAGCTGTTTTGACATCAAGTAGGATGCTTTTACGCAGGACTTCATACAGCCTCTCCTTTCAAGAACCAGCCCTTCTCTAAACAACCGCGTAGCTTCAGCCGAGCGCGGTGCAAAATCGTCCAAACATTCTGTTCTGAAATATCTAGACAGTCGCAAATCTCGGTAGTTTCCAGATCCATCAACTCGCGCAGGGCAAAAACGCGCGCTGTGCTGGTGGGTAGGTGGAGTAGGCAAAAATCAAACACTTCCCAAAAGTTGCTGCGCAAGTGCAGATCCTCTGGGCTGTGCCAATGGCTGGGCGCTGCATCTAAGTTCCAATGGCTACGCTCGTTGAACATGGAGTCGATATCGATCTCATCTTCGTCAGAGACAAAACGCTCGCGTTCACGCTTTGCGCGACGAATATAGTCAACGAGCTTATTACGCAGAATGCTGTACACCCAAGTATCAAACTGCGCATTGCCTTGGTAGGTTGAGAGCCCTTCAAGGGCGCCGATCAGGGCATCCTGCACAAGATCTTCTGCGTGACCTCTATCTTGGACTTGAAGAAGTGTAAAAGCGATGAGCTTCGGGCGCAGAGCTTCAAACTGTTTTTCATAAGATGCTTGCATATCAGGCGCTTATCTTCCGGTGTTGTCTAGAGACACATTTTAGCAAAAGCTCTATTGCGTGTGCGGAATAATATGGGTGCATTGTTAACTTCTAGTGCGCATATCGGCCTCGTAGTGAAGGGTTAGTGAGATTGCTTTTGATGTGAATCAATGCGCCTATCGCTATTTTTTGGGAGGAGGCCTGAGAAATATCTGCTACTTTTAAGGTGGCCGGTTTATAAGTTCACAGGATTCATGGATAGAGTTATGGCAAATTTTGGACTTACAGGAACGGAGATCAAGATCCTACAGGGCAGTCGTCTGATCTCAACTACCGACCTCAAGGGGTCAATCACCTACGCAAACGAAGACTTCATTAAGGTTAGTGGCTTTACAAAAGAGGAGCTAATAGGCAGCCCTCACAATTTGGTTAGGCATAACTTTATGCCCAAGCTCGCGTTCCAAGACATGTGGGATGCGCTGGGGTCCGGGGAAGCTTGGCGCGGCATCGTTGTGAATCGTTGTAAAGATGGCGGCTACTACTGGGTGGATGCCTACGTAACTCCCATTTATGTGGATGGCCAAAAAGTTGGCTACCAATCGGTGCGGGTAACACCCGATCCAAAGCTAGTTCAGCGCGCGGGCCAGTTGTACGAAAAGATTAATGCAGCGCAAGGCCGCTTTAGCATTAAAACATTTTCTATTGCGCCTACTGCCTTGGTGATTTTCTCGATACTGTCGCTACTCTTTGGAGGCTACCTTACGTTACAAGCGCCTTGGTATGTTGCTGGATTTTTTGCCTTCTTGCAGTTAATCGCTATTGTCGGCTTTAGCCACTTCTTCTGGCGCCCGATTCAACATCTCGTTAATAGATCACGTGCGATTGCTGATGCACCGTTGGCGCAGCACGTTTTCTCCCATCAGCGTAATGAGTTTGGGCAGATTGAGCTGGCGTTACAGATGGAGTCGGCACGGATGCATACGGTATTAGGCAGAATCGATGATTTTGCTGGGGAAGTGAGCGAGGTCGTTGGTCTTGTTGAGAACGCTGTCGGTGAGACTAGATCCGGTGTTTCTCAGCAAAACCATGAAACTGATATGGTCGCCGCTTCGGTCACCGAACTTGCATCGTCTGCAGTAGAGATCGCCCAGAATATGGTATCGACATCGAACGCTGTGCAAGATGCTAAAGGTAAAACGGCCCAAGGTGAGCAGGACTTAAAACAGGTGGTCAGTGCGATCCAAAGTGTTCATGAGCAAGTGTATTTGGCTGAAGCCGAATCAACAAAGTTAAAGCAGAGCACTGCTGAGATTGAGCAGGTTATCAGTGTGATAACTGAGATAGCCGAACAGACAAACCTGCTAGCGCTGAATGCGGCGATAGAAGCTGCCAGAGCGGGTGAGTATGGTCGTGGATTTGCTGTGGTGGCTGATGAGGTGCGCACGTTGGCTACTCGAACTAAAGATTCGACTTCCAGTGTCCAGCAAACGGTTAACAACATCGTAGGGTCGGTTGCTGAAGTCGTCAAAACACTCGAAATGTCGCGTGATCGGGTGCAACACAGCAGTGAGTTATCGGATAACGTTAAGGTTAGCTTCGACGAGCTAAGCCGCACCATTGATGAGATCGCAGAACGTTCGGTTGGGGTTGCTAGTGCAGCAGAGGAGCAGACCGCTGTCGTCGATGAGATCCAACGCAACGTAGGAATGCTTCGCCAGCGCAGTGATATGACGGCGCGTGCATCAGATGATACAGATGCCGCCTCTCGTGAATTACGAGATATGCAGCGTCAATTAGCGTCGATGGTGAAGGCGTTCGATAATCCCTAGGGTTGACCCGTAAAAGGGAGTGAGCATAATCGAACTATCTAAACGTTGAACATTTGAGGCGCTATGAAGTTTTCAGTCGTACCAGTTACCGCTTTTCAGCAAAACTGCACCATTGCTTGGTGTGAAAAAACGTGCAGAGCAGCGGTGATTGATCCTGGTGGAGATGTTAGCCAAATAACGAAAGTACTCGAGCAAAATGGCTTAACCTTAGAGAAAATTTTGCTAACACATGGGCATATTGATCATGCTGGTGGTACAGCTGAGCTTGCTGCGCAATTTGGTGTACCGATAGAGGGGCCTCATCGCGGTGATGGTTTCTGGATCGAGCAGCTCGCACAGCAAAGCCAAATGTTTGGGTTTCCTCAGGTTGAAAGTTTCGAGCCAACGCGTTGGTTAGAAGATGGTGATAACGTTTTAGTTGGTAACAGTGTTCTGCAAGTACTTCACTGTCCGGGGCATACGCCAGGGCATGTCGTGTTTTATGATGCCGAGTCGAATGTTGCGCAAGTAGGGGATGTTTTATTCCAAGGTTCTATTGGGCGAACGGACTTCCCCGGGGGAAATCATGATGAGTTACTTCACTCTATCACTGAAAAATTGTTCGCTTTAGGTGATGATGTGAGATTCATCCCAGGACACGGGCCACAGTCAACACTCGGGCACGAGCGCGAGACCAACCCGTTTGTGGCAGGACGCCATGGCTAATTAATGTTTATTTGCGGCACTACTTGTGCAGTAATGCCGCGATATCGAACAGCTTCCTATCTAGAACCTTCTTCTTTTGGGTAACGCGTTGTAGTGGCACATCGACGATGGCTCCTTTATGAACGCCAACCATGATGTCACTATAGCCTGCAAGTAGATACTCAACGGCAGCGGTACCTAAGCAGGATGCTAGCATTCGGTCATGCCCTGAAGGGCTGCCCCCGCGCTGTATATGACCAAGTATCGAGATTTTAGGGTCTTGGCCTTGCGCTTTTAGCTGCGCAGCTAGGCGATGGGTAAGGTCGGGATCTCGGCCTTCGGCAACAACGATAATGCCGCTAGAACCTTGTCCTTTGGAGTGGCGCTCCGCTAACGTAATGCATAGATCGTGAAAGTCGAATGCGTATTCAGGTACGACGACCATCTCTGCGCCGCAAGCAATACCCACCTGTGTTGCGATAAACCCAGAGTTACGTCCCATCACTTCGACTAAAAAGAGGCGCTCGTGTGATCGGGCCGTATCCCGAATTCTATCAATCGCCTCTATTGCAGTATTTACGGCCGTGTCGAAGCCTATAGTGTCATCAGTGCCGGGAATGTCGTTATCGATCGTTCCGGGTAATCCAATCACCGGAATGCCGTGTTCCTGACACAATATATGTGCACCCGTCAGTGAGCCGTCTCCACCAATGACGAAAAGAGCTTCGATTCCACGTGAACTCAAGTTACGCGCAGCAACGTCGCGAACAGATGGGTCGGAAAACTCAGGGCAGCGAGCGCTCTTTAAAACGGTGCCTCCTTTCTGAACGATATTTGTAACAGAGCGAGAACTCATTAAAGTGATGTCATCCGACACCAAACCTTGATAGCCTCTGCGAACTCCAAAGACTTGCTTGACTCCGCTGTTTAATGCAGCGCGCACGATGCTGCGGATGGCTGGGTTCATCCCCGATGAGTCGCCGCCGCTTGTGAGTATGCCGACAGCGTTGTAGTGCTTCTCGGGTTTCAGATCAGGTATGGAAAGCATGATGGATACCTCGTCTTGTCGAAAGCGCGATCGTCGATACAGTGATAAACAGTATACGTTTTAAACGGTTACATTTATCAGAAAAGAAAAATTTCCACTTTTTTACAAATAAGTGTTGACGGCAGAAGGGAGGTCTCTATAATACGCCTCCACTCGCTGAGGGAGTCACCGAAAGGACGACAAAGACAACGAGTCATAATGAAGATAACATGTTGTTTTAGAACATC
>NZ_SPLL01000010.1:15060-53394 GCF_004959845.1 Neptunomonas sp. XY-337 | reverse complement strand
TGGACCCACCTGATCCCATCCCGAACTCAGAAGTGAAACGATTTAGCGCCGATGGTAGTGTGGGGTTTCCCCATGTGAGAGTAGGACATCGCCAAGCTTTTAATTAGGAAGCCCTGATCGGCAACGGTCAGGGCTTTTTACTGTGTGTAAAGAAAAATAAGACTAAACGTTTCCTTTTTAATATTCACTCTCTTAGGTCGCAACCCTTTTAATCGGTTGGTTAGCAAAGATAAACGAAGTCGATAGACATCGTTCAGTTCCTATACTAGAATACCGCCCGTTTGCCCGCAGCAAATGCAGGTAAGCGTCAGCTAGTGTAAAAAGTGAGGTGATTTCTCTTTTTACAAATCTCGTACAGATTCCATATATACAGCGCATGCGGGGAGGTTAAATTGACAAGACCAGCCATTCTGGCTCTTGAAGATGGTAGTGTGTTCAAGGGTATTGCTATTGGCGCGGACGGTCAATCAAGTGGAGAGGTGGTGTTTAAT
This sequence comes from Neptunomonas sp. XY-337, assembly GCF_004959845.1. NCBI lineage: Bacteria > Pseudomonadati > Pseudomonadota > Gammaproteobacteria > Oceanospirillales > Oceanospirillaceae > Neptunomonas > Neptunomonas sp. XY-337. The sequence goes on along the minus strand of NZ_SPLL01000010.1, from coordinate 52,903 downwards.
ACCTCCATGACCGGCTATCAAGAAATTCTTACAGATCCTTCCTATTGCCGACAAATCGTTACATTAACGTACCCACATATTGGTAACGTAGGAACCAACGACGAAGATGAAGAGTCTTCAGGTACTTGGGTTTCTGGGTTGGTTATCCGAGATTTGCCGCTTGTTGCGAGCAACTTTCGTAACCAAAAAACGCTAGATCAGTATCTAAAAGATAACAATATTGTTGGTATCGCAGATATTGATACGCGCCGCTTAACTCGTCTATTGCGTGAAAAGGGCTCACTGAATGGTTGTATTATGGCCGGTGAGATCTCTGAGGAAAACGCGCTCGCTGCTGCCAAAGCTTTCCCTGGTTTGAAGGGTATGGATTTAGCGAAAGAGGTATCGGTCAACGCTGCATATGAGTGGAACTCAAGCACATGGGCTCTCGGTGAAGGTCATCGCGATATCGCGCCGCAAGAGCAACCTTATCATGTGGTAGCTTATGACTTCGGTGTAAAGCGCAATATTTTGCGTATGTTGGTTGAGCGCGGATGCCGTGTAACAGTGGTTCCTGCGCAAACTCCTGCTGCTGACGTTTTGGCCATGAAGCCTGATGGTGTATTTTTATCAAACGGTCCTGGTGATCCGGAGCCGTGTGATTACGCGATTGAGGCTATTAAAGCTATCTGTGAAACTACGCTACCCGTTTTTGGTATTTGCCTTGGCCATCAGTTACTCGCATTAGCTTCCGGTGCACAAACTATCAAGATGAAGTTTGGTCATCACGGTGCCAACCACCCGGTGCAAGACTTGGATCACAAGCAAGTGATGATCACTAGCCAAAACCACGGTTTTGCGGTGGATGAATCTTCGTTACCAGAGACCCTGCGTGCTACTCACAAGTCATTGTTTGATGGCTCACTACAGGGCATCGAGCGTACAGACCGCTCTGCCTTTAGTTTCCAAGGACACCCGGAAGCAAGCCCAGGTCCTCGTGATGTCGCTCCGCTGTTTGATCGCTTTATCAAAGAGATGGCTGCACACAAAAACGCTTGATCGATTGATCAGTAAAGTAAACAGATTTGACCGGTTGTTAGAATGCCAAAACGTACGGATTTAAAAAGTATACTGATTCTGGGTGCAGGTCCGATCATTATCGGACAAGCATGTGAGTTTGACTATTCGGGTGCGCAAGCCTGTAAAGCGCTACGTGAAGAGGGCTACCGAGTTATTTTGGTGAACTCGAACCCAGCAACAATCATGACTGATCCAGCGATGGCCGATGCGACATACATCGAGCCTATTAACTGGAAAACAGTAGCGAAAATCATCGAAAAAGAGCGCCCAGATGCATTATTGCCAACAATGGGTGGTCAAACAGCTTTGAACTGTGCGCTTGATCTTGAGCGAGAAGGTGTACTGGAGCAGTTTGGTGTTGAGATGATTGGCGCAAACGCAGACACGATTGATAAGGCAGAAGATCGTGATCGCTTCGACAAGGCGATGAAGAATATTGGACTCGAGTGTCCACGTGCTTCTATCGCACATAGCATGGAAGAAGCGCTACAAGTGCAAGCGCAGCTTGGTTTCCCTTGTATTATTCGCCCATCTTTCACGATGGGTGGCTCAGGCGGTGGTATCGCTTACAACATCGATGAGTTTGTCGAAATTTGCGAACGTGGTTTGGATCTTTCACCGACAAACGAGCTGCTGATTGATGAATCGCTGATCGGTTGGAAAGAGTATGAGATGGAAGTTGTTCGTGATAAAAACGACAACTGCATTATCGTCTGCTCGATCGAAAACTTCGATGCAATGGGCGTGCATACAGGTGACTCAATCACGGTAGCGCCTGCACAAACGCTAACTGACAAAGAGTATCAACTGATGCGTGATGCTTCTTTGGCTGTACTACGTGAGATCGGCGTAGAGACAGGTGGTTCAAACGTACAGTTTGGTGTTAACCCGAAAGATGGCCGTATGGTTGTCATCGAAATGAACCCACGTGTATCTCGTTCATCCGCATTGGCTTCTAAAGCAACGGGTTTCCCTATTGCCAAAGTTGCTGCAAAGTTGGCCGTAGGTTATACGCTGGATGAGCTACAAAACGATATTACGGGTGGAGCGACGCCTGCGTCATTCGAACCTTCTATCGACTACGTAGTGACTAAAATTCCACGCTTCACTTTTGAGAAATTCCCTCAGGCGAACGATCGCCTGACGACTCAGATGAAGTCGGTGGGTGAGGTGATGGCGATTGGTCGTACGCAGCAAGAGTCATTGCAGAAAGCGCTTCGTGGTCTTGAGGTTGGAGCGACCGGCTTCGATCCAGTGCTTGATCTAGATAGCGAAGACGCGCGTTCAACGATCATTCGTGAAATGAAAGAACCGGGCGCTGAACGTATTTGGTACCTTGGCGATGCTTTCCGTATGGGTATGAGCGTCGACGAGTTATACCGTATCAGTGGCATTGATCCATGGTTCCTTGTGCAGGTTGAAGACCTGATCAGAGAAGAGCAGCACGTTGCCGAAATGGCGATGTCAGGCTTAGATAAAGACGCGGTTTATCGCCTCAAGCGTAAGGGCTTCTCTGATGCACGTTTGGCGACTCTATTAGGTGTTTCTGAGAAGCAGTTTAGAAAGCACCGCCAAGCGTTAGGTGTCCGTCCTGTTTACAAGCGCGTTGATACGTGTGCTGCGGAGTTTGCCTCTGATACTGCTTACATGTACTCCACTTATGAAGAGGAGTGTGAAGCAAACCCATCTAGCCGCGATAAGATTATGGTCATTGGCGGCGGTCCAAACCGTATCGGTCAGGGCATTGAGTTCGATTACTGCTGTGTGCATGCAGCCCTTGCTGCGCGTGATGATGGTTTTGAAACGATCATGGTTAACTGTAACCCTGAGACGGTTTCAACTGATTACGATACATCTGATCGTCTGTTCTTTGAGCCTATTACGCTTGAAGATGTGTTGGAAATTGTAAACGTAGAGCAGCCGAAAGGGGTTATCGTTCAGTATGGTGGTCAAACACCATTGAAACTGGCCGTTGCTCTAGAACAAGCGGGTGTGCCAATCATTGGTACGTCACCAGAGGCGATCGACCGTGCTGAAGACCGTGAGCAGTTCCAGCAGATGCTGAAGCGTCTTGGCTTGAAACAGCCAGAAAACTCTACAGTGCGTTCACTCGAAGAGGCGATCATAGAAGCAGAGCGTATCGGTTACCCGCTCGTTGTACGCCCTTCCTACGTTCTTGGTGGTCGCGCTATGGAGATCGTCTACAAGGAAGACGAGCTGCGCCGTTACATGAATGAAGCTGTGCAAGTGTCTAACGAAGCCCCAGTGCTACTCGACCACTTCCTGAATGCGGCGATTGAAGTCGATATCGATGCTGTTTCTGATGGTGAGACTGTCGTTATTGGTGCGATCATGCAGCATATTGAACAGGCTGGCGTTCACTCTGGCGACTCTGCTTGCTCTTTCCCTCCTTACAACTTGCCGGCTGACGTGCAGGACTTGATGCGTGAGCAGGTTAAGAAGATGGCGCTGGAGCTTGGGGTTGTGGGCTTGATGAACACGCAGTTGGCTTACCAAGATGGCGAGATCTACGTGATCGAAGTCAATCCGCGTGCATCGCGTACTGTGCCATTTGTCTCTAAGTGTATCGGTGTGTCGCTTGCTAAGATCGGCGCTCAGGTGATGACAGGCAAAACGCTGAAAGAGCTTGGTTTTACAGAAGAGATCGTACCGACGCTATTCAATGTGAAGGAAGCGGTATTTCCATTCAATAAATTCCCATCAGTGGATCCGATTCTCTCTCCAGAGATGAAGTCTACCGGCGAAGTAATGGGCTCTGGCACAACCTTTGGCGAAGCGTTTATGAAGGCAACGATTGGTGCTGGTGAGAAGATGCCAACGCCAGGGCGTGCGTTTATCTCGGTTCGCGATGTGGATAAAGACGGTTCTGTTCGCGTTGCAAATGCGTTGCTAGATCTTGGCTTTACGCTATGTGCGACCGGCGGTACAGCTGCTTTCTTGCAAGAGAAAGGTTTCGATGTTGAAGTGGTCAACAAAGTGATGGAAGGTCGTCCTAACATCGTTGATATGATCAAAAACAACGAGATTGCTTATGTGGTCAACACAACCGAAGGCCGCAAAGCAATTGCCGACTCCGCAGAGATTCGTCGTAGCTCTCTTCAGAACAAGGTTGCTTATACGACTACCCTTGCAGGTGCAGAAGCGATTACAATGGCGCTTCAATATGGCGAAGAGAAGACTGTTCGTCGTCTACAAGATTTGCACTGAGGAGTGAGAGATGAGTCGTGTCCCTATGACCGTTGCGGGCGAAAAAGCGTTACGAGCTGAGTTAGATCAGCTCAAAACGGAAGCTCGTCCGCGTGTCATTGCTGCTATCGCGGAAGCGCGTGAGCATGGCGATTTAAAAGAAAACGCTGAGTATCACGCTGCCCGAGAAGAGCAGGGCTTTATCGAGGGGCGCATCCAGGAGCTTGAGGGTAAACTCTCTCATGCTCAGGTGATTGATGTCACTGCGTTGCCACAAACCGGCAAGGTTATCTTTGGCACAACAATTGTGATTATCAATCTCGATACGGATGAGGAAGTTCGTTACCAGATCGTAGGTGATGATGAAGCGGACATTAAAAACGGCAAGTTATCGGTGAACTCACCGATAGCTCGCGGCCTGATTGGTAAGTCAGAGGGTGATATCGCGGCCATCCGCACCCCAGGTGGAGATGTGGAGTATGAGATTGCAGAGGTTCTGCACATCTAAGGCCAATAAAAAAGCCGCCCTTATGGGCGGCTTTTTTAACGTAGCAAGTTAGAGAGCTTAGGGTTAGGCTCTAAAGATGGGCGGTAGATCAGGGCGATATTACCGATCTCTTGCACAATAGTCGCTTCCACAATCTCGCATAGTTCGCGAATGAGTTGTTTCTTAATGGTGCGGTCACCTACAACGAACTTTACCTTGATCAACTCGTGATCTTCCAGGGCGCGATCCACTTCAAGCTGGATGTTTTCCGTCAGCCCCTTTCCTGCCACCGTAACCAGTGGGTTAAGGCTGTGACCGATGGTGCGGAACTGTTTCTTTTGCTCAGGCGTCAGGCTCATACTAAAATTGTTATCTCATGGTTAGGTGGCGTGAGGCCACAGGGTATTCATATCCTTATTCTACCTGAGAGCTGTGCGGCGTTAAACCAAAGAGATATTTTTGTGTCAAGGCTGAAATCAATGAGTGCAGCATGAGCGCGTTTTTATAGATCGTCTGTATGGCGCTGAAAAGCAAAAGAGCTGCTCGGTCGAGAACTCGCCTTGTGGAGCGTCATGAGCAAGGCAGTCTGCACACATGCGGCACATTTGTGTTTTGGATCTGTAAGTCAAAGCCGAGTTAATCGGCGAGCGCTACGGTAGAGTTTCAAGGTGCTGCACAGAACAATCGGCAACAGAGCAGGCACAGCAAGACAGTGGATGTGAGTTTGTAGGCCTTGTAATTTCAGATACGGCCCCCAGTATAAATAGTACGAACTCTATTGATCAGCTTACTGCTATCTCTTTGATTCTGTGAGCACTTGATATGGTGCAGCAAGTTTTGAAACCTAATGGTGATCTTGTTGCCGAAGTGTTCCGAAGTGCGGGTTTTGATCAGTATTTAGCCGATGTGCGTACAAGTTTTACAAAGGTTGTTACCTGCAAGCCTGACTCCTCTCGAATTTGGTCGCGAGAAGCCGATATTGCTGGGTTAGTTAAAAAGAGGCGTGAATAGCCAACCGGGCGCAACTCGTGTAGTTTAGCGTTCGCAGATTGATGTTTAATTAGAGGATTGTCTTTTGAACGATATGGCAAAGAATCTGGTACTTTGGTTAGTTATTGCTGCAGTGCTGCTGACAGTATTTAACAACTTCAGTGCAGAAAGTGACCCAGGTCGAGTGACGTACTCCGACTTTGTTACTGAGGTGCAAAAAGGGCAAGTATCTAAAGTCGTGATTGATGGCTTCACGATCCGTGGCCAACGTGCTAACGGAGAGCGCTTCCAAACGATTAGGCCCGCGCTTCAAGATCCAAAGCTTGTGGACGAGTTGTTAGCTAACGACGTTGTCATCGAGGGTAAGCAGCCAGAACAACAGAGTATCTGGACGCAGTTGTTGGTCGCTTCATTCCCGATTCTAGTTATTATCGCGATCTTTATGTTCTTCATGCGCCAAATGCAAGGCGGCGGTGGAAAAGGCGGCCCGATGTCGTTTGGTAAATCCAAAGCCCGCATGATGAGCGAAGATCAGATCAAGACAACGTTCGATGATGTGGCCGGTGTTGAAGAGGCTAAAGAAGAGGTGAAGGAGCTCGTTGATTACCTGCGTGATCCGAGTAAGTTTCAGCGTCTCGGTGGTAATATTCCACGCGGTGTTTTGATGGCAGGCAACCCGGGTACAGGTAAAACGTTGCTGGCTAAGGCTATTGCTGGTGAGGCCAAGGTACCATTCTTCAGTATTTCGGGCTCTGATTTCGTAGAGATGTTCGTGGGTGTAGGTGCATCCCGTGTGCGAGATATGTTTGATCAAGCTAAGAAGCATGCACCGTGTATCATCTTTATCGACGAGATTGATGCGGTCGGTCGACACCGTGGTGTTGGTATGGGCGGTGGTAATGACGAGCGCGAGCAAACACTAAACCAGTTGCTGGTTGAGATGGATGGCTTCGAAGGCACGGAAGGTATTATCGTTATCGCGGCAACTAACCGCCCTGATGTACTTGACCCTGCGCTATTGCGTCCTGGCCGTTTTGACCGTCAGGTTCATGTTGGTCTGCCAGACATCCGAGGTCGTGAGCAAATCCTTAAAGTACACATGCGTAAAGTGCCAATCGGAGATGATGTTAAACCTGAGCTGATTGCACGGGGTACACCGGGTTTCTCTGGTGCTGACCTTGCTAACCTAGTGAATGAGGCGGCCTTATTCGCAGCACGAGCTAGCAAGCGTACGGTTGGTATGGATCAATTTGAGCGCGCTAAAGATAAAATCATGATGGGCGCCGAGCGTAAATCCATGGTGATGTCTTACAAGGAGCGTCTCAACACGGCGTACCATGAATCGGGTCATGCGATCGTGGGTCGCCTAATGCCGGATCATGATCCGGTGTATAAGGTATCTATCATTCCTCGCGGGCGCGCTTTAGGTGTGACTATGTTCCTGCCGGAAGAGGATCGTTACAGCCATAGCCGGCAAACGATCATCTCGAATATCTGTTCTTTGTACGGTGGACGCATCGCAGAGGAGATGACGTTAGGCAAAGAGGGCGTAACAACGGGTGCCTCTAACGATATCCAGCGCGCTACCTCGATGGCACGTAATATGGTTACAAAATGGGGTTTATCTGATGCGATGGGCCCACTGCTTTATGATGACGAAGACAGTGATCCATTTAGCCGTGGCTATGGCCAAGCCGCTAAGCCTCTTGCAGAAGAGACTCAACGTAAGATTGATGCCGAGGTAAGAAGCATCATTGATGAGTGCTACAAAAAGGCTTATCAGTTACTTGAAGATAACCGCGATATCCTTGAGTCGATGACGCAAGCGCTGATGAAGTATGAGACGATCAGCAGCGAGCAAATTGACCAGCTTATGGCTAGAGAAGCGGTATCTGATCCTGATGGCTGGGTTGATGAGAAAGCAGAGGATAAACCTGCAGAAGAGTCTGCATCGCTTGATAGTTTAGAAGATAGCGAAGAAGCTTCCTCAGAGGCGTCTGATGATCAACCACAGAAGGACCCAGATGTGCCTGAAGCGCCAAGGCAAAGAAAGCCTGAAGGCGATGACGATGAAGGCAAAATGGTCTAACGTAAAGTAGTTATTTAAAAGGCTGGGTTTCCCAGCCTTTTTTGTTTTCGGAGCGGATGTCGGATGAGTAAACAGTTGGTTTGTAACGATAAGGTCTTGGACCTATCTCGAGTGCAAGTGATGGGTATTTTGAACGTCACCCCTGATTCATTTTCTGATGGAGGTCGGCTTTATCAAAGTGGTAATGGCGTTGCGCTTGATCAATTGTTGCGTAAGGCTGAGGCCATGGTGAGTGCAGGTGCGTCTATACTGGATGTGGGGGGCGAATCGACCCGTCCGGGAGCTGCGCCGATCAGTGAGCAGGAGGAGTTAGATAGAGTTATTCCTGCCATTGAAACGCTCAAGCGCGAGTTCGATGTTGTTGTATCGATGGATACCAGCAACGCTGCAGTCATCTGTGCAGGCGCCGAGTCGGGGGCGGGTTTTATTAACGATGTACGAGGGCTATCTCGCAAGGGTGCGATCGCCGCTGCAGCGACAACGGGGCTACCCGTATGCCTCATGCATATGCAAGGCGACCCCTCAACGATGCAAGACTGCCCTGAATATGTGTCGGTTGTTGATGAGGTGCAGCAGTATTTAATTCAGCGGGTAAAGTGCTGCCTAGATGCAGGTATCAAACAGGACGCTATTGTTATCGATCCCGGTTTTGGTTTTGGTAAAACCCTAGAACACAATTTGGCGTTGTTAAATCGCCTCGAAACATTAGATGTTTATGGTCTCCCGCTACTCATAGGCACATCGCGCAAGAGTATGATTGGAAATGTCTTGGATCGACCTGTCGATGAGCGCCTGCACGGCAGTTTAGCGACAGTCGCAATTTCTGTAATGAAAGGCGCACGTATTGTTCGTGTTCATGATGTAGAAGAGACAATAGACGTAGTAAGAATGACGGAAGCTGTACTGCTTGAAAAGAGAGGATAGAACGTGGGAAAACGCTATTTTGGTACTGATGGTATTCGTGGTCAGGTCGGTAAGTTTCCGATTACTCCAGACTTTATGCTTAAACTGGGCTGGGCCGCAGGTAAAGTCTTCGCTCGTGAAGGTTACTCAAAGATTTTAATCGGTAAAGATACACGTATCTCCGGCTACATGTTTGAGTCTGCATTAGAGGCGGGCTTGTCGGCAGCTGGTGTAGATGTGTTGTTAACCGGCCCGATGCCAACGCCAGCAATAGCTTATCTCACGCGAACTTTTCAGGCGAACGCCGGGATTGTGATCTCCGCATCTCATAATCCGTTTGGCGACAATGGCATTAAATTCTTCTCAGCTGAAGGCACTAAGCTTCCCGATGAGATAGAGCATGCCATCGAAGCGCAGATGGATTTGGTCATGACTACCGTTGATTCGGGCATGCTCGGTAAAGCGAGCAGAATCGCCGACGCGGCAGGGCGTTACATCGAGTTCTGTAAAGCCACTGTGCCGTTGGGCTTTAATTTGCAAGGCTTGAAGATTGTCCTCGACTGCGCAAATGGCGCAACTTATCACGTCTCTCCTCAGGTATTACGTGAGCTGGGTGCAAACGTTATTGAGATCGCGTCCTCTCCTGATGGGCTCAATATCAATGAGTCCTGCGGTGCGACATCGCCGCAGCGTTTACAGAAGTCGGTTGTCGCTGAAGCCGCCGATCTCGGTATTGCATTGGATGGTGATGGCGACCGGGTCATCATGGTGGACGAGAATGGCGAAGTTGTCGATGGCGATGAAATCCTGTTTATTGTTACACAGCATATGAAAGCTCGTGGTGTTCTGTCTGGTGGTGTGGTTGGAACGCTGATGAGTAACTTTGGCTTAGAGCAATCACTTAAGAAGATTGGTGTCCCCTTTGTGCGCGCGAATGTGGGTGACCGTTACGTGATGGAGAAACTGGCAGAGCATGACTGGGTGCTAGGTGGCGAGAGCTCCGGGCACGTGGTTTGTCGCCATTTAACCTCGACGGGCGATGGTACGATCTCGGCTTTACAAGCTCTGCGTGCGATGCGTGAAACAGGTAAAAGTCTGGCCGAGCTGAAGTCGGGTATGCAGAAAATGCCACAAGTCATGATCAATGTCAGAATGGCTAAAAAGGTCGACGTTAAAAGTGTGGCTGCGATACAAGATGCAGTAAAAAGCGTTGAGGCTGAACTTGGCTCGAGCGGCCGCGTGCTACTGCGCCCTTCCGGCACAGAGCCGTTGGTTCGCGTTATGCTGGAAGGTGAGAATCCTGAGGTCATTCAGACTCTATGCGAAGAACTGGCTCAAGTTGTTGAAAAAACATTAGAAGCGCTTGTCAGCGAAGAGTAAGTCAGTTAATATTTGCGCCTCTTTGACGGGGGGATAACGTGCGTAACCTAGTTATTGCTGGAAATTGGAAAATGAATGGTTCTCAAACCTTCGCGCAAGAAATGCGAGAAGCGCTTGATAACGCAGACTTTTCTGAACGCATCACTACGGTAGTTTTTCCTCCGTTTTTGGCAATTCATGCCATGCTCGGTAGCGGTAAATTTGCTGTTGGAGCGCAGAATTGCTACACGGAACAAAGCGGTGCATACACGGGTGAAGTATCTCCTGAGTTAATTGCAGATGCTGGATGTCAGTATGTTTTAGTCGGACATTCGGAGCGCCGTACGCTGCTTGGTGAAACAGACCAGGTAGTGGGTAAGAAGGTCAAGCTGGCCGTTTTTGCTGGTTTAACGCCTGTTCTGTGTGTCGGCGAGACGTTAGATGAACGTGAGTCTGGCAACTTTAAAGATGTCGTAGAGCAGCAAGTTGTGGCTGGTTTGAAAGAGCTGAACGGCGATGAAGTGAAGCAGGTTGTCGTGGCATATGAGCCGGTGTGGGCTATAGGCACTGGCAAAACAGCCTCTGCTGATCAAGCTCAAGAAGTTCACGCACATATTCGATCAGTGCTTAATAGCGCCTTCGATGGTGCGGGTGACGCTATCTCGATTTTGTATGGCGGTAGCGTTAAGTCGGAGAATGCAGCAGAGTTACTTGGTTGTGCCGATATTGATGGTGGCCTAATCGGTGGCGCATCATTGAATAGTAAAGAATTTATAACCATCTGCAGAATTGCTGCAGATAGTCATTAAGCGAGAAAGTCATGGAAACACTAGTTTTAGCAGCACATGTTATTGTCGCAGCAGCGATTATTGTACTTGTGTTGTTGCAGCAAGGTAAAGGTGCTGAAGCTGGTGCAGCGTTTGGCGGTGGTGCTTCTCAAACGGTCTTTGGTAGCCAAGGTTCTGGCAGCTTTTTAGGTCGTTTGACGGGCATTATGGCAGCTGGCCTTTTCGTAACAAGTTTTGTTTTAGCTATCTACGCAAAAGAGAAAGCAGTTTCTGTTCAAGATGCTGGTATTCCAGCGGTAGAAGTTGTTGAAGAAGTAGAGCAAAACAACCTTCCTACTCTGGAAGAAAGCGCAGCGCCAGCTGATGCAGATGTTCCAGTAGCAGAGTAAAAGTTTATGCCCAAGTGGTGGAATTGGTAGACACGCTATCTTGAGGGGGTAGTGACCTATCGGTCGTGCCGGTTCAAGTCCGGCCTTGGGCACCATGTTTGCAAAAAGGTGTGTAGGTATATATAATGCGCACCTGTTTCTGATGCGGGGTGGAGCAGCTTGGTAGCTCGTCGGGCTCATAACCCGAAGGTCGTTGGTTCAAATCCAGCCCCCGCTACCACTTAAGAAAGCCCCTTTTAAGGGGCTTTTTCGTAGGTTTGGTGTAATTTGTAGTCGCAGAAATGGGTCCAAGAGGCCCATTTTTTGTTTCTGAGATAAAGAAAAGAGGTCGTTTCGTTGTCTGCGAAGCTTAAATTAATTCAAGAACTGATTCAGCCGTCGGTCGAGGCTTTAGGTTGTGACTTGTGGGGTGTTGATTATCTCTCACAAGGCAAGCATACGACCTTGCGGATCTATATCGATAAAGAAGATGGCGTAACGGTTGATGACTGTGCAGCAGTTAGCCACCAAGTTAGCGGTGTTCTCGACGTTGAGGACCCGATAAACGGAGAGTATACGTTAGAGGTTTCCTCTCCGGGTATGGATCGGCCTCTTTTTACCTTGGAGCAGTTTGCTGCCTATCGAGGACACAAGATCCAAATGCGCCTGCGCGTGCCGTTTGAAGGGCGTCGTAACTTCAAAGGCATCTTAAATGGTGTTGAGGGTGAAGATATTTTGCTGGTTGTGGATGATGAAGAGTTTTTGTTGCCGATCGATCTGCTTGATCGAGCACAAGTGATTCCACAGTTTTAATAGCACACAAGACTATTGGGCGAGGCAGTAGCATGAATAAAGAGATTCTACTGGTTGCAGAAGCAGTATCGAATGAGAAAGACGTCCCACGCGATGTTATCTTCGAAGCGATCGAGCTGGCTTTGGCGACAGCGACAAAGAAAAGATACGAAGAAGAAGTTGATATTAATGTGGTAATCGACCGCGCTACGGGTGATTACGACACATTCCGTCGTTGGAAAGTTGTTAGCAATGATGAAGTGCCTGCACTAGGTACTGAGCTAACAATGGAAGAAGCTGAAGAGATCGATACTAAGCTGCAGCCAGGTGACATCCACGAAGAGCAAGTGGAATCTGTTGCGTTCGGCCGTATTGCTGCGCAGACAGCAAAGCAAGTTATCGTACAAAAAGTGCGTGAGGCTGAGCGAGCTAAAGTTGTTGACCAATACAAAGACAAGCTTGGTGAGCTGATCTCTGCAAGCGTTAAGAAAGTAACGCGTGACAATGTGATCGTCGATCTTGGTAATAACGCAGAAGCTCTGCTACCTCGTGATAACTTGCTACCTCGCGAAGTATTCCGTATGGGCGATCGTGTGCGCGCGGTGTTGGCAGAAGTACGTAGCGAAGGCCGTGGCCCTCAGCTGGTATTGAGCCGTACCTCGCCGGAGATGTTGATCGAGTTATTCCGTTTGGAAGTACCGGAGATCTCTGAGGAAGTTATTGAGATCCGTGCGGCTGCCCGTGACCCCGGCTCCCGAGCAAAGATTGCTGTTAAAACTAACGACGGCCGCATCGACCCGGTAGGCGCTTGTGTTGGCATGCGTGGTGCGCGTGTTCAGGCCGTTTCCGGTGAGCTTGGTGGTGAGCGCGTCGATATTATTCTTTGGGACGACAACCCAGCTCAGTTGGTCATCAACGCGATGTCGCCTGCTGAAGTCGCTTCCATCATCATGGATGAAGAGACCCATTCCATGGACGTAGCGGTTGACCAAGATGCTTTGGCAATGGCAATCGGCCGTGGTGGTCAGAACGTGCGTTTAGCGTCCGATCTGACGGGTTGGGAACTTAATGTAATGACAGAGCAAGATGCCGCTGAGAAACAGCAATCAGAGATGGGCTCTGTTATGGAGGTATTCGTAAAACACCTTGATGTGGATGACGATGTAGCGGAAGCACTGGTTGCTGAAGGCTTCACGACACTGGAAGAGGTGGCTTACGTACCTGCTGAAGAGATGCTTGAAATCGATGGTTTCGATGAAGACATCGTACAAGAGCTAAGAACGCGAGCGAAGGATGCGTTATTGAATCTTGCATTAGCTAGTGAAGAAGAGCTAGAGAATGCGGAACCTGCGCAAGACTTGCTAGAGATGGATGGTATGGAGCGTAACCTTGCGTTCCAGTTGGCCGCTAAAGGCGTTATCACCATGGAAGATCTCGCAGAGCAATCTGTAGAGGAACTGTTGGAGATCGAAGGTATCACCGAAGAGCGAGCGGCTGAGCTGATTATGACAGCGCGTGCTCCCTGGTTCGCGGATGAAGACTAAGGTCAACGGAGGAGGTTTACCAATATGGCAGAAGTCACAGTAAAACAACTTGCCGATGTGGTTGGTGTTCCCGTTGAGCGTTTGATGACGCAGATGCAGGAAGCCGGCATAGAAGGAAAGAACGAAAGTTCCAGTGTGACGGATAGTGAGCGTCAAACACTGTTAGCGCATCTGAAACGCTCGCATGGTGAAGCGGAAGAAAGTGTTGCTTCACCTAAAAAGATCACTTTAAAGCGCAAGACGACATCTCAGCTCAAAGTAGCGGGTGCCTCGGGTAAAAAGAAAACAGTCAATGTTGAAGTACGTAAAACGCGCACATACGTTAAACGTTCTGAGATAGAGGCTGATGAAGGTGCGGTGGCGCAAGCTGCAGAAGAGCAAGCGCGCAAAGAAGCGGAAGAGCAAGCGCGTCAAGCGGCTGAAGAGCAAACTCGCTTAGAAGCTGAGCAGCGTGAAAAAGAGGAAGCAGCGCGTCAAGCAGAGGAAGCTGCTCGTCAGAATGAAGAAGCAGCACGTCGCGCAGCCGAGGAAGCTGCCCGCAAGGCTGAAGAAAACAAGGCTAAAGCGGAAGCTGAAGCCAAGGCTAAGGCACAAGTGGAAGAAAAAGCGAAGGCTGAAAAGCAAACTCGAGGCAATGACGCTTCGAAGAAAACGTACCGTAACGAAGATAAAAAACCGGGCCGTAACCAAGGGCGTGGTAATGGCCGCTCTGACGGTGATCGCCGTGGCGGAAAGCTCTCTCGTAACAGCAATGCGAAACAGGCGCGTAAGACGCCAAAAGTAGCCAATGCGCATGGTTTCAATGAGCCGCAAGCACCGAAGGTGCATGAGGTATCCATCCCTGAAAGCATCACGGTTGCAGAACTGGCGAAGAAGATGTCAGTGAAAGCGGCAGAAGTGATCAAGGTCATGTTCAAAATGGGTGCGATGGCAACCATTAACCAAGTGATTGACCAAGATACAGCAACGCTCGTTGTAGAAGAGATGGGCCATGTTGCGAAGCCGTTGCAGGAGAATGCGATTGAAGAGGAACTGATGGATAGCATCCAAGCAGTTCAAGGCGAATCCAAAGGCCGTGCTCCGATCGTTACAGTCATGGGACACGTTGACCATGGTAAAACTTCCCTGCTCGACTACATCCGTTCAACGCGGGTAGCATCAGGCGAGTCTGGCGGCATCACGCAGCACATTGGTGCTTACCATGTAGAAACAGATAATGGCATGGTAACCTTCCTTGATACACCGGGCCACGCAGCCTTCACAGCGATGCGTGCGCGTGGTGCTAAGCTGACCGATATCGTTATCCTAGTTGTTGCAGCAGACGACGGTGTTATGCCGCAGACTGAAGAAGCGATTCAGCACGCGAAAGCCGCTGGTGTGCCTTTGGTTATCGCAGTTAACAAGGTTGATAAAGAGGAAGCTGACCCTGATCGCGTGAAGAACGAGCTAGCGCAGCGCGACGTTATCCCTGAAGACTGGGGTGGTGATGTACAGTTTGTGCACGTATCAGCGAAAACGGGCCAAGGTATCGACGAACTGCTAGAAGCCGTATTGTTGCAAGCCGAAGTTCTTGAGCTAACGGCTGTGCCATCTGCTCCAGGTCAAGGTGTTGTTGTTGAGTCTCGTCTTGATAAGGGTCGTGGTTCTGTAGCGACATTGTTGGTACAAAACGGCACCATGAAGAAAGGCGATATTGTTCTGGCAGGTCTGCACTATGGCCGTGTCCGTGCGATGATCGACGAGAACGGTAAGCCTGTTAACTCTGCAGGTCCAGCGATTCCGGTTGAGATTCAAGGCCTAGATGGTACTCCAGAAGCGGGTGAAGAGTTCACGGTGGTTTCTAATGAGAAGAAAGCACGTGAAGTTGCACTGTTCCGCCAAGGCAAATATCGCGAAGTTAAGTTGGCTCGCCAACAAGCATCTAAGCTTGAAAACCTGTTTGCCAACATGCAAGCGGGTGATGTTAAGAACTTGAACATCGTTTTGAAAGCGGACGTACGTGGCTCGCTAGAAGCCCTGACGCATGCTCTTGAGGACCTATCCACCGACGAAGTGAAGGTGGTTATTGTATCCAGTGGTGTTGGTGGTATCTCCGAAACTGAGGCGAACTTGGCGCTGGCATCATCTGCACTGTTGGTAGGTTTCAACGTGCGTGCGGATGCTCAGGCGAAGTCGATTATCGACCGTGAAGGCCTGCAGCTGCGTTACTATAGCGTGATCTATGACATCATCGATGACGTGAAGCAGGCGATGTCTGGTCTGTTGTCTCCAGAGTTCCGTGAAGAGATCGTGGGTGTTGCTGAAGTTCGCGATGTATTCCGATCACCAAAACTGGGTCTGGTAGCTGGTTGTATGGTGACCGAGGGTACGGTATTCCGTAACAAGCGCATCCGTGTACTACGTGATAACGTCGTTATCTATGAAGGTGAGCTTGAATCACTGCGTCGTTTCAAAGATGCCGTTAACGAAGTCCGTCAAGGTATGGAGTGTGGTATCGGTGTGAAAAACTACAACGACGTTAAAGTTGGCGATCAGATTGAGGTTTACTCAACGATCGAAGTTCAACGAACACTGTAAGAGCGAGTATGGCACGCGAATTTAGTCGTACCCAACGAATTGCTGAGCAGGTCCAGCGCGACCTTGCTCAGTTGATTCAATTTGAAGTCAAAGATCCTCGTATGGGGATGGTGACAATCAGCCATGTCAAAGTAACCAAAGATCTTGGTTATGCGGATGTCTATGTGACAGTGATGCCGCTTGGCGACCAAGACGAGGCGGAGTCCATCGCCGCTTCTTTGCATGTATTGCGTCAAGCATCGGGCTTTCTGCGTCGTGAGTTAGCACGCCAAATTAAACTTCGTGTTATGCCGCAGCTGCGTTTTCACTTTGATGAAAGTGTTGAACGTGGCCGCCAACTGCACAGTTTAATTGAGAAAGCTGCGCGTGAGCTGCGCGAAAAAGAACGCACTGACGAGGAGTAACGTCCGTGGCAAGGCGTCGTAAAGGCCGTCCTGTGGACGGCATTTTTTTGCTTGATAAACCTCAAGGCGTAAGTTCAAACGGTATTCTGCAACGAGTGAAGCGTATCTATGATGCAGCGAAAGCAGGCCATACCGGTGCGCTTGACCCGTTAGCTACGGGTATGTTGCCGATCACATTTGGTGAAGCGACTAAGTTCTCCCAGTTTCTTCTTGATGCGAATAAACGCTATATCACCACAGCAAAGCTTGGCATTCGTACGGATACCAGTGATGCGGATGGTGAAGTGATTGCAACCGCAGATGTACCCAAGCTTGAGTTGTCGGAGCTGCGCAAACTGCTGGATCAGCACTTCACTGGCGAGATTGAGCAGGTGCCATCGATGTACTCTGCACTTAAGCATCAAGGTCAGCCACTCTATAAGCTTGCTAGAGCCGGTAAAACAGTCGAGGTGAAACCGCGTCGTGTGACAGTTTTTCAGATCGATATTCTTGATCTGCGTGACGATGAGGTGGACTTCGATATTCGCTGTTCTAAAGGCACTTATATCCGCTCTATCGTTGAAGATTTAGGTTTGCTGTTAAGCTGTGGTGCTCACGTAAAAATGCTCCGCAGACTAGACTCCGGACCGTATCGTGCGGAGCAGATGCTGACGATTGATCAACTCGAAAGTTTGGCCGCACCAAAAGCTGACAATGAGTCAGTCGAAAGCATACAAATGCGCTTAGATGCGCTATTATTAGCGCCTTGGAGTGCTATTGAAGATGCGCCTGTGGTTCAGCTGGATCAGCTAGCAACAGAGCGGCTACTTAATGGTATTGCAGCCGATGTATCCGCCGCTCCTTGCGAGCTGGTACGGATCGAAAACGGTACCACCGGCCAGTTTCTTGGTATCGGTGAAGTGACCGACGAAGGCAAACTAAAATCAAAGCGGTTGTTGTCTACGCAGACAGCACCGAAGTCATTTTGAGCAGTGTGCTCAAACATGGCGCTGCACTGAAAATATGCTCGGTTCAGCGCGTCTATTAATCCGGCGATGAATGAATAATCGTCTGCATATTACATTGGAGAAAATACAATGCTTACAGCTGAACAAAAAGCTCAAATCGTTGCTGATTTCGCACGTAGCGAAGGCGATACTGGTTCTACAGAAGTTCAAGTTGCACTGCTAAGTGCTAACATCGAAGGTTTGCAGGGCCACTTCAAAGCGCACAAGCACGATCACCACTCTCGTCGTGGTTTGATCCGCATGGTTAACCAACGTCGTAAGTTGTTGGACTACCTGAAGCGCAAAGACGCTGACCGTTACCTTGCTTTGATCGGTCGTTTGGGACTGCGTCGCTAAGTGAGTTTCTCCAGAGGCCATACATTGTGTGGCCTCTGCTTTTTTGGCCCCGTAAAGGCGTAACGTTTCGACCCGCCTGTACTCATTTGTGTTTCGTTAGCTACTGAATACAAATGAGTACTGGCTAGCATGATGGTATGAAACAGACGTACTTGACGGGATCATTTTTCAAAATTTAGAAGGAGATAATCGTGCAAGCGATTACAAAAACATTTGAATTTGGTGGTCAAACCGTCACATTAGAAACAGGCCGTGTTGCACGTCAGGCAACAGGTGCGGTCTTAGTCACCATGGGAGAGAACCAAGTACTGTGTACGGTGGTTGGTGCAAAAGACGCTAACCCGGGTCAGGACTTCTTCCCACTGTCTGTTCACTACCAAGAGAAATACTACGCGGTAGGCCGTATCCCTGGTGGTTTCTTCAAGCGCGAAGCTCGTCCGTCTGAGAAAGAGACACTGACGTCACGTTTGATCGATCGCCCAATCCGTCCACTTTTCCCGAAAGGTTTCATGAACGAAGTGCAGGTGATCTGTACGGTGATGTCTGCGGATAAGGTAAATGATCCTGATATCGCTGCTATGCTGGGTACATCTGCAGCACTGGCGATCTCTGGTATTCCTTTCCTTGGCCCAATCGGTGCGGCACGTGTCGGCTTTACTGAAGACGAGGGTTACCTACTTAACCCAAGCTACGAGAAGCTAGCTGAGTCTGAGCTGGACATGGTCGTTGCTGGTACGTCTGATGCGGTCTTGATGGTTGAATCTGAAGCACAAGAGCTGACAGAAGATGAGATGCTTGGTGCGGTATTGTTTGCTCATGCTGAGATGCAAGTAGCAATCAACGCGATCAACGAGTTGAAAGCCGAAGCGGGTAAAACGGCTTGGGAATGGGAAGCTCCAGCGAAAAACGAAACGCTGATCGCTCAGGTACAAGAGCTAGTGGGTGCAGGTATCACTGAAGCATACCAAGTGGCTGATAAAATGCAGCGTCAGGCGGCATTGTCTGATCTGCGTAGCAAAGCTGTTGCGGCATTAGCGGGTGATGAAGAAGGCCAACCATCTGAGAAAGAAGTTTCTGCGGTGGTAGGTTCTGTTGAGAAAGCGACAGTTCGTCAGCGCATCGTTAACGGTGAGCCACGTATCGACGGTCGAGACACGAAAACTGTACGTGGTATCAATGTTGAGATTGATCTGCTGAAAGGTACGCACGGTTCTGCGCTATTTACACGTGGTGAAACGCAGTCTATCGCTACCTGTACTCTGGGTACTGCACGTGATGCTCAAATCATCGATGCTCTAGAAGGTGAGCGTAAAGATCCATTTATGCTGCACTACAACTTCCCTCCATATTCGGTAGGTGAAGCGGGCCGTATGGGTGCGACGGGTCGTCGTGAGATTGGTCATGGCCGTTTGGCGCGTCGTGGTGTTGCAGCGGTACTGCCAACACAAGAAGAGTTCCCATACACGATCCGTATTGTCTCTGAGATCACAGAATCTAACGGTTCTAGCTCAATGGCATCTGTATGTGGCGCGTCACTTTCTATGATGGATGCTGGTGTACCGTTGAAAGCGCCGGTTGCCGGTATCGCAATGGGCTTGGTGAAAGAAGCCGACCAATTTGCAGTACTAACCGATATCCTAGGCGATGAAGATCACCTAGGCGACATGGACTTTAAAGTAGCTGGTACTGAGCAGGGTATTACTGCACTGCAGATGGATATCAAGATCACAGGTATCACTGAAGAGATCATGGAGATCGCACTTGAGCAAGCGTTCGAAGCGCGTGTTCACATCTTGAAAGAGATGGCGAAGGTAATCGGTTACGCACGCCCTGAGCTGCCAGACAATGCACCAGCGATGACGCAGCTGAAGATCAACCCAGAGAAGATTCGTGACGTTATCGGTAAAGGCGGCGCAACAATTCGCAGCCTAACTGAAGAAACTGGCGCGATGATCGATATCGACGACGACGGTACAGTACGCATCTACGCTGCCGATAAAGCAGCAGCGAAAGAAGCGACTGATCGTGTTATCGCAATCACTGCCGAAGCTGAAGTTGGCAAAATCTACGAAGGTAAAGTTGTTCGCATCGAAGAGTTTGGTGCATTCGTGAACATCCTGCCGGGTAAAGATGGTTTGGTTCACATCTCGCAAATCGCTAACAAGCGCGTTGAGAAAGTGACTGACTACATCAATATGGACGATGTTGTTAAGGTTAAAGTGTTGGAAGTTGACCCACGCGGTCGTATCAAACTTTCCATGAAAGACCTGATTGAAGACGAATCAGTAGACAACTAAGCAACACGCTCTGAAAAAGCCCTCCTTGTGAGGGCTTTTTTGTTGTGTGTGATATGCGGATGTATCGTAATTTTTGATGAATCTTGCGATTTGTTAAGGTTTTTTATGGCGTCAGTATCGATCATAACCCTTCGTTAGGAGGTTGCTATGTCGTTTGTTTTCTTCGAAAGCCAACCCAAATCCTTTTTGGGGGTGTTACTTAGCAATGGTTTTCGGCCATTGTTTCTGTGTGTTGGGCTTGCTGGCCTGCTACTCATTGCGCTTTGGATTCCTCTGTTTGCTGGCCACATTACGTTACCTTTGGGTATGTCATCGATACTGTGGCACGCTCACGAGATGCTGTTTGGTTTTGTCGGCGCGGCCATGGGTGGCTTTTTGTTGGCGGCGGTGTCGAAATGGACGGGGCGTTTTCCCGTGAGCGGCGGTGCGCTGGCGCTCTTGGTGGTGCTATGGATGAGCGGGCGCATCGCCATGTTGCTCTCTGGAACATGGCCGGCATGGTTAGTCGCTACGGTTGATGTCAGCTACGGGTTTTGTCTCGCGGCGCTGGTGGGGCGAGAGATCATAGCGTCAGGTAATCGCCGCAATTATAAAGTTATTGTGCTACTGCTTGTTTTCGCCGCGTTGAATGTCGTGTTTCACCGCGCCTTAGCTTTGCCTGAGTGGGATCCAAATATCGCCATCAGGGGCGCTGTGATGCAGGTCTGTATGATGCTCTCGCTGATTGGTGGGCGCATTACACCGGCATTTACACGTAACTATCTTATAAAGCAAAACCCGGCGTTAACCTTGGCGCCAGCGGCTTTTGGTCGTTTGGATATTGCCGCAACGCTGACTTTGTTAGCCGCCGCGCTCAGTTGGATCGCACTGCCCACCGCTGTATTTTCCGCCTACTTACTTATGATCGCAGGCCTATTGCAGATAATGCGCCTTGTGCGCTGGAAAGGTTGGCTAGCTTTGGATGAGCCGTTGTTGTGGATATTGCACCTAGGATTTGTCTGGTTAGGGCTGGGTCTTGTGCTACTCGGCGCCGGTGTACTGGATAGTTCACTTGGGTCCGTAGGCTTTCACGGTTTAGGTATCGGCGCTATGGCGTCGATGATTTTGGGGGTGGCCTCGCGTGCAGCACTGGGTCATACCCAGCGTCCGCTAGTGGCAGGTAAGTTGATGACAGTGGCCTTTATGCTATTAAGCGGCGCAGCGGTATTGCGGATTCTCGCATCGCTGTTGGCTGCTTCGCTATACTGGCCGCTGTTGTATGGTGCTGCGTTGCTATGGCTAGCCGGCATGTTGCTGTTCTGTATCCGCTATGTGCCGATTCTAGTGAAGCCTGCACCGAGCTGGCGCTACCCCGGAGCATAGATTAACGGGGTTGGCGTAGCCTAATCAGTTTGAAGTGCTCGGTTACAACGGGTGTGGAGATCTCTTGGAAGTAGGGTTGCGCCTTGCGTTCAAGCCCGATATGTAAGTTGGTGACAAAAATCGCCACGCCTTCGGGGGTGAGGTGTCGAGCAGCACTTTGAATAAACCGCTCAGTCAGGTCGCCACTGACACCAAAGCCACTATGAAACGGTGGATTGCAGATAACGGCATCAAAGCGGGATTCAATACTCTTGCCACAGTCGGAGGCGATAACCTCGCCAAGCGTATTGAACTGCGCGAAGTTCTCCCAGCAAGCTGCCACAGCCGCCGCGTTGTTGTCTGTGGCGCTGACATGTGCACCGAGTAAACGATGGCTATGTAAGCTTAGGTAGCCGTAGCCACAGCCAAGGTCCAAGAGTGATTTGATCTCCACCCCTGCGCTTAGCGTGCGTAAGTGTTCGACAAGCAAAGCGCTGCCTTTATCGATCTTATCCCAGCCAAATACGCCAGGCTTGCTCCAGAAGTGAAAGCTCTCATCGCGAGGGGCTTGGCGTAGGGTGAGATAGTCTTGGTCGTCCAGCGGCGTGAATTGGTTAATCGTTACGGCAGCGGCCCATGTTTGTTTATCTGCTTTCCAACTGTCTGCGCTGCTATGTGCCGCTTTTGCCGCCCGATCAATAAAGCCTTTGATTCCCTCCTGCTTCATGCCTGTGATGATCAACTTGCCATTAGCGACTAATTTCGCTGCCGCTTGATTGATCAGGTGGTGGGCACGCGCTTTCTCTTTCGGGATGCGTATAAGGGCTGTGTGGTAGTGATTAGCCGTGACACTTTCTAAACCGTCGCAGAAATCGCACTGCCAGCCACGTTCAGTTAGGCCTTGGTAGATATCAAAGCGGTTAGTGAACGCATGGATTGAGGGATTAACCGCGGGTAGTGTTTCGAAGTCAAGGTTGTCGTCTACCAACCATAGAGCGGGTGCGCTGATTTGGCGAAACTCGTCAAACAATAGAGCGAAGGCGCTATCTCGGCTCATGCAACCACCCGCTCAATCTCTTCTTGCGTGAGTGGGCGATATTCACCAGGCAGCAGCTCTTCATCGAGATCGATGCTGCCAATGCGGTCGCGATGTAGTTCCACAACGCGATTGCCAATAGCGGCAAACATACGTTTCACCTGATGATAGCGTCCCTCAGTCAGTGTGAGGTAGGCCTCGTGGCTCGCTAGAAGCTCGAGCGCAGCGGGCTTGGTGGGCTCTTTCTCGCCCTGCAGCAAGATGCCAGTGGCGAAGGTGTCAATCGCCTCCTCAGGAATCGGGTCGGCGGTCACCACGTGATAGCGTTTGCTGCATTGGTGGCGCGGCGATGTAATCTTATGGGACCACTGTCCGTCATCTGTAATCAGCACAAGCCCTGTGGTATCCACATCTAAGCGACCCGCCAAGTGCAACTCTTCCGGGCGGACTTCATCGATTAGCAAGCCGTTAATGGTTGGGTGCGTGCCGTCATCACTTGAGCAAACATAACCCTGAGGCTTGTAGAGCATGAAGTAACGTGGTTTAGGTGCAGATATCTCGCGATCATCCAAGGTGACCACATCATCTTCGCTGAGCTTGTAGCTGCTATCACGCAGCGCCTTGCCGTTCACTTCGACGCGGTCTTTATGCATCATGCGCTTGATATCTTTACGGGAAAAACCAGTGGATTGAGAAAGGTATTTATCGATGCGCATGAGCTGTTTGTCTCGCCTTGAAAAAGCGCCATTATAGCGCTTTTGTCAGCGTAAATGCTGCCTTTGTAGTCAATTCCGAGTAGAATAGTCGGCTTCTAATTGAGGCGGAATATCGTGAAACTTTTTGTTAACAACTTAACCAATATCGACTTCTCTTATCTGCATACTGAGCGCGGCTTGATGGGTGAATCTTGGCTGGTACAGCTGCAGCTAGATGGTGCTTTGAATGACCAAGGGATGATCTGTGATTTTGGGATCGTTAAGAAAGTTGTTAAGGAGTGGATGGATACGTTTGCGGACCACGTCTTGCTGGTGCCTGTGGGCAGTGATCAAGCTGATTTGCAATATCATGACCAGCAAGCGCAGCTTACTTGGCACTATAAAGAGGGCGAAGCTTTGGTTTGTCAGTCGCCAGCGCAAGCGATCATCGCCGTCGAAACACCTGAAATTACGCCGCAAAGTTTGGCTCAGTGGTGTGAGGCTAAGCTTAAAGCGCTTTTTCCTGATGAGGTAAAGGGGCTTAAGTTGCGCTTTATTGCAGAGCCCGAGCAGGGCGCTTTCTATCACTATAGCCATGGTTTACAGCAGCACGAGGGTAACTGCCAGCGTATCGCCCACGGCCATCGCTCGCAATTGCACATCTACCGCAATGGGCAGCGCGATAGCCTGTTAGAGCGCGAATGGGCAGAGCGTTGGCAAGATATCTATTTGGGGACGACGGCTCACCGCCAACCAGACCCTAAGCCGGGTGTACATACATACTGTTATAAGGCACCTCAAGGGCAGTTCGAGCTGTCTTTACCGGCGAGCCGCTGCTATGACCTCGACACTGAGACAACGGTTGAGTTGATCGCTGAGCACCTAGCAGAGCAAGTGAAGGCAGCCTTTCCGGATGACTCGATTGAAGTGCACGCGTTCGAAGGGATTGGCAAAGGCGCCATCTCTGTTCGCTGATTCGCAGGCAAAAAAAACCGCAGTTAAGACTGCGGTTTTTTATATGGGTCATCGAGAGCCAGTTTAGTCGCGCTCAATCGCCAAAGAGGTTCCCATACCACCGCCGATACATAGCGTAGCCATGCCTTTTTTCGCATCGCGGCGGCCCATCTCATGAATGAGAGAGACTAAAATACGGCAGCCTGATGCACCAATTGGGTGGCCCAGTGCAATTGCGCCGCCGTTGACGTTAACGATATCGGTATTCCAGCCTAGCTCTTTATTCACAGACATCGCCTGTGCAGCGAATGCTTCGTTGGCTTCAACGAGGTCTAGGTCGTTGATGCTCCAACCGGCTTTCTCTAGCGCTTTTTGAGTCGCGCAGATTGGGCCTGTACCCATGATTGCTGGATCAACACCCGCAGAAGCGTAAGCGCTAATACGTGCTAGAACAGGTAAACCAAGCTCAGCTGCTTTGTCTGCAGAGCATACGATAACCGCCGCTGCGCCATCGTTGATGGTTGATGCGTTACCCGCTGTGACAGTGCCATCTTTTTTGAAGGCTGGGCGCAGTTTCGCCAGCGCATCAACCGTACAGCCAAAACGCGGTTGCTCGTCAGTGTCGAACACAACCGGATCGCCTTTGCGCTGCGGGATCACGACTGGGATGATCTCATCTTTGAACTTACCAGCCGTCACAGCCGCTTCAGCTTTGTTTTGAGATGCAGTGGCAAAGGTGTCTTGCTCTTCACGTGAGAAACCGTATTTCTCAACGATGTTCTCCGTTGTAATGCCCATATGGTAGTTGTTGAACGCGTCCCATAGGCCATCGGTGATCATGGTATCGACCATTTTCCAGTCACCCATGCGTGCGCCGTTACGTGAGTTTGGCAATACGTGAGGTGATTGGCTCATGTTCTCTTGGCCACCTGCGATGATGATGTCAGCATCGCCGCAGCGGATCGCTTGCGCTGCCATCTGCACGGCTTTTAGACCTGAACCGCAGACTTTGTTGATAGTGAGAGCAGAAACTTCCTGTGGAATACCTGCATTGATAAGCGCTTGACGTGCTGGGTTTTGGCCACAACCTGCGGTCAATACTTGGCCGAGGATCACCTCATCGATTTGAGCTGGGTCGATCTTCGTCTGCTCTAGCAAGCCTTTGAGTACAGTTGCGCCAAGATCCGATGCGGAAACTTTTGCCAACGATCCATTGAATGCTCCGACCGCTGTACGTCCAGCGGCAACAATAACGACATCACGCATGTTTTTGCCTCATTTCAAACAAGTTCTATGGTCCCTAAAAAGGGTGAGTGTATGAAGAATAAGTGACTCAATTATTGCGAAGTGCAAAAACATCCGAGTCCATACTATTCGACCTACCGCTATGTTGCAGTGCAACAAGACGCTCAGTTTGCGGTAGAGACGTGTCTATTGCAAGTCTCTGAAGCTTATCAGTGACTCACAATAGACGTTAGCAAGGCCCTTATGGAGAGGGAAGGGGACTAAAGGTTAACGACCTGATTGTCGAGTAGGCGGGCAGGTCCCATATAAGCGGCGGCTAGAATAACCAGCTGTTGGTCGTTCTCATTCGCAGGAAGTAGGTCAGACTGGCGCACGATCACGAAATAGTCGCGCTTAAAGCCAACCTCTTCGAGCTGCTTTTGAGCACTTTCTTCTAGCTCCGTGTAGTGGCGATGACCAGCGACAATTGCGTCATGAGTACGCTTCAGCACTTGATTAAGAGCGGTAGCACGCTCCATCTCGTCAGCATTGAGGTACCCATTACGGGAGCTGAGTGCTAAGCCCGCCTCATTGCGCACGATGGGAGAACCCTGAATTTCAATAGGCAGACTTAGGTCTCTTGTCATGCGGCGGATAACGTAGAGCTGCTGGTAGTCTTTCTCGCCAAAGACGGCGATATCAGGCTGCACCATACCAAACAGTTTGCAAACAATGGTGGCAACGCCTTGGAAGTGACCAGGGCGGCTCGCGCCACAGTAGAGGTCTGAAACCTCGGGTACTTCAACCATGGTTTGCTTTTCGCGTCCGTCTGGATAGACCTCCGCCTCGGTGGGGGCGAACAGGTAGTGACAGCCTGCAGCAATCAACTTTTGCTGATCATCAGCTAGCGTGCGTGGGTACTTATCGAGATCTTCACCGGCTGCGAATTGCAGCGGGTTTACAAAGATTGTCGCGACAACAATATCGGACTCTTCCAGTGCCTGCTCAACAAGAGCGATGTGCCCTGCATGCAGGTTTCCCATAGTGGGAACGAGACCAATACGCTTGCCAGCGGCACGTTCAGCCGCCAGCACGCTACGGAGCTGTTCCGTTGAGTGAAATGTTTGCATAGGACTTATTCGAAGCTGTGTTCTGCTTGAGGGAAACTCCCCTCTTTGACCGCTGTAGCGTAGGCTACGAGCGCTTCTTGGACTGAGCTAGCATCTGCCATGAAGTTTTTGACAAACTTCGGCGAGCGGCCTGGCGTTAAACCTAGCATGTCATGCAGGACGAGTACTTGAGCATCTGTTTGTGCTCCGGCACCGATACCGATAACCGGGATGTCTACAGCTTGCGTGACTTCCTCAGCCAACAGCGATGGCACGCACTCTAGCAGTAGTAGGCTGGCGCCTGCTTGCTCTAAACGCACGGCGTCTTCGATCATCTGCTTGGCGCTATCGCGATCACGCCCTTGGACTTTGTAACCCCCTAGCTTGTTAACGGCTTGTGGAGTTAGTCCTAAATGGACGCAAGTTGGGACGCCGCGCTCAGATAGCAGCGTTACGCTTTCGGCCAGCCAAGCACCGCCCTCAAGCTTGACGATGTGAGCACCTGCTTGCATTAATTGCGCGGCGTTTTCCATCGTTTGCTCAGGCGTGGCATAGCTCATAAACGGCAGGTCAGCCATCACCATAGAGCCTTGGTTACCACGGGCAACACAAGCCGTGTGATATGCCATCTCTTCCATTGTAACCGGTAGGGTACTGTCTTGGCCTTGTAGAACCATACCCAGAGAATCGCCTACCAGAATCACCTCTACCCCAGCTTCGCTAACGGCGTGCGCGAAACACGCGTCATATGCCGTAAGTACAGCGAATTTCTCACCTGCTTTCTTGCAAGCGGATAATGTATGTAATGTGACTTTGTTCATAGGCAACTCAAATCTGTTTTAGAAAAGCTAATTTCGTAAGTGATTATACCGATATCTTCTCGAGTGTGCCCACAGGGCATGCTACTAATAGATCACTTATTGGCCGCTGAGGGGGGAAGATTAACTCGCTATTAATCTCTGCCATTGGCCAAAGCACGAAGTTACGCTGGGTCGCGAATGGGTGAGGTACTTGTAAACGCTCAGTATCTATCACCGCATCGCCGAAGAGAATAATATCGAGATCAAGCGTCCTTGGGCCCCAGTGTTGTTTACGTATCCGGCGGTGCTGTTGCTCTATCGCTTGCAAGGCATCCAAGAGCTGCTCAGGCGCGAGTGTCGTTTCGAGCAGCGCGACAGCGTTAATAAAGTCGGGCTGGTCTTGAGGTCCGACTGGATCGGACCGGTAGATGCTCGATTGAGCAAGGAGTGTGCAATGGGGGAGCTGGGCAAGCTCCGCAAAAGCACGCGTCACTTGCGCAATAGGGTCATCTAAATTGCTGCCTAAGCCGATATAGCACTTATGATGTTTTGTTTCTTGGGTCATTTTTTGCTCTGCTGCGACGGCGTGGCTTGCGAGGCGAGCGTGCGCCCTTGTCGGTAGGAATGGCGTTCACCATCTCCTCTTTACGCTCACTGTTAGCCGATTGAAACTCTGTCCACCACTCACCTAAGTTGTCTAGGGACTCACCGCTTTGTTCGCGCAGGAGCAAAAGGTCATACGCTGCGCGAAAGCGCGGATGATCGAGCGTCTGTTGGGCTCGCTTACCATGGCGTCTCGGTAGGCGCAGCTGTAATTCCCAAATCTCTCGGATCGGCGTAGAGAAACGGCGTGGAATCGCTGTGCGTTTTACCTGCTCAGCTAAAACATCGTTCGCAGCGGCATGCAGGGCTGCCAGCACCGGCATCTTGCTATCCGCATCGCGCAGCGCTTGCATCCGTGTTTGCAGTGGGTGCCAGAGCATGGTCGCGTATAAAAAGGCTGGCGTAACACTCTTACGTTGATTGATGCGGCGGTCGGTATTTTTCAGACCGGCAACAATCAGCGACTCCACTAAACCGCTATCGTCTTGCTGAAGCGCAGCTTCAACGCCCGGTAAGAGTTGTACGAAAAGATCGTACTCTCTTAATAGTGTAAATGAACCTACGGCATGTCCAGATTGGAACAGTTTCAGCACTTCGTCAAATAGGCGTGCAGGGGCGATACCTTGTAGCAAACCCGACAGTTCGCGGATAGGTGTTTCAGTTTGAGGCTCGATGGAAAACTTCAGTTTCGCGGCAAAGCGAATAGCGCGAAGCATGCGCACAGGGTCTTCACGATAGCGGCTTTCTGGGTCGCCAATCATGCGGATTTTCTTAGCGTTTAAATCCTCATAGCCTTGCGTGAAGTCATAAATTTTGTGGCTGTTAACGCAGTAGTACAACGCATTGATGGTGAAATCGCGGCGAATGGCATCGTCTTCAATCGAGCCGTAAACGTTGTCACGCAGGATTAAACCAGAATCAGCTTGTTTACCATGGTTGTCGCTTTGCTTCTTCGCACTGTCATGATCTGCTCGGAAAGTTGCAACTTCGATAATTTCACGACCAAAGCGCACATGGAGTAGTTTGAAACGGCGGCCAATCAAACGTGAGCGTTTAAACAGCTCGTGAGCTTGCTCAGGGTGTGCGCTGGTCGCGACATCAAAATCCTTAGGACGCTTCTTTAACAAGAGGTCGCGAATACAACCACCCACTAAATAGGCTTCATGGCCTTGGTCTGTTAAGCGATAGACCACTTTTGTGGCGTTATCGTCCAGAAACTTGCGGCGAATTTGATGGATATCTTCAGGTATCACAACCGCGCCATTGGCAAGCGTCTCTATTACGTTCGTCTTCTCGACTGCATCAGCTTTGGGTGCTGGTGGGCGGACGGTGGCTTCGGTTTGAGAGGTGCGTTTCTGGCTAAGAAAGCCCGTAATTTTCTGAATTAAACGCTTCGGCATGTTTAAGACTTATCCGCTTACAATTTGAATGGCGCGCATCATAACACTGAAAAGGGGGGACAGTAAGCGCAGAGAAGATAATCGAATAAGTGAAATAAGAAAGGAGATGTAGAGCTGATCGCGAGCTGTAAGTAGCCTAACCCTATTGTTATTATTTTGCCGGATGTTGTGTTTACTTCATCTGGCGATCAGCACTGTTTAAGCCTCATTTTTATTATTATTCGAGGTAGTTAACTTTCCGACACGCTGCCTATTTTTATTTTTATTAATGGTTTGTGTTTAAAAGTCTGATTTTTGTTGTTTGTACACCATAGATAAAGCAGTTGGTGTGCCAGTTTTTTTAAGCTTTTGTTTTTTAAGGTTTTTATTTTTTTTGGTGCTTTTTCTTATCTATGCTACGCACGGTAACGTAACAAAATGTTTCCAAAGGTAACACTTTGGGTAACAGTGTTACCGAGTGTTACCCCTTCGGTTTGCGTGGAATTCCCAGCTTTTGGCGGCGCTCCCACAAGCACTTACGGCTGACGCCCAGCTTTTTAGCAAGCTCGGTTTCACTCATTTGGTCTTGATGCTCAAGCACAAAGCGTTGGAAGTAGTCATCTAGTGATAATCCCTGCTGAGGTTGGCGTTGTGCGCCGGCATTCACCACTTGCTCTTGCTGTGGCTCATGCTCGACGAAACGAGATTCTAGTTGGTCCAGCGTGAGTTTAGCGTCGATATCTAGGCCGAGTAGGTCCGGTGTGATGCTATTTGTGTCTGCGAGGATCACGGCCCGCTCGATCGCGTTTTCAAGTTCGCGCACGTTGCCCGGCCAGTTGTACGCCAGCATCATGGCGCGGCTCTCTGGGCTGAGCGAAAGGGTAGGGCAGGCCATGCGCTCGCAGGCATCTGCCAAAAACTTTTCGGCCAGTTCAATGATGTCTTCACCGCGATTGCGCAAAGGGGGCATCTTCAGCTCCATAACGTAAAGCCGATAATAAAGGTCCTCACGGAACTCGCCAGCACGTGCCAGCTCTTTCAGATTCCGATGGGTGGCCGCTATCAAGCGAACATTGACCTTCTTCGACTGTACTGAGCCAACTTTGCGAATCTCGCTTTCCTGTAAGAAGCGTAACAAGCGTGCTTGGGCTTCTAATGGCAACTCGCCTATCTCATCCAGGAAAAGCGTACCGCCATCAGCCGCTTCAATCAGACCGCTGCGTGCGCTATTGGCGCCGGTAAATGAGCCTTTTTCGTGACCGAACAGCTCTGATTCGATCAGCGTTTCAGGGATCGCAGCGCAGTTTACCGAGATCATGGGTGCTTGAGCTCGTGGGCTTTGATCATGAATAGCGCGTGCGGCCAGCTCTTTACCTGTGCCTGACTCACCTAAAATCAGTACGGTCGCGTCAGTGCGCGCGACTTTAGCGATGCGGCCAAATAGCGCCTGCATCGGCTCGCACTGGCCGATGAAGGGTAGGTTATGACTCGGTTCGACACTGCTGCTGTCTGCTGCTGGTGTCTCTACAGGTTCTTCAGACGCCGTTGCGAGTAGCGCTGCGATGGTTTCCAGCATCTCGTCATGGTTGAACGGTTTGGCGATATAGTCCTTAGCGCCGAGCTTCATGGCATCAACGGCGGAGCGCATGCTGCCATAGCTGGTCATGATCAGTACGGGTACGTGACCGGCTAGCTTGATCAGGTCCGTGCCAGGTGCGCCTGGTAATCGAAGATCACTGATGATGAGGTCAAAATCTGTGAGTGAAAATTGCGCAACGGCCTCGTCTACGGCGCCGGCGTCACTCACGTCATAGTTATGTTTTTCTAACAGGCGCCGAAGCGCAGAGCGGATGACTTGTTCATCCTCTACAATCAGAATGCGGCTCATGGTTAACTACCTACTCTCCAAAACACGACCTGTTTCCGGTCTGGAGCCCGGTAAGGTGATTAACACCTGTGTGCCTTTGTTCTGCTTCTTATTGGCGGGGCTTATTAATTCAATACTACCATAATGTTCAGTGAGAATATTGTACACCAATGGTAGACCCAAGCCGGTACCTTTTCCGGGTTCTTTGGTGGTAAAGAACGGCTCGAATATCTTATCTTTTGCTTCTGAGGGGATACCAGCGCCTTCATCTGTAATCGAGAGCTTTACGCGTTGATCCTGAGACTCGGCCCGAATCCAAATGGTGCTTTTGGCCGGTGATGCATCGCAGGCGTTATTGAGCACATTCACCAGCACTTGGAGAATCAACTGAGGATCACCGTCGATCTCTAGCTCTCCTCCTAATAGTTTGATGAACTGCTGGTCTCGTGCGTGCGAATCAAGCGAGACAAGGTGCACCGCCTCATCGATCGCATCATTTAGTGAGAAACGTTCAAACTGCACATCATTGATGGTTTGGCCGGTATGCGCAAAGCGCACTAACGATTGCACAATACGGCTGATGCGTTTGGTTTGCTCGATGATCTCATCACCGGTGTGCAGAATTTCGGGGTCATCGGTCTCTAGAGATAAGTTTTGCGCGAGGCAAGCGATCCCTGTCACAGGGTTACCAATCTCGTGGGCAACACCCGCGGCAAAGCGGCCAATGGAGGATAAGCGCTCACTATGAGCGAGGCGATCAGTGAGCAAATGCTGCTCTGTGCCATCTTCGACCAACACAACGATCGAGCTATCAGGGCTGTCTGAAAGCGGGCTTTTATGCAATGTTAACCAATAGCTGTGGCCTTCAACCATCACTTCGCGCTCGGTGGTGTGATTGTCCTCTTCCTCGATAAAGCTGGGCAGAAGTTCATTCCATGGCGCGGGCAAGTCGCTTAGAGCGCGGTCTGTGGTCGCGTGTGGTGCCAGCCCCGTTAGCTTTGCCATCTCATTGTTCCAAAAGAGGATGTGCTGTGATGGGGCGATGGTAAATGCGCCGATAGGGAGCTTTTCTAGCGTAGTCCGGTGGTAGCGGCGCAGCTCGTCTAGCTCGACCGCAAGGCCGCTGAGTCGTGCTTGGTAAGTCTCTAAGTGAGTTTCCAGTAAGTGGATATCACGGGCTTGGAATGACTTCTCAGAAGAGCTTTTACTCAAGGGCTCTAAAATAGTCGCTGCTTCAACGGGGCCGATAAGCGCAGATAAGTTTTGTTCCAGTGTGTTACGCAGGCGCAGTAAATCAAGTGGTGCTAAGTGCTCGCGATCAACTCCTAGGCGTTGCAGCGCATGGTGAAGTTCCCGTCGGGCTGCGCCCTCGCCAAGCTTGGGTGTCAGGATGTGAATAACATCGTTTGGCGTGAAAGAGGGGCGCTGGATCTCGCGGGGGGAGTCCATCGTGTTAAGCAAACAGGATTCGGCTGCGCGCGCCTCATCTGGATGTGGCTTTGAAATGCGTGAAATCACAACAAAGAGCAGTGTATTGATCACCAGTGCAAAGATGGCCGATGACTCCCAGTTAAGCTCATCAATCCCGACATCTTTTAGTGCTGCTGGATAGAAGGTCGTGATCATCCAACTGGCCATACCGGCTAGCAGGCCGCTGATGAAGCCGAGGCGAGTCGCACCCAGCCAAAAGAGTATCGCGATTAAACCTGGTAAAAACTGTAGGAACGCGACGAAAGCACTCAGGCCCAGCAGCTTAGGCTCTAGGTGCACGCCCACTTTGGTGTAGAAAAGGAAGCTTGCAAAAATGACTGCGAGAATAAGGGCGCGCCTTAGCCAGAGCAGCCAAGAATAAAAGCGAATATTTTCGGGGGTATCGGCAAAGGGCAAGATAACGTGGTTTTGCAGCATGGAAGCTAGCGAAATCGCTGCAACGATAATGATGCCGCTGGCGGCTGATAATCCTCCCATCAGGGCGAGCACGATCATCCAATCTTGGTGCATTAGATAGCCGATGTTAAACAGCAGCAACGAGGAAGATTCCATAATCCCCAGCTCATAGCCGGCAAATACGATAATCGGTACACACAGCGCTAGCAGCAGCAGATAGAGTGGCATGCCCCAAGAGGCCTTGTGTAAGCTCTCCGCTGAGCGGTTCTCAGTAAAGGCAAGATGGAACATATGTGGCATGGCTAGTGTTGAGGTAAAGAATGCCATTAAGAGAGTACGCCATGTTGAGCCTTCGCCACCGGCTTGGATGTTCTCAATAAAGTGGGCGTTTGTATGAATCCACTCCACTGTTGCGGCTGGCCCGTTGAGCACTTCCCACAGCAGATAGCCAGCGATGCCCAGTAGCGCGCCAAGCTTGAAAACAGAGTTTGCGGCGATAGCCATCACCAAGCCTCGATTACGAGATCGCATGGAAGGGTGCCGGGCGCCAAACAGCAACGCAAAGAGCGCGATTAAAAGACAAAAGGCAGTGGCGATCTCGAGCGTTGAAAACTCATTATTTAGCTGATGGAGCACATCCGCGATGGCCTGGATCTGGATCGAAATCAGGGGCAATGTGGCGAGAAACAGCACGCAGGTGGTGAGGGTGCCAACGAAGCCGCTGCGAAAGCGAAAAGCAAATAGATCGGCTAGCGAGCTGAGTTTGTATCGGTTAGTGATATGGAAAATAGGGATAAACAGCACCGGCGCCAATAAAAAAGCAGCGCTGCCACCTAAATATGATGATAGAAACTGTAAACCATCCGTTTCGATGGTCGCGAATGCACCATAAAAGGTCCATATACTGGCATAGGCGCCAAAAGATAACGTATGAACCCACGGGTGCTGAGCGATGCGCCTAGGGATAATTTCCCGCTCAGATGCGTAAGCGATTCCAAACAACACCAGTAGATAAACAGTAACAATCAGAAATAGGCCTGCGACTGAAAAGTTCATAGGTCCTCCCTTCGCAGCTCCGCGAGTACGACAATAACGATGAAGAATAGCCAGCAGCCAAATGTCATCACCAGGGCGTGATCAAGCGCCAGCCACCACTCAAAAATGGCGGGTAAAAACAGCCAGCATGCCATGATGATCAATAAAATGGCGCGATGGGAATACACAGCTAAACCCCCGGCCATGCCATGGCAGCGCGCTTAGGAATACGCTCCATTGACCAGTGTTCCGTTGCCCAGCGCAACTGCGCTTGAGGCGCTGCGCGCAACAATGATTCGGGCAGAGGGTGTCCAAGAAATGCCAGTGCGGCAGCGATCTGCTCGCTGACACTGGAGGGATCAAGGGGTTTGGCTAAGTTCTGCTTGCTTAACTTTTGGCCGCTGGCAGTGGTGACGATGGGAATATGGGCATAGCTGGGTGTTTGGTAATGAAGCGCTTGTTGGAGCAGAATCTGCTTGGCGGTTTCGTCGATGAGGTCATAGCCGCGCACCACATGCGTTATGCCAGCAGCGGCATCATCGACAACGACTGCAAGGTGGTAGGCCCATAGTGCATCGCGACGGCGCAATAGGAAGTCTTCAATACTGGCTGGGGCATGTGTCCGTTTGCCCTGAATAGCGTCGTGCCAGATTAGCTCAGCATTGGAGGAGATAAAGCGCACTGCACCGCCGGTATGCTGCTGGGTGCGGCAAAACCGATCATAACCAACGCCTGCATGCCGTTGCGCAACCATTTTGCGTGAACAGGTGCAGTAGTAGCAACACTGGTTTTCCTGCAGCTGGTGGAGTGCTGTTTCATAGCGCAGGTGATGATTGCTCTGGTGGCTGATCTCACCATCCCACTCCAAACCAAAGGCGCTGAGAGTTTCAGGGATGCGGTGGATGGCTGCGGGTACAGAGCGAGGTGGGTCGATATCTTCAATGCGAAGTAGCCACTTGCCTTGGTGATGGCGAGCATCAAGGAAGCTTGCGAGCGCAGCAAGCAAAGAGCCGAAGTGGAGCGGGCCCGTCGGCGAAGGCGCAAAACGTCCTATATACATACGTATCGAGAGGGCAAACCGGTGCGTGTTACCGAACTTGCCCTTAGGTTAGCAAGCGTCTTAGGAGCCGACTTGCTTCTCTTTAATTTCAGCAAGTGTTTTGCAATCGATGCACATGGTTGCTGTAGGTCGAGCTTCTAGACGACGAATCCCGATCTCGATACCGCAAGTTTCGCAGTAGCCGTAGTCGTCTTCATCGATGCTTTCCATCGCCTCGTTGATCTTCTTGATCAGCTTACGCTCCCGATCACGGGTACGTAGTTCAAGGCTGAATTCCTCTTCCTGACTAGCACGATCACTCGGATCGGCAAAGTTGGCAGCTTCTTCTTGGAGGTGATGAATGGTGCTATCCACCTCTTCCATCAACTGCTGCTTCCATGTCGTCAGAATTTGGCGGAAATGGTCCTTTTGAGCTTCATTCATGTATTCCTCACCTTCAGCCGGGTTGTATGGCTCAAAGTGACTGAACTGTGATTCGTTAGTGTTTGGCATAGCGTGCCTCACTTCTCCGAAATTGCTTAGATCATCAGCGATCTGCAATTCAATACCGTTAAATTCCAAGACTTCCAGAAAATGGAAGGTTGGAGAAATTACCAGAACACCTTAGTTTAGGCTAGCCCTGTTTGGCAAAAAATAAAGGGAGAATTAACCGCTGCTCGGTTCCACTTCGTGACCACGCGAGGGTGATATTTAGTGTTGGGGAGGAACAATAGGGGTAGTTATGTATAATGGCGCATTAACCTAAAGTAGGAGTAAATAATGGATAGTCGATGGACTGGACGGGCCCGTGAAATCGAATCTTTCAAAGTGATGGATCTACTCAAGCGCGCCAAAGAGCTGGATGCTCAGGGTCATGATGTGGTGCATATGGAAGCAGGTGAGCCTGATTTCGGCACAGCGCCCAGCGTGCGCGAGGCGGCTCACCGCGCAATTGATCAAGGCCTCACACAGTATACTCCTGCTGCTGGTATTCCTGAGCTGCGCCAAGCGATCGCAACGTTTTATAAGCAGCGCTACAACCTAGACATACCTGCTGAGCGAGTTGTGGTGACCTCGGGTGCTTCTGGGGCGCTACTGATGATGTTCGGTTTGCTGGCGGACCCCGGCACGACCTTTATGATGAGTGACCCTGGCTATCCGTGTAACCGCCAATTTTTGCGGATGATGGAGGCGCGTGCGCAGCTCATCCCAGTGAGCGCCGACGATAACTTTCAGCTGACGCCCGCCATGATCGAGGCCCAGTGGCAGGCAAATACTGCGGGTGTGTTGATGGCATCACCGGCTAACCCAACCGGCTCGGTACTATCGAAAGAGGAGCTTAAAGGTATCTCTGCCGCTGTAAAGCAGCAGGGGGGCACCTTAGTAGTTGACGAGCTCTACCATGGCCTGACATATGGTTTTGATGCCAGCAGTGTGCTCGAAGTTGACCCTGATGCGTTTGTGTTAAATAGCTTCTCTAAGTATTTCGGTATGACGGGCTGGCGCTTGGGTTGGATTGTCGCGCCAGAAGCAGCCGTTCCAGAGCTTGAGAAGCTGGCGCAAAACCTCTATATCTCGCCACCGACAGTTTCCCAATACGCAGCTTTGGCTGCGTTCGAACCGGATTCCATCGCTGAATTTGAGCGTCGTCGAGCCGAGTTTGCTCAGCGCCGGGATCTTTTGGTTAACGGGCTGCGTGAGCTTGGTTTTGGTATTCCGCTAATGCCAGAGGGAGCTTTTTATGTATACGCGGATGCTTCCCACCTAACGGATGATACGTACAGCTACTGCTTTTCGCTGTTAGAAGAGGATCACGTTGCGGTGACGCCCGGTTTAGATTTTGGTACCTACCGAGCGAATCAGTTTATCCGCTTCTCCTACACCACCGGGCTGGATCGTATTGAGCTGGCGTTAGAGCGTTTGCGCAAGCGTATCGGCTAGCTGATTACCTCGGGCAGCTCGACCCATAGCTGCCCATCTTTCAGGGTGCACGCCAACGCTGTCAGTTTCTCGCCCGGACAGGGGCCAGCAATGCACTCACCGTTCTCTATTGAGAAGAGTGCGCCGTGGGTGGCGCACTGAATAAAGTTACGCTCGTAATCGAGAAACTGATCCGGTTGCCATTCGAGACGAATGCCACGGTGCGGGCAGTTGTTCAGATAAGCGAAGAAATCGCCACCTTGATTTACCACAAACAGCGCATGTGCCTCGACCTCGAATCCCTTGGCGCTGCCTGCTGCGATGTCGGTTGCTTTACAGAGCTGATGCATAGTGTGCGATTTACTCCTATTTGAACAATTGATCTGGCGCGTATAATAGCAACTTCATCTTAACTTATGGATACGCCTGCTTGTGTTGCAGCCTTACCGTTGGCTTTCTGTTATTGCGCTATCTGGTGCTGCTCATTGGGGAGCGGCAACTTGGCTGGCGGATTTTGTGAGCAGCGAGCAGGCAGTATCAAGCGCCGCTCCCATTGCGCTGCATTTAAACGCGCAGGCGGAAAATAACGCTTCACATTCCGCCGCGAACACACACACTGCGCAACCGCAACCGCAACCGCAACCGCAACCGCAACCGCAACCGCAACCGCAACCGCAACCGCAACCGCAACCGCAACCGCAACCGCAACCGCAACCGCAACCGCAACCGCAACCGCAACCGCAACCG
>NZ_SPLL01000010.1:0-14962 GCF_004959845.1 Neptunomonas sp. XY-337 | reverse complement strand
CGCAACTAAGTGGTACAGCAGAGCAACCCATCAATATTGAATGGTCAGCATTGCGCTTTGCTGCGCCGCCGGTGAAACCGCGCTATCCACGTATGGCGCGCCGTCGCGGGGTGGAAGGTGAGGTGCGTGTCTTAATCACCATCGGCCCAGGCGGGCGGGTGAAGTATGCGGAGATTGAGCAAAGCTCAGGTTCACAAGCGCTCGATCAAGCGGCTATGAAGGCGGTCCGGCAGTGGCGCTTCACGCCGCACACCCGAGGTTTTGTGCGGGCGCGGGCGCCGATCACCTTCTCGCTAACATCCCCTTAAGGGTGGGTTAGGCCTTGCGATATCAGTTGATTCACTAAGCGGCTAACCGCTTCATCATCGTCGGTGTTGATGAGAAACGAGAAGGGCTCTTCTTGTGCGGTCAGCGGCTGTGCGTGAATGAGCTGGTCTTGCATCACCTCGACATCTGCGTCTGATGCATCGACGCCCTCGGCGCTGCGGCGTCGTAGGCGGGCTTCGATCAACTTCTCCTCACATTCACAGCTGATAATACGTGCGGGTACCCCCAGGTTCTCGGCGAGCTGGAAGTAGCTTTGGCGGGTGCGTGCCCGTATAAAGGTGGCATCGACGATCACAGAGTACCCCGCTGCCAGCAGGCTGCGCGCGAGCTCAAACAGGTATTGGAAAGTACGCGCATTCATCTCTTGGCCGTACAGTTGCGGAGATTCGCCGCGATGGCTGAGTTCGCGATACAGCCGTTTACGCTCGACATCTGAGCGAATACGGATGCAATCAATCCGCTCGACCAGCTGTTGGCTCAAATGGCTTTTGCCGCTGCCTGAAACGCCATGCATCAAGAACAGTGTTGGCTTGGTTTGTTGGGTGTAGCTTTGGGTTAAGTTGAGGTAACGGCGGAACTCAGCGAGATTGGGCCGCTCGCCCAACATGGCAACTTTTGCGCGCACCATGGAGCGGTACGATTTATAGAAGTTGAGCACCTCTAAGCCTTGATAATCGCCGCTGATTTCAAGGTAGCGGTTGAGTAACCGGTTAGACCAGCGGTACTCGCCTTTGACTTCAAGATCCATCAAAAGGAACGCGAGATCACAGATGGTGTCTATCCAGCGGAATTGTAGGTTGAACTCAATGCAGTCGAACAAGCGCAAGGTGTCATGAAACAGTGTTATGTTGGCCAAGTGTAGGTCGCCATGGCACTCGCGTACGTGCCCTTCGCGCTTACGGCGTTCAATCGTTGGGATCAGTTGGCGGAACTGCTGTGCGGCGCGCTGAGATAGCAATTGGAGCTGTTGCCAATCGTTGGGAGTTAGTTGTGCTTCGGGAATATGGGTGTAGTTGTCACCCGCCACCTCCCAGATGGTTGTGGCCTCACCCCATGGACTATCTTGTGCGACATGCGGCACGCGCTGGTGAAAATCGGCGATCTGCTCGGCAAGCATATCTATCCAGATCGTCTCGAAGCGTTTGTTACTCAGGATACGATCAAGACGTTGTTCATCGTCAAACTGGTACATTTGCACCGCATATTCAAGCACATCGTCTGCTTCGGTGACCTGATCGGCCGGTATCATACGTGGCGCACTGAGTGGCCCAACGACTGCCATCATCGCATGATAGATATCAGGCGCGAGGCGTTGATTAAGCCGTAGTTCCTCCTCACAGTAATGACGGCGGCTGTCTAGAGTGGTGAAGTTAAGAAAGCCAAAATCAACGGGTTTCTTAAGCTTGTAGGCAAACTCGCCCGTCAAGAAAAGCCAAGAGATGTGAGTCTCGATAACATGAATTGGCTCGGCCACCTCATGGTCATAGGCCGCCGGAGTCGATAGCGCAGCAATCAGTTCTGAATGCATGAAGTCCACTGTGTTTAACGAAAGGTGAAGGGATTATACTTGCCCGATGAGTAAAAAGAGAACATCTGCTAATAAAGCGACAACCACCAAGCGTGGTAAAAAGAGCCAGCCGCGCAGCCGCTGGCGTGCCTTGGGTGTATTCCTGCTAAAACTTTCCTTTCTTGGCGCAGTGATGGCGGCGATTGGTCTGGTTTATCTCGATGCCCAGATACGAGAAAAATTTGAAGGCAAGCGCTGGGCGCTGCCCGCTAAGGTGTATGCGAGGCCGTTGGAGCTATATCCCGGTGCTCAGCTCTCGATTCAAGACTTGAAGCTAGAACTTAAAGGGTTGGGTTACAAGTTTGTCCGCTCGGCAAAAGAGCCCGGGCAAGCGGAGTTTTCCAAAACCCGAGCGCGGTTGGTAACGCGTGGCTTCGAGTTTCCCGATGGCAGTGAAACGAGCCGAAACCTGCAGCTCAGTTTCGCTGGGGGGCAGCTCTCTGGTATGAAAGAGGGGGGCCGTGCAGCGCATCTCGCACGGCTTGAACCCGTACTGATCGGGGGCATCTATCCACAGAATAATGAAGATAGAGATCTCGTTAGAATCGAGAATGTCCCTGCTGATCTCGTACGTGCTTTGGTGGCTATAGAAGACCGTGATTACTACACCCATTTTGGTGTGTCGCCGAAGGGTATTGCCCGTGCGATGTGGGTCAATATTAAAGCGAAACGCTTTGTGCAGGGCGGTAGTACGTTAACCCAGCAGCTCATTAAAAACTTCTATTTAACCTCTGATCGTACATTGGCGCGTAAGTTGATGGAGATGCCGATGGCGGTGCTATTGGATTTCCATTACAGCAAAGATGAAATTCTAGAGGCTTACCTCAATGAGGTTTATCTGGGGCAAGAGGGTAACCGGGCCATTCACGGCTTTGGTTTAGCCTCTCAATACTTCTTTGGCCAGCCGTTGGCAGAGATTAAGTTACACCAAGCTGCACTGCTTGCCGGTCTTGTAAAAGGGCCTTCCTACTATGACCCGCGTCGCCACCCAGAACGCGCTAAAAAGCGCCGTGACCTTGTTTTGCGGGTACTGCGTGATACTGGCCATATCGATGCAGCTCAATACGGTCAGGCGGTGAAAGCGCCGTTAGGGATCGTGAAGCAAAAGAGCCTGTTAAAAGGGGCTTATCCTGCATATCTCGATGTGGTGAAACGCCAACTGCGAGAGAACTACCACGAGGAGGATCTGCGCTCTGAAGGGCTGCGCGTATTCACAAGCCTTGACCCCATTAGCCAAGCAAAAGCTGAAAAAGCGATGGTTGCTGGCTTGAAAAAGCTTGAACAGCGTTACGGCAAAAGAGCGACGTCGCTTGAGGGCAGTATGGTGGTGACTGACCCACAAACTGGCGAAGTGCTCAGTATTATTGGTGGGCGCAGTACTCGTTACGAAGGGTTTAACCGTGCCGTTGACGCTGTGCGCCCCATCGGTTCGTTGGTAAAACCGGCGGTTTACCTTGCTGCACTTCAGCGGGGCTACTCTTTGGTGTCGCCGCTGCAAGACGAGGCATTGCGGGTTGAGATGGCAAACGGTCAAGTGTGGGAGCCGCAAAACTTTGATCGTAAAGCGCATGGGGCAGTGCCGTTGCATCGAGCGCTGGCTAAGTCCTATAACCTTTCTACCGCAAGCTTAGGGCTCGACATCGGGCTGGATTCAGTGATTGATACGCTACGCGATCTAGGGGTTGATAGGCCGATTGATCCTTATCCCTCCTTGCTGCTAGGCGCGCAGGGGATGTCTCCTGTTGAGGTGGCGGGAATGTACCAGACGATCGCTGCGAATGGTTTCCAAATGCCGCTGCGAGTTATCCGTATGGTGACGGACAGCTACGGGCAAGAGCTCTCCCGATACCCATTCCAAGTGCAGCAAACGGTGCCGGGTGAAGATATTCATCTGCTGCAATATGCGATGCAAGAGGTCGCACGTGAAGGCACGGCACGATATATGTACTCGCAACTGCCGAGTTCGTTGAATGCGGCGGGCAAAACGGGTACTTCGAATGATCAGCGGGATAGCTGGTTTGCCGGTTTCACAGGCAACCGCCTAGCCGTTGTTTGGCTCGGGAGGGATGATAACAAGCCGCTACCTTTTACTGGCTCTGGTGGCGCGTTAAGGGTTTGGACCGCGTTTATGAAAGCTGAAAAGCCTACGCCCTTCTTAGCACCAGCTCCAGAGGGAATTGACTACCTTTGGGTGGATGATGAAACGGGTTATTTGTCGGATGAGCGCTGCCAAGGTGCGATTCAAGTGCCGTTTAAGCGGGGGGATCGCCCTGAATATCGAGTTGATTGCGGACTGGAACCTGTAGAGAATAAGGCCAGTGAGCCACTGGATTGGTTTCGGCAATGGTTTAGGCAGGAGTAATAGAGCGCGTGAAGTCCTTTTTTAATCTATCAACATTGAGCCTTGTTATCTTACTGGCGGGCTGTTCCACACAATCGGTTTATCAGCCAGCGGTAGAAGACCGCTCAACGGTTTCAAAGCCGCTGCCAGAGAATAACAGTGTCGTTACACCTGCTGACCCCTCCTTAGGCGTCAAGGTTACGCCGGTTGGGCCATCTCCTGTGATTCGCTCACAGCGTGAAGATGTCCAACAGGAGCAGCGTACCAAGAACCCCGTACCTGTTGCTCCAACGCAAGTTGTACGCAAGCAAAACCCAGCGGTTGTGGCGCTGCTGGATACGGCGAAAACCCAAACGCGCAACGGGCAGTTACGGAATGCCCAAACGAGTTTGTCGCGAGCACAGCGTATCTCGCCTGATGACCCAGCGGTTTACTACTTCTTGGCGGATACACACCGCCGCTTAGGTGAGTTCTTGCAAGCGGAACAGGTAGCGTTGAAAGGTGTCGCAACGGCGGCGGGACAAAACCAGCAGCTGTACCGCCTTTGGAAGCTGGTGGCATCAATTCGCAGCGATGCGGGTGATTTAGAGGGTGCCAACAAAGCGGATGCGGTGGCAAAGCGTTATAAGTAACGCGAAGTAACGAAAAAGAGGCCCTAATCGGCCTCTTTTTTTGTCTCTGCTTGTTGGAGCCGGATCACTTGGCCGGTGGCTATACCGAAGGCGATAAGGCCCGCCGCAAAACTGGTGAGCCGCAACGGTTCGCTCTGCAAGCCCTGCCAAACAGGATAAGGCCCAGCGACCAGCATAGAGACACCCCAGCAGCCTGCGGTGATTAAGCCCGCTGTACGCACGCTTGGGCTACTAAAGCGCACAAACGCAATGACCAGCGCCGCAACCGTGAGCGCACCCAGTACCACCGAGTAACTTACGCCGAGCTCCATTCGACGCATCAGCTCGAACATCGCAAACAACGCCAGTACCCAGCGCCCCCAGCCTCGGCGAGAGAAGTGATAGCCAAAGCTTGCTGCAAACAAAAGCGACGCCATTAACGGTGTGCTGATGTAGGTCGCTAGATTGCTCAGTAAACGCTGCATGG
This sequence comes from Neptunomonas sp. XY-337, assembly GCF_004959845.1. Lineage (NCBI taxonomy): Bacteria > Pseudomonadati > Pseudomonadota > Gammaproteobacteria > Oceanospirillales > Oceanospirillaceae > Neptunomonas > Neptunomonas sp. XY-337. The sequence continues at coordinate 9,629 of NZ_SPLL01000010.1, read as the reverse complement.
TTTGGGCGTCTTGCGAGCTGTTCGTAAGCGTCAATTGCCCCACCTCGGCGGCAGCAATAAACGCCACCGCCATCAAAATCAGCGATGCGAGCGTTTTGCTCTGCTCATTGAGCTTTTCAGGCTGTCGAAAGAGCAGGGCTGAACACACGATGCAGCCCAAAATTACGCTTAGGTGAAGTACCGTTAGCATCGTGAGATCGTTACTTTAACGTTGCGAATACGCGATCTGCTGCGTCAATCGTACGATCGATGTCCGCTTCTGACGTTGCTGCAGACATAAAGCCTGCCTCATACGCAGACGGTGCCAGATAAACGCCCTCTTTTAGCATGCCTTGGAAGAACGCCGCGAAGCGTTCTGTATCGCACGCGGTCGCCTCAGCGAAGGTTGTCACGTCCGCTTGATCAGTGAAGAAGAGGCCAAACATACCGCCCACCGCCGTGGTGGTGAAAGGAATACCATGCTTGAGCGCCTTCGCTTCCAAACCTTGAGTCAGTAGCTCTGTTTTCGCTGAAAGTTGCTCGTGAATGCTACGGTCAGCATCTAGCGCATTCAGCATTGCCAAACCTGCACTCATCGACAGAGGATTGCCCGATAAGGTGCCCGCTTGGTAAACCGGGCCGAGTGGCGCGATGTGAGACATGATGTCGCGGCGTCCACCAAACGCACCAACAGGTAAACCACCACCGATCACTTTACCCAGTGTTGTGAGGTCTGGTTTAACGTTGAAGTGAGCTTGAGCACCGCCCAAAGCAACGCGGAAGCCCGTCATAACCTCATCGAAAATCAGTACACTGCCATGCTCGTCACAGACTTCGCGCAAGCATTCTAGGAAACCAGGCTGGGGCGGGATGCAGTTCATGTTGCCAGCGACTGGCTCCACGATGATGCAGGCGATTTGGTCACCAAGCTCAGCGAAGGTTTGGCGGACATTGTCAACATCATTGTAGGTCAGCGTGATGGTATGCTCGGCTAGGGATGCCGGTACACCCGGTGAGCTGGGCTCGCCCAGAGTCAACATGCCAGAGCCTGCTTTGACGAGCAGTGAGTCTGAGTGGCCGTGGTAGCAGCCTTCGAATTTGATGATTTTGTCACGCCCGGTAAAACCGCGCGCTAGGCGGATAGCGCTCATCGTTGCTTCTGTGCCTGAGCTCACCATGCGCACCATCTCGATGGAAGGCATGAGCTCGCACACTTTGTTAGCCATCTCGGTTTCAATCGCCGTTGGGGCACCGAAGCCTAAGCCGTTGTCGAGCATACTACGTACGGCATTCAGTACGTCTTCCTGAGCATGACCCAGAATCATTGGCCCCCACGAACCCACGTAGTCGATATATTCGTTGTCATCTTCGTCGTAGAGGTATGCGCCTTGGCCGCGCTTAAAGAATACGGGTGTACCACCGACCCCTTTAAATGCGCGAACCGGCGAGTTTACGCCGCCTGGAATATGCTCTTGGGCTGCTTGGAATAGATCTGCTGAACGTGACATAGAATAACCTTAATCTTCAATCCGGTTGAAAGTCTGATTAAATGCGCGTGCTTGGGCGGTGATATCGGCGGCTGCAAAGAGCGCATGTACCACCGCAATCATCTGCGCACCTGCATCGATTACTTGGTGGGCATTATCCACAGTAATTCCCCCAATCGCCACCACTGGCGCGTTGATCTCTTGTTGAGCTGTGTGCAGTAACTCCAGAGGTGCAGGCTTGGCATTGGGTTTTGTTTTAGAGGGGAAGAATGCGCCAAATGCCACATAATCAGCCCCTTGAGCCGCGGCTTCTTGAGCAAGCTCCAGTTGGTCGTGGCAGGTGACGCCAATGATGGCTTGAGCGCCAAGAGCGGCACGCGCTTGGCTTGGAGAACCGTCGCCTTGCCCCAGGTGCACGCCATCAGCTCCACTTAGCTTGGCGAGCTCTATATCATCGTTGATGAGTAAAACGGCGTTATGCTGGTGGCAGAGTGCGACCAGCGCCTTAGCTTGGCGCAGGCGGCGTGTAGAGTCGGATGATTTGTCGCGATATTGCAGAATACGCATACCGCCTTCTAGCGCTTTTTGTACGCTGTCTAATAGCGTTTCATCGTTGGGTAACAGTTCGCTATCGGTAATGCCATAGAGGCCATATAGTTGTGTCATGGTGTTTGTTTATGCGTGTAATAATATTCAATCTGTGATCGTGTCAGCATACCGAGAATATCTCCTTGATTGCTCTGTACGCAGAGCAAGCTGACTTGGCGTTCGTTCATCATCTGTAGTGCTTCGTGCAGTGTGGCACGAAAGCTGATAGTGGTGACATCAAATCGTTCAGCTGGCATCTCCAATAGATCAATCGTCTGCTTTTCCTCTTTACGTGCCAAGTAGTCTTGCAGTTCTTTCGGGGGCATCACAAAGCTTGGTGTATCGCTGTTTTCATCAACTAAGATCCACACGGGCTGCTCTGATAGTAGCTGGCTGGCGGTGGATGCCTGTAGTGATGAGGGCGTTGAAACGAAGTTTCGCTCCATCAGACTACCGACTGCGGCGCGCGATAAAGCCTGAGCGAGAGGCTCTTGGCGATAGTCGAGCCCTTGAGCTTGTAAAGAGGATAAGAAAATAGAGGGCAAGTTGAAGAAGTAGCGCACAGTGAGGTTGCTGATCACGATTGCGATCATGCCTGGGAAAATAATGTTTGGATTACCGGTTAGCTCAAGTAGCGCGACGAGTGCGGCGAGCGGTGCATTGAGCACCGCAGCCATCATCGCGCCCATACCCAACATGGCGTAAAGGCCAATGTGGGAGACGTTGCTATCGGCCAAATGTGTTCCCACTTGGCCAAAAATAGAGCCGATTAATGCACCGATAAACAGCGTGGGGCCAATAAGACCTGCGGGAATACCCAGGCCTAATATGATGGGGGTGACAATGAGCTTTGCGAGCAGCAGCCCCACGAGTAGCTGCAGTTCCAATGAGCCTGCGAGTGTTTCGCCAATGGTATCGTAGCCGACGCCCATGATCTGCGGATAGAAACACGCCACCGTGCCAGTAATTAAGCCCGCCAAAGAGAAGCGCAACCACACAGGTGTTTGAGAAAGGCGTACTGTTTGCAGCATAAGGTGGCTAAACGCTGCGGCACATACCCCGACAGTCACGCCAAGCAACATCACCCACGGCAGCTCAGCGAGTGAGTTGATCGTAAAGGGTGGAACATCAAAGGCATCGTGATAACCCAGCGTGGTGCGCATCAGCAGATCAGCTGCCACGGCAGACACGATAACCGGTGTGAAACCAATGAGCGTATATTCGAGCAGAATAACTTCCATTGCGAAGATAACGCCCGCTAAAGGAGTGTGGAAGGCGGCGGATATTGCCGCTGCCGTGCCGCAGCCGATCAATAAGCGAATGGAGTTATTGGGCACTTTAAGTTGCTGCCCTAACCAGCTACTACCCGCCGCACCTAAGAAGACAGCCGGGCCTTCCCGCCCGACAGAGTGGCCACTGATCAATGCAACTGATGCGGTCACGAACTGCATAACTAAGCTGCTAAAAGGGATATAGCCTTGGTGGTAAGCCATGCGCTGCAGCAGGTTAGCCATCCCCACTTGGCGGGCAATTCTGGGCCACGTTAAGTAGATCGCGATAAGCACCGCACTGCCTATCAGCGGCCAAGTTAGGCGTTCCAGAACGGTAAGCTCTTCGAAATTCTCGGGGTTCGCGAGCCATGCGCTCAGGGGGAGCTCAACGGCGAGCCGAAAAAGTACCATCAGTAGGCCGGTGATGACACCGGAAGCTAGGCCAAGAATCACCAGCTGAGGCAAAGCATCGAAATGCGATAGGCGCTCGCGAAAGTGTTGTAGGGTCAGTTGCTGCTTAATCATCAAAATCTATAACCAACTGCGGATAGTCTTTGCTCGGCCTGCTCGCTATTATAAGGGCGTAGGCTCGCGCTTGTGCGTGCCCTACGTTATCAGTTTTTGTAGCCCGATGAGAGGTCCAAGTGATTAAAGTAGGTATTGTAGGTGGTACAGGTTATACCGGCGTTGAGCTGTTACGCCTGTTAGCAAATCATCCTGATGTTGAGGTGAGCGTTATTACCTCTCGCTCTGAAGCAGGTGTAAAAGTTGCTGATATGTTCCCGAACCTGCGACGACACTACGACCTCGCTTTCACGGTGCCTGACACGGAAGCACTGGCCGCCTGTGATGTTGTTTACTTTGCAACGCCTCATGGTGTTGCGATGAGCATGGCGCCTGAGCTGGTTAAGCGTGGTGTGCGAATTATCGATCTTGGTGCGGACTTCCGTATTAAAGATGTAGAGCTATGGTCACAGTGGTACAAGCTTGAACACACGTGCCCAGATCTCGTTGAGATGGCGGTGTATGGTCTTCCAGAGGTCAACCGTGAACAGATCAAACAGGCACAGTTGATTGCGTGCCCGGGTTGCTACCCGACGGCTGCACAATTGGGCTTTTTACCGCTGCTTGAGAATAACTTGGTCGATCACCGCCGTTTGATTGCTGACTGTAAGTCTGGTGTTAGTGGTGCTGGGCGCGGTGCATCGGTTGGTTCGCTGCTTTGTGAAACCAGCGAGAGTATGAAAGCCTACGCAGCTGGTGGCCACCGTCACTTGCCAGAGATCCGTCAGGGTTTGAGCCTAGCGGCAGATCGTCCGGTTGGATTGACTTTCGTGCCCCATCTCACCCCGATGATCCGTGGTATCCACGCAACGCTGTACGCTACGTTGAAAGATCCAGTGGATGGTTTGCAAGCGCTTTATGAATCGCGTTATGCGGATGAGCCGTTCGTTGATGTGATGCCAGCGGGCAGTCACCCTGAAACGCGCAGCGTTAAAGGAGCAAACATGTGTCGGATCAGTGTATTCCGCCCGCAAAACGATGATACGGTGGTGGTGCTTTCTGTGATCGATAATCTCGTTAAGGGGGCTGCGGGGCAGGCGATTCAGAATATGAACATTATGTTTGATCTGCCTGAAGATGCTGGTTTATCCCATACGGGCATGATGCCTTAAACTTGACTAAACTACTCGGTTAATTACAATAGGTAACCAAAGTTAATTTAGGTACGAGTAAACTATGTCTGGATCTATGGTCTTTACCGATGCAGCTGCGACAAAAGTAAAAAGCCTAATTGAGGAAGAGGAAAACGATCAACTGAAGCTGCGTGTGTTTATCACAGGCGGTGGATGTGCGGGATTCTCTTACGGCTTTACTTTTGATGAGGCCGCAGCAGAGGACGATACGCAGATCGAGAATATGGGCGTAACGATGCTGGTGGATCCTATGAGCTACCAGTATCTTGAAGGCGCGGAGGTTGATTACACGGAAGGGCTGCAAGGCTCTCAGTTCAAAATTAACAACCCCAACGCAACGACCACCTGTGGTTGCGGCTCGTCATTCTCAATCTGATCGAAAAAGGCAGCCTATTAAGCTGCCTTTTTTATGTCTCCTAGTTTCCCTCTATCAATTACGTCAGCGAAAAGCGGGGTAGACCCCCCCTAGCAGCGTAGCTTGCGATGCGCCTGTCACCGCAGGGCAGTTGCCACTTAATTGCTGTAAGTTGCGATAAGCCAGCCACGCGAACGCGGCTGCTTCGACCCAGTCTGGTGATAAGCCCAGTGCGTGGGTATCTTCGATAAGGCGAGGTTGAATGTGCGCTTCTAACCGTGACATAAGATGCGTGTTATGTGCGCCTCCACCACAAACATATAGCTCAACCTCATCGAGGTTATGGCGCGCCACTTCGTGTGCAATAGTGATCGCGGTGAGTTCTGCCAGTGTTGCTTGTACATCAGCGGGGGCAACGGGCTGGCCATAGGTTTCAAGCCTCTTGAGTAACCAATCTAGGTGGAATAATTCGCGGCCGGTGCTTTTTGGCGGTGGTTGCTGGAAATACTCAGTGCTAAGCAGCAGCGTGAGCAGATCTTTATCGACGCTGCCACTTGCTGCCCACTGGCCCGATGAGTCAAAGCTAAGTTGTTTACTGTGGGTTATCCAAGCATCCAGAAGCACATTGCCAGGCCCCGTATCATAGCCAGTAAGGTTACTGTCTATGTGAGGTGACAGTAGCGTAATGTTGGCCATGCCGCCGATATTCAGAATGATGCGTGAGCGCTTGTTTGATGTGAACAGTGCTTGATGAAACGCAGGTACGAGCGGGGCGCCTTGTCCTCCAAAGCAGAGGTCGCGCCGGCGAAAATCAGCTACGGTGGTGATATTTGTGCGTGCGGCAATGATGTTTGGGTCGCCGATTTGTAATGTAAAACCACGCTCTGGACGGTGGCGAATGGTCTGCCCATGACTGCCAATCGCATGGATATCACTGGCTTTAAGCTGGTGAGTGCGTATAAAGGTGCTGACGCACTCGGCAAAGAGCTCTCCGAGGGCTGTATCAAGCTCGCCTAACCTGTCGATCTCGTTGTCGCTTGGCTGGGTCAGTGCGAGGATCTGCTCGCGTAGTTTCGCTGGAATAGGGTAGGCCTCGCCAGCGACTAAGCGAAAGTGATCTTCATCAATCTCTGCAACAGCGACATCGATACCATCTAAGCTCGTCCCGGACATAACACCAATATAACGTTGGATGGCTGTCATCAGTTATTGCCTGCCTGCGCGTATTGAGTCGCTGCGAATGTATTTAACTGCTGCAATACGTGAGCGGCTGCGGTTTGGAATCGTGCTTGCTCATCTTTTGGAACGGGCTGAGCGTGCGGGAATTTAACCTTCATCGGATTTTTATGTACACCGTTGACGCGAAACTCATAGTGCAGGTGAGGTCCCGTTGCTAAGCCCGTTTTACCCACATAGCCGATAACCTGCCCTTGCTTAACCCAGCTGCCTTGTTTTACTTTGCTGCGGAACTTAGACATGTGCGCGTAGAGCGTGGTGATATTGCCACCGTGCTTCAAAATGATCACATTGCCGTAGCCACCCTTCTTGCCGCGAAAGATCACCTTGCCATCTCCTGACGCTTTGATGGGGGTGCCGGTGCGTGCTGCATAATCAACACCTTTATGAGCGCGGATTTTGTTTAAGACTGGGTGGCGGCGCGATAAATTAAAGTGCGAACTGATGCGTGCAAAATCGACGGGCATACGTAAAAAAGCTTTACGCATACTCTGGCCCTCTGGTGTGAAGTAGCTGCTGTTGCCTTCAGCATCGGTGTAACGAATCGCAGTATAGGTTTGATCCTTGTTGATAAACTGTGCGGCAACAATATGGCCGTCGTTGATTTTCTTACCATCCAGATATTGCTCGTTATATAGCACTCGGAATTGGTCGCCTTTACGTAAATCCTGCGAGAAATCGAGATCCCAGCCGTAAATGGCTGCGAACTTCATAATCATATTTGCGGATAGGCCCGCGGCTTCGGCATCTAAAAACAGAGAGTTTTCGATAGTCCCTTCAACAAAACGCTGCTGGCTAACCGGCGTGCGCTCTTGTAGACGGACGGAGTAAGTGTTGCTGGCGGGTTGGCGCTCTACAAATATCGTTTTCAATGCGTTGACTTCATAACGCACCTTCTGCAGTTCGCCGCCTTCAATCAGAAAGCTCAGTGTTTCGCCAGGGTATAGGCGGTTGAGCTCTTTGCCCTCTTCAGTGGCCTTCGCTACGTAGTAAACATCGGTTGCGGTGAGACCTGCCCGTTTGAAGAGCGACGTTAGGTTGTCATTCTTCTCAACTAGATAGGAAACCCAATTCTCTTCAACCACTGGCTCTTCAGCCAATACGGGAGGCTCAACCGCAACAGGTTGTGCTGTGGTAGGTTGGCTTGCACTGGTCGGTGACGTTGGTGCTGCAATCACAGTCTCTGCTGCGGGCAGCTCGAGTGGTATTTGCGCTTTCTTGGCTTCAACGGATTCGGTAGGCAGTAGCAGCAGAGTAATAGCGATGATCGTACTGCAAATAGCGATAGCGGCGATATGTACCGAAGGAAAGCGGTGGCGCGGTAATAAGTTTTTCAATGACGGCATCAGTAGACCCTAATGTCGATTTTTAATTAACAAATGAAACGATTTCGTAAATATACACAAATACGTCATGGTTATCGGCTATTCAAGGAGAAGATAGACATATTCGTTGAATATTTGTTCAATACGCGCGCCGCGTTTAGAATAGCGGCGTTTATTAACCATGACATGAATTAAAAGGTATGAGACTTAAATGAGTAAGTTAACACTGTTAGAGGATTTAAAAGCACGTGGCCTAGTTGCACAAATGACTAGCGAAGCGGAGTTGGAGCAGCACCTCAATGAAGGCAGTGTAACCCTCTATTGTGGCTTCGACCCTACCGCCGACAGCTTGCATATTGGTAGTCTGGTACCGTTATTGGCGCTACAGCGCTTTCAGCGTTACGGTCACAAACCACTAGCATTGGTAGGTGGTGCTACAGGCTTAATCGGTGATCCATCTTTCAAAGCGCAAGAGCGTAAGCTCAATGATGATGAAACCGTTGCAGGCTGGGTCGAAAAACTACGCGCCCAGGTGAGTGCTTTTATCGACTTCGATTGCGGAGCTAATAGTGCAGAGGTGGTTAACAACCTCGATTGGACTCGCGGTATGGATATTCTGACGTTCTTACGCGATGTAGGTAAGCATTTCTCTGTTAACCAAATGATTGCGCGAGAGTCAGTTAAGCAACGTATTAATCGTGAAGGTGAAGGAATCTCCTTTACTGAGTTTACTTACTCCATTCTGCAATCGTATGACTTCCAAGTGCTGAACAGCTCGCACAACTGCACATTACAAATCGGTGGTTCTGATCAGTGGGGAAATATCACCGGTGGTACAGAGCTAACGCGCCGTGTTAACGGTAATCGCGTGTTTGGTCTTACTCTGCCACTGATTACCAAATCAGACGGCACTAAATTTGGTAAAACTGAGTCGGGCACTATTTGGTTGTCGGCAAACAAAACATCGCCTTACGCGTTCTACCAGTTCTGGCTACAAACGGCAGATGCGGATGTTTACCGTTTCCTTAAGTACTTTACGTTCCTATCTGTTGAAGAAATTGATGAGCTCGAAAAAGCGGACGCAGAACGGGCAGGGCGTCCTGAAGCGCAGGCTGTCTTGGCTCGCGAAGTGACACGACTCGTACATGGCGAAGAAGGTCTTGCTGCAGCTCAGCGTATTACCGATGCGTTGTTCTCTGGCGATGCGACGAGTTTGTCACAGAACGATTATGAGCAGATCGCTCAAGATGGTCTTCCCTGCTTCCTATTAAACGAAGCGGAACAGTTTGAACAGCCGATCACTAGTCTGTTATCTGCTTTTGACTTGGGCACAGGCAAGCAGATTAAAGACGCGCTGCAGCGGGGTGCTGTCGTCGTCAATGGTGTTGCGTTGGGTCTAGATGATAACTTTAAAGTGAAAGAGACCTTTACCCGAGATAACGCACAGTTTGATAATTACTTTATCGTCAAAGTTGGTAAGAAGAAGCACTGTATCGTTAAATTAGGCGATTAAGCTTCTTACACTAATACCTAAACGCCCCTCTGGGGCGTTTTTTTGTATCTGTGTTGATTGTTTTTTGTTCGGTTTTAAATGGTTTTGTGTGTTTTTTAACCGGTTTTGACGTTTTTTTGAGTTTTTTATTAAAAAGTTGAAATAAGTGTTGACGGCAGAAGGGAGGTCTCTATAATAC